>CAIOHR010000227.1 GCA_903858115.1 uncultured Pirellula sp. | reverse complement strand
TTCTCCAATAACTCTTGGGCCCGCAGATACAATTCGAAATCGATCACGCCGGAGAAAGCCTCAGGTGTTCGCACCCATTCCTCTGGCGGATTCGGATGTTTGGGAGTCTTCAGCTTGCCGCTGGTCTGGTTGTAGACCATCGTGCCAGCGTATTTTTCATTGCGAAGCCGAGCCATCACGCTTCCCGCGCCCCAACGCCGGCCACTCGGTGATGGTATCCCATCGCGATTGAGGTCTTCAGCGATTTTGTATTCCGAGTCGCCACGCACCACGAACGCTTCGAAGATACGCCGGATCGTTGCCACTTCCTCCGGTGGCCCTTCCACTAAGGTCACACGTTGGTTCTGGATTCCCTTGCGTTGTCCTGGCTGAAGTACGTTGAGCGGTTCGCGTTTTTCATCCAGCAGTAACCGCTGCAAACCATAAGGAGGCGGACCGCCCGCCCAGTAGCCTTGCTCGGCGATCTTCACACAGCCACGCCAGACCTTGTCGCTCAGTTCTCGACTGTACTGTGCGGCGCGGAAGCGTTCGAATTGAACGTAGACCGGATAGAGCGGGTCGTCTTCCCTTGGCTTGCCGATCGTCGTGTAGATGACCTGCTTCTTATGTTTTTTGCAGATCGCCGAGAACTGAGCCGACAAGTCGATATCCTGGAATCGTCCCCAGCGCGAGACATCCAAACAGAGCACGTATTCGAAGTCATCACGCTTGGTGATCCATTCGTCCATCATCTCGGTGAACGCAGGCCGACCTTCGGAGTTAAGCCCCGAGCGGCCCGCGTCGCAGAACTCGCGGATGATTTCAACGCCATGTTGTTTCGCCCAAGCGCGAACTTGATCCTGTTGAATCGGAATCGAGTTCTCTTGTCTGTCTTGGGCCGAATGCCGGTAGTAGGCTATGCCTCGCACCAACGCTGGCGCATGCGCGTCCGGCAATCCAATCTCCCACCAATGATCCATCTGTAGAAGCCTCATAACAATCGTGTTCAATAAATGCCACGAACCACACGGTTCGCGATAGAACACAACAGTTACGAGAAGCCCCTAGCAGGTTACAAGCGGCTAAGTCTCACCTGTTTTCAAGATTTCGGAGACTTTGTCACAGATGGGTGTTTGCTCTGGCCATGATTGCCCGGATTCCCGCTTCCATCTTAGCGCGAGCAGACACGTTAGCGGAATGAACCAACATCTTCGGCGGTACAAACTCATGCAATGCAACTTGCTCTTCAATCCAAAGCACAACGTCATATCCGGTACCACGCTCGTCATCACCAAGATCGTGGTCCAAGCTAATCTCAGTAACCTGCCCAGAATTCAACAACTCGATCGCTTCGCTGGGCCAGTAGACTCGCGTCCAGCCGTCAGGTGTCGCTCTTTCATCGTCTAGATAAACCTTCATCTTAACCCATTCTAAATGCAACGATCCATTGCGAAACTTGAAGGGCAACGGACAATTCCAGGGTGTTGTTTACCCGACTTTGAAAGACACCGATTGGCCGCTTCAAGGTTCGCCGCAAACCGTTTGACTCTTACCAACCAAGACGCAGTCCCAAGACTATTCGACCCTGGCCAAGTCCGGTACACTACCGGCTGTACAAATGTCGCAATCAATGAATTTCCTCGGTCAGGCACTCTGGTAGCCGCTGCCTAGAGTCAGGCATGCGAGGATTTCGCTCACGTAATCGAATAACCCCGCGAGTAGGAACATCGAATTTTGACAGAATCAGACTCTTCCTATAACGGATGGTCAAATTACGAAACGTGGGTTGTCAATCTTTGGTTGGGCAACGACGAAGGTTCCTATAACACGTGCAGAACATTAGCTCAGCGCTGCTTTGAAGAGGCGGTCGCAGACCAAGTACTCAGTCGCAAAGAACGAGCGTGTTATCAGCTTGCGAACGAGCTGAAAGAAATGCTTGAAGATAGCAACCCACTCGCTAGCGAGGCAAGCGTTTACTCAGACTTGCTCAACGCTTCCATAAGCGAAGTCAATTGGAAAGAGATCGCCAATAGCCTGCTGCAAGAAATCGATGATTGATATCTTGATTGACGTCTAAACTGCGACTTGGCGAGCCATTGTTCGGAGCAAGCGAGTAGGTACAGAGTGACGCAGTCTCCACGTGATACTTATAGGCCGACTGCCGGTGTGATTGACGTAGCTGCATGGGCCGAGGAAGTGGTAGGGAGCCGATAGTCCAGACGGCAAGCTTTTGGTCTCACGCACGAACAGCAATGGTGTATAGCCCAACTCGCTGTGCCGAATGTATCGCTGGCCCGTCGGCGATTGCTCGGACGTGTTGCTCTGCGATTGCCAGTGAAACAAATCGTGCGAGATAAGGTAGTCCTCGTACATCGTGGTCGGCGAGTATTCGTCTTCGGACTTTTGAAGCGTCACAAAGAATACATCGAGCTTACGGTCTTTCAGATGCAAGACGCCTTCGCGCTGGCTTGGCCGATTATTGAAACTCCAGTGACCGAGTGCAACTAGGATCTCATCACGGGTGTAGGCTGCGTGGATCGCTAGAGGATCGTAAGCAGTTGAACTATGCGACGCTATCAGAGGCGAATGCTTTAGTCGGTAGTCCATGACGGCGCGGAGATCGGAGATCGCAGACGGATTGGATCGCAGCCGTCCCTCCGCAACTTCTACGGTCAGTTCCGAATGCTGGGTTCCCCAAAGGCTTGTATGAAGCATTTCGATCAGTGCTGGCACTTTGTTGATCACAACAGGTTCGGACGAAGAAAGGTACTCCTTCAAGCGAATTATCTGCTGTGGACAATTGATGTGACTCAGTCGACAGAGTCCCTTTGCAAGTTGCTGTTCGTCGGGCGCATCGATCGATTCGCCAATCCCCGCGTCGGCCAACAGACGCGACCACAACCCTCGCTTTAGCAATTCATCCAAAGATGTGTCAAAGTAGTCGATGGCGTCTTCGAGTGTCGGTGTTCGCCCTAGGTATTGTTTCAAGTCACGCAACGAGGCAAGCATTCGAGGGCGTACCAATCGAATCGATTCCCGCACGTTCTCAAGAACTCGCTGTTGAGCCACTCGCTCTAGCTTGATGACGCAACCGCTTGGCAAGTGCGGAAACTCAGATTCTATTTCATCGTCGAGCTTGGCAGTTGGCTTTCCGCTAAGGGCTCGGAAGCGGCTGGCGAAACGAAACTCTTTACGCTGCGCGCCAATGAAGTCGAGTACAGTCAGACAATCCTTCTCGGTATGCAATCGAAGTCCCCGTCCGAGCTGCTGCAGGAATACTGTTAGGCTTTCCGTGGGCCGAAGAAACAGCACGGTGTCAACCTCGGGGATGTCGACGCCTTCGTTGTAGAGATCGACAACGAAGATGAAACTAATAGTGCGATCCCGCAATCGCTGCTGCGCTGAGTTCCGTTCCTCATCATTTGACTGGGCTGACAAGGCAATCGACGAAACGCCGTTGTCATTAAAGTACCTTGCCATGAATTCGGCATGGGCAACACTGACGCAAAACGCTAATCCACGAACGTCGGCAAGATTGAGAACCGTATCACAGAGCTTTTCAAGTACCAGCTTTGCTCGAATATCGTTGCCGGTGTAAAGCCGATCCAAATCATCGACGCGATAACCACCACGCTGCCAAGCTAAACCAGTGAGATCGACCGAATCAGCGACGCCAAAATACTGAAACGGACATAGCAAACGACGATTTATCGCATCAGGCAGACGGATCTCCGCGCTGGCTCGTCCACCGAACCAGCTCAAAATGTCGAGTTGATCAGATCGTTCGGGCGTTGCAGTCAGACCAAGCAAGATCGTCGGCTGAACGTGACCAAGCAGTGCTTGATAGCTCGGCGCGGCCGCGTGATGGAACTCGTCCACCACGATGTACTCGAATCGATCCGCCTCTTCATCTATCAGACTACGCGAGTTGTAGCTTTGGATCGAGCAGAACAAATGATCACGCTGGTCAGGATCGTTCCCATCAACAAGTAGATCCCCAAAGTTTTGGTCCCGCACTACGCAACGAAACGACGCCAAGGCTTGATTGAGGATTTCTTTGCGGTGAGCGATGAACAACAACCGAGGTTTGCGACCAAGACTTTGTGCCACTCGAGCGTAATCAAATGCAGCAATCATCGTTTTGCCGGTGCCCGTTGCAGCGACCACGAGGTGGCGATGCTTGTTCTGGACCTCGCGTTCAGCAGCGATGAT
>CAIOHR010000226.1 GCA_903858115.1 uncultured Pirellula sp. | reverse complement strand
GTCGGAGGAAATGATCCAAGCGAAATTGAACAACTCCGATTGGGTACGAGTGACTCGAAGTCGTTTGTCTTCGCTCGGTTGGTTCATGAAGTGCCTCAAAGAGCCGCTCGCTCGACTTGCCAATCAACAAGATGGATGCACTGGTGCGTTTTTTGAAGGACGCTACAAGTCGATTGCCATTCTGGACCAAGAATCGTTGCTATCCGTGGCGGCCTATATCGACTTGAATCCCGTGGCGGCTGGAATCGTGCCATTGCCAGAACAAAGTCCACATACCAGTATCAAGGAACGAGTGGATAACGCTGTCGCTCAAGGACGCATGGAAGACGTCGAGCAAATTCGCAATGGCAGTGTCGCAGCACAAGCGGTGAGTGGCGATGTCGAAGATTCATTGTGGTTGGTTCCGATCGAAGATCGCCAACGTCAAGGATCACTGCGGAAGGGGATCGTGGAGGGGTTTACGTTAGGCCAGTATCTGTTGCTGGTCGACTATACGAGCCGCGTGGTTCGCAAGGGGAAGGCTGTCGTATCCAGTGAGTTGGCAGGCATCTTTGAGCGACTCCAAAGTAGCGCTGAGATTTGGAGTCAGCGTATCAAGCGGTTGCACGAAAAGACGTGGGTCGGTCGCTTTCTGTCAGCCAGTCGCGATCGACTGCGAGAGTTGGCGGGCAAGTTAGGTGTTCGGCATCTTGCGAACATCGGCTGACGGCAGGGTAGCATTCCGCCTTCAGGCGTCTCTCAGTCGGAACGAAAGAATTCGATCGAGGTAGCGGTACGTTTCCATCGATCGGATTCGTTTCGAAATCTTGCGATTCAGTCATCGCGCACCTATTTTTTGATGCTTTTGGCGCTCTTGAGGTGACAGTGTCTCTAACGTCCGCGTTTCTAGAGCCGATAGTCTATGCATTCGATTCGGAATTTATTTAAATCCAACTTCGTTGATGTGCGTGTCCTTTATGTCTTTATTTTGCGTACTACCGAAAAAGGGAAGCGTTTTGTCAATCGTCTGCAGATCGATCCGTAACGAGTGAGGAGTTGGATGGTTTACTGCCAGACCGCTGGCTTCTGACGCATCCGGATTGCAAATGGGAGATCGATGCAGTCCGCCGCGAGGAGCGCCGCCGCAAGGAACTTCGTAAACGCCAACTCCGAAACCAAAAGAAATTAAAGTAGCCCCGCGTCCCCTGTCAAGATGCGGTTGACCGGACGCTCACCTTTTGCTGTTGTTGAGAAGACCAACCCTCCATCAGCCGCGGTAATAGATGCAACGATTAATCCGTTCTTTCGTTGGGCGTGCTTTTGTTCTATCTCAAAAAAACATGATTTTGAATACTTACGCAAGCGGACGAACCTATTTTAACCAACGCTTTTTCAAAGCTGTCTCTGTTCCATCCCTTGCGTTTCAACATTCGAAAAATGATCTTTACCAAACAAGCCTCTTCAGTTCATTGCGAAAATTTGAGCATTGAAAATCAGACTCTTATCGAGAATTCCAACCGACCGGTTTATGATCACGCTCTGTGGTGTGTGCGAGCGGGAAGAATTGGAGAAGCCCAATCGCTATGTCGACAATTGCTCAGAAAATGTCTGCTTGAAGGAGATGCACTCAATTTTTACGCAACGCAGTGCGTTTTGAGCCTATCTGGTTCGGATGAACCTTTCGTTTTCCCAACCGACCAACTTTTCAGTGCTCAAGACGAACGATCTCAGCAACTGCTGGAGTCAAATGCTGCCATACGTGATTTCCAAACAAGAATTTTTTCTGTCTCGCGATCGAATTGGGTATCGATTTGTAAGCAAGTCAGTTCAACCAACGGCTTGGAATACTATAATGCCTCTTGTTTCACATGGTTGGCCAACTCGGTTCGTGAGGAACTTGCTCAAACGAGCCATTATTTTGATTCGAAAGTATTTGAACTGGAGCGGATTTGGGCATGGGCGATTAGGCTCTCACAAAAAGCTGCGGTGCAATTCCCACATGAAGCACCTCATGCGTTGCGTGAACTTGCATGGTACCAAGCAACTCATGAAAGTGGTTCGCATGTCAATCAAGTTCTTCGTTCGCTTCGGCTAAGTGTACTTGGAGCACAGCGGATGGGGATGGCGAACGAGGAAGCAAAGACGCTATCAGCCTGGAATTCGATGATAGAAGAATTTGGATTTTCTGTTCCTTCGATGAACGAAGACGAGGCGGAACGATTAAAGGTGCTTTCTGGTGCCAATGCCACCAAGTTGAAAGAATCTGAGGTGTCGACCATGGATGCAGCATCGATCGCCAACGGGCTTTCGGATCTGATCTTCGAATTGAATTCGGGAATAGGTACTCACAATGCAAGTTCTGAATTGGGTTCTGTAGGTAGCAGTGGCTCGTTAACACGCTCCAGTTACTCCAGCTGAGAACGAACCGCCCGCCTGCAAAAGTCCCCCAAAAGACTAAAGAGAGGACCTGTGGCCGGATCCGCTACACGCTCTTCTTGTTCAACCAGATGAAAATGGTTGTGGTCGATGTAAACAATTTCGAGTAGTCCCGAATCTGGTTCGGTCTCGATAAGCAAGATGGATGTTCTGGTGCGTTTTTTGAAGGACGCTACAAGTCGATCGCCATCCTCGACCAAGAATCTCTTCTATCCGCGGCAGCGTATATCGACTTGAATCCCGTGGCTGCTGGAATTGTTCTGTTGCCAGAACAAAGTCCACATACCAGTATCAAGGAACGAGTGGATAACGCTGTCGCTCAAGGGCGTATGGAAGACGTCGAGCAAATTCGCAATATCTAGAGCCAATAGCCTATGCGTTCGATTCGGAATTTCGTTAAAACCAACTTCGTTTCTGTGCGCGTCCTTTAGTGCCGTGGATGCGTGGATGTGCCGTGGAGAGGGAGGGAGTGGAGCGTTTTACGATCCGAGGGAGATTACTAAAATCGATTACTTATCTTTGAGTTCAAAGGAAAAAGTATTCTTTCCCTTCTTTACATCCTCTTTGAGTCCCGATGAACCAGGTGCGGAGTATTTTTCTGGTATCAAGCTTTTGAGCGTTGGAATAGGTGAAACGCCAATCAAGTCTTTATCTTCAGGTTTCACCGGTTTGATATTTGTCTTGTCGATCTCGTGCTTGGTGATTGTAACCAAGTTCTCACCAATGATGGCTCCATCGTTTTGGCGATACGTTGTCAGAGAACATTTTCCGGCATTGTCAGTTGTTCCCGTAGCAGGATGGGGGTCTTGAACCGTAATAAACTGGACGATTGCGCCATCAACAGGTCTACCTTTGTAAGTGACCGTGATTTCGACGGGTGCAGTAGGCCGTTCGTCGCCGTCACCGCCACTGCATCCGATCACCAAAGCAAAGATAAACCCTATCGCCAACATTTGTCGGTACGTCATCGACTCAAAACCCTTCACTGACTTAAGAAAAATCTCGCCGAGTTCGGCTGTCATTCAACTTTGTATACTCGATCGCAAGTGGTTATTGATCAATTACAGCCACTTCGCCACCACTGATAGTACCGAGTGCACCCCACACGCCGTACAAGCTTGGCCCATTCGGTGCGGTATCGATTGCCGCTGTATTGCCAGTATCAATTCCGTCGGAAATGAATCGAACAGATCCATCCATAGAAACAATGTTCACGCCGCCCGTATGCATAGAGCTTGCAGGAAGAACAACAACATTCGAGTCAGCAGCGTTGTTCGTGTCACCGAAACAAGATGGTTTGTTGGGCCCAAGAACAGTATTGAATCCAGTGCGTTCCGCTTGACCGTCGGTCCAGAGAATTCCAAAGCGAGCTTTGAGTTGTGTTCCCGGAGCCCACTTATTACCAATGGCCCTAGCCAAGCAACTGCTTGGACTTGTTTGGATCGTCAGTTGTTGTGCTGCAAATCGAGTCACCAGCTCGCTTCCCGTTGCTGTCTTGAAGGTGCCGTCGTTGAAGTTGTTGGCATTGTGCGCAACCCGCTCACTAAACACGATGGTGTTGCTCGTGCCATCGGAAATTGCCCCCATCGTTTTATAAATGCCGGTACCACCGAGCGGTCCTCGCATTTGCTGAGCACCGTTGACATTGACAATCAAATCACCCATGTTGACTGCATAGGAGTTTGTGCCATGCTCACCAGTTGCAATTGGAATGATATTGTCCGAAGGGCATTGGTATGATGGAACAGATACCGTCCACGGAAAGTAGCGATTGGTAGTCGTTGTTCCGTCAATGCGAGGGAACCATGCAGAGGGACCACCAGGTGCAACGACCCCCAACGCAGTCGTTTCATTTCCAGCCTGAATTCTCGTATACAAATTGTTCTGCTCAATGAACGCCAACATTGGAACGAACGGGCTCAAACGATTGTAGTTGCCATTCAATCGCTCCGCGCTTCCTGTTAAACTGGCAGTCCCCCCAGACTTGTTCGGTAGTCTTTTGAAGGTGCTTTCGTAGTTGTGAATTGCTAATCCAATTTGTTTGAGATTATTTGTGCACTGCATTCGGCGAGCAGCTTCTCGAGCAGCCTGAACAGCTGGGAGAAGCAGTCCAACCAAAATGCCAATAATGGCAATCACAACTAACAATTCAACGAGAGTGAAACCCCGACGCAAAGAAAGCTTTCGCACGATCAAATCCTCAATCATCAAATGAAATCAAAAAAGCAATGAGTAATGTGTAATTCTATTTTCAAGACTCAATGAAAACGGCCTACTCAGTACCTGAGTTTTGTAGTACCCAGAAACAAAGGCGGCTTAATTACCGCTGAAGCCACTCACAAGGAACGTAAAAACCCATCGCCAGGTAAGATGCTAGAATACTTTAGACAGTGCCTGCTTGCAATCCCTCAGCGATTCCCGACGAGCTCTTCATCTCAATGTTTTGCAACGCTCGTGAATGCTATCGTTATTTTTGTTGTTTTTATGATTTGGAAAGCGATAGCGAACGAACGGCGAGAGGCTTCTCGATTGTTCGTTAGTTAGGCAAAAAGAGGGAGCAAGGAATAATCTCCGAGCCCCATGCCATCACTTTTCCATCCAAACCAATTTTCAACGACACTTCGATAGACAGCGCGAAAGTCGGTATGGTACTGGAGATCACCATCCACCAACTGCGTTAGACTGGGCAACTCGCCGACTAACGTGTTCTTCATCTTGGGACCACTTAACCACATAGGAGCCGCCGCTCCGTGGTCTGTGCCGAGGCTCGCGTTCTCTGCCACGCGTCGTCCAAACTCACTGAACGTCATCACCAGTACGCGATCGGATTGACCATCGCGGTCTAACCGTGCGTGAAATGCGGCAAGAGATTCGCTCCATTGTCGCAACAACGCAGCGTGAACAGCAAGCTGGTTGGCGTGCGTATCGAATCCATCGAGGGTGACATAGTAGATTCGAGTCTTGAGCCCAGCCAGAATCAATCGCGATATTGTCCGCAATTTATTCCCGAGCTCGGAATCTGGAAAATCCTTGTTCTCATCTGGTGTTGATAGCATGCCTTCAATCCGACTGCTTGCCTGCAATGCAGTATCTGTGCTAACCGATAGAAAATTCATCAAATCCTCGTCGGACGATTCCTTCGAAATCGCATGGGAGGCAGGGGACGGTGACATCGATCTCGCGGTCTGATCTTTTGATAGTTTACGATCCGCTTTGAGTCGAAACTGCTCCACCGATGAAAGCGAGGGAACTTGAACACCTCGATTCACCAAAGCTAGTGGGATCGGTTCGTTCCCAAGATGGAGCGCCAACGAATCGTCTGTTTCAACCCCCTTCGCTTCGGCTAGTAATCGACCAATCCAGCCAGATCGATTGCGCGATGTCTTGGGCTTGCAACTGTGCCAGATATCCATCGACTCAAAGTGTGATCGATTCGGATTCTCGTACCCCACGCCCTGGATCACAGCAAGCCTCTGCTTCTCTAGCATAGACACGAGGGACCCCAGCGATGGATGAAAACCTAGTTCTTCATCCAAAGCGATCACCTCGTTCGAATCTATCTTCAGCTTGGGCCGTGCCTTCTTGTATGCGTCATTTTTGTACGGAACGATGGTATTCAATCCATCATTTCCACCGGTGAGTTGAACGACGACCAAAATGCGTTCCGCGGTCGAATCTGAGCTTGCCAGCTCCTTTGCCATTGCGTGCACCCACCCCTTCGGAGCCTGAACTCCGATCGCAATTCCCGCGGCGGACGAAGCGGATTGGATGAATGTGCGTCGTTTCATGATAGGACTCGAAGTCTTGAGAGTATCGTAGCGAGCTCGGATAGGTGAGTTAAGATAGGTGAAACTGAGGAAGAGAACAGAGTTGAATCAATAGTGATGCTCGGTCGTTCTTGGAATCAGCTTCGAATAACAACGTTCGTCTCGCCTCTGCGTTCAGCGGCTTGGCAAGTAAAGTCGTCTCCAAATAGGCGAGCCAACCTTCACTTGAACGAATGCGTTGACGCTCGCACCACTGCGAAAGAGACTGGCCACCAAAGCGAGTGTTTTCATCTCGGATCATATCATGAACGAGATTGGCTCGTCCAATCAATGTTGAGGAATTGATCCAACTACGACCACCATCCCAGCCCTTTACGTTGGGCGGATAAAACAAACTTTGCCCTAAGGGTCGTAGTCGTTTAGTCAATGCATCCAGATTCGTCGTTGCCTGCAGCCCCCGAAGGCATGCCATCGCTACGTCGATAGGAGAACGAATTTTTCGACCAACCGGCCAACCCGAGAGCATCAAACGACTACTTAGCAACTTCTCGACCACCGGCTGAACCGAAAATGACGAATCGATAAAGGTCGCTGCCAACGGGGCGAGAAAATCGTCCGATGGCTCCGGTTCATCGCACAGAAAGAATTTGAACAACTTGCGAACGATAAAATTGGGGGTTGCCTTATGTCGCACGACGCAGTCGATAGCTTCTTCGCCCGAATCAACGTTATCGACTCCCAGTATCGACTTCTTTCCACTGTCATGTTGATACGGATTGAATCGGAATTGTTTGCGTCGAATCTCCCAACCAGTAAAACATCGGGCTAACTGCAGTACATCTTGCTCAGTGTAGTTTCCTTCCCCCAAGCAAAAGAGTTCCATCAACTCGCGTGCATAATTCTCATTGGCATGGGCTTTACGATTGGTCACACTATCCAAATAGATCAACATTGCAGGATCTTTTGATATCTCCTGCACCATGGTTCGAAAGCTCCCCGATGCATTGCGTCGCAGCGTTCGATTCTGCTCCAACATCAGTTCTGGATCGATGACTTTTTCAGCCCCAGTCGCGAAATGGCCATGCCAAAACAAAGTCAATTTCTCGACCGTTGAACAAGGAGAATGCTGCAATCGATGCAGCCACCAGGAAGCGAGGTTGCGAGAATCGCCACCCGCCAAAACTCCTTTGGCAAGAATGGCAGACTCCTCTTCAAACGTATCCGCAATCGACGATTCTTGCCGCTTCTTGCCCAGCAATCGATCGATACATATGGTGGGTGACTCCTTGATAGCCGCTTTCAACTCATCTTGGCTAGCGCCGAAGCCAGCTCTGCGAAAAAGCAAAGCCGCCCTATCGATACTCCACGGTTCTTTCGAGGATGGTTCCCATGGGGACCATGCTAACTCTGGATCGATCGACTCCAAGTCTGCATTCCAATCGATCGTCTGGTTAGTCCGACTCATCGTGCCTCCGCACCATTCGATGTTTTGTCCAAATTGGCTTTAACATTGTCCTTGCCCGCAAGGTCCACTTGTATGTTCAATCGAACCCGCTCGTCAAACGAAAGCTGGGCACTCGCGGATCCTAGCAATTGCATCAACCCTAATAGCACATCCACCTCACCCTGGGCTTCCTTTTTGGAATGACCTTTTTCTAGCATGTTCTGCGTGATGAGTTGATCGCGATTATCCAGCAATACATCTCGGATCATCGCCAAATCCAGTTCCATACTCGTGTTGAGCTGAGGGCTCATCAAGGATGGCTCATGGTTAGAGCTCGGATTTGCCATCTCGGAAATCAATTGACGTGCGAGAGCTGATGTACTGGAGACAACCACTCGATCCCCCAGGAACGCAACCGAAGGACTAAAGTTAAACGGTACAGGAAGACCGTTCTCGTATTTGCGATCTTTGTCCACAACATACTCGGCCCAATAGATCTTTGCATCACCGACGATCTCCGATTCGAGATCGAGTTGGGGCTGACCTTCCATAGCACCCGCAACATTGAGAAATCCGACAAAGCTCTGAAAGATCCGTTTTAAATCCCGTTGCATCGACTCTGGCTCTTTAAGTTTACCGACCAAGGCAAAGCTGGGCAGTCGAATCGAAGGCTTGAGTGCGTTGGGAAAGGATTGAGATGCAGAGACAATTTGAAGCTGCGGTTCTAATGCTCCCAGAATGTCCGTTCCAAAGTCACGGCCTGAAAACAATGTCGTTAATGTGTTGTCGGCTTGTGCAAGTTGGTCATTCACTTTTTGGTCAAACAGGTCCCCCGCTCGAAGCCAGAGTTCCGAAAGATTCCGATAGGTGCTCAACGACGCAAGCCCTTGATGAATCTTCCAAGCGCGTTCGGCAACTCCTTTCGAATTCGGTCCCACGTAAAACTCGCGTGTCTCAGCGAACCACTCTGGCTGACTTGGAGACAGAAACTCCATATTAGCACCGGATTCATTCAATGCTAACCGACCGATCGTCATGGGGGACTGATCCAATGTTGCAAGCAAACCACCGAAGAGCAACTCGGCTACAAACTCCCGAGGTTTGTTGGAAAAAATCTTTTTCGCCCATCCGGCTTTTGCTTTTCGAATGTTATCCATATCGAGATAAACGGTTGCAATCGATCCTTTGGAGTTTGAATCGAATCGTTCGGCAAACTCCTTAGCCCTTTGATAAAAGGGGGAGGCGTCAAGGGACTTCTTGTTCTTGTCCAACATTTGATCGACGGTTGCCTTTGCAATCTCGGGTTTGTTGGCCACCAATAACCAATCGTCCATTTGGGCGACAATCAGCTTGTTGACTTCATACCCGCGAATACCACGATAGGTTGTCTCCGAGACTTTGCCTGGCTTGTTTTTATTGCTGTCTCCACGCGCGAGAGTCACGATTTTTTGAACATAGTCTTTTAACCAACGCTCACTCCTGGTTCTTGCGAGAAGAACCATTTCACCTTTATCGTTGATGCAAAGGTGGGCACCGAACTTGGTCAAGTCACGAGCGAGTGTTTCTATTTTGGCGCCTAGCACCAACTCCGATACCGCAATTCCTCCACGCAATTCCTTGAGTGGTTCGCTCTTCCAAAGGGCCTGAACGGTTTCGTCCGATTGAATTCTCGTTCGCAGTGGGTGGGATAGCAACGAACCAATCGGCTCTAGCTTTAGATAGACGAGTGTCGAGGCTGGCATCCAGCTCAAAGGATCGTTGTCCTTCGTCTCCAACTTCGCTTGCCCGTGAGCCGACGATGGCAAAGATGCCAGAGCCAAGACACAAGAAAGCAGACAGCGTGTCACAACAGGAAGCCGATTCATGTGCATTGTGGATATCCAAGGGTAAGGCGAGCGTTGTCCGCGATGGAAACGCAATTTTTCAAGTCATGGCGAACTTTTATGCCATGAATAGTATACTCTAGCAAGTAGTATATTTTGACAAACCTAGTCCTTCATGATGGCTTGATCTTACTGGACATGATGCAAAAAACAGCCTTGCTCAAGATTTCAATGTTTGCTTCTTCGGCAGTTTTGTGGCTTGGATTCGCGGGATGCAAACCCTCCGAGCCTGACGTGATTGAAGCGATCGTTGAACCGGCCAAACCCTCGCTCGAAAATCGGGTGCTGGTTATCGAAAATTTAGACAGTCCGATTTCGATGCAGATCGCGAAGCATTACATGGAAAAACGAGGTATTCAAAAGCGTCTTCAAGTGCGTTGCCCTGACTCCTCGCTCCTTTCCGCGAATGAGACCATGCCTTTTGCTCAATTCCGAGAGGCAATAGAAACTCCGTTGAAGGCTTACCTAGAAAAGGACCCATCGATTGACTTTATTGTGCTCACGAAAGGGATACCGATTCGACTTACGGCTGCGCCGATCGGGTTGTCCAACAATCAACCGTCTTTGGACTCCTACTTGGCGGCTATTGGTTACTTTGATAACCCCACGACGCAGCACGTCGTGATTGATGAGGCGGGATGGAAAGGAAAGTGCTTCGTCAACAATTACTTCAATTCAAAGGAACGATTCTCGCATGCAAAGTTTGGTGGATATCTCGTCACTCGCCTCGATGGCTACACTGTCGAAGCAGCCATAGCATTGATCGACAACGCTATGGCCTCTTCCACTCAAAAACCTACCGGATCATTTTTCTTAGATGCCAACGCGAGTGCAGATCCATCCGATATTGCCAGGGTTCCCCTTCTGCCGATCAAGAACGGACGAACCGACATGGAAACAATCGGAGGCCTTGGAGTGAAAGACTGGAACGCAGATCTGATGGCTTGCGCTGAAACCCTAAAGATCAGCGGCATTCCTCATGAGCTAGAGCGAACCGAAGCTTTCATAGGCAACAAAGTGGGCCTGATGGGCTACGCATCCTGGGGCAGCAACGATGGCAAATTTTCCATCGACAGCTACAAATCGATTCGTTTTGCGCCGGGCGCTTTAGCCGAGACTGCGGTTTCCACGAGCGGTCGAACGTTTCTGCCAACTACGGGTGGGCAATCGCTCATTGCAGACTTGATCGATGCCCGTGTTACTGGTGCCAAAGGATATTGCGATGAACCTTTTCTCCCTGCGATTGCGTCACCGACGATCTTGTTCGATCGCTATACCAAAGGCTGGACTCTTGCAGAGAGCTTTTACGCGGCTTCTAGATTTGTTGCGTGGGAAGATATCGTTATCGGCGATCCGCTTGCGATGCCATACGGAAAATAGTGATCGAAGTGTTGGACCGGAATGGATCGCCTATTGCCGAAAGAGATGCGACTAGGTTTTCTCTGCTGGGGACTCGATCGAGATCAGTCGCTCGCCGGCCATTCGAAGGAACAGGAACAATAGTGTCTGGAAGAAAAGACAGGACAAGAAAAGAACAGGTATCTCAAGATCTAAATCATCGTATGGAATGTCGAAAGGAAGAAACCTAAGCAAACGATCAACAAATACGTAGTTGCGGCTATCAGAGTGTCGAATTCAATTCTAGCCTTTCCATTAGAGCACGATCAAGATGGCAATCGCTAGCCATGCTTGGTGGGCATTGGCAAGTACCATATCTTTTCGGTCATTGGCATCTTTTCGTTCGCTGTCTTGGGCTGTTTCTGCTTTTCCTACTTGGTCTTTATCGACGAAGTAACCCAACACGGATAACAAGCCAGCGAAGCGAAACTTCGGGTCGATATAGTTCTCGATCACATAGAACGCAAAATAGTAACCGCGACAAAAGGCCCAGATCGCTAAACAACAAACCGCGACCAATTGCACGCTCTGCGTCACCATCGCAACAAACACCAAACAAAGACAACCGATAGCGACGAATAACCCTCCTTTGATCCATAACCAAAATGGACTTTCAATGTTGGCCAATTCGTAACTCCTTTCTCACACAAAGCCTGCCCGCTTGCGAAGATACCACTCCAGGGCGAGCAATGCCATCACCGCCACAAACCACGGATAGCTTTGCCATAAAATAGTCTCGCTGGAAACGATGCGTCCTTTGCGAAAAGCCTCAAGCTCCTTCGCGATCGTTTGTGCATCTTCCAATGTGTAGTATTTGCCACCACTTTTGTCTGCAATGCTCTTCAACAACTCTTCATTGCATGCCAGCGACTGCATCTCGATCTCTGTTTGAGGCGCGATCAAGAACGAAGTCATCACATTCGTTGAAGCTTCGGGGATGCCTAATACGGATACGCGTAACTCATATTCACCCGCCGTCTCCAGCGAGAACTCCGACTCTGTGGCCAAGTCGATGACTGACCGATAAATTCCGCCAGACTTTTCCACTTCCTGCATGGGATAACTCGTAACAAGTAGGCTGTTCTTGAACACCTGAAGTTGAACAACACCATTCTCCAGCGGCTGCGAAGATTCATTCAGAACTTTGGCTCGAACAACCACCGATTCGTCTGCCGAATAGACTCGTTTCCCAGCATCGAGCGAAACATAAGTGCCACTGACCACAAACGGAGAACGCATGCCCCAACCCGATATCTGGTTCCAGAACCGTTGATGGTACAGGTCTGCGACTCCATAACGCCAACGCCATGTCTCATCTGTTGCCAAATACAAGACCCGCCCTTGCCCATACAAACTGGTTGCGATTAACGGTTGCCATTGCACATCGTCCGTCCGTTTGCTTTCAAGCATTACTTCGGCACCAGGCTTCACTTCCACCGATCGAAAAGAATGGAAGGGTGGAAAATTTGACCATGTGGATTGATTCGTTACCGAATTGCTTTCCAACTGAAACGCAGGTTGACTGTTGGCGGCGGGCGCTAGCCGCAACGTCGTATCTCGGATAGCAGCCCGTGTACGTTGTGTAGCCAAACCCTCGCGATCGCTCAGTACCGGAAGAATAGACGACAATGGCGTAGAGATCGCAGGCCGCGGTCGTTCGCTATCGATCCATACCAGCCCACCCCCTGAATCGCGAACATAGTCCACCAACCAAGCCATCTGTTCTGCATTCAACTTCGCAGCAATGTCAGATGCTGCAATGACGAGATCGTACGCGAGAAGTTCTGCTCTAAGCTTTGGAAAATCTTGTTCTGCCATCGCTCGGGGGCCGATCGATGACTGCACCTTCCACGTGGGGTCGCGTTCTAATGCATTGCGAATGTATCGAAACTCCCAACGTCCGCGTGGATCGAGGATGAGGACTTGATTCTGTTTCACAATCCCCCAGGTCGAAGTTCGCAATTGATTGTTGTCGAGCGAAGCTTCTGCGATCTTCGATTCCACGCGGCAGTCGAGATCGAGTCCGATAGACCGATACTCGAGCGACTGACCCAGAGCCGATTGTGCTGCGTCCAGAGCGGTCGCAATCGGTGCATCGAATTCCATGTCAAAGACGCCGCGTCCGGTCGCCATCATCGCTTTGGAAAAGATCTCCGCCCCTTGAACGCTGACCACGATCTGATACACCGTGCCAGGAGGCGCAACCTCTTTGATTCGCAACTTTCCACGCAGACGATCCTCGCGACGAACACTTTGCGACACATCGGCACTTAGTATTGCGAAATCGATTGGCTCGTTCGCATCTCCGATTCCGATCGCATAGATTGGGATTTTGCTACTCGCGGATGCGACCGCATCCACGGGAGAGATAACAGTGTTATTTTGGCCATCGGTCAAAATAACAACCGCATCGGCCACCGCACGGTCGGCTTCGACGTTCGCGGTTGCGTCTTCGACGGATGAGGTGTCGCGTCTCCATTGTTGCAGAATCGCTTCTCCGAGAGGCGTAGTTTTGCTCTCGGCCGATAGACTCCGAAGCTTTTCAAGACTCTTGTCCGTTTGAGAATCCCAAGCTAGCTCCCCGCTAGTGGTGAAGACTTTGACATGGTGCTGCTTGGCTAACGCACCCAATAGGGATTCTGGGGGGGGCACGGTATCGTCTGCCGCGTTATCTGCAGTGCTCTTATCTGACAACAGAAGTGATCGAACCGATTCGAAGCGTGATGCAGTCTGGCCGCGATCAACAAACGCCATACTTCGCGAGTTGTCGACGAGCACAGACACGCGACTCAATTCACCTTCGATCCATTCGTACTTCAGGACCGGGCCTGTAAGCATCGCAATCATCATGAGAAACGCCAACGCTCGCAAAAATGGGAGCAACCAACTCCAGGGGGTACCCGCAGTGCGAGATTCGCGATAGTACCAACGTCCGATGAGCATCGCACCCAGCAATCCTAAACCGAGAACGACCCACCATGATACGGGACTTTCAAATCGAAGTCGCATCACAGGACCCTTCTGCGTGTTCGAGAAGAATCCGCCGCGTTCATCGATTTTCTTGGTAAGTACGATTGTTCTAGCAGCATTTCGCCAAGAAAACATAGGATCGCGCCGATCCAGAACCAACTCCATATCTCTCGGCCCGCCCACGATTGCCGTGTGGAATCCACAAAGCGCTTGGCATCCTCAAAGCGCGTTGCTTTCAATCGACTGCTAAGATCGATCAAGCTCTCTTCATCCGCGGGTTTCAGCAACGAATCACTCGCGGATGGTTGGTCTGTGAATCGCGACGATACAACCGCGTAGTTCGTTGTCTTCTCCTCGCCACGATACTTCTTGGCAGAATAGACACCGAGTTGCCTCGTGTTGTCCCAGCGTTCTTGGAGCAGTGAATGTTCGATTCCTTCCGTATCGAAGACAAACGTTTTTGACGGAGTATTTCCAGCATCGAAGGATCGCATAGAGGCTCTCCAAACCCATGGTTGACCGGGTTGAAGATTTTGTGGATAGGCACGTTGAACGATTTCGGTAAAAACTCGTTGCATGAGCGGTAGGTATACGGCGCGCGATGGAAGGTTGCTGTCTTCCTCATCGCAGGATGTCGCAAACCAAATCAAAGATCCACTACCTAGGTCGGAGCGAATCGACCAAGGATTTCCGTTGGAGAAACGCGCGGCAACTGTCGTTTTCTCATCAGCAAGATCCACCTCTATCGGTAAATAGTTCTTGATCTGCGTTTCTCGCAAGGATTCAAGACTATTTCTTGGCATCTCCGATAACACAGTCCATTCGAGCGATTCTGTCTCGACATGAACTTCGCTGCTCTGCTCGTCCGACGCTTGCGAGGTAACCGCCGCGCGGTCAGAAAACACGCCGGGACGCAATCCTCCGTCGCGCACCAATGGCATTCGATTCCATGCATCCAGCGACAAGCGATCGCCAGGGAAGACAACAACCGCCTTACCGTTATCGACGTAACGACGAAGCGACTGTTGTTGTTCACTTGTGAGTGCCGAAACATTGCACAAGGCGACGGCTCGGTACTCCTTGAGCATCTCTTCGTTCCAGCCATTGTCGGAAACAACTTTGCAAACGAAGGAGTCCGCTCGCTCGCTTCCAAGATAAGCAAACGGAGAGAGGGCTAACTTCAAGAAATCTGTCTCGCTCTTCATCGCGTCGGAGCTGCGTTCGCCATCAACCAATAAAATTGGCAATGGATCGGAAACCGAAAGAGCATACCATGCCTCGTTATCAACAGACATAGAATCATCATACTTGACGGTTGCATGCACCAAGAAGTCGTCTGCTCGTCTCGCTTTCCACCGGGACTGCAATTCTAAGTTCGCATTCGGTTGCAACGAAACCTCAAACACTTCGATCTCATTATTGCTAACATCGACTCGGACGCGGACCTTCTCAATAGCCTTACTAGAATTGTTTCGGATACGGATCACAATCGTTGCATCTTGTCCCGCAAAGACGTGCCTAGGAGTGACCGACAGTTGCTCGATAAAGACGTTCTCGGACTCGCTGTGTGTATTGCCCGGCGCAGGATTTGGTTGCTCTGAATCGCGGACTTGAAGCCATGCAAATGAAGGTCGAAGGAGTTGCTGATCGAGAAGTCCGTTGACCGCCGTTTCCCACGTTGGTTGCGGTTGCCAATCATTGGCTTCAAAGTCAGAGATGGCGAGAATCTGACGACGCGGCGAAGTCTGCTTCGCGAGCCATTCGACCGCCAATCGGATAGAGCTTTCGATGTTGACGGAACCAGTCACGCTCGGTTTGTTTCGCCATTTGGCAATCCATTCGGTGAGTGATTCTTTATCGGTAATCGATTGCAATTGAGGAGGATCTCCAGCGAGCACAACTGCGATCGAGCTACCTGAGGGGAGTTTTTCGCTAATCCTTTCCAATTCGGAAAGTGCTCGATTCCATCGGCTACCCTCGATAACGTTTCTCGCTTGCATGGATGCAGAGTCGTCGAGAAGGATCGCGATCGAGATGGGCTGGCCAGCACCGGTGGTGAGCCAGGATTGAACAAGCGGCCGTGACATCGCCAACGCCAACAGAATCGGAATCAAGCAACGGAGCAGCAGCAAGAGCCATTGCTTCCATTGAACACTTCGCGATTTTAAAGCGACCGCATTGGAGAGCCAGTGCATGGCACCCCAGTCGATTGGCTTCACTTGGGTCCGATGCAATAGATGAATCACGAGCGGGACCGTGAACGCCAACGCCCCAAAGGCCAAGATGGCATTGAGAAAGGTCATCCATTACCTCGCTGTTGGCCAAGGTACTGACTCAATAACTCGCTATAGGAATGAGAAGTGCGTGTCGAGATTAACTCGATGCCATGCTGCCGACAGCCGAGTGCCAATGCTTGCTGGTCCGCTTCCATTTTTTGAAGATACGATTTTCGCATGGCTTCTGGATCGACGACTTGATTCAACGATTCCACTTCGAGAGAACGAAATAGAGTTCTTTGCTGAAAGGGGAAGTCCCATTCATCGTCATCCATCACTTGGAACACAACAACTTCTTGATGATTGCTGCGTAGAAGTGCGAGCGATTTGCATAGCTGCGGTATATCGCCAAAACAATCCGAGATGAGGAACAAAATTCCTCGCCGTTTACTCCGTTGAAGGACACCTTCGATCACCAAGCCCAAATCGGTTTCGCCTCCAGGCTTAGACTGAGCGAGGGCTTCCATCAATAGCTGAAGATGGTTCGGTTGGCTGCGTGGTTCCAAGTAAGCCCGAATCTGGGTATCGAACGTCGCGAGCCCCACAGCATCTTTTTGCGATACAAACAAATATGCGAGGCACGCAGCCAGCCGCATTGCATACTCATGTTTCGATGGCCGATCCGATCGAGCGTTGCGGTATTTCATCGAACCGCTCTGATCTACTAACAGCGTGCATCGTAAATTGGTTTCGTCTTCGTATTGGCGAATATAGAGCCGATCTGTTTTGCCGAACAGTTTCCAATCGATCGAACCCACGTCATCCCCTGGCACGTAGGGTCGATGCTCTTTGAACTCGATACTTGCTCCTAGATGTCGACTGCGATGTATGCCACCACGAACTCCTTCCACAACTCCGCGAGCAAAGAGCTGAAGCTGCGAGATGCGGCTCAGGTCCTGCGGAGTAAGCCAGTTGAGAAGAGAGTTCTTCAACGACATGAGGACTCGAATTGGCGCAGTGTGGTGGCATCGAAAAGTGTGGTGGCATCGAATGTAGTTTGCAAGCTCATTATTTGTTTCGTCTCAACTCTGCTAGCAACTTGGCAACGATAGCATCGGAATGAATCCCCTCCGCTTGAGCGCTGAAGGTAGGAACGATTCGATGGCGTAAAACGGGAGTCGCGAGGGCTTCGACATCCTCGGTGGTGACATGAACCCGTCCGTGGAGTAACGCACGCGCTTTACTGGCCATGACAAGCTGTTGCGACGCGCGCGGGCCGGGGCCCCATTGAACATGGCTTGCGATCCACTTAGGAGCGTCCTCGTCTTTCGGTCGCAACGATCGAACGATATTCAATACGAACTGTTTGACATGGTCGGCGAGAGGGACCAGTTTGACGATCCGTTGGAACTCAAGAATCTCTTCACCCGTAACAACCGGTGCAATCTTACCAGCGTGCGATCCGGTGGTTCGGTCGATGATTTCGGCTTCTTGATCTCGCGTTGGGTAGTCCACAATCGTTTGAAATAGGAATCGATCTCGCTGTGCTTCCGGAAGCGGATAGGTTCCCTCTTGTTCGATTGGATTTTGGGTCGCGAGGACAAAGAAAGGTTCTTGCAATCGATAATGTTTTCCACCGATCGTGACCGAGTGCTCTTGCATGGCTTCCAGGAGAGCCGCTTGCGTTTTGGGCGGGGTTCGGTTTATCTCGTCCGCGAGCAAGATTTGGGTAAAGACGGGACCTTTCTCGAAAACAAGATGCCGTTGCCCACTGTCGGATTGTTGAATGATGTCGGTGCCAGTGATATCGGCGGGCATCAAGTCTGGCGTAAATTGGATCCGCTGGAATTGCAGATCCATCGACTCGGCTAACGATCGAACCATCAGTGTTTTCGCCAATCCCGGCACACCTTCAAGCAAACAATGACCGCCTGCAAGGATCGCGATCAACAATTGTTCAATCGTACGATCTTGTCCGACGATGACGTTCCCGATCTGTTGTCGAATGTTGGCAAAGGAGGTTTGCAACTTCTTCGCTTGCTCGAGCTCGTCCGGACCGGATGGGGATGCTTTCGAAGGAGTCATGCAGTACGATATCGCTAGAGAATCGATCAAAATGGAGGCAGGAAAGTTCCCGGAACCTGGTTTTATTGTACTCGATAAACATTCGTATCCTATCGCTACACGGGTCGACTTTGTCATGCCAGGGAACATCAAGAAGGCTTCGGTTCGACTGCTCACGTTTCGTTCGAGCGGGCATACGCTCAACCGTCGCCAAGCATTGTCTCCCAAACGCGACTGGGCGGTGTTTGATACGCGAAATGATGACACGCTCATTGGTCAGACACACTCTATCGAACGCGTTGCATTGAAATCAGGCAAGATAGAAACAGTTTATGAGACTGTTGGGCAAACCGCGTTTGGGCCGGGCGTTGGTGCCGTCGCTTATCATCCGACATTGGATCGTGTCGCGTTCATTCACGGGTTGTTGAATTGCGGTGCAACTCGACCTTATGGAATGGCTAGGCGATTCGGTGCGATTGTCGATGTGGAAGATCCGAATTCGATGTTTCCCGCCGAAGGTAGGATCGTTGATAGTGAGCCTCCGCTCGGGATCTTGAGTGGCGGTACGCATGCCCATAGTTGGAGTCCCTCGGGCAAGCGAATCAGCTTTACCTACAACGATGCTCGCAATGCTTCCATGCCGCGCACCGTGGGCTTTACGACGACCGAAGTGTTGTCCCCTTTTCATGCATGGGATGCAGAAAGTAAGATTGGCAGTTCGTTCGATGAGTCCGAAAATTTCGGTGGCCGATTTGCGTCTTTTCTTGTAGTGATACCAGGTGTTTCTACCAAGCTCATGAATGGTCAAAGTGTGGTCATTCAACAAGCGTTAGAGGAATGTTGGATTGACGATCGTCGACTCGCTTTTCTGGGAACGATCGAATTGGATGGAGGTCAACCAATCCAAGAGATCTTTGTTTCCAATCTTCCGTCGGACGCTTCAATAGAGGATGCACTCAAGAGTGGAGCGCAAGGGATGGTTCCGCCTGATATGACGTTGGAACGAATAACGAACACTTCGTTGAACGGTCCGCGAGTATCGGGTCCTCGCCATTGGTTAACAGCAGATCCATCCGGCGCATGGATTTATACCCTTGCAACGGATCAGCATGGAATCGTGCAGTTGGCACGTGTTGCATCCACGGGTGGTTCGCTGGAACTGCTCACACAACTCACGGAGTCTATCGAGGGACAGATGAGCTGTTCTCCCAGCGGCGAAGAAGTGGGCTTTATCTGCGATGGAAAGATCCATGCTTGGTCCAGCGCGACGCGAGAAGTTGGTTGTTGGCATGATTCGCGATGGATCGACAGCGATGGAGTGCGCATCACTCCACCGATTCTCGACAGTGGTTATGTAGGTGCGATTCAATTTGTAGATTGCGATACCCTCATCGCCAATCGCTATGTTCGAATTGACGATTCGCCATACTTGCAAATCGTAGAAGTCCGTAGAATGTAGTCTCGCCATCTCGGCGAGGGATACATGTTCCAGACGAGTCCAATGGTACTTTTCGAGGCCCATTGCTTAGCGGAATTCCGAATCGAATACATAGGCTATCGGTGCTCATCGCTACTTTGGAGTCGCTCAAAGATACCCGACAAGTCACTGGATACTGCCGCCTTCCCCTTGCGAACCACGCGGCTCGTATAGTCGACCAACAACAGATACTGGCCTAACGTAAACCCTTCAACGATCCCCTTCCGTCTGTATGCATGACGGAAACGCCCCCCAAAAACAACGAGCCTGCAAAAGAATATGTCTGTCCTTTATTGTTCCTGCTTTACAAGAACGACGAACTAAGCAAGACGGAGGTAAAACGAGAAACTAGCGAAGGCAAAAGCAAAACTTTTTGCTCAATCTCATCTACGCTCGTGTCATTAGACGGGCAGTTGAAGCGTAATTCGTCCGAAAATGGCTGAGTGGAGGAAATTCTCGCGGATCGATTCATCAATCGCAAATTCATTCCTCGCAACGATTTGCGACAATTTGTGGATGGCCGAAACGCCAGGAATTCGGGATTTTCTCAGATTCACTGAAAAAACCGCTGCGTTTGTGGCTTTACCTGATAGAGCATAGACTCTAGAAGATAATCCATTACCACCAGGAGAAACCTATGGCAACAATCATCAACGTCCAGACACTGGCGAACGAAGTGAAAAGCTATTCCCAAATTGTTGCCAAATTTGGTCCAGATTCCAGCCAAGCGATCGATTTCCGCCAAAAACGGTCGAACGACGAGGAGTTGTTGGCGTTTGCCGATTCTCTCGACCAACTCCACAGGAACTTGAAAATCCAGAAGAAGAAAAAGCTGACAGCTAGCCAATAAGCCAAACTCGCAATTTGGCTAGCGCCTTCTTTTCGATTCGGTGAATCGTGCTCACACTCTTTCCAATATTGTCACTAATTTCCTGCTGAGTGTGGCCTTCCCAACGGGCCTGAATTACTTTTCGCTCGGTGGAATCGAGTCCTGCTGGGTCGTGCACAATTTTGCTTGGCTCTGCAGATATAAGCTTCGCAAGGTAGGAAATAACAGCGTCTTCGAGTAAGCATCGCTCGTCCCGATGCAGTCCTTCCAAGTCTATGTCGGCATCAATTGTCGTCTCCAAAGATCTCTTCTTGTCACGAATCCGATTGTTCCGGATGGTGACCACGATATACCGAATCACGCTAAAGGACGACGGAAATCTGGACAGATAGCTTGGCTGCTTTTGTTCACCTGATTGGCTTACTTTCGATTGCTTTTCTTCCTCAAGAGCTCGGACTACAAATGCCGAAATGCCATCGAATATCTCCTCTTGGGAAACTCGCCCTAGTTTCTTTCTTGCTGCTGCAGTGACTCGCCGAGAAAAGCTCGGGTCCGAAATCAAGACTTGCAATTCGATCGGCCATTCTTCATCGTCAAGTGGACCGTTCATTCCGTACCAGCATCTCCTTTCTGACTGGCAGATGCGATCCACCTAATGACATCATCTATCGAATCGAACTGGTCCCTGAATTTCGTGTCGAGTAGCCACTCCTGATAAAACGATCCGTACGCAACGTCCGGTGTACTTAGAGTTGGAGCTATACGGACAAGCAGCTCTGAGAATTCCGTTGCGCCTACTACCTCTCGTACCTTTTCGAGAGTCCAGCTTCGAACAGGAACTGGTACCGAGTGACTTGATATGGATGCATAGATCGCACTGGAAAACGATGACTCAATTGAGGATTTCGCTTCAATTTCGCGTTCACTATAGCCCAGCTCCCGCAGCCGCAAGGCTTCCTTGAATTCGGTCAGGAGAATAGGGGTTCTCCTCTCCAAACAGTATTGAGCAACAATCAAAGATACAGCCACTGTCGTGACAACAACCGCTCCAAAGCCAGAGTCCACACCAAGCAACGTGAGCTCGAAATCGAGCCAAGGAGAAACAAGCTTAATCCCTTGGAGCCCAAGATATGCAAGCACAAGGATAGCCGCTATCGAGTAACCACTCTTTCTTCTAAGCAAATACGAACGTGCTAACTCCAACAGGGACTTAAGGAAATTGACCATACACGCGACGGAAGACTAAACAAAGGACACGCACAGAGATCGAGTTGGTTTTAACGGATTTACGAATCGATTGCAAAGGTGATCGGTTCTAGAAACACGGATGATGGAGAGATCGCTGCCGTAAGGAGCGAAGAGCATCAAAAGAGGGGTATCGCGATTGCTGCAGCAGAATAGTTCGAGCCGAATCCGAACGATTGGGGCTAGGCTGTTAAATGCCTAGTAAGAATAGGCCGTCGTCCCGGCCGGCGTGGTCAAGGACGCTAGCCGATTGGATCCACTAACGTATGCCATCGAATAAGATGCCAGCAGTCCAGCATTCGATTGATAACCAATGGATGTCGGTCTTCCAATCAAATCGCGTTGTGTGTTCTGGATCAACTCAGGATTGCTCATCGCGCTACCAGAGCCTTGATGCATGATGACAATCTGGTCCATGGCATCGTAGGTGCGTTTGATCTAAACACAGTGTATGAAATTTATCATCCAAGCTCGCAGCCCAATCCATCCAGTGCTCTCGTTGCTCCTCCCGCTCTCGACAGCGGGTACGTTGGGCCACTTCATTTTGTAGACAGTGCCACCATCATCGCCAATCGCTATATTCGAATTGACGATTCGCCATACTTGCAAATCGTAGAGGTGCGTTTGATGTAAACACAGTGCATGAAGTTTCTCATTCAAGCTTGCAGACCAATCCATTACGTGCCGCCATTGTTGCCATACAATCTTTTTACTCACGAAGAACACTATGGACTGTTGCCGACCGGTACTTCAAATCCTCGTATCGTACCCATCGCCTTCCAAACAACAGGATCAATGGAAGAACTACAGCTAATGATATGGCCGTCGGCAAAGAGAACGGAAACACTCGCAACGTGATAGCTCCGCGCCGTCACCAATTGTCTCGGACCACCCTGACAATCCCATTGTGGGCTGTTAGGTGTTGCGGCATGGCTATAGACCAAATCCAAAGGTTGAATTCCCTGCCAATTCAATCCTGTCTCAGGTACAAATCGTTCCGGTGTTTTGAGTGCGGAGCAATCTGCAATAAACCGTTCGTCGGTAAAATAGAAGGGGAGCGCAGCGATACCGACCGGTTTCTTAGACTGATCTCCACTCATTCTTTCGGAGACCAAGGCAGTGTTGGAGAGTCCATCCGTTACGTCCGATGGTGCGACGCCCCTGAATGCTCTAGTGATCCCGTCTTGGTTTTCAATGGACCCAACTCCACTCCCATAACTGAAGCGATAGCCTAGTAGATGATTCCCCGCCGGACATCGTAAAACCGGAGGGGGTAAATTCTTCGGATCTTGCAGTGATATTCGCCGTTCTGTCGGAAGAGGAACGATGCTCATTTCTGGAAGCAACGTAACCCATAGCGTCCTCTCAAATGCGACATCCCCTTTCGAGCCACGGTTGGCAAAAAGCGTTGGATACGTTCGACTACTCTGAACAAACTGCTCGACAGCAAGACCAATCTGATGGAGGTTGTTTTGGCATGCGATTCGTCGGGACGTGTCCCTGGCGCGTTGCACTCCCATCAACACAAGTCCAGCGAAGATCGCGAGTATCGATACCACCACCATTGTCTCGACTAAGGTAATCGCGGAACGTTGCACGACAATTTCCTAGAGCTTAAGGAGAAAACACAGGCAAACGCTTGGTAAATCGACCACCCCTGCAGACAACCTCCAGAAACTTAGATTTCACTTCGCTCGTGGCTGGCAACTCAATTGTTAAAATCCGCGAGCCAGGATCGCCATCGAGTTGAAACGGGCAGGGCTCTCGATTGCTTCCATCGATCCAGTACAACTCTATAGAGTTAGAGTCCCCTGCATGCTGAAGCCCGGTTGCGGTTAGATCTTTATTGACCGATTCTATCGCTGGGTGCATCGATTCCACGATGAGTGTCCCCTTCAGTTTTCCATTGGACTTCGTAAAGTAGAGGGACTTGGGGGTGATTACGATCTCATTGTTCACGTAAACGGTGAACGGGATTTCTAAAGAGACCTCCGGTGCTAAACTGCTTGCAATGTCAACATGGCCAGGGTAAAGTCCTGCGGGTGTGTCTTCTAGTGCGGTGAATAGAACCTCACATCGATCTTCATCCAATTGGACTTTGGCACTCAGATATTCCTTTGCATGCGATCGTTGAACCACTGCCTTTGCCTGTAGTTTTGACATGTCTGTTGGTTCTAATTGAATCAATCGAACACTCGTCCGCTTTGTCTCTCCATTCTGCATCTCTAAACCGCTTATTGTCGCGGGTGAACTAGAGAGATTTGCCACAACAATCCAACGGGCGTTGACCGACAGGTACTCGTTGTTATCGAAGAGTACGCTGGCAGTGCCACTTTGCATGCCAACCTTGGAACGAGTCATTTGAAGTCGGAAGTCAACAGAGCTTTTCGGTTCGATTGTCTTGCCTGAGAAATCCCCGTAGAGGCAACCACAACTGAAGTTGACATTCTGTATGGAGACGGGAAAAACCTCGCTATTGTAGATCTTCGTGGTCACAATCCATGGAGACTTGTCCCTGCGCAAAACACCAGCATCATGCTCCTTGACTTCTGTCCAGATACCCGACGATTGGATAGGTTGCGAGGAGGCACTCGTTTGTTCAACAATTTCACGAGCTGGTACATCTTGTTTCTCTTCAACCATCCGGTTTTTTGGCGAGCACCCAAAACTGAAACCCGCAACCAACGAGCACGCGAGCAACAACACATTTGGACGCAATCGCATAAAGCCGCGCATCCGACCGAACACACAGAGCCCCAAGATACAGAGCCCAACGACACAAATGCACGCGAGGACGACCCAGCGGAATACTCCTGCCGCTGGAGGAGGATCGGTAGCTGGAAAGGAAATTTCTTTGTCAGAAACGATGAGTGTGTTTCCTGACCAGCGAGTTAAGATTTCATTTGATACCTCCATTGCAGTACCGTTGCCTGGATCCATGATGGACACCGACGAAGGTGATACATTTTCGCACAGCACATAATGCCCCGTTCCGACACCATTGCCAGTAGACAAGTGGAGAACGATACCATACTTTCCTGCAATTTTTCGCAGAACATCACTATCGATTTTCACGCATTCGGCAAAGACTTCACGAGCTAATGCGGCATTCTTGAGTTGCAGCAATGAGTATCCATCCTTCCCGCTGGGACCAAGCTCTTTCACAAGTTCTTTGTATACCAGTGGAGATTTTCCGTATGTCCTGAGGATGACATAAAGACATTTCGCTCCGCACTGTGTATCCGGCTTCTTGGTATCCGCCTTCTTGTTCCGCTCTTGCGCAACAGAAGTTTCGGTCGCAATGCCCATCGCGAGTAGACAAATCATTGATCGCAATAGAAGCGTGCCCATGGTCTACTTTTCCTTTCCCAATTCCCTGAGACGCTTGAGCGAGGCGAACTCCCTCAGTTTATGTTCTGATTCACCGTCGGCACCACCTTTGAATGTGGTAGATATCTCGTCGTCCTTATCATCTCTTTGAACAATCTTCGTCGCGAAGGGTACGGTCGACTCTAGGGTATCGACGCGAGTTCGGCATCGCTTTGGGTCAAAAGAGATCTCGTCGATATGCCATTCGTCGTAAATCCTACCTGTATGTAAATGAATACCATGCTTGGCATACCAGAAACCATCTTGCTCTGCCCATTCTATCTTTCCTTCCAACCTTCCTTGCCTTCCCTCACCATAGTATTCGGTCACCAGGAAATTGGACTTCTCATCCACGATGATAAATCGATTCCTTATTCCAACCAAAGCAGGGTTCGGCGCATCGGCGCCCAAATTTGTTTGGCTTAGTTTCCATTTTCCATTTCCAAGCGATTCGACCTTTGGCTCTTGCTTTTTATGATTCACCAAGTTTATGAATCTTTGTCCGTCATCAGACCCCATGTGTAGCCAATGGACTGGGAGGAAGCAACAACGCTGAAATATTTGTGGCATCCTGCGAACTGACTTGACGGTTAGGACCAGATTGTAAGGGCTAAACTGCCAATATTTCTTTCCGTCGAACGCGTGCGTAGTCCTCAACGCCGAAGTACCCATGGCTTCGTAGACCGTTTGGATGCGTTGCTTATTCTTCTCATCCGCAAATTGGATTGCGTTATCCTCTCGCCACATTCTGTCTCCGACGAATTCAAAATACACACTCAACCTTTCGGACTCGTTGTCCGAGGAATTGATCCAGCCCTTGGCGACGGCAGCTGGGTAGCTCTCTATTCGCGACAAGCTGGCCACTATCTTGGGTTTCAGTTGCTCCCATTCCTGACTGTGAACGACTGAACATGTGAGAACACACCATAGCAGAAGCAAAATCTTGGTTTTCATTTAACGATCACGGGACAGGCTCAAACGGATTTGGAATCGTGTTCGTCACACAGTTATCTGGAGCAGTTGGTTGGATGATGAAGCCACCAGATGGCTGCTCTTTTTTGCAAACAAGCCTATCTAGTTCTTCATCGTAAACTTGAACACACATTAATTCCTGCTTCGCACAAGGTTTTTTGGGATTAAAATTCCAATTGTCCCACTGTACACACTGAGACCACCAATCTGGGTCAGCACAACCGATGTTTTTAGCTTCAGGCTCCGGCTTAGTCTCTAACCCTTCGCAGTTGTCGTCGGGGCAATCATTCTCTTTGCACTGAGGCAGAATCCCACACTTCGTGAACATATGAAAACTCGTGATCGAAAAAGATGAGCCTTTGACCAACGCACATTCCGCATCACTTAATTTGACGGATGATCGTGCGGCTCGATCATGAATAAACGCATTCGCGCCCAACAAGACAATCCCAATAGAAATCAAAAGCGTTTTCATCGTTCCACTCTCCAGACGAACTATCGAAAAAACTCAAAACTAGGGTAGTGCTGTTGTTTGCGACTCCAAATGCAAGCTCCAGCCTGCCACTTTTTGCGTCGTCTACTCAGTTCAACTACTCCTCCTACTTTAGTAATCGCAAACCGCGCAATCCACATTTTGAAAGTTTCGATTTTCATGGAAACTTTATTCCTTGCCGCCATTGCATTGACCCCTGTCCCATTTCCGCTTTCTGTTGTCTGTTGTCTGTTGTCTGTTGTCTGTTGTCTGTTGTCTGTTGAAGCAGGGCAAGATCGGTAAGGACTGTCCATGCAAAATCCTTAAACATTTTGCGAATTTTCGTTACCGCCGATAACGTCGAATCGGTTTGCTTGGCGATTTCCTTTTCCGAATAGCCTTCGAGCGAAAGACGAATGACTCGTTGCTGGTTTTCGCTGAAGTGCTTCATCACCGAGGACAGAGCTTCTTCACATTCTAATTGGGAAACGAACTCTATACCGAACGGGTCACAAACTTTGAGGAGAGCACTCTCACCCTCAAAAGCAATACGCCCACCTCGTTTCCATGTAGATCTATTACGGATTGCATCGATCACCCTCCTCTTGACGATTGATAGCAACAAACAAATCAGCGGATCGTCATCAGCAAGTGTCGATGGTGGCATTATCTCCCTTTTCGAGATGTAGAGCATCCATTCGTAAACCGAGTCGTTTACAATTTGCTCAATATCCAAAGCATTGCGATGACCGGTGGATATTTGTGATGAAGCCGCCTTGACAAGAACTGACCATCTCCAGACGACAAAAGCATTCAAGACATCTTCACTAGGGCGATTCATTCGGGCATACCATTTTCGAAGGTATATTCGGAAGCAATACCCGTCAAACAGTACGATTGCTAATTCGTACTTCAATTCGGGTACTGAACTATATCAGTATTCGAAACGAGTTTGCAATCGACTTTTTGCAAATTAAGCAGGAGAATCTTTGCTCTTGGTTTCCACGCAATCGTTCGTCTTGTCAGTAAATACGTTATCTTTTTCAATGAGTGAGTGCTCATTAAACGTCATCGACAGAACGCTCGCCAAGGTAAATGTATTTGATAAACAACGGATAGCTGATCTCGATATCAACGTATTTCAACATAGAATTCCGTTTGCGATCTTTACATCATCCAACTCTGCTGATCTCAGATCCTTAGGGAAAGACAAATTCACTCACTTGCTCGCCTGTGACTTTGTGATGCCGAATGGAAAGTGTTGGGACAGGTCCATTGTGCGTGAGCTGACCAGAAAGAAAGCCTCCTTCCACTCGCAGGAACCGATGTTCAGGTCTCACGTCTCCTGCCTTCCAACCCAGCTGATGCTTTTCGCTGCCTGGACCACAACCGAATTCCCAAACCTTGTTTTCTGGATCGACGGAAGCGTATTGCCAGTGGCGATCGCCGCAGAAAACGATGGCCCCGTTGATCATTCCGATCGCAGCCCTCAATTCCGATCCTTCATAATCAAAGACTTCATTGGCGTGATTGTCTCGCTTATTGTCTCTATCTGGGCCGACAATTGGCGTTGGGCTAAACACTAGCTTGAACTTTGCAGTAGACTCGCTGAGTGTTTTCTTGAGCCACTCTTTCTGCTCTGTTCCGAGAATGGTTTTATCCGGTCCGTCGGGCATTCGATTGGGGCTGCGGTAGTCACGTCCTTCCAAAAGCCAAATCTGCAAATCCTTTCCCCAACGAACGGTCGTATAGCGTGGGGATTGAGTAGGAAATTGTTCTTCGTTGAAGAGCTTCAGCCCCTGTTCGAATGTTACAGCACCAAATCGTTGTCCCGCCCAACAATCATCCTTGAGCGTGTCGTGATCGTCTTTTTGAAAATAGGTTGTTCGGTTTGCATAGAATGCCCGATTGTTGGGCAACGAGAAAAGTCGTCCCCATTTGAATCGCATTAGCTCGATGGTCCAGGCCCATGGCTTTTCATGATCGTAGTATTCGATGTCCCCTGCGTGTACCACAAAGTTTGGATTGATGCTGGTCATCGCTTTATAGATTTTGTGTCCAAACGAGCCATCGTCGCGACGTGGATAGTCGTGGCAGGTCGTCATGCAGAACATCAAATCGTTTGTGCTATCGACAGGGAACGCCGTCTGAAAGGTCCCACGTCGGACGCAAGTCAACACTTCTTTTCCAAGCGGCCTCGCTTCTACCACGGCTGCGTACTCGGTGCCAGGTTCTAGATTCTGCAATCGCCATTGCTTTGTGAAGTCGTTTTCTGCCAAGGTATTACTCCACTCGGTGGATATCGACGCATTACGCTTCATGACAGGAAAGTAGGTCAAACGAACTTCTCCTGGTGCGCCAACAGACGCTCCAATCATCCGATCCAACGATGCGCCCGCAGGCAGCTGAGACGAAGTCAATGCGACGGGATCGGATGATTCAGCCAGTCGATTTGCTACATCCTTAGTGATAGGCAAAAAGTCTGGGCCTTCGGTAACCATTTCGGGAGTTGTTGTTGTGCGCGTCCAAAGTACGATCGAACTCTGAGTCGCCCAACTGTTTCGCATCGCGTTTCCAAGCTGAGGTGCTTGAGGTGTTGGGACTGGCTTCGATTCTGTTGGTGTCAGTTCCTTCATTCGGAAGTTCCTGAACGATGCAGTTCCTCCATGATCGGTAAGCATAATTCGATCCCCTTGTCGAGGATGCGCGAATCCCTCCTGTCCATAGAACTTGCTTCGCACAAACTTAGCGTCCCATTCGGGCCCATTCGCGATGGATTGGGTCACGAGCTTTCCGTTGAGATAATGCTCGAGCCGATCGCCAACGGCAATGATCTTTGCTTCGTTCCACATGCCTGCGGGGCGAAGCGGTTTGTCGAGTAATGGCGCAACAATATCATAGATCGAGGCCGTTGAACCTTTGTTCATTTCTTTCAATGGGATCGGCTCATCGATCATTTGGTACTCGAGTCCGAGCCAGAGATCGCCGAATTTCCGCACGCGATACTTGAGCCCCGAGTTAGTCCCTGGGCTGACCATCCATTGAAACGATAGTTCGAAATTTGTTGGCAACGGTTTACTTAGCAAGGCTGCATTTCCGTCGCGTGACTTTACGAGTCGAACTTCCCCGTTGGCAAACTCCCAACTTTCATGAACCGGTTTTCCATCTTGGGACTCCCAAAATGTAGGCTTAAGCCATTCTGCGTCGGAGACGACCAACGCATCCTGTGGCTCGATCGCATGGCTGAGCTCGATGGATGGTGCGAATGCAAGAGAAACGACTACAGCGACAGAAAGAAAACCAATTCGCAGTCCAAAGAGTGACATGGTGAGAGAGTCCAGCGGGAGGGAGTCGGAAAGTACTTCCCAAGATTCTACCTAAATTCTTTAACCTCGGAGGTTGTTTTCTTTTGTCGAAGGTCGCCATCTGCTGCAACAATGGTTCACCTACCCAAGTTAAAATCATAGTTTTGATAGTTCTGACTTTTAGCGAAAGTGGTCAAGAATGTGGACAAACAATCGATGCTTACTGGCTCTCATCATGGTCGCAACTATACGTGTATCACTTGATACCGTCGGTTTAAGAGCGGATGATGGCGTGCCACCGCAAGACATGGAAAGCAAATGTACCGTAGGAATGTTGAAGGCGACTCGCTACATGCGGACCAATGTATCGGTGAAAGGTGGGTTTGTTTACAAGGTGACGCTGGATCTGAAGCAACGTTGGGGTGAAGGTGTTGCGACACCGACAGAGATTTGGGTGCAGCCTCCTGGAACACCCGCCGTTGGGATGGCATTTTTGAAGGCTTACAACGCAACGGGGAAAACCGAATTCCTAGATGCTGCAACCGAATGCGCGGACGCTCTTCTTTTTGGTCAACTGGAATCGGGATGCTGGACAGATCGTATCGACTTTGATCCCATGGGAAAGAACGGGGGGCCTTATCGCCATGGAAACGGGAATCGAAAAGGTAAGAACTACTCGACGCTCGATGATGACAAGTCACAATCGGCACTTCGTCTGTTGATCTCTGTGGATAAAGCACATCAGTTCAAGAATGAACGCATTCATGAAGCGGTTTTGTTCGGTCTCGATTCCCTATTGAAAGCCCAATTCGCGAACGGTGGATTTCCTCAGGGTTGGCAGAAGGCCGTCGAATCTTTTCCTGTCGTCAAGGCATCGTTCCCTGAATACGATTGGCGTACGGAGGGGCGTTTCAAGAACTACTGGGACTTTGAAACACTCAATGATGGACTGGCAGGAACGGTCGTAAAGACATTGCAGTTGGCATACGAGACGTATGGAGACCAACGTTACCGAGAAGCGATGGTGAAGTTCGGCGACTTTCTGATTCTCGCGCAGCTACCGCAACCTCAGCCAGCTTGGGCGCAACAATACAACCATCAATTGCAACCGATCTGGGCACGGAAATTCGAACCACCTTCGGTTGTTGGATTCGAATCCATCGATGTGATCGAAACGCTTCTGGTGTTGTCGGAATTCACGGAAGACCAAAAATATTTGGCCCCGATTCCATCTGCGATCGAATGGCTCAAGCGATCGTTGCTTCCGGACGGTCAAATGGCGCGATTCTATGAATTGAAAACGAATCGACCACTTTACTTGACAAAAGACACATACGAGCTGACTTACGACGATTCCAATTTACCCACCCACTACGGATTCAAGTCGCGACCGAACATAGCCAAACTTGAAGCAAAGTACACGGATCGGCTGGCGGGCAAGACCTCAAAAGGCAAGTCCCAAACAGTTTCCAGTTTACAGTGGGATGCTGAAAAAGTGCTGGCGCAATTGGACGCGAGTGGACGCTGGGTGACGAACGCAAAAGGCCAACCCTTTATGCTTTTTGACGGATCGGATTCTAGTGAACTTTTCATCGAAAGCGCGGTTTTTGTTAAGAATTTAAACGCGATGGCCGCGTATGTCGAGGTGGCTAAGAAACCATAAGCCAAGCTTTGAGTTATAATGATGCTCTTGTAACTAACGCCTTCCAGACAACACATGACCGGAGGAACCTCTCCTTTGAAATCCGATCGACGCGAATTCCTCGTGCAAACGACGAGCACTACGATTGCCGCGCTGGCTGCGAATTCGGCTTTGGCTTCGAACCGCGAAGAATACAATGCAGCAACGGCGAATGGCTCCGGAGCTATTGAATCATCTCCCTCACAAACTCCAGAAACGAATAATAATATGTCCAAACCCAAGGTCTTGATCATCGTCGGTGATGCCACGGAAACTGTGGATACACTTTATCCATACTATCGGCTTATCGAGGGTGGATACCAACCTGTAGTTGCTGCACCTGAAAAGCGACTTTATCAGATGGTTCTACACGAAGTGAAACCAGGCTGGACCATCACGAAGGAATGGGAAGGCTATTCCATTCAAGCGGACATCGCTTTCAAAGACATCAAGCCGGAAGAGTATGCGGGGATTTTCTTTAGTGGCGGTCGTGCACCGGAGTACATCCGCGAGGACCAAGACTTGCTTCGGATCACTCGCTGGTTCTGGGAAAACAAAAAACCGTGTGCGAGCGTTTGCCATGGTGTGGAGATACCAGCTCGGGCGGGTATCGTGAAAGGGCTTCGCATGGCAACCGTCGCCAAATGCAAATTCGACCTGGAAGTCTGTGGTGGAATCTATGTCAATGAACCGTGTGTGATCGACAAGCATATGTACAGCGGTCGAACGTATCACGACAACGGTGTCTACATTGGGCCTTGGATCAAGGCATTGGATGCAGCCTGCGGTAAGAGCTAGTAGCCTTTATGCGCGATTTCGAGATCGGGCTGCATTCGTACCTTAGGAGCCTGGGATTGTTTTGTTGGTATCCGGATCGCTACCTCGAAACGAAATGGTGAGTACGACGCGATTGAAAATGGGCAAACGGCAAAGGGACTGCAATCAGTTGGACAACTGCTTCGGCGAATGTTGCTTCGCATCGATATTTCATGTTCCTTTTAAACCGCGTGCTAACGCACTGCGGTTGATCGTTTGAATTTCAAAGACAGGCTGGAAGCCTATCCCACATTTCTCACGCTTGGGTCGAAGTGAACGGGTCACAACTGCCAGCCATGCATGTTATTGAAACGCGTCGACGCGTCTGGTCACTCTAGATCTGCAGTTGAAAAGTTTCACAAAAAACAGCGAGGAGAGGCGTCGAAATTGCCGTCAGACCAATAAAACTTGCCGACAGACCAATAAAAAAACCACGATTTCATGCGAAACCGTGGTTTTCAAGGTGGTCGCTCGGGGAGTTGAACCCCGACGCCTTTCGGCACCAGATCCTAAGTCTGGCGTGTCTGCCAATTTCACCAAGCGACCGTCGAATGGATGTGTCAATCGGCTATAAAGTCTATCGATTGCCCTATTCTCTGCAAGTGTTGAAGGGCTCCTGCGATTTCACTAGGTAAATTCGTCGCAATTGGTAATTTCGAGGCGACGAAATTGATGACAACCAAAGAATTTTGGATCCCGACGGTCTGCTTCCCGCGAAGTGCGAGAGAAAGTCTTGGCGATTCTCCGAACCCGGCTATGCTGTGGAGCGTACCAGCACGGGATTCGTACTCTACTCAAGGTTCGTGTTATGCCGTTCGGAATGATGTCACCCTTACTCGCCGCTTCAGATTTTTGGATGGCCAAATGGTTAACCCCGTTTTGGTTCGTCGGTGCGGGGATAGTCATTGGATTTGCCGCTTTAGCTGCTTTTTTGTTGATTTTCTCGTTACTGATGGTTCCGATGAAGGGGCTGGAGAAGCAACGAAAAGACGGAACGCTACATTATGTTGCTGCCGGCATCACCCTTTTGTTAGGAGCGGGAATCGGCTATTTCTTGCGTTCCGGCGAGATTGGGCAGGCTTTTCTGGTGAAGGGCGAGTTTGCGACGGAAGAGTGGCTGTTAGTGTCGTTCGCGGCAACTGCGATGACAGGTGTCATCGTTTGGGCCCTTCTTTTTTGCTCCTCGTCCAGATTTTTTGGTGAATTGAGGTCACTGCTCTTCGAGGGCGTTGGCTTTGCGATGATTATCGTCCTGGCGGCGGTAGCGGCTATCGGTTTGGCGGCAACGCCCTGGATTGAGAAGCCAGCAGAGGCTTTTGCGAGTATCCCTCAGTTCTTTTCCCCGCAGTCAACTTTTAAGGAGTACACGGTTGCAGGAGCCAAAACACCCGAGGACAGAAAGCTTACCAAGATAGAAGTTCAATACGATCCCGCGACGTTGGGAGTGGTTCGGATTGAATCTAATCGACGGGTCATTTTGGCAGACGCTTCGGAAATCGAAAAACTGAAGTTCGCAGCGGTGACGATCGATGCAGACGCTCCAAAACTTTGGGAGCGCGCGATGGGTCCGACCAAATGCCCACTTCCGTTGGTCGGCGGTGCAGAGGTGTATGTGCAAAATGAAGAAATCGATGATGCAACTTTGACAATTTCGATTCAATCTTACCCGACCGTTCCCCAATCGCTGTCAATCTTGCTGACAGCCATTTTCGTCACGGTTTTCGGATTGTTGTTTTTCCTGATGCAGGGAGCAGGACCAAAGACTGCAGCTATCGCACTATCTGCTGCGAAAAGTGAGTTGTCCCAACCATTGCCAAAGATTCTTATTACCATCGTAGGTCTGGCGATTCTTCTCTTTGTTTTTCTTCCCTTTCACACATTCGGAGAAGACATCAAGTTGCTTAAGGATTGCGGCGTCACCTTAACTTTGATTGCGGCTATCTTTCAAGCGGTTTGGTCAGCCAGCACATCCGTTAGCGATGAGATCGAAGGCAGGACAGCACTAACGCTATTGAGCAAACCGATTCATCGACGCTCCTTTATCTTGGGAAAGATCTTCGGCGTTTTTTGGATCGTCATGCTGATGTTTCTAGTCCTGGGATCCTTCGAGCTTTTTGCCGTTGCTTACAAACCGATCGTTGAGGCCAGAGAGAATTCTACCGATGCTCCCCTGTGGCAAGTGTGCCATGCGGAAATGTTCCAGACCATTCCAGGGTTGGCATTGGCATTCATGCAGAGCGTCGTACTTGGAGCAATTTCTGTTGCGATTGGAACACGAGTTTCGATGATCGCCAATTTTTCCATCTGTTTTTCGATTTATGTGCTTGGACACCTGACGCCCGTTATCATGGAATCCACTGCAGGTGGATTGCCGCTTGTTGAGTTCTTTTCCCAGTTGATCTCTGCGGTCGTGCCGAATTTGAATCTGTTCACGATGGAATCGGCGATCGATGCAGACGTGAGCATCCCGTGGTCGGTAATCGCCAGCGTTTTCATTTACACATCGATTTACGGTATCGGAGCTACTCTGCTCGGACTGCTCCTATTTGAAGAACGCGATTTGGCCTGAGCGTGATCGACCTCGTCTATTGCTTTCCCACTCAGGAACGTCACGTTCAACAGATGCGTGATGCGGCACCCAACTGCCGTTTTATTGAAGCGACTCAAGAAAATATTCCGCAACGGATTTTCGATGCGGAAGTTTTCGTTGGGCATGCCAAAGTTCCCGTTCCTTGGGCTCAAGTGGTTGAGCAAGGAAAGCTCAAGTTCATTCAGTCTTCTGCCGCCGGCCTTGACCACTGCCTGGCACCATCCGTTATCGCGTCAAACATCGTAGTCTGCAGTGCTTCAGGGTTGTTTGCCAATCAAGTGGCGGAACAGACCTTGGCCTTACTTTTCGGTTTGCTTCGAGGGATTCCGATTTTTTATCGCCAATGGCAAAAACGTGAGTTCGTTCGCCGTCCCACCGATGACCTATACGGCAAACGCGTTGGAATCGTTGGTATGGGTGGGAACGGCCGCAGACTGGTACAAGTTCTTCAACCGTTCGGTGTATCCATTCGAGCGACTGATTATTTTCCGGATCGCAAGCCTGAGGGACTCGATGAACTCTGGGATCACACGCGATTGCGAGAACTAGCGGAATGGTCTGACATTCTCGTTTTGACATTGCCACTCAATGAATCCACGCGAGGGGTTGTTGATAAAGAGATACTACGCGCGATGCCAAAGGGATCGTATTTGATCAACGTCGCTCGTGGGGCTTGTGTTCGAGAATCAGATCTGTGTGAAGTATTGACCGAAGGCCATTTAGCGGGTGCTGGGTTAGATGTAACTGAAATAGAGCCACTGCCGAATGGCAGCCCACTATGGGGATTCCCGAACGTTCTCATCACGCCTCATGTTGGCGCCCAAGCGGCTTTGCGAACAGACGATACTACCAATTTGATTTGTGAAAACCTGAGACGCTATTTCGCAGGCGAGAGTCTCTTCAACATCGTCGATAAATCACTCGGTTTCCCGCATCCAAGCGCTCTTTACTCCGAGCGTAACTCTTAACGCAACGACTTAAGGGTTATTGCCGAGGGAAATCGTTAGAGCCGAAACGGCCTTCTGGATAAGTTGTTTTGATTCGACGAACCTTTTATCAAGTGGTATACTCATAGTCTCAGATTCATAGGATTTCTAACTTTTTGGAGTACCGCGAATGGCTTCCGTTTCAGATCGCCAAGCAACCACTGTCATGACTGGCGCCGATATTGTGGTGAAGTCTTTGGTCGATCATGGCGTCGACGTCATTTTTGCTTATCCTGGCGGTTGCAGCATGCCGCTACACCAGTCGCTTACGTTTTATGGGGACAAGATTCGCACGATTTTGCCTCGTCACGAGCAGGGGGGCGCTTTCGCGGCCCAAGGTTATGCGAGGTCCACAGGCAAGATCGGTGTGGCGATGGCGACGAGCGGGCCCGGTGCAACCAATCTCGTAACGAGTATCGCAGATGCGAAGATGGACTCGATCCCGATGCTGGCGATTACCGGGCAGGTACCGACAGCGGTAATAGGCTCCGATGCTTTTCAAGAGACTCCGATGGTCGAAATCTGTCGGGGAATCACGAAACACCATTATTTGGTGACCAAGACGGAAGATCTACCTCGGATCATGAAGGAAGCTTTCCATATCGCAACCACGGGTCGGCCTGGCCCCGTTTTGATCGATATCCCAAAGGATGTCCAAATGATGAGCTGTGAGGTCGATTGGGATGTGCCTATGGACTTACCCGGCTACAAGCCCGGAAGATTGCCAGATGCGCAACCTGAGCAAATTCGACAGATCGCTGCTGCGATTAAGCACAGCAAACGACCCATCTTTTATTGTGGTGGAGGAATCGTAACGGGGGAAGCTTCCAACGAACTGCGAACGCTGGTTGAGAAAACTGGGATCCCCGTAACCATGACCGTCATGGGGCTTGGGGTTTATCCCGCGGAGGCCTCGCTTTCGATGGACATGTTGGGTATGCACGGCAGTGCCTATGCAAACTACGCTGTAAAAGATTGCGATCTATTGATTGCATTAGGAGTTCGATTTGACGATCGCGTTACGGGGCATTTGGCTTCGTTTGCCAAGAATGCCAAGATAGTTCATATCGATGTTGATCCTTCCGAACTCAACAAAAACAAGATCGCGCACATTTCGGTGCGAAGTGACATCAAGGTGGCTTTATCCGAACTCAACAAGATCGTTGACGCACCAGAAGACATTTCTGCGTGGGTGAAGCACTGCAAAGACTTGAAGACAAAGTTTCCGTTTGCATATGACGAACAGTTTGATGGTATTTTGCAGCAGCATGCGATTCGAACGCTGTCGAACCTTACCAAAAATCGTGAGACTTACGTAACGGTGGGCGTGGGGCAGCATCAGATGTGGGCCGCACAGTTTTTCCAATTCCGCAAACCTCGAACTTGGATGAGCAGCAGCGGACTTGGTACGATGGGCTTCGGATTGCCGTGCGCAATGGGTGTTCAAGCGGCTCATCCTGATGCCTTGGTGATCGATATCGATGGAGACGGGTCGTTCCAAATGAACATTCAGGAACTTGCGACGTTACGATGTGAGAAACTACCGGTCAAGGTTTTGCTTTTGAACAACCAGCATCTCGGAATGGTGGTTCAATGGGAAGATCGATTCATGGGCTCCAATCGAGCTCATACGTATCTCGGACCGATCGACGATGAAGAAGCGAGTGGACCGGGCTCCACAGTGGCCCATTCGTATGCTGCGAACCGATATCCTAACTTCGTGCAGATTGCCAAGGGATACGGCCTCGGCGCTGCAACCGTGCGAAAGAAATGCGATCTCGAAGCTGCACTTCAAGAGATGATCGATTACCCCGGTGGATTCGTTCTCGATGTCGAAGTGCCTTACCAGGAACACGTTCTGCCGATGATTCCATCGGGCAAGACGGTGGATGACATGATCCTGAAATAGCTCCTTTGTTTGTTACGAAGAACTCCCCATTTCTTGGAGTTCACGGGCCGTTTGGCTAATGGATCGCATGGTGACCGATTGCTCCTCAACAGCAGCAGCAATCGTGTTCATGCTGTTGGAAACATCCGTGACGCTTTGAGAGATACCATCGATGGAAGTGACGACGTCGGATATGTTTGCTTGAATTTGCTCCACCGTCTCCGAGATGTTTTTCGTCGCTGCACCTGTTTGCTTGGCAAGATCCTTAACAGCGCTTGCGACAACGGCAAAACCACGGCCAGCTTCCCCCGCGCGGGCGGATTCAATGGTCGCATTTAGGGCAAGCAAATTGGTTTGATCAGCGAGTTCTTGGATGACTTCTACAATTTTTCCGATCACGCGGCTCGACTCATCTAGTCTTTGAACCGATCCTTTTGTCTCCGTTGTTAGCAAGCTGGCATCTTTACTTAGCCCTGCAGTGCGATTGACATTTTGCGAGATCTCGTTGATTGTCTGCGTGAATTGCGAAGAGCTCTCAGAGATCGAATGGCTTATCACTCCAATTTGTTGCTGTCGTGCTACTTCCGGTGTGACATCTATAGCGTACTCGATGAACCCTGTTACTTCTCCCTGTGGATTAAAAAGGGGGTTATAACTCGCTTGAATCCAAATTGGTGCTCCTGATCGACAAATTCGTTTGTAGCGTCCTCGCTGAAACTGCCCTCGGCCTAGTTGGTACCAGAAGCTTCTGTAGGCTTCCGTATTTTGCTCCGACGAATCTACAAACACGCGATGGTGCCTGCCTTGAATCTCGATCAAAGAATAGCCAAAAGCGGTGAGGAAGCTTTCATTTGCCGTTCGAACCGTACCATCAAGATTGAATTCTATAACTGCATATGAATGATCCACCGCTTGGACTTGACTTAGTAACTCTGCCTCATGTTGTTTTCGCGCCGTTATATCACTCGCAAATTTGACAATTTTCACAATCTGACCGTTGGCGTCGATAACCGGGTTGTAAGAGGCTTGAATCCAAATTTCTTTGCCGCTTTTCGTTACGCGACAGAATTGTCCTTCAACGAACTCTCCAGCCGCGAGTGTCTTCCAGAAGTTCTGATATTCGATTGAGTTCGAGTACTCCTTCCTTACAAACAATCGATGGTGTTTGCCCAAAATTTCGTTTCTGGAGTAACCCAAAGCGAAGAGAAAGTTTTCGTTGGCTGTGAGAATATTGCCGACTGGGTCGAATTCGATGATTGCAGTCGACTTGGACAACGATTGAAACATTGACTGCAAAGATTCCAGTTCTGAAGTCAACCGGGTGACTTCCTGGGATTCTTGATTCGGAGTTGCTTTGTTCGTTGCGAAGAAATTGGCGAACGTTGCCATAAAAACACCCATGCTGGAGATTCGATCGTCAGTCACCAAACTAACCTATTCTTAAGTCGATCGACTTCCGGCGAACAATACTTAGTAAGAAGTATCGAGTTCAACACAAGTCGCGAAACTTTCCCTGCTCTTCATGGAAAAATCGCTAAGCGAATTGTTGAAATCCAATTGGAATGTTCTAGTTCGGCCGAAACCGCAAATCCGACGTCCTTTTCAAAGGCAGAAAAAGTCGATGGATCAAACTCAAGGAGCTTTGATCCCCAACTCGGATTCGATGTAGGCAAGCCGAGTTGCTAAAGACTCCACCGTTTTCTTGAGTTGCTCCAACTCATCGTTTACCTTAGGTGGAACAACCCCACGACTATGGATTGCCGGAACGGAATCTTCAGAATCCTCGGTTGGCGACGACGACATATTTGCGGATTTGCACTTCAGTTGATCGAGCTCCCATTCGGGGTATAGATTATGTGTCACTAGTTGCCCTCGGCCTGGCGGCGAAAGCTCTACAACCAGGTTTCGGCTCTTGAGGTCGTCAAAAAGCTGTTGTAGATGCTTTAAATCGTCGATGGGCTCCATCCGCGATGCACGCGTTCGCAGTTCTCCCAATGTTTGCTCGCCTCGAAGCAGCAGTTCCGTCATAATCGCTGCTTCAGTTTTATTCAGTACCATCCAGTTATAAGCGTAGTGACGAACCTTGGTCACGCGTCCAGAACCTTGTACGATCGTGATAGCTCCGAGCGATCGCAATTCGTCAACGACGGTTTCTATTTGATCCACGGTGTAGTTTGTGACCGGCTCTCGATTGCTTTTTTGATTGCAACCCGTCGTAAGGCCACTAAAGGTCATGGGATAGGCATCTGGCGTTGTCTTTGATTTCTCCATCAAAGTTCCCAGGACGCGACGCTGTTTGGCAGATAGCGGTTTCCACTGTGGATCCGATGCTACGTGCGCAGCTGAATCTACAGTTTTAGCTGAACCTTCTCCCGTAGAGTCCATTTCATTCTCGTCCATTGACAATCTGTTTGCTAGAAAAGCGAAAAGGGATGTTGATGCCAAAACATGCTTATCAACATACCAGAGTCTGCATATTGCGCACAGTAACTTGCGGGGATGCAATTCCCCGGCACCCCACTCCAAAAAGAGGGAATACGAGTTTTGATCCGTCGAACACCGGAATGCTGCGAATGCGATTCAAGGAGAGAATGCAGGATTGGTCTGGCGGAAAACGTGGCTTGGAAAGTAGAAAGGCTGATGATGCCTTTGTTCTCAAGGAGTTGTGTTCTATGCGAATTCGATTTTTACGCGGACTTTCCCTTACGACCATCTTGTTCGGACTTGGTTATGCAATCCTCCTGTCCAACGGTCTGACTTGGAGTCAGAACGCAGCCAATCCCGTATCTGGGATGGGGGCAGTCTCGGCAGTCGCTCCGGCTCACGTCGGTTCTTCTGGGACCAGCATGATGGCAAGTGTTTTACTTTCCAATGGATTTCAGCAGATTGCTATTTTTGAACAGACGAAGCAGACCCTAGCGGTTTATCATATCAATCCGGCATCCGGCGATATTCAATTGAAGAGTGTACGTCGATTGGATGCTGACTTCGCGTTGCAAGAATTCAATCTGAGCGAGCCAACACCGTCAACCATCCGTAAAAATGTCCGATAGATTTTCCGAAGCTCCGATTTCCCAGTTGATAGGCTTTCACGTTCTTCCTGCCACCGAAGAGGACCGATCTGTTGGGCAGGCAACCGTTGAATTGGCAGTAGACTCTAGGCTTCACAATCCGATGGGGCGAGTGCATGGTGGGGTTCTTGCTGCTCTCGCGGATGCGGCCATGGGTATCGCATTCGGACGAACTCTAGATGCAGGGCAAGATTTCTCGACCATCGATCTTCATATCCATTTCATGCGGCCTGTCGTCACCAAACGCCTCATTGCTACGGGTAAACTCATTCAACGCGGTCTTCGCATTGGCTTCGTCGAATGTCAAATCCATGACGATCGCGGAAGGCACATTTGCGCTAGTTCCTGTAGTTGTACGGTCCTCTAAGTTGCGACCGTCGTTGCTGCGTTGACCTGGCTGTCGAGTGTTTCTTTGGGGACCGTTCCCCTCCGAACATCGACGGAAACTTCGTCCCCCTCCATACTGAGGACATATCGATCCGCCAAAATCCCTGTGTTCGCAGATTTGATTGTGGCCGTCCCCAATACATGGGTTGTCAACCAAGTACAGTGCAGAATTTCGATTCGGCCTGCTTCTTTTCTCTCGAGCTTAAGCTCAGATCGCGAGGGAATCCCTTTCCACTTGTGGATGGTGAATCCAGGAAAAACCAACTCCTTCGATTCATCGACTCCCATGGCGGATCGAACTGTAGGCCAAATGTAGAGCGTCTTTAGGTATCGCAGATAGCGAGTCACTCTCAAGAATAAAAAGGCGCAGACAACAAAGAGTAGAAGATTGACGAGAGATGCCAAAAACGGACTATAAGCATAAAGTGCAGCCAGCCCCGCACAGAGCGATTTGTTGAAGATTTCCAGGACCGAATCGACAAACGGAATGGGAATCAGCCAAACAAGAAATTCGATCGCGAGTTTTACCGTGTTGATCACAATCAGATTCACGGCCGCAGCAATGGAAAACATCACATCGTTGGAGACGCTTAGGATTCCCGCACTCAAAGCGATTTCAACGGATGGAGGTGGTTCCATCGAAGCTGACGCTGCAAACTTCAAGAGGACCAAAATGATGACTGCAGAATATGATTCGAGCTTCTCAGCCAATAGGGAGATGGGTTTGCTGATTTTGGTAAAGCGGGGCAAACTAGTAATCACGGTTAAGACCGCCATTACCCAAAACAGAAATGGGTTGTTCATCGGACTATCAACTGATAGGAAAACGCTTTTCTGCTGAAGCCACTCGGGGCCATAAGTTGCAATCCCTGAAAGGCAAGCGAGTCCGAAAAATGGCGAGAGTGCAACCGCAGCGATGGGCCCTAGCCACTCTTGAGTCGAGAGTTGTTTCGACATCTGCTGAGCATGGATAACAGCTTCCGTCTGCGTTATGGTTGTCGCCGTTATGGTTGTCGCCGTTATGGTTGTCGCCGATGTGGTTGTCGCCGATGTGGTCATGGCTGTCGCTGTGGAAATCTGCGCAACAATTACAAGCAGCACGAGCCAGACGATCTGAGAAAACCACATGATGCACCTACTACACTACAGCTACAGACAAAACAAATGGGGGCGGATGGTTCAATCGCCTCTGATTCTAGCGTAATTTCGTCTTAATGGCTTGAAGGGTTTTATTGGACGACTCTAACTTATTAGCCTGTTCGTAAAGAGCATTCGCCTGATCGTATTCTCCCACTTTGATTAGACATTCAATCAATCGGCAGGTGAGTTCCACATTCGTTGGCTGAAGACGCACCGCGACTCGCAAGTGTTTGATCTCACCATCCAAGTCATCCAGGGCGATCGCTGCGTCCGCATACCAGATCTCTGTATTCGCTTCAGACATTTTCGAAGTGTCTAATACATCGATCGCGCGTTTCCAAAGCTTTTCGTACAGTTCAGGATACTTGCTTTTGGTAATTACGGATTGAGCGAGCTGGACCAAAATCTCGGACCTCTGCGGGAAAATCCCGATGTCGAGAGTGTCGATATTTCGTTCTGAAACTATCATTTTGGCTGCTTCGACGGCCGACGCAGGATTGGTTCGCATTGCTTGTTTCCAAACCTTGTCCACCTGTTCGTCCGATAACTGCTTCCTGAAGAGAAACGACGCGTTCAGTACTTGGTTGGGAACGTGTCTCCCTAAACAATCCACCGCTGGTAGCACTCTCGCCATATCGTCTCGGCTACAGCGAAGAGCGGTGAGGCACCGCCCCCAACTAAGTCGCCAGTCAAGTGGTGAATGCAAGTTTGCACGAGCATAAAAACTCGACGCCTGCTGCATCAATTGAATCGCTGCGGGGCCGCCCGCTAACTGAACGATCTTCGCTTGCCCGTCTGGGGTCGAGTCTCTGTCCAACCCCAGTTGCATCAAGATCGGCATGGTATTCGGCCAAGCGGTTTCAGGCAGAACGTTGACAGGGATATTGAGCATTTGATTCATTCGAAAGTCGTAGATACAAGCGTCTGCAATCGTCTTCAGTGCCTGTGGATTTTCTTTTAGAGCAGCTGTATCGAGCGGCCATTGTTCCAGGAGCCGTTCAACACGTCCTGGTTGGCGTTTCTCAAGAGGAGCGTTATCTTCTTGGCTAGCTTGAAACTCGAGCCGCTCACCCGCGGCTAAGTTAGCAAGAGAACTGTAGGACAAATAGCCTAAACCGCCCACCAGCAAAAACAGCACTAGCGATACAGCAAGCTTCCCGATGCTTCGCTTCTCATTGACAACTAGGGTGGCAGATTCGCGTTTATCGATGGGTTTAGAACTGGACGAGACCGCCTGTCGAATAGACTCTGAGACAGCACCGTGCAGCAGGCAGGCAGGAATGAACAATGAAGGAAAAATGATTGCAAAATCCACTGCCGAATGCGAGGCTTGGCTCAATAACAAATAGGCACCAGCGATCTTGGCCGGGTAAGCTGCCTTCCATGTATCGGTTGGAACCCGTTTTTGCAGTGTCAAAAAGCTTGCGAAAATCGCGATGATCAAGACAGTTAAACCGATATAGCCCAATTCAACACCGCATTGCGCATATAGACTTTCCGCATGGTAAAACCATCCCGGAGTCGAGGGATTTTGAAAGGGCAGGTAGGCGAAGTGAAATGTGCCAAGGCCACTTCCGAGCAAGCCGTAATAGCTCATCGCGCTCCATGCCATTCCCCAGACATACGAACGCCCCTTAAGCGCCTCTAATTCGAGATCTAGCTCTGCAAGACTTTCAAGCCTCTTGAGGCTGTCGTCGTCCACTTGAAAGGCCAGCATGCATCCGATTGAAGTCAAAAGAAGAATTAAGACTGGAATCCAGTTCCCCCGGCCCTTGTTGCCAGAATTGACCAAGAGCGACGCACCGATGATTCCGACCAATGCCCCCACTGCCGCGCCGCGACAAAGGCTCATGATCAAGGCGATGACAATCGTGATGAGACACAAAAGCGAAGCGATCTGAGGTGTATTGAGATCGGAAAGAAAGTCTTCCACTGCACCGCGAATCCTCTTCGGGGTACTCTCATCACTGAATCGATATCTGAAGTCTGTCCTTTTTCTCCTCGAAAAATTCATCGTCCATGCGACTAACCCAATGCATCCTGCTATGCATATGTTCAAAAATCCGCCTGCAGAGTTTTTGGATCGAAAAGAGGCAAACGACCCTCCCGTTCGAAGCCCAAGTACGTTCTCGGCTTGATAAGAAAATGCCCCGTGGAGCCCGAAGCAGCCGATTGCTACCCCCATTACCGTTAAAGCAATAAACAGCGAAAGCTGACCCCGCTTTGAAGAAAACAAAGAGGAACCACAGTAGCACATCAGGGAACAAACGAGCATTCCAACGACAGCGCCCCGAGTGTGCAACGGCTCGATACTCCACGCCAGTTTGGAAGTGTCAAGTTTTGCTAGATCACACGGCATTCGGTCGGGTTCAAAACCATTGAGTTGAATCGTTCGATCGGAAATTGCTTCTGGAGACGCGGTGACACCCAAGGCCCAACGCTGCATCGCAACCGATGGAGGAGACCAGACATCATGATTTTCAACGGAGAAAAATGGCTGTGATTGCAGCCATGCCCACCCCGCAAGCGAAAGAAACACCCAGGAAGTCCAAGGGACCCGCGGAGCCGATTTACGGTAAACGATTTTTGCAATCGCCAGTAATGGTAGGGTGCATAGCAATGCGGCCACAGCCCAATAAATCACCTGTTGCGAGGTCCAATACACCGAGCCAAAATACCAAGGTGTAAGAAGAACCAAAAGAATGCACCCGACACGACACAAAAACTCTAAAGAGTTTGGGATCAGGGCTTGCAAGGGTCTAGTCGGTGCGCTCGAGCTGCTTTTCTTTCCAGACCGGCTACTCGAGCGTTGCTTTCCAGACCGTCGTCGGTGACCGGAATCGTCAGAATCGTCTTGCGAATTTTGTGGAGCGGGTATTTCGGTGTTCATAGTATGTTCCGATACCAGTCTAGAAGAGTCTTCAATCAATTCCCATAGAAACTCAAAGGAATGCAGCAACCTTTGTGCGATCGCACGCAAATGATAGGACGATCGGCATGTTCCTTCAATTCAGAACAATTAATGTCAAGATCAAAAACGGAGTAGACGGAATATTCACTAAACTCCACACTCCGTCTGGTCGATATCCAAGCCTAGGAAAGGGGACTTTGGGCTTGCGTGGTCACATGCTAGCCATCCTTTCTTAAAGGATTCGAAGCAAGGGGGCATGCGAATGTCGGTCAAATTGTGGGAGAGAGTGCGGGAAATTGGCCGCGTCTCCAAAGCTAGCTCAAAGAGGCGTTTAGTTCTAGCTGCGCTGCTAGGTGCTGCACTGCTACCGATGTGCAGCGGATGCTCCGCGTTCACTGCGGCGAACAACTCATGGACATATAACAGGCAATGGAACGACAAAATGCTGCGAGACAAGCATGTGGTCGCTGCCAAACGCGCCTGGAACGCTCGTTCGAGTTGCTTCCAAAATCAAAAACACGTGAAGGACTTCGCCCGTGGTTTCCGCGCTGGCTACATGGATGTTGCAGACGGCGGTACAGGTTGTGTTCCCTCTTTTCCACCCCGTGAGTATTGGGGCTGGAGATACCAATCGTGCGAGGGCCAGGCGAAAGTCTCAGCATGGTTCTCTGGATTCCCGCATGGCGTACGTGCTGCAGAAGAAGATGGAATCGGCAACTACTATCAAATGCAGACTTCGGCAGGAATTCAACAACAATATGCACAACATGGCATGCTAGATCCAGCCTATCAAGGAATATACCCCATTCCGCAAACTGCTGTTCCCAATAGTCCTGGAAACGGTGGGGCAAAACAGGTTCTCAGTGACACCAAGCTGGAAAGCCCAATCCAAAGCATCGAGCCGATGATTGACCCAATCTCGGGCCTGTAACCAGATCAACCATTTTTTTTGGGTGTTGTCTAACACTCGGAATGCCCAGCCCAAACTCGCAATACGATCCAATCTTGCCCATGACGGGCTCTGAGGTATGAATCATGTCGATGGAATGGAATCCAATGACGACCAACAAATCGAAAGTAGGCATCGCATCACGACTGCTGCAACGTTTGTCGAAAACAATATCGATGACAAGCTGTCTCGTCGTTGCTAGTCTCAGTACCGGGTGCACCGCATTGACCCAGCCCATCACGGGTATTCCAGTACGAAGGCTTCCTCCACAATTTCTGGCGCAAACCAAGAACAATTTAATTGCTTTGGATCCCGCTCGTCTAAGCCAAGAGCCGATGCGTCAGTATCTGCTCGACTCTGGGGATGTTCTCGGCGTCTACATCGAAGGCATCCTACCGTATTCTTCCGCAGACAAGCCACCAGAACCACCACCCGTTAACTTCCCTGGCGAAAACAGCACACTTGATCCGTCGATCGGCTTTCCAATCGCGGTTCAAGAAAATGGTACGATCGCGTTACCCTCGATTGCACCGATCAAGGTGAAGGGGATGAATATTGAACAAGTCACCAACCTGATCCGAAAAGCGTATCTTGACGCGAAGATTGTACGAGATGGTGATAAGCTGCGTCCAAGTGTAACCATTCTCAAGGAGCGAACCTACAACGTCGTGGTTGTGCGGCAAGATCAATCCAGTTCCAATAGTCAGGGTGGGAACGCGAAGGGTGGCTACATTCGAGGTGCTGACCAAAGTTCTTCTGGCAAGATCGTTAAATTAGCCGCATATCGGAACGACGTGCTTAATGCATTGATCGAGTCGGGTGGACTCCCTGGCGTCAATGCAAAGAATGAAGTTCGAATCCTCAAATCCAATAAAGCGAATCAGCAAGCGAGAGATTCCTTCATCCAACAGTTCTATCAAACATACTATTCCAATCCATCGCCATGCAGCTGCCCACCGCCGCTGCCAGATGATCCTGCTGTTACCAAGATCCCGATGCGTTTACCACCAGGCGTGGTACCGACCTTCCGACCTGAAGACATCTTGCTAGAGGACGGCGATGTGGTCTACATTGAATCTCGCGATGCAGAAGTCTTCTACACGGGTGGATTGTTGCCTGGAGGGGAATGGGCGATTCCAAGAGATTATGATCTCGACGTTCTCGGCGCCATGGCAATGGCAGGCACCGGACTCAGTTCTCGCGGTCAAGGCGGAGGAGGGGGTGGATTCGGTATTGGTTCGGTAGGTGGCGTTCCACCTGGGATCCTGTACATCCTCAGAAAGACGCCATGCAATGGACAGGTAACTATCGAAGTGGACTTATCAGAAGCGACCACGGATCCCAGGTCAAGGCCGCTCGTAATGCCCGGTGATACCTTGATACTTCGATACAAGCCATGCGAAGAAATATTAAACTTCGGCCTTGGAAGCTTCTTCACCTTTGGGATTCAAGCTCTTCTCCAGCCTCGATAGCTTGGAGGTGTAGCTCAGATTGGAAACAAAAGAAAGTAGGCCCGAAAGGGCTTTCTTTCTTTTGTTAAATTTCGTTATCTACCTTCCATTGCCGGGAACATCTCTCGAGCCATTTGAATAGCGGCGGGGCCAACAAGAACGACGAATACCCCTGGGAAAATAAAGATAACCAAAGGGAAAATCAGCTTGACCGCCGTTTTTGCAGCTTTCTCTTCCGCGATCTGTTGACGTTTGATCCGCATCGAATCGCTCTGCACACGTAGCGCCTGAGCAACACCAGAGCCAAACTTATCCGCTTGAATCAAAAGCGTTGCAAGCGTCCTGAGATCTTCAACTCCCGTTCTCGAGCCTAGTTCTTGTAAGACAGTAGCTCGTACCATTCCCATTTGAAGGTGCAGTGTACTAAGCTGAATTTCATCGGAAAGAACCCGAAATGCTCCCCGCATTTCGTCGGCAACTTTCCGCATGGCTTGGTCTAAACCTAAACCGGCTTCTACGCTGACTACCAGAAGATCCAAGCAATCGGGCAATGCGAGTGTGATTTGCTTCTTCCGATTCGACCGGAGAAAGTCTAGCACCAGCTCCGGTAGAAAGAACGCAATCCCGCCGCACAATACAGCGCGAAGGAGAATGGATTGGCTCAACCCAGACGTGAATGCGGTTGCACCGCCAGCGAGAACGACCGCAACAGTAGCAACGATCACCTTGATCGACAGAAACATAGCTGGCGCAGCTTCAGAACGAAACCCCGCCTCCGTTAGTCGTTGAACGAGTTTGCTTTTCTCAGCCTCAGTTTTGGGTTCGAGATGTTTTGCCAAAGAGGGTGACGCTTTTTCAAGAACTCTCGTTAGTTTATCTACACCCGCCGCTTTTCCTTTTTCATTCTTTTCTACTCTTTTGCGATCATTCAACATGTCCAAACGAGACTCTGCTGCATGATTCGTATCCTTGGAAAACATATCCAGAAGGAACCATACCGTCGCGCACACACCCAAAAACACGCAGAAGATGATCAGCCAACGTTGCTCCAAGGCGGCCAAGAAATAGATGTTCATTGATTTTCCTAAGAACTAAACCTTGATATCGATAATCTTCTTTATCACAAAGGCACCGGTCAACTGCATGACGATGGCGCCACCGAGCATCCACTGGCCCATGGGGTCGGTAAATAACTTCATGATGTAGTCTTTATTCAAGACCAGCATCATTGTGAAAAGGCCAGGGGGTAACGCGAGGAGCACAATCCCCGACAATCTTCCTTCTCCCGTGAGAGCTTGGATTTGTCCCGCAAGCCGGTATCTTGCCCGAACGAGTCGGCCAATCTTGTCCAAGATCTCAGCCAAATCGCCACCCGTTGTTCGCTGGAGAATGACGGCCGTCGCGAAGAACCGAAGGTCCAAGTTTGGAATTCGTTTTGTCATCGACTCCAAAGACGCCTCCAGCGATACGCCTAGATTCTGCTCTTCAAAACAACGACCGAACTCTTTTGCGAGAGGATCCTGCATTTCCTCGGATATAAGACCAAATCCCGAACCAAGCGAATGCCCAGCTCGGAGCGACCTGCTTAGTAATTCGAGAGCATCAGGCAACTGAGCATTGAACTTCGCAATTCGGCGTTTTCTCTTTAAGTTCACCCAAAGAAAAGGTAGGAAGAACAAAATTGCTCCTGCAGCAGGCGCAATGTAAATGGGAATGGGCGCAAAAGCACAACCCAAAGTTCCTGCGATTGCTAGACCAATACAAAGGAAGGTGAAGCTAGACAGAGGCAATTTGATTGCTGCCTGTTCAAGTAACGTTTGCATGTCGAATGTACGACGCATCCAATCGTCAAGAAAAGAAGCTGAATTCTCTAGAGGGTTCCTCAATCGGAGAGAATCATCCTCCCCTAAAGTATCCTTACTTCTTTTCTTCGTCAGCGACGTCAGTCGAGATTCCGCGATTGAATCTTCATCACCGCGGATCGCAATGACGACAGCCCCGACAATGGCTGCAACACAAATCCCCGTACATGCCACAGTGATCAATACCAACATAGGTTACGCTCGCATCATTATTCGTTGACGGAATGCACTTGCAGGCAACTTGATTCCTGCAGCTTCCAGCCGAGGCATGAAAGACGGTCTCACGCCCGTTGCTTCAAAGTAGCCCATGGCCTTACCGCTCTCATCCACTCCGTCTTGGACAAATCGAAAGATGTCCTGTAGCACCACGGTGTCCTGCTCCATCCCCTGCACTTCTGTAATATTCAATACTCTTCGGGGTCCACCCTGAAGTCGGTTCGCTTGGATAATCAAATCGACTGCGCCTGCCACTTGCTGACGGATCGCTTTCACGGGCAGATCAAATCCAGCCATCATCACAAGCGTTTCCAGACGAGCGATCGCATCGCGAGGTGAATTGGAGTGAACGGTGGTCATCGACCCGTCGTGCCCCGTATTCATCGCTTGGAGCATGTCCAACGTTTCACCACCTCGACATTCGCCGATGATGATTCGTTCCGGCCGCATTCGCAGTGCGTTGCGAACCAGATCCGTCGCTGTAATCGCGCCCGTGCCTTCGATGTTGTTTGGGCGAGTCTCCAATCGAACAACGTGCTCCTGTTGGAGCTGTAGTTCCGCAGCGTCTTCGATAGTGACGATACGTTGATCGTTCTGGATGAAACTACTAAGCGTATTCAGCAGCGTCGTCTTACCAGAACCTGTACCACCACTGATGATAATGTTCAGCCTCGCTTTGATACAACCTTCGAGCAGCATGACCATTTCAGGTGTGAGCGCTTTGAAATTTAGCAACCCCTCAAGCTTGATGGGGTTGGCACCAAATCGACGAATAGAAACGCACGCGCCGTCGAGTGCTAAAGGTGGAATGATCGCGTTCACCCGAGAACCATCCTCGAGTCGAGCATCGACCATGGGGCATGTTTCGTCTACGCGTCGGCCTACTTTCGAAACGATTCGATCGATGATCTGCATCAAGTGGGCATTGTCTCGAAACTCGACTGCCGTCTTCTCGAGTTGCCCCTTTCTTTCCACAAAGATATTTTTGGGACCGTTGATGAGAATGTCGCTTATCGCGGTATCTTTCAGAAGGAATTCCAAAGGACCTAGACCGAGTGTCTCATCCAAGACTTCATCGATCAATCGATCTCGCTCCGACCGATTAAGGTGTGTGTTCTCCGCCTCGCAGAGGTGTTCTACGACCAGTCGAATTTCTCGTCGAAACGATTCGCCCTTCAAATCCCCAACTCTCGATAAATCGAGCTTGTCGACCAATCGTTGGTGAATTCTACGTTTGATTAGCTCAAACTCGTCTTGCTTCGCTTGGTCCGGTGATCGAGATGCACTGAGTACAGGTTTCATGGCTTCCTACAAAGTTCCGCGTTCAACAACGAGAACATGTTGCAGGACTCCTAGCCTAAGAAAGAAGTATCGCTTTCAAGTCGCTAGGAGCATGAGCCACGACTCTTGCACCATATTCTCTAAGTTCAGTCTCGGGACGAAATCCCCATGCGACTCCAATCGCAAAAAAGCCAGCGTTGGCCGCAGTTTTCATGTCGGTGTTGGTATCTCCGACATAAGCGATACGATCGGGATGAAGTTTAAGTGTCTCGGCCATCCACAACGCACTCGCAGGATCGGGTTTGCGTGGGAAACGGTCTGAATGCCCAACAACCATGTCAAAAGAAATCGATGGAAAGAAATACGAGGCGCATTTTTTAGTAAAGGGATCCAATTTGTTGGAAAGAATACCTAGCTTCAAAGCGGTTGTGCGAATCGATTTCAGCAGTTCGACGATTCCATCGTAGGGTTTGGAGTGATTCTTCCAGCAGTTCGAATATTCCGCTTCGAATCGTTGCATACACTCTGTTCTCAATTCATCGTTGTTCGCACATGATGGCAATGCTCTTTGAAATAGCATGCTCACGCCGTCTCCGACCAAATAACGATAGTCCGAAACGAGATATGTCGGACTTCCTAACGAATGGAGCACACGGTTTGCAGCTTCCGCGATATCCTGAAGAGAGTCGAGCAGGGTGCCATCCAGGTCAAAGATTACCCCATCAAACGAGCTAGTATACGAAGACTGCGAATTCATGGCGCAGCCGTTGAACCGCTGGTGTTTTGCTTTTCAGGCTCAACCCAAAGTTCGGCCGTGTCGGCATGATACCGGTAAACCATACCCGTCGGTAAAGCAGGTAGCTTGATCTGGTTGGTTACAACCTCCTTCATGTACTCTTCGTGGTTTCTGGGTGGCCTTCCATGATACGCTTTGAATAAATCCATTTGTTTTGGAAGCTGAATCTCGAACACTACGCGCTCTTTTAGCTTAAAGAACGCGAGCGCAGGAGCCGAAACCACGCTCGCCGGATTGTTAGAAGAGGTTCCCTCGAGACTGTCTCCTTTGATTCCAACACCCGTCTTGGCAACTTGGCTTTCCATGGCGGGTTTGTTCTCGAGTGCCGCGGCTGCTTCGTCCGCTACTCTTTGTTCCCGAAGTAGTTCTTCTTGGGGTTTACAACTCGTTAAAAACAAAACAAGCATCGAAAACCCAATCAATCGTCGCATCATTGAACTGCCTCTTTCTGAGTTCCATCAAAATTGTTTGAGTTGAACGCCTTGGAAAACGCTTTCTCGTTGACCAAGTTACAATCATTCGAACATCTGAGCAACTCTCGGACGGACAACCCTAAGAAAGAAACTCGCGAAGCTTTTCGCGAATGGAGGGAGGAATAGACGTTTTCACTAGGCTACTGGGAGCCCCCGCCGAATGTGTACAACAAACGCAGACTGTTTCGCAAATGGCGACACTGCCAGACGGACCCTTTATCGACGAGGTGTAGGTAACACTCGTTTCACCGATCTTTTTCACGCTCAATTCAATCTTGAGAAGATCTTCAAAGTAGGCCGGACCGAGAAATTCCGCAACAACTTTCACTCTTGGCCAAGTTATTGAGCCTAGGGCGTGGGAAAACACACTGAAGCCCAGTGACCGCAAAAATGCATGCTCTGCCTGCTCCGAATATTGCATCAAGGCAGAAAAATGAGCAATTCCAGCAGCATCTGTATGGCAGAATTCGACGATCGTCTCATGCAGGAAGGGATTCAATCCAACAACACAACCCTTCCAAAATAGTACTAATCGCCGACGTAAGGCATGAGGGCCATAAATCGAGCACGCTTTACAGCCTGGCTAACGGCATGCTGACTGGCGGCAGAACAACCCGATTTTCTGCGAGAGACGATGCGACCGTGACGATTTACCAATTTCGAAAGCAGTTCGATATCTTTGTAGTCAACATACATTGGGCGAGGCCGTTTGCCATCAACCAATAGGGGATCCTTCTTCTTGATCCGAACTTTCATTCTGGCACGTTTGCGAGGAACTCGCTTTCCATTTGGCGGCCGACGACCGAAGGATCCTTGGAAATCTGACATTATTGTGATCGAAAACCTCTAAAACGACTGCGGGACGCGAATTCTCCGACGCCCGTACGGACAAACTGAGGGGAAAATGATATCTCGCGTCCACCGCGCCTTCAATAGCCAATAGCCAATTGAGATGTAGATTTTCATCGGTTTACTTATTGAAAAGCTCCTACAAAACGCACAGGGTGACTGAAAATCATCGGATAAACGCATTCATTTCTCATTTCAATGAATGTTGACGTGTCTAGTGACGAAGGACATCAAGCAAGAATCGATAGCTTGCTAATTCTTACATTGAACTCCTCGCGCCCCATGAACTCGACTCGCACGCAACCATTAAGTTCAACCTTCTGGGTTCTCAGCCAGCCTCGGAATCTAGCTTCCATTGAGGTTTTGGAGTTTGCACTTCGATGCGAAATCCCTGCCATTCGAATAGGAGGAGTTCAGGCGTTACTTGCCCGAAATGGTTCCAAAGAGATGGAGACGATTGTCCGCTGTATTGACCTGTGCGATGCGGAGGAGATTTCTCTCCTCAGGAGTCACTCCTCGTTGTTCATTACTCCCGTGGAAGCCGCGCTAGCAAGTAGGGAGCCGGAAACCCGCCAACGAGGCTTGGTCGCAATTGCAAAACTCCAGCTTCATGAGCTTTTTCATTTTTTGGTGGCTTCAGCCGAATCAGCCGATGATCCCCAGCAAATGGTGGCCGCGCAACTCATCGATAGTTTGGCGGCTGAGTTTGGGAAGAGCGCTAGACAGCACTCTTCTTCTAGGGCGTTTCCCGCCAGAGAGCGACTGCTAAACGACTTACTCATTTCCGTTCGGAGGTATTCCAAGCATCGCAACAACGCGATAGTCGATGCATTCCTAATATGTTGCCATTGGGACGATGATTGTTACCGCGAGCTGTTTTCCCCAATCGCTGCAGATGGATTTCCGGTGGTGCTCAAGCGTCTCAAGCAACTAAACCGGGAAGGCGCAGATGAATTGACGTGCGGTTCATTTTGGGCAAACAATCCCAATCAGGCGAGCCTAGAAGTGCTGATGGATCGCGATCCCGCGAAAACACTTCGAATGATGACTACTTTGGAAAAGCGCTTTACAGCGACTCCATCGTTCAAGGAAAACTTCGTAAACTTCCCGCTTCCATTGATCAAAAACCTGGACCTTGCTTCGATGCAACTTGATTCGATCGACGTAAAGTCCCTGCTGCGATTGCTGGTTGCCACTGGAGTCAACGAAGACGTGCTGATTCACAATGTGAATTTTGCGGCCAAGAGTAATGATCACGACACAAAACTTGAGTGCGTCAATGCGATTCGCTCACTGAGAACGCTAAAATCTGAAATTGTTGTCATGGTTTTGAGCGACTGTTTTGATCGTCCGGATATCGAGCCCTACGAACCTCCCCCCTGGAAAGCTTCTTACCGAAGCGCACTCGAACAATTGCTTGATAGTTATTACGATCTCCCCAATAGTCTGCGAGTCGCAGTGAACGCAGCGCTTTCGGAGTTCAAAACGGAGGATCTGTTTCGACACGCCGAAGGCTGGCCGGAATCGCATGTCAAGGCGTACGGCAGAATTGCGAGACTTGTGGACAAAGACTGTGTCGATTTCTTGAAAGCGGAAATCCAGTCCCAGTCGCATTCGAAACGAGCAAATGCAATCCGCATGATTAGATACCTGGGCAATGACGAACAGCTCATGGAACTGACGATTTTGGCCTTGAATGATCCAAACAAATTAGTTCGTGCCGAAGCGGTTCAATCGGTCGCATTTGGGCACGATCGCGACTCCGCCATCGAACTGATTTCGCCCTTGATTTGGGATGAAGAGTCTAACGTTTCTGAGGTCGCAGCGCATTCGATCCGCCAACTCGAGAGTTTTCGAAACACGAACAAGAACGGCTAGATGATGTGGACTGTCCCGCTAAAGGTTTTTGACATCTACCGGTTGTCGTTTCTTTGCGCAGATATATTTCGACCTCAGGGGTACGACAAAATAAAAACTCCTTGGTCTTCGATTTTCCTTTGGACATTTGCTTCGGTCATGGTCTTGATTGCCATATGGACCATCGCGGTCGTATTTGCAAATTGGTTCAGAAAACCAAAATACTCGAAGAAGAAGCTCTTCCGTACATTAGCTCGCACGCATCGACTCTCGTCCAAAGAGGTTGCGATTTTGAACCAGCTTGCAAAGAAACTTCCTCCCTCCGTACCAGCTGCTGTCTTGTTTATCGAGCCATCGTACTGGAAATCGGTGAGTAATGCACAAAAAGAGAGTGCCCACGAGCTAGCTAGTAAAATATTCGGCTCCGCGTTCCAATCGCAAACGTATTGATTTCGCTTGGAGGATAAGCGTGTAGACTTTTGCCCGGCTGACATGAGGGGCAGCCTTCAAAATCCGATAAGAAAAGCTAAGATATCGATGTATTGAGCCAACTCAGCATCCCAATCAAAAGTAATTAGATTGAATATGATCGACGAAAAGTTGAAATCTCTAGGACTTGAGCTTCCTCCTGCACCGAAGCCGATTGGGTTGTACAAACCTATGCTCGCGATAGGCGAACTGGTATATGTTTCGGGCCATGGCCCATTGAAGTCAGACCGCACCTTGATCACGGGTCGTTTAGGTAGCAAACAAGCTGACGGGCTAACCCTAGAACAAGGCCAAATTGCTGCCAGGCAAACCGGTTTAGCAATGTTAGCCACACTGAAAGCAGGCCTTGGATCCCTGGATCGTATCGCTCGTGTCGTTAAATTGCTTGGTCTGGTTCGATGCACCGACGACTTTGATCAACAACCTGCAGTCATCAACGGATGCAGCCAATTGTTTGTTGATCTCTGGGGGGATGACTTCGGCATTGGTGTGCGAAGTGCCCTGGGAACAAATGCATTACCTGGCGGAATTGCGGTTGAAATTGAGGCCATTTTCGAGATTCGCGGTTGATTAGGCCTTGAGAAAGAGCTTCGACCCTCGACAATCGGCGGAATGTCAGACCGCCAAACATTTACATACTTGAGTCGTACCTTTGAAGCGGCTGGAATCCAGCCCAAGACCAAATACGGCCAGAACTTCCTGATAGACTTAAACATTCTCGACGTTTTGTCGAGAGGTGCAGATTTCCAGCACAACGATGTCATTTTGGAAATCGGTACGGGCATGGGGTCTTTGACGAAAAGAATGTCTCCCGTTGTGGGGCACGTCGTTACGGTCGAGATAGACCGCGAATTGCAGGTTCTCGCCGCCCGCGAACTTGCTTCTTGTCCAAACATCACCATGCTCACCTGCGATGTTCTTCGAAACAAGAATCATCTCCGACAAGAAGTGATTGATACCATTTCGGAAAAGCTTGCTGCCAATCCAGGTGCTAAATTCAAATTAGTAGCGAACTTGCCTTACAACGTTGCAACTCCAATCATCAGTAATCTCTTGACGGTCCCCCCCCTTCCCGAACGAATGGTCGTAACGATCCAACGGGAATTGGCAGAAAGAATCGTCGCCCCACCCCGTTGCAAAGACTATAGCGCGCTTACCATTTGGATGCAGTCGCTTTGTGATTGCGAAATCTTGCGAGACCTTCCGCCGAGCGTGTTTTGGCCTCGTCCAAAAGTTTTCTCTTCAATCATTCGAATTATTCCCAACGCTGAAAAACGAGCTCGAATTTCGGATGTCGAGTATTTCCACACAACACTGCGAGCTCTGTTTTTTCATCGAAGAAAATTCCTAAGAAGTCAACTGGCGACTGCCACACAAGACTATTTGTCCAAACCACAGGTAGATACCATTCTCAGTGAATTAGGCCTGTCCGAAAGTTTACGAGCAGAGCAACTCACCGTCGAGCAGATCATCGAGCTGCTGGAAGCAACGCGCGTAATGTCTAAGAAAGCAAACGATCAACCAGACCAGCAAGATTAGCAAACATGTTTACGGGACTCGTGGAAGGAATGGCTCAGGTTGCGGCATCTGTTTTTGATGGCGTCGGTCTACGATTAACACTGGACCTGCGAGAGTTATCGCAAGGAGTTCGGATCGGGGACAGTATCTGCGTTTCTGGTTGTTGCCTCACGGTGGTGGCAATCGAGCTGTCCCAGTGCATGTTCGAACTTGGCTCAGAGACCCTCTCCAAAACCAACTTCTTGTCCTTGAAACCGGATGCGTTCGTCAACATCGAACGATCGTTACGGGTCGGTGATCGAATGGGCGGTCACTTCGTAACGGGTCATGTTGACGGGCTCGGCGAGTTGCAACGTCGACGCGAAGAAGGGGAATGGGCGCATTTTTATTTTTCAGCTTCGAAGCCCCTGCTTCGGCAGATGGTACCCAAAGGCTCCATTACCATCGACGGAGTGAGCTTGACAGTCGTAGACGCCACAGACGAGATGTTTAGCATCGCACTTATTCCGCACACACTCGAAGTTACTACGCTAGGGCAACTGCAAGTCAACGATAAAGTTCATCTCGAAACCGACATCCTTGCCAAATATGTGCAACGAGCGATCGCCCCGGACTAGTCCTCTAAAACTATCTTTTCAAACAGTATTATGCAGCTTGAACCATTGACAGCCGTTTCTCCAATTGATGGGCGCTATCGTTCACAATTGAGCAATGCCGACGAAATGGCCGGATCTCCAAAGCTCGATGAGTATTTCTCGGAATATGCTTTGATTCGCTATCGAGTGCGTGTCGAAGTGGAGTATTTGCTGTTGCTCGCTGACAAAGGATTGTTGCCACTGAGCAATGAGCAAGCTCAACAACTACGCGCTATCTATCAACAGTTTTCCATGGCGGATGCAAAGCAAGTCAAGGCTTACGAAAAAACGACGAATCACGACGTAAAGGCTGTCGAGTATTTTCTCAAGGATTGCATCGATCGACTTGGCCTCTCCGAACAACGAGAGTGGGTACATTTTGGGCTAACTTCGCAAGACATCAACAATACTGCCGTTCCTCTCTCGTGGCGAGAAGCGCTAGAGCATGAACTTTACCCTCGACTGGAGGGACTAACCCTCCGGCTAGCGAATCTAGCATCCGAGTGGCAGAACATTCCGATGCTTGCTCGTACGCACGGGCAACCTGCGTCGCCGACTCGGCTGGGCAAAGAGTTCATGGTGTTTGTGGAACGATTGAGACGCCAGTTCTCGCAACTTCAATCGATACCTACCTCGGCCAAGTTCGGCGGGGCCACTGGAAACTTTAATGCGCATCACATCGCGTACCCTCATATCGATTGGATCGAGTTCGGTAACCAATTCGTCAACGATCGGCTCGGGCTACGACGCCAACAGTTTACGACCCAGATCGAGCACTATGACGACCTGGCTGCGCAAATGGATACCATCAAACGCATAGGTGTGATCCTGATCGATTTGTGCCGCGATGTTTGGACATATGTTTCTATGGACTACTTCAAGCAAAGAATCAAAGAGGGGGAAGTCGGCTCGAGTGCGATGCCACACAAAGTAAATCCCATCGACTTTGAGAACGCCGAAGGAAACTTAGGCATAGCCAATGCATTGTGGGAGCACTTGTCTTCCAAGCTACCGATTTCTCGATTGCAGCGTGACTTGACCGACTCGACAGTGCTTCGAAATATAGGCGTTCCCTTTGCTCACTTTGTGCTGGCCATCCTGTCTATCGAACGGGGGCTTCAAAAGCTCGTTTTGAACGAAGAGAAGATTCGATTGGATCTTCAAATGAATTGGATCGTGATCGCGGAAGCTATTCAAACGATCCTGCGTCGTGAAAAATATCCGAACCCTTACGAAGCACTGAAAGCGTTGACTCGAGGTAACGCCCATGTCGACACCTCCACCTTCGAGCGATTCGTCGACGGTTTAGCTGTGTCCGAAGAAGTCAAAAACGAGCTTCGCAGTGTGACTCCATTCACTTACGTTGGAGTGAACCCGAAATTTTGAGGAATGGGTACGCCTGTTATCCCTTTTCTATCCCACAAACGTCTTGCTTTGCGAGAAGAATTTTTTGGGGTTCTCGTAAACGACTTGCTGAATTAATTCTTTTGAATGCCCACGGCGTTTTAGTTCCATGATCAAATCTGGTATCGCAGTCGGTTTGCTCGGTCCCCAGTCTCCTGCAGAGTTCGCCATGAGTCTCTCTGTGCCATACCTTTCGATCATGTCAGCGGCCCGTTGAGGGGTACATTTGCTAATGGGATAGAGGGTCATTCCTGCCCAGAATCCATTCTCCAAGACCGCTTGGATCGTATGTTCTTCCACGTGGTCCACCAAAACCCGCGAACGCTCCAATCGCGAATCACTCATGAGCATGTCGAGTATCATACGGGTCCCTTGGTATTTGTCTTCAAGGTGCGGTGTATGAATGAGGACCTGTTGATTGTATTTGGCTGCAAGGTCGAGGTGTTCCAAGAAGATAATAGACTCGTTCCGCGTATTCTTATTGAGTCCGATCTCACCGATCCCCAAGACATTGGGATTGTCGAGAAACTCGGGAATCATGGCGATGACTTCGCGAGAGAGACTGACGTTTTCAGCCTCCTTTGCATTGATGCAGAGCCAAGTGTAATGCTTGATTCCATATTGCGCTGCACGCTTGGGCTCGAAATCGGTGAGTTGGCGAAAGTAGTCACGAAAGCTCTCGACGCTTCCTCGGTCAAATCCCGCCCAAAATGCCGGTTCGCTCATGGCTACGCATCCCATCCGAGCTAAGGTTTCGTAGTCATCGGTGGTTCGAGAAACCATGTGAATATGTGGATCTATGTAGTCCATTAGTTCTGTTCGCTTGAATTCAAAGGGAATTGTCGAGTTGGATACGTGCTGTTCATTGAGACCATGAACGCTAGGATGCGGGCAATCTGCCCGCGTCAACGTTGAGGTTGGTCCGCCAGCAGGGGTCGTATTCTCGACTCATGAGTAACTGCACACGTTCCGCTTTTTTTCCATGTGAGTCTTGGAGTATCTCGATGCCCGCCTTGAGCCGCTGCATCTGTTGCATGGATCCGACATCTCCCGGAGCCATATCCAGGCGGTCCAAGGTAGCTGCAATTTCCAAGATTTTTGATCTAGCAACGAGAAACTCGTCCAAAAGGATTTTATCCGCAGTTCGCGGGGTCGAGACATTACTCATGGTTTCAAATTCGGTCCATTCGTAAAGCAGGAAGGCTTGATGTCCAAGAGAAAACGAGCGTTTCGTGAACAATTTATGAATCTTGACAACATACCCGTATTGTAACACGAAGCGTTCAACATGCGACAACGACACAACCGAGAAAAGATAGGGGTAGGCACGCTCCGTCGTGCCGTCCGCTCTTCAAGATTTGCAGGGATTCTAGGTGGACGGCCCATGGAATGTGCCTACTACTTTGACTTTTGTCGGCTGTGTCGACAACCGTTTGTCAGTAGTATCGATTGTAGGGATTTTCTTTTGCACCCTAATTTTTTGCTGGAAGCGTGTTGGAAAACTCCGATACCCAAAAGTGAGTGTTGTTACACCACCTTAGATACATTTTTGAACTAAGGTTAAACAGTTGGGCATGGACGCCGCGGATTTCCGTACATTTATGTAGGGCGTCACCCATGCGTGCCAAGTCTCTTGTTTTGCTCTTAATTGCTTTGGGTTGCGGTGTAGTCGCATCCGTTGCTGTCAGCCAAGTTGTGCTAGACCAAAAAGGGCAGTCGATGCAAACGACTAGCGTATTAGTCGCTTCGAAAAACATTTCTGCAGCAGCAAAAATCACAGAGGATTCCGTTCGCCTAGAGCAGTATCCGATCGACAAAGTGCCGTACGGAGCCGTAGTCGATGTGACCAAGATTCAGGGGAAGTTTGCAAAGCAACCAATCTATGCAAACGAGCCTATTCTGGATGTGAAGTTGGCAAACAAGGGGAAGGAACTGATCATTCCGGATGGGTATCGAGTATTCGATATTGTCGTCTCAGACCAAGTGGGTGGCAGCGGGTACATCGGACCTGGCGACCGGGTAGATGTATTCGGCTTCTTTGAAAAAGGAGTTCGAATCAGTTCGTCGAAGAGTGTCAAAATCATGGAGTATCTCGAAGTTCTGATGGTGGACGGCATTGCATCGATCGACCCGGATTCGAAGATCTCAACAAAAAGAGCTAGCACGATACAGCTCTTGGTAAAGGACAAACAATATGCAGTATTGGATACCGCGTCCAACCTAGGAAGATTGCGTTTGGCTCTTCGACCACCACAGAAAGACGAGAAGTTAAAGGAGCACGCGGACGAAGGAGAAAAATTTATGGCTTGGCTCAAGGATACCGAGACCAATACGAGCACCGTTGTAGCAACCGTTCTGCCCATTGCCGCTCCTGCGCCCCCTTCGAAGGAAGTCGATCATGAGATGATCATTATTACTCCAGAAGGAAGGAACATGTTCCAATGGAAGAATGGAGAACGTCAGCCGCAAGCAGTTAGAAATACGGAACCGGAAGACATTCCAGCCGGTGGTATCCAAAGTGGATACGCACCACCGAATCCAGCTCCGAATTCGAACACCAACGGACAAAGTGATACATCAACGGGGAATTCCGTCTCGTCGAACGCTAGCACTTCGCCAAACATGACGTGGGATCCGAATAGCGGGAGTTGGCAGATTGGAGAAGCTAAGGCATCCTATCCCGCGACCAAGTGAACATTCTTTCGGGTAATGCCGATCACACAATGGATTGCAAATAGTCAGCGTAATCTGGTTTTTCGCAGTTAGCTGGAAGCAAAGGATTGCTTCCTCATAAATGGCAACCCTATCACATTGGTAGGGTACAACCAATTGTCGTTCACACGGAAGTGTTGCTGACATGGTACGAGTTCAATACTCATCGAATCTTTTCTTTGCTGCAATCATCGCGGTTCTAGGCACGTGTTCTTCCAGTACGATATCGTTTGCACAGGACGGAGAGACGATCATCCCGAGCGGACGCATTGTAGTCGCGAAGACACAGCAATCGATCCAAATGATCGTCACGACGTCGCAATACGTTTCCTTCCCACAGGCCATTGTTACCGCGACCAACAACAACCCTTCGGTTCTTCAGGTACAGCCTACTCAGAAGAATGAAGTGCTCATTTCCGCGTTAGCGACTGGAGTTACGCAGATCGATGCCAGAGGAATTGATGACACTATCTACAATGTTCAAGTCGTGGTGATTGGGGACGCTCGGGAGCTTCAGTCCATCCTGACTCAGCACTTCCCGACAGCGACATTGCACATTCAGCCTATTCGCGACGCCGTTATCATTTCAGGCCAGGTTACCTCGGACGAACATGTAGAACAAGTGGTCACGATCGCAGAAGAGTTCTATCAACGAGTCATCAACAAGATTGAGGTGATCGGTGTTCATACCGTTATGTTGCAGACCCAAGTGATGGAGGTTTCCCGGACGAAGCTTCGAGAGTTGGGGATCGACTGGAGCATGGGGTTCGGCAACGACTTTGTGACAACTTCAGCGGCTGGGCTCGTCGCACCTGGTGCAACCACAGGTGCTCTCATCAACGCAGGTAATGAGACCTTCAAATTTGGTATCGTCGATAGCGGTAACCAATTCTTTGGACTTGTTCGGGCCCTTCGGCAGAACAACTTGGCCAAAGTTTTGGCCGACCCAACCGTTGTCGCGATCGATGGACGGCCAGCGAGCTTTAACTCTGGTGGTGAATTTCCCATCATCGTTCCAGCAGGATTGGGACAGGTAGCAATCGAGTTCCGAGAGTTTGGCACACGTTTGGACTTTGTAGCAAAGGTACGTGGAGACAGTCGGATTTGGCTAGAAGTTCGACCGACGATTAGTGAGATCGATCCAGGCAGAAGCGTTTCGATCGCAGGAACATCGGTTCCAGGAATTCGCAGCCGATTCGTGGACACAGCTGTCGAAATGCGAGCAGGTCAAACACTCGCGTTGGCTGGATTGCTACAGGTGCGAACAGAAGCGGAAACTCGAGGGATTCTTGGACTAGCAGATCTACCGTACTTGGGAGCTCTCTTTCGAACCAATCGCGAAGTGCAGAACGAGGTTGAGTTGTTGATTATGGTAACACCGAACTTCGCTGCTCCAATGGACTGCCACGAAGTTCCCAATGGCGGTCCAGGCTTCAACAGTGACAGCCCGTTGGATAAGGAGTTGTACATGAAGGGTTACATCGAAGTGCCCGCGACCTGCGGACCCGAAGCTTGCCATCCGAACGATCAGTATACACAGAACGCGAAACCCGCACTCTACGGGTCGGCATTCGGTCCGCAAGAGATGGCTTCACAAAAAGGAAGCATTCCTGCTCAACCTGCCCACAACGCTAGAAGTTTCTCACCAGCGACGCGAAGATAATCGCGACGAAAAGTAACACCAAAGTAAATACTATGAGCAATGTTCTTCGTTTAGCGATCGTCGATCCTAATGACCAATCTCGTGAAAAACTCAAGTCGATGCTTCTCGGGATGGATATCGTTTGGCTCGACGCGGAATGTTCACGCTATGAATTTTTCTCGGATGTTGTCGAGCAATCAAAACCTGATGCCGCGATGATCTGTCTGGATGGTGGCACCGACCGTGCACTCGTCCTTATGGATAAACTGCGTACCACCACTCCTGACTGTGTGATTTTTGCAGCGTCCAAGAGCACCGATGGTCAACTGATTCTCAAGTCTATTCGAGCGGGCGCACGCGAATTCTTGCCATTGCCGATGGAGGTTGAGGAGCTGTACTCGGCGCTGGAGAGAATTCTTCAATCGAAGTATGGTAGCGGTGACAGCAAATCAAAGGGATGCAAAGTTATCGCAGTTGCCGGAGCCACGGGAGGGGTTGGATGTACTTCTATCGCCGTCAACATTGGCTGCAATCTGGCAAAGAAGCCAGAGAACTCAGTTGCCTTGGTCGATTTAGATTTGGCATTGGGTGACGCGGATGTCTTTTTGGATTCAATTCCAGACTACAGCTTAGTAGATGTGACCGAGAACGTGTCCCGCCTCGATTTTCAATTGCTACGTAAATCGCTTACCAAGCATCCATCCGGCCTCTATCTCTTGCCCAGACCGATTCAACTTCAAGATCTTGATTTGATCAATCCTGATAGTTTGCGCCGAGTGTTCGGGCTGCTGCGTGCATCCTTTTCGCACGTTGTTATCGACATGTCCAAATCCTTCTCGCATGTCGATCTCGCCGCTTTGGAAATGTCGAACGAAATCGTGCTGATTGTTCAGTTGGATTTGCCATGTCTACGAAACATGGTTCGACTTTTGATGAGCCTTCAACAAATGGAGTCGATTCGCGACAAGATCAAGGTGGTCGTAAACCGCTCGGGACTTGAGAGTGGTCAAATCAGTCTCAAGAAGGCCAAAGAGACGATCGGTCGTGAAGTGTTCTTCCAGATACCGAACGACTATCGCACGATGGTCGAAATGCGAAACAATGGACAACCGTTGATCGAGCAGGCACCCAAGGCCTTGATCACCCAAGCGGTACAACAGTTGACGGATTTGCTGGACGGTGTTGCGACAACACCGATCGAGGATCCATCGAAATCAGCAACGGACCGCGCTCTGTCCAACGGCTGGAAAACCTTTTGGCCTGCGAAGTCAAAAGTTAAGTCTTAGCGATCTTTTATCTTCGCCTGGTGCTTAACCAGTCGCCCGCAAATTTTTACTAAATTCACTAAGCCGAAAAATGAGAATAACATGAATTCTTCCATCCGCTTAGTCGATCCGATAAAATAGTTGAATCGTTCTCTTCGCGAAAAGTCGGAGTATCCTCTGTGCTGCGCCTCTCGATCATAGTGCTACATCAAGATGATGATGCGAAACTTGAATCAACACTCCTCTCGCTTCTGGAAAACAGAAATGAGAAACATCATGAGATCATTTTAGTTCACAACGGTTCTTACAATGATCCGTACGGTTTGAGTGTCGACGAAGTCCGAATGATCCATGCGTCCGATCGCAATGGATGCATAGACCAAATCAATGCCGCTGTTTCCGTCGCGAGAAGTCCCTACGTCCAAATCCTGTTTCCCGGTGTCACCGTCGAAACGAACTGGTGCGAGGAAGCTCTAGAACTTTTGACCTCTCCAGATACCGTTTGCGTGGGAAGCCCATGCAAGGTTGAGTCTGAGAACAAAGTCCTCTACGGACTAGATCAAAGTGCCTTGCCCCATCGGCGATTCGCCCAAAAACAAAACAACCGCATTGCACCCGTACTTTGTGGAACGATCTTCCGCAAAAAGATTCTTCAACTGGTGGGAGGGCTCAACTCCCTGCTACCGAGAGAAGGGGCCGAAGTAGAGTTGCAACTCCTTTTTGAAGCCATGGAACTAGAATCGAAGATTGCGACCGTATCTCGTTTGTCAGGGCCTCGTCGAACGATCGAAGGCCGCGATATAGGATATGAAACCGGCCGTCAATGCGGACAAATCGCATGCGCTTTCGGCTTGGTGGAAGGAAGCGGTGTGGAAATAGATTCCCTGGCGAAGCAGTTAAGTCACCTCGCAGGTGGCCTGATGAGCCCAAAAACGGTTGCCGAACGATTAGGTTGGGTGATGGGGGTTCGAGATCGATCGCTGGCAAACAACATCCGCGATAGGCTTATCTCTGCGGCTGAAAGATTGGATGAGGCTGTGGAAGAAGAACGCAACCATTCAAGTGGCTATCGACGCGCCGCGTAAATGCTATCCATCCCTCCAATGACAAGAGGGATTCGATCTTGAATCTTTCTGCAGAAAATCTGTAAAGTCCTCGTTGTCTGGACCCCATCAACTATGGCAAGGAAGCCGTACAGATGCACGAACTATATCCTCATTGGTTTGAAACGTTTGCTGGTAGCTATCCATGGATAGTGCCGTTGGTAGCTATTGTGTCATTGTGGTTAGCCCGAGCCAGCGACGATTCGTACTTTCGTCGAATCACGGAACCAGCGTTTTACGGAGCGTTATTGCTAGTATCTTGGGGCACCCTGCGCACAATCATTGCGAACGAAGGCTGCTGGATTGTCCACACCTCCAGTATGGCAATCATGATCGTAGGGGCGATTTTTCCCAGCCGTGAAGAGGATGTGGTCGACACAATCCATGAAACTTCCGGAATGAAATAGCTTCGCTCAAACCGAAGTGGTCTTTTGGCGTAACCACTCCAACTCCGTGGGTTGGGTTTCACCTTCGACTGTGCTCAAAAGTACCACTTCGAAACTCAATGTGGACGAGACGAGACCCAATGCGAATGAGAAACTCAATGCGAACGATCGATGCCGCGCGATAAAGTAAAGTAGCTTCCAGTACTTTTCCACAATCGCCCCCGCGCGGGACGATTTCCTCCACGAGATTCTCTCGCCGCCTCAAAAACGACCCGTACACCGTTTTTTAGCATCCAACGTTTTTTAGCGTCCAACGTGTTGTAGAAAAAATGTCCACAACCCGTTTTAAACAGAAATTTTTCAAGTTACCCTAGTCCACGTTTCCGATCCCTAATGGTCGGTTTCGTTCTCTCCACTCCCAAAAAACAATTCTTTCGTTACCCTTTGGAGAGATCGAGCAATTGTCTCTCTTTTACGGTTCGCAATACGGATATCGGAGGGTAGACTAGCGTTTTGAATGTGGAAAAACTACTCCTGCGATCGAGTGAATCGTTCAAGTCGTCTATGGTTTGGAATCGGGTATGCATAATTGGTGTCGGGCTTTTAGGTGGGTCGATAGGACTCGCGCTAAAGCGAAAACGCCTAGCAAAAGAAGTCGTTGGCGTCGGGCGAACCATTGCCAAACTCGACACGGCTCTACAACGAGGTGCGATCGATGTCGCTACCGATGATATTCTGATCGGCGCGAAAGACACCGATTTGGTTATCGCCTGCACCCCGGTTCAGTCTATCGTAGATTCACTCTCTGTCGCAGCGTCGGTCGCTGTCCCCAACGTGATCCTTACCGATGTTGGCAGCACAAAGCAAAGCATCATCCGAGCCGCCGAAGGCCGTCTTTCACCCCTTCAGTATATCGGTAGTCACCCGATCGCTGGCGGACACCACAGCGGTGTCGAACATGCAGTCGGTACATTGCTGGACGGTGCTCTCGTCGTCATCACTCCCTCGGAAACCAATCCGCCTGAATTAGTCGATCGAATGTCGCGGTTTTGGGAGTCGATGGGAGCCAGGATTTGCATCCTTACCCCCAAAGAACACGATGAAGCACTGGCCATTTCTAGCCATTTGCCGCACATGGTCTCCTCCGCGCTGGCTGGTGCTACACCTCGAGAAGTACTGCAATTTGTGGGTAAAGGCTGGCTCGACTCGACCCGTATCGCTGCCAGCAATTCGCAATTGTGGCGACAGATATTGCAAGAAAACCACGCTCCAGCCTTACAAGCCTTGAAGAACTTTGCCACAATCTGCGAAACTTGGATCGAAGCATTGGAGCGTGGTGACTTCGATCAAGTCGAATCACTACTCCAAGCAGGAAAAGCAACTCGTGACGCTGTGGCAAGTCGACATCTATCCGGCTGACGGTCAACCAGACTCTCTCGGCGATTCAGCGGCAAATGCTGCCTCTGAATTGCATATTTCTCAAGATCTCGTAATCCAAGCGGCATACGGATTTCTATTGCAGGGAGCTATCGATGAGGCAACCGTCCATCGCGTCGCTCGAGAAGTCCTATCGGATCCTATCGCACAACAATACATCGCCGCACCGGTCGGGCACGAATTGTTGTCTAAAGCACCGTTGCCTAAAGGATCGACGTCCGCATCCAAAACCGAAAACGGTTCGACCGGAATCCTGGTCTACGCCATGCCCAAGCCTGGTGTCATGGACCCAGTCGCGCAAAGCACTTGCAAAGTACTAAACGATATCGGAGTCGCGGCAGACCAGGTCCGCACGTTCCGCAAGTATTGGATCTCCTCCAAGCACGGTAAAGTGGACCGAACCGTGATCGATAGGATGTGCCAAAAAGTGTTGGCCAACGATTCGATTGAGCAAGTGAACGTGGGCCCACTGATACTCCAAGAACTCGCAATCGCCTCGGACTACCAGTTCAAAAAAGTCATCGTTCCCATCTTGCAACTCGACGATGCTGAGTTGATGAAGCTAAGCAAAATAGGACAGCTCTATCTTTCCATTGCGGAAATGAAAACCGTCCAAGCATACTTCCGCGAACTCGGTCGCGAACCCTCCGATATCGAACTCGAAACGATCGCGCAGACATGGAGTGAACACTGCAGTCACAAAACGCTCGGCGGGAAAATTGAGTACACGGATGAGCATGGAACTCGACGTTTCCAAAGCATGCTGAAGGAAACGATCTTTGCAGCTACCGTACAGATTCGAAAGGATCTCGGAGATCAAGACTGGTGCGTCAGCGTATTCAAAGATAATGCAGGCGTTGTCACCTTTGATGATGAAGATTGCGTTGTCTTCAAAGTAGAGACACACAATCACCCGTCGGCGATCGAGCCTTACGGTGGAGCGAACACAGGTCTCGGCGGTGTCATTCGCGATCCTTTGGGCACAGGCATGGGTGCCAAGCCCGTTTGCAGCACCGATGTCTTTTGTTTTGCGTCGCCAGACTACGCGCCTGAAAAACTACCTCCTGGTGTACTCCATCCTCGTCGAGTCATGACGGGCGTTGTCTCGGGCGTTCGCGATTACGGCAATCGAATGGGGATCCCGACCGTCAACGGCGCGGTCTACTTCGACGATCGTTACCTTGGCAATCCACTGGTCTATTGCGGCAACGTCGGGATCATTCCCAATCATAAAGTAGAAAAGCAGGCACGACCGGGTGACATGATTGTTGCCCTGGGCGGTCGAACGGGTCGCGATGGAATTCACGGCGCAACCTTTAGTAGCGTTGAACTCACCGAAGAGAGCGAGTCTATCTCGGGTGGTGCGGTTCAAATCGGTAACGCCATCACCGAAAAGATGGTTCTTGATGTTTTGCTCGCGGCCCGCGATCGTTGTCTTTACAATGCAGTGACCGATTGCGGCGCCGGTGGCTTTAGTAGCGCCGTCGGCGAAATGGGGGAAGAGATCGGTGCCGAAGTTTGGCTCGACCAAGCGCCCCTTAAATACGACGGACTAACGTATACCGAGATCTGGATCAGCGAAGCCCAAGAGCGAATGGTCTTGGCCGTCCCTCCTGAGAAGATCGATGAACTCAAAGCCCTTTGTGCCAGCGAAGGGGTAGAAGCAGCCGTACTGGGTGTCTATACGCCGACCGGCATGTTGCGATTGATGTATCGCGGTCAAGAGGTCGGCTCGGTAAGCATGGCCTTTCTCCATGGAGGACGTCCACCGGTCGTTCGCCAAGCGACCTACCAACCGCCGGCTGTCAAAGCGTTATCGCTAGAGAGCATGAAGCGTGAGCAGATCGAATCGACCCTTTCAAAGATCTTGTCCTCTCCTTCAGTAGCCAGCAAGCATTGGATCATTCGTCAGTACGATCACGAAGTGCAAGCAGGTAGCGTGGTGAAGCCATTGGTCGGCCCTTCCTGCAATGGTCCAAGTGACGCTGCAATTGTTCGACCCAAACTAAATAGCAATCGAGGGATCGTATTGTCCTGTGGAATGAATCCGAATTACGGGGACTTTGATCCTTATCACATGGCCACGTCCGCAATGGACGAAGCGGTGCGTAACGCAGTTGCTGTCGGTGCCGATCCAAGCAAACTTGCCGTGTTGGACAACTTCTGCTGGGGCAATACAGAAAAGCCTGATACGTTGGGAACTCTTGTTCGTGCGGCGATCGCATGCCATGATTTGGCCGTTCAATGGAAGACTCCATTCATCAGCGGAAAGGATAGTCTCAACAATGAATTCACGTACAGTGCGGAAAATGGCGAACGAAAAACGATTGCCATCCCTTGCTCTCTGCTGATTAGTGCGATGGGACAAATCTCCGATTGCAACAAAGCAATCACGATGGATTTGAAAGAAGCGGGTAGCGCCATTTACTTACTCGGAGTCACGCGCGAGGAAATGGGTGGCTCGTATGCATCCAAGGTGTTAGGGCTCCAAGGCGGAAAAGTTCCCGAAGTCGATGCGCCACTCGCCATGCGTATTTACAAAAAGTTGCACCGATCTATCCAAGAAAGGCATGTCCTTTCCTGCCACGATTTGAGCGAAGGCGGCTTAGCTGTTGCCATTGCCGAGATGTCGTTTGCCGGCGAGATCGGAGTTTCGATCGACCTGTCCGCGATGCGGCAAGCGTGTTTTGTAAGTGTAGAAACAGCATTGTTTTCCGAATCGAATAGTCGATTGCTTTGCGAAGTTCCTGCGGAGCATGCGGCAGCCTTTGAAGCCGCGTTCGTCGGGTTGCCATGTTATCGGTTGGGTACGACAGTCGAGCAGGATCGAGTCTCGATTCTCGGTGATGGCCATGTGCTGATCGATATGCCTTGGAAACAACTGCGAGACCGATGGATGGCACCTCTCGATTGGAAATAGTTTCACGCGTGAGTGACATGAAGAACAGACGGAGGGTTGGATGAGTCAAACACCTCCGATTCTCGACTGGATGCAAAGCCTGTCGGATCCGATTCGGGCGAGATTGCTTCGTTTATTGGATCGTTCGGAACTGACAGTCGCTGAGTTGTGCGCCACGCTGCAGTTGCCGCAGAGCACCGTCAGTCGCCATTTAAAGGTTCTAGGCGATGAAGATTGGACTTCTTCGCGTCGCGATGGAACGAGCAATCTTTACTGCATGCAAACGCAATCTCTTGATCCGCTCAAGAAGAAGCTCTGGAGCGTTGTAAAATCACATAGCGTTCTCGACTCCACCGCGGAGCAAGACGATGCGAGATTGGAACAAGTGCTCGATGCTAGGCGTTCGAGATCGCAGGCATTCTTTTCTTCGGCGGCTGAAAAGTGGGATAGAATTCGGGCCGAGTTGTTCGGCTCGCGAATGGATGCTTTTGCCTTGGGGGCTACGTTAGATTCGCATTGCGTATTCGGCGACTTGGGTTGTGGCACGGGTGGAATTTCGCAATTGGTTGCGCCGTGGGTCGAGAGTGTGATCGCTGTCGATTCCTCTGCAGCCATGCTGACCGCGGCACGAAGACGGCTTAAGGATTTGAGCAACGTCGACGTCAGGAAAGGAGAGTTGACGGGGCTACCAATCGATGACCAGCAGTTATCTCTGAGTTTGATGGCGTTGGTATTACCCTATGTGTCATCGCCACAAGAAGTATTTGCAGAAGTGTATCGGGTGACCAAACCTGGTGGCAAGTTAGTGCTGTTGGATATGGTGCCACACGATCGCGCGGAGTACCGCGAACAATTGGGGCATAGTTGGCAAGGCTTTTCTGCAGAGCAAATCAGCGAGTGGTTAGAAGCGAGTGGTTGGACCGAACTTCGTTTCCAACAGATCCCCCCGGACCCAGAAGCCAAAGGAACAGGATTGTTCCTCGCGACAGCGAAGCGCTAAAGTTGACCTCACCTTATCTGGACAAGCCGAAGGCATTGAAATCAACTGGAGCCGAGCCTGTTCAAACGGGTCGGGTTGGCACGACCATTCATTCAGGCGAGTTCATGGGTGGCACGTCCCTGAGTCTTCCTAGGGCGTGGAGAGCACTGTTTCCTCCCTCCATCTCACACAGAGAGACTGCTGATTTAGTGAGCCGTTGGGCGCTAGCCCCGGTTTAGTGGCTTCGCCACAGCCGACAACCGGGGCTAGCGCCCGACGGCTCAACCAAGAACCAACAAGCCGGGCCTAAATCAGCAGCCTCACAGAAGAGGAAAGGTGGACTAGAATTCGTGTGATTCGCTTTATTCGTGGTCCAAAAAAGAGACTGGAAGTACTGGGATATAGCTTCAATAAGCAAGATGACCGACAGGAACTAGATGCGGAGCGAATCGGCAGATTCCAATCCCAGCGGCCAAGACGGAGGCGATCAGTACTGCCGTTGCTGCAACATCTTTGGCGTCGCGAATTGCAGGATGATACTCAAGAGTGATGGCATCAGCCAAAGATTCGAGCGAAGTATTGAAGGCCTCTGCCATCCACACCAACCCCATCGCGAGCATTAGCCAGCACCAATCATCGCGAGATACTCCGAGCGATATCCCCGCGACGACGACAGCTAGCGTGACCACCGCATGGATTCGAGCGTTGTGTTCCGTGACCAGCAGCTTCGAAAAGCCGCGAAACGCATGGACAAAGCTTTGGTACCTTTGAACCCAGCGAAACTTTTCTGGACGTTCATCCTTCATTCTTTATTCTGCTTCCGCAACACGATCTTGTATCTCGCTTCAAATCCTTGGACTGCCTACGATCATTTCTTCGACAAAGTCCCTGTTCCATGCTCGGTTGCCCAGTAGCCTCCGAGGGATGGATCGAATTGCAATCGGCTTGCTGGCTTCTCGGCAACAATGCGACCACCATCAAATGCGAGATGTCCACCTACCCACGTCTTTACTGGCCAACCTCGCAGAGTGCGGCCGGCCCAAGGGCTCCACTTCGATTTCGTAAATTGATTCTCGTTCGTGATGGTTCGTTCCATGTTCGGATCGACCAATACCAAATCGGCATCGTAGCCGACTTCAATACGACCCTTTCCGACGATACCCCAAACTCGAGCAGGCGCATCGCTCGTCCAAGAAGCGATTTGATTCCAAGTGCAGTCTCCTCGACTCGCTCGATCTAACAAGAGTGCAAAATAGTTTTCGACGGCAGGCAGACCACTCGGTGACTTGGGATAGGGTTGTCGCTTTTCTTCGAGCGTATGAGGCGCATGGTCGGTCGCCACCACTTGGATCTTTCCTGCGACGAGTCCATTCCATAACCCAACGGTATCCTCTCGGTTCTTGATCGATGGATTCATCTGAATCAATGAGCCAAGCCTCGCGTAATCATCCACGCAGAACTCCCAATGGTGCGGGCACAATTCACAAGTGATCAAATTGCGATGATCCGTTACCAACTCCAATTCGGCTGCAGTGCTGAGATGCAAAACGTGAAATCGATGCGAATGCCGATGCGCGAGATCGATCGTTCTTTTGGTCGAGATCCATGCCGCGCGATGATCTCGAATCCGTGAATGATCTGCTACCGTCGCCGCCTCGCCGATGGCTGCAGCATTGGCAAGGACCGTGGTTTCATCCTCGCAATGTGCACAGATAGGAAGTGTGGTCTCGGCAAAGATTCGCTCCAACGCATCCTGTTCATCAACGAGCAGGTCACCGGTGCTGGAACCAATGAAGATCTTGATCCCAGGAACTCCTGTCGCACGCTTGAGATCCGCCACGTTGTGGGCGGTCGCACCAATATAGAAGCCGTAGTTCGCGATCGATTTGGTGCTGGCAATCTGGTACTTTTGTTCGATCAACTCCTGGTTGATGGCCGCCGGTTTCGTGTTCGGCATCTCTAGGAAAGATGTCACCCCGCCAGCAACACATGCGTAGCTCGCAGTTAGCAGATCTTCCTTGTGCGTGAGGCCGGGTTCCCGAAAGTGAACTTGATCATCCACGAGTCCTGGGAACAAAAGTAGCCCCTCAGCATCCAAGACCTCATCCACTTGCGAAGTTGATGGAGCGTCGATGCTTGCGATGATGCCGTTATCAATCAAAACATTGGTTTTGACAGCGGCTTTCGGGCAGACCACCATTGCGTTACGGATTAGAAGACGACGAGCCATTGGGACCTCATTTATCAAATAAATGGCTGAAAGTTTCCTTTCTGCCACGAGGGGTTGAAACTTGGCTACAATTTGGGCTAGTTCGCGGGTTGAGTCCAGACCCCGCCTCTGGGATTTTTTTGAGTGGAAAGGGATTCGACATGAGTCGTAAGTTCATGGCTAAAGCCGATGATTCCATGCTCGGTGGTTTGCTGGTGTTCGGCGCTATTGTGCTCGGTTCCATGTCCGTCATCTTGTTTCAATCTAGCAAGCAGAATAGGCAATCCGCAGCACAAGATTGGGGAGGCCGCGTTGAAAAAGCAATTGCTGCCGGCTCGACCGATGCACTTCTGAAAGAATTGGATGTAGCGATCTCAAAAGACGCCTCCAATTATCAGCTCTACCTGGAAAGAGGTTCGCTCAGATTTCGAACAGGAAAAATCGAGCCTTCCATCGAGGACTTTGATCGGTGTATCGCGATCATGCCTGACTCAAAACCGTATCTCTGGCAACGCGGCATTGCTTTGTTTTACGCCCGAAAATACGAACTTGGCAAAGAACAGTTTGAAGTACATCGCTCCGTGAATCCGAACGACGTCGAAAACGCGTTTTGGCATTTCCTGTGCGCAGCAAAACTCAAGGGAGCCGAAGAAGCTTCCAAGGACATTTTGCTTTCCGGATTCGATTCACGGGAACCACTCATGCAAGTTCAAAAAATGATTGCGGGCAAAATGGAGCCCAGCGAAGTGGTAGAGTCCATGAAGGGTGGCGGAAAATCGGTTCTATTTTACGGACATCTGTATCTCGGTCTTTTCTTCGACGCCAAGAAAGATCTGGTAAAAGCCAAAGAGCATCTCACGAAATGTGTTGAAGTAAAATACCCTGGCTACATGTACGATGTTGCAAAACTCCATTTAAAGATGCTGGAGGAGTCCAGCCCGACAGAAACCAAACCTGGTCAGCGTTGAAGTGGATCGATCGCTAAAATCGTTTGCACCCAACCCCCAGAGATAAATTTCTGAGCAATTTTTTTATCGAAATGGTTTTCTTTTTTCTAGCTGATGTTAATAATACGTTCATCTAGCCGATTGAATCCGCACAGAAGAAATTTGGCTCGATCAAAATTCCCCATTGTGTTTTAACTGGATTTCGGGCGTGACCAGTTAGGGCACCTTGGGGTTTTTTTTGCACCTTGGGGTTTTTTACCTGGTTTGGCTAGCCTGTATACTGCGATCCGATGGTGTCTTTCTTGATTAGACCCTGGTTTTGACTGGGCTTTTTATGGACCTGTGTTTCAATAATGGATGAATCACGCCAGAAAAATGTGACTGTGCCTGCCATTCGAAATCTGCTCGGGATTTCTAGCTTGGTCGCATTGATCGCCTTCAGTCTATGGTCCCTCAACTCATCGGATCGCCTCAAGCCACCCGATAACAGGAAACCACAAACAAGCTCGATTCCCGCGAATTCTCCTCCATCGATCGACTGGGAGAAAATTGCTTCGCCTCATTTGTTGCGATGTCAACAACGAGTATCGGCCGCTTCGCAACGTCACACGGAGCCAATTGTCGATTTACTAAATCGAGCTCAGATCAAAGCCCCGAAGTTTTCGAAGACGGCATTAAGCTTCGCAAGCAAGTGGCGATTGATCGCGGATTCCGTCCCCTACACCAAAGGGGATAGAAACGAAGTTTTCCTGCGCGAACAATTCGAATCGATGGTGCTCCGAAGCTCCGATCTGGAAGATGCGATTGAGGAGTCAATCGCTTCGTTTCTCCAAGAGATTCGAAGTATAGAGAATCAGATGCTCGTCGAACTTCGCGCAGACCTCGATGACTTCCCTCAAATCGATTGGTCGAAATGGAAAGATGACGAAACCATGCGACAGCAATTCGAACTAGCCATCGCAACCGCCGTGGATTCGTCGAATACAGATTTCAAGAACGCTGTGGGATCGCAGTTAATCTCGCTCATCGCCGGTGAAGTTCTGACACAAGTCGCAGTACGTGTCGGCGTATCCGCCGGAATCTTGGGTACGGGGGCGGCTTCAGGTTGGGCAACTTTGGGAATTGGTGTAGTGGCTGGCATTGTGATCGACCAAATCGTCTCGACCGCGTGGAAGTATTGGGACAACCCCGAAACGGAACTCACGGATCAGATACAATCACAACTCAGCAACCTTCAACGTCTGATCTGCGAAGGGGACGAAAAAACCCAGGGGCTAAGGCAACATTACACGCGTGTTTCCGAGGAACGAGATTCTCTTCGCCGACAGGCAATCCTTAGCCTCTTGAAAACCATAGAGCTAACTCCGTAGCAAAGCGAGAATGAGCCATGAACACTACTACCTCATTGTTTTGTAGATTTCTTTTTGTATCGGTCTACCTAGGGTTCGGAGTCCTGGTACCAAACGCGAACGGCCAAGTGACTTCTGCCGCGATTCGAGAGCTAACTGAGTTTGTTGCTAAGAAGTTTAGCAAGGAAGTCGCTGAAGAAGGCGTTGAAGTCGTATCGAGAAAAATCGAAACAGTCGTTGCTCAACTAGGCGACGAAGCGGTAGATGCGATTCGAGCTGTCGGTCCCAAAGCCATTCGATGGATTGAAGCTTCTGCATCCGATGGTGCTCAATCCGCTCGGCTGATCTCACGATTTGGCGATGAAGCAGCCTGGGTGGTCACCGACCCAGCGCGACGAGCACTAGCGGCGAAGATGGGTGATGATGCCGCGGCTGCGATGATCAAGCTTGGACAACCAGCAGAGAAGATCCTGGAACTCGGTGGTGAATCCGCAGCCAAAGCAGCCGCCCAGCTATCCACCAAAAATGGTCGGCAATTGGCAATGCTGGCGGACGATTCAGCCAGCGCTGCACTAGTGAAGAACGATGCTCTTATGCAGACGGTTGCGAAGTTCGGTGACAAAGGAATGGAGTTCATCTGGAAGAACAAAGCCAGCCTCGCAGTCGCTGCAACACTGACCGCGTTCTTGGCCAACCCAGAACCCTTCATCGACGGAACACAATCCCTCGCTCAAGTAGTAGCCGACGCAGCGGTCGAACCGATTGCACGTGAAATCGCATCCAGTACCAACTGGACCCTAACAATCGGATTGCTGGTCTTGGCCCTCTGTGCCTACCTGCTCATCAAGCATTGGATCACTCAACCAAGACGAATGGCAAAATAAATTACCCATGGATTTCATCCTAACCCGCAGCGTAACGGCTTGTTGCTTTAATGTTTTCCAAATCCAATTCGTTTAACGGTCAGCCGTAGGCGTACTTTGAGGCGTTGACAGTACGCCTACTACGGCTGACTGTTAAACGACTAAATCAACAAGCCGGTAAGCGAGGGATTCTCCGTCCCTCGCTTACTCTTCGAAATTGCGAAACATCATCCGCGATGATGATTAGATCCTAACGTTCCCTATGCCAATTGCGATCGAGATACCGAGTCTGCATCAAACGATCATGCTCTTCAGCTAGTTCGGCCTGAAGGGGAAAATCATCCCACGATTCAATCGCGGCCCAACAATCTCTCGAGGCGAGTATCCATTGATTTGCAAACGCTTCTGATAAAACTTTGTCGTCGCTCAATAGGTTTCTGACAAAGCTCCGATGCGTTCGCTTTTCTCGGTAGTCAGGCTGACGAGGTGGCTCTCGCAAATAGCGATCGATCCAATCGAGCGGCATCGATATCAAGATCGTCCCGTGGTAAAGCATCGTGTTGCGTTTGCAACGAAGTGCGTTTCCCGAAAACTTTTGCCCCTGAATCGTCAGATCACATGTCCCTTGCATGTCGATGGTCAATGGGATGTAAAACGCGTTGAGTGCCTTTTGGGTCGCCATGGCAACTTTAGACATCACTCCCTGATGAGCAACATCCAATCCTCGCCAAGCGGGCCGTTTTTGATACGAAATCAAGACGGAATACATCAAACAGCCAGGCCCAGCGATGATCGTCGACCCGCCACTGGCACGTCGCAATACTGGTACCCCGTCTTCCAAGCAACGTTCGAGATAAACCTCATCGTTCAACCGGCTGCCACGTCCAATGACAACCGTCGGCGCATCAAATTGCCAAACTCGCAACAATTCGAGCTCACTACATGGCGAAGGATCTCCCTCCACGAGGGATGCTCGGTCCGCAATCTCTACCAGCGCTTCATCCCAAGCAACGTTTTCTTCAGGGCTTGGGAAAGAATGATTCCAAAAATACATGGGTCCAGTATAACGTGTCTCGAATTCTCTCCCAACCGACGATTGCAAAGGACGAAATCTTTCGCGAAGCTTCGAGATAAGGCTACAATAGGGGTGTAAAGGTTACTCGCCGAACCTTTCGCTCCCGAACCGAAACTGTTCCTAAACCCACACGTCGGCGTTATTGGAGTTCCGCGAATGTCCATTGGCTCAGTTTACCGGATGGCACTTCTAGGAGTCGTATTCGCCGCAGGTCTCTGTCGTTTTTGCCGAGCAGACGATGTGCCAAAGGATACGCCGAAAAAAGTGGGGAACACTCAAGTGCCCGACTCTGCCTCGGCCGGCGGCGAATCCTCGTCCGTCGTCAAAGTCGGGAACCTGATCTATGCAGGCACAAAGACCAGCAAATGTTTTTCGGATCACTTTCTTCAAAGCGCCGCTGAAAAGAGTTCTATCACCACCAGTCGTCAACTGCACACCGTAGCCTTGGCGTCGGACGAAATCTATAACTTTCCCATGGTTGTCATGAACGGCGAAGGGGAGTTTACCCTCTTGGAATCTGAACGTACCAATCTGCGTCGCTTTATCCAAAAAGGTGGCTTCTTGCTCGCATCGGCTGGCTGCTCCTCTGTCGAATGGAACCAATCCTTTCGACGCGAAATGAAGCTGGTGTTTGCGGACAAAGAAATGCAAACAATCGGGATGGATCATCTGATCTTTCATACGGCAACCGATATCGCCACGCTCAACGCGAAACACGGCACCCCTCAACCGCTCGAAGGAATCCATTTCGGCTCACGTCTCGGCGTCCTCTACTCACAAGATGGACTCAATGACACCTCGAACACCACTGGCTGCTGTTGCTGCGGAGGAAACGAAATTACCAACGCGGAAGAAATCAATCGCAACGTGCTCGTCTATTGCCTGCTTCAATAATGCGAGGCAATCTTTCTCTTCACACCGCGTTCGCAGTTATCATCGCGATGTGCGTAGCGATGTGCATAGGTTGCGGCCAAAAGAGCGTTGAGCTCCACATTCTCACTTCCGGCGACACGGCAGGTTGGATTACTCCATGTGGCTGTACTGCCAATCAAAGCGGCGGACTGGAACGTCGAGCGACACTCGTTCAGTCGATTGGCGACAAAGGTAGTCGTATCTATTTGGATGCAGGAGGTTCCGCATCGGGCAATACCGAGTACGAGAAGACGAAACTTGCTGCGATCCTCGATGGGATCAAATTGATCGACATCGACGCTCATAACATTGGAACGAACGAGACAAAGCTATCCCCCAGCGAACTCTTCGAAATCTCAAAAGCCACCCAAGTATCCTTCGTCTCAGCGAACTTGAAATCCGCAGATGCCGCCGTCACGATCGCCCCATCAAAGATCATCTCACGCGGTGGTCTCCAAGTACTCGTAACAGGCGTGATTGCCCCTGCATTCATTGAGAACTCGGATTGGGTCGCGAGCGATCCATTGCAGGCTGCAATTCGTGTTCTTCAATCGGCAGAAGCAGACTGCAAGATCGTACTCGCCTATATACCAGAACCCGAGTTGATCAAGTTTGCGCAATCGCTACCGGAAGCCAACATCATCTTGGGAGGGCCGACCGGTCAAGTTATGCAGCCAACATCGACCGGCGCAGGAATTGTTGCCTCAGCTACCAACAAAGGAAAATTCATTTCACATCTCAAGGCCATCAAGCGATCGGGAAAGGTCACCGTTGAACCAGCTCCCGTTCTTGAAGTAAAAAGCGATCTCGATCTCTCCGAACTCCAAACGAATAATCTGCAGCGCTATCTGGAAGTGTTAAAGAAAACGGACTTCTCTGCAACAGAAAGCGGTCTATCGCGCCGATTGACTCGCCCATCCGATCAACTCGCATTCGCTGGATCGGAATCATGCAAGCAATGCCACTCAGAGATCTTTCAGCAATGGAAAAGTACCAAGCATGCACACGCATGGGAAACGCTGGAACACAAGAAGTCCAACGTGGATCCTGCTTGTCAGCTATGCCACACGACAGGTTACGGAGAAACAGGTGGTTTCGAAACAGTACGGTCCACTCTGGATCGAGTCGATGTAGGCTGCGAAAGTTGCCACGGCCCATCGACCCGTCACAATCAAACCCCGACGATTAAGACGCCCTGGACCGCCAAAACACAATGCGCGTCTTGTCACGATCATGAAAACAGCCCCACGTTTCAGCTTGATTCCTATTGGGCGAAAATCGCTCACGGCCAACGCTAAGACCGTCTAAAAGTCGCGGCTGTCTACAATACGAAAATCACGCACGATCCCGACAATCGACACCTCGTGTAATGATGGCATAGATGGCTACTGCTCAGTTCTTCTGATTCGATTCGGTGGTCTTCGTCTTGTGCGATGGATAAGAAGAGGCCGAAACGAAGATAGGGTCAAAATCGTGGGACATATGTCTGCCCATGCATTTCTTGATCAACCCGCAATATCGTCAGGGACAGAAAAGCTTTCCATGCGCGACGTGCTCCAATCCATAGCGATGTTCTCGAGTCCGAAAAACACTTGCCTATGCAGTGGTAAGAATCTGTTGAAGAAAATCATAGCCAGTGGTTTGGCAATCGCCGGACTGTCTGTTGCCGCTCACGCCCAACAGCCCGCGTTCACACCTCGAGGCGCGGAACAGATTCCTATTTCTGTTCGCAACAAACCTGAGCCGATGACGAATGTCTCGCGAGACAGTCAATACGCGCAAATCGCACAAGAAGTCGACGTCTTGGAACGGCAACAATCACTCTTGAGACGCGTGGTACGGCTGGTTGCACCCACCGTTGTTCATATCGAAGCGATTAAGGAAGAGCCAGCTTCCGAGAAGAATACGGGCCGCAGCCGAGAACCAAAGAAGATCGAAGAAGCGGGTTCCGGAGTGCTGGTGCTCATCAATGAATCCACGGTAATTCTAACCAATAGGCACGTGATTCACGGAGCGGAATTGCAAAGCATACGTGTCGAAACCTCCGACGGAGCCCTTCTGTCACCGAAAAAGGTTTTAGAAGACCCGTCCACCGACATCGCGGTTATCGAGATTGATCAAATTCCGTTACCGAACGGAAAGATCGCCGATAGTCGAATACTGGACATTGGAGACTTTGTTTTTGCAGTTGGCAGTCCGTTTGGATTGAACCACTCGGTGAGCTACGGAATTGTGAGCGCTAAAGGAAGACGGAATCTTGAGCTCGGTTCCAAAGCGATTGTATTCCAAGACTTTATCCAAACCGATGCGGCCATCAACCCAGGCAACAGCGGCGGACCTCTCATGAACATGCGCGGTGAAGTGGTTGGGATCAATACCGCTATCGCCAGCAACAGCGGCGGTAATGAAGGGATCGGATTCGCGATTCCCATCAATATCGCAATGAATGTTGCAACGCAATTGGTTGAACGAGGCGAAGTCCAGCGTTCTTACTTGGGTGTCAGCGTGGAACGTGCATTCAATGCGACTGCGACCAACGAAGCAGGGGCTCCTCCACCGAAGGGGGCTTTTGTCAAAGTCATCAAGGCAAACAGTCCGGCAGCACTCGCTGGATTACGATATGGAGACGTGATCCTTGAGTTTGATGGTACTCCAGTCGACAACGATGAACACTTAGTGCAACTCGTCGGACTCACCAATCAACGCAATCCTGTGGATGTGATCGTATTGCGAGATAGGCAGCAGTACAAATTCAACATCCAACTTGTGCCCTTGCCGCAATCCAACTAAGATTGCTGCGTGAGAATCCTCAGACGTCGCTCAATGGCCGACGAGCAATTGATGTAATCGTCTGTTCTCTCCCCTCCCATAAACTTCAACTTGAACTTCAACTTCAACTTCAACCTAGACCTAATCGGACATTTCTCGTCGACCGCCCCCAACGAAGTGGTGACGGCTGATTGAGCCGTTGGGCGCTAGCCGGCTAGCGCCCCTCATCTTTACCCACATCTTTTGACTTTGCTCCCCTCGCCCCTTTTAGGGGAGAGAGGCTGCTGATTTAGTGAGCCGATGGGCGCTAGCCCCGGTTTAGTG
>CAIOHR010000225.1 GCA_903858115.1 uncultured Pirellula sp. | reverse complement strand
CGATCTGATCGAAACCGAAGCGATTCCAAGTCGCGGCATTAACTGCTCGTTTTCTTGGGCGTGAGGGACATTTGATGGAGGCACGCGAAGGCGCGAAGACGCGAAGAATGAAGAATGAAGAATGAAGAATGAAGAATGAAGAATGAAGTGAGTAACCCTTGGGATAGCGAAACGAGCGGCGGAGATGTTGCCTTAATGTCGTGCTTGCCGTCGATCGAGGAGGATAGGATTCCTAGGAGTACTTACCGATCGGGGCTAGGGTTGCTTGCCCTGGCTGCTCTGGGACAGCTTTTTATTCCGTTGCTGCTCAATTACGTCGGTGATTCTCTATCGCTCGGACGAGCGTACCTTTCGAACCTTTGGTTTCCCGTTTTTGAAATACTTGGCGCATTCTTTGTCGGTTTGTGGCTTGCGCAGTATATCGCAATATGGCTATGGTTGCACATTTGCGTCGCATCGCGGGCGGCGCGGTGGATAATCGGGCTGTTCCTGAGCATCGCGATCTCATACTTGGCCATTGCTGGGATGTCGCTGGCTTGGGGGCCTCCACCGATCGAAGCTTTTCTGTTTTGTATTTTGGGAGGTGCGGCCGTTTATTCTCTCCTTGGTTTGGTATTGAGTGTCCTGCTTCGGTCTTCCAACTTCGAATGGCAACCTCGAGCTTCATTGAGCGGAGGAACGGGAAACAGATATTCCTTGAAAACACTTTTAGGAACCATGATTGGTTCGGCATTGCTGATGATCGCGATCAAGTCGTTTCCATTTGAGGGGAGGAATTCGGATGGGCCGATAGCCCAGGAAGTAAGCCTACTATCGATTTGGTTGGTTTGGCTAGCGGTCGCGATATCGATCGTGACTTGGTTGCAACTCGGAACGGTATTCAGCCTTCGGCGTTGGCGATTTCGAGTTTGTTTTCTCGTTGTGATTCTTTTGGGTCCAGCATTCTTCCATGCCATTGGACTTTGGTTGTTGAGTTGGGGGGAAGGATTGAGCGGTAACTATTCCTTCGAGGAGCTGGCTATTGCCTATGCGATCGAGATAGGGTTGGTCGCAGGGGTGGGGATTGTCATGTGCTTGTTACCTCGAACCTCACCGGTGAACAGCGAGTATTCTCCGGATGCTGCGACGCCGAGTGAGGATGTGGGGGTTGTGGATGGGGTGTGATTCGTTGGTGTAGCACGCGAAGTCGCGAAGGCGCGAAGAATTTGGCGATGAGAAGAATTTGGCGATGAGTGGTGGCACGCGGAGACGCGGAGTTGGGGGGAGCGGAGAGGAATCGGTGGGGGCATTGATTCGTGTGTCGGCCGATAGTGCGATTCTGTGAATTTTTTTCGAAGTCTCCGAACCGCGGCATGGCTTAAGGCCTCTTGATTCCATTGCAGGGCCTTCCGATCCGATGGAGTACCGTGGCAGGCTCTCACCGAGAGCCGTAGCAGTACCGCTGGCTGTGGATTTCTTTTTCGAACGAACGATTTCTTATTTCAGGTGTGTGATGGCTCATTGACTTCCTTCGTCATCAATCGCTTTCCGCTGATTACCCGTCGAGTTGGTTCGATCGGGGGTCGGAAATAGGCTTTCTACGAAGGAGGTCCTTGTGGATCGTTCTCTGGTTGGGAAACCGACCGAGGCCGTTCGCGCTTGGACTGCTTGGTACATCCAACGCCGCAAATTGGAGTCGCTGACGGTCGATCAGCTGCTCCATGAAGCGATGCGCGAGCAAGGTACGCATGCCGGGGTCACGAAGACCAAGATCCGGCGCGCGGCGGCTCGGCACATCGCCAGCGGCGTGGCCAAGTAGCCCACGCGGCCATGAGAGTTGCTCTGGCAAGGCAGCTTTCATTCCCCTGAATTAGATTCGGAGCCCGCCGAGGCTTGGCGTCAGAACTCGGTATTTTCTTGTTTGGGGGTGTTGCAACTATAGAGAGTTTTTCGAGACAAGCTATTTAGGTTTGGCAGGCGAAAGGGCTGAGACATCGGAGGCTTGCATATCCTTGACTTCACCGTTGTCGAGTAGCACCCAACCACCTGTCTCTTTTGCGTTGGATTGCATGGCGATCCACGAGGTCCCGGAGGCACTAGACGCCGTGGTCGTCCCGTAGTTGTATAGGACGGTTTTGTTGGCGATCAACGTGGCTATCGCTGGGTGCTCGACATCGTAGTTCACGAAATCGGCATCCTCTTTCGGTGGAGGTATGTTGCCTGCGGCAAGTCCATTAAGGAGTTGGGCAAGGTCGAGGAGCGCATTCTTTGCGTCCGGCAAACCAGCAGTTTCTGAAACCTTAGTTGGATCGATATTTTTGCTGCCGCATCCCACTCCGAAAACGATTGCTAATCCACAGAGGGTGGTAAGGCTGGATATCCAAAGGTCATCTCGTCGCGAGCGCATAGGCTAAATCCTTTTTGAACGAATACGATTCTTAGCAACCGATCAATCGTTGATAGCACTGGTGACTTCCCCAGCAGCGCGACTTCCGATAGCCTGCCAAATGAGAAAATCGGTGTTTTGATTCAGGAATTGCACGGCGCCATCGGCGAACACGGTACTTACACCGCCGGAATGATAGCTCGAGGCTGCCATGTGAAGGGTATTGAACGAGACCCCACAGTTGTACCGTTGGTCGGTGTTTGGGGTGCGCTTGACGTTCCAGTTGATGGGAAGTGTGTGGCTATAAACAAAATTGGGTGTAAGGGCTCGGTAATATTGGTGTCCCGCGTATCGAATCCATGTACCGGTGGTCCCTTGCGCTCCGGGGAGGCATTGAGGAACTGTGCGGCCATCGACAAATAACGTTGCGTTGGAGTAATTCGTACCCGTGAAGAATACGGTTGTATTATCGAACGTATTGGTGGCATTCCAGTCGCGAGTTCCTCGCATCACCTCTGAGAACAGAGCTGTTTGGCTGGTACCATCTGTGATGTCGCGCAAGCGAGGGCCTGCCATTTCGAAACCTGCAAGTGGGTATGGACGTGCAAACACACCATCGATACCAGTACCGCCGCGCAAATTCGCACCACCGGTACATGCGTGGTAGCTTTGACGACCCGCCAAGAAGTAATTGTTTTCGGAGGGATCCGATGGACAAAGAAATACGGGGACATCGGTTACGCGAGCTGCCGCGTTAGCGCCTGGTCTGGAAGGTATGCTGGCATGAATCGCCGCGTCGCTGTTGACGTTGTAGTCCAGATTGAATTGATTGAACTTGGTTCCCGCTTCAAAGTAAGGTAGCAAAAAAACTTGGACAGGAGCTTCGGAGGTGCGAGTGACTTTCGCACCGCTCGTTTCCGTGAACACTTTCGTGTGTTGCGGTGGTGGCAGTGTTTTGAATGCACTTTCGAAATTGTGAGATGCTAATCCAAACTGTCGGATAAAATTCGAACACTGCATACGACGAGCCGCTTCGCGCGCTGCTTGAACGGCGGGTAAAAGAAGACCGACAAGGACTCCGATGATGGCGATGACAACGAGCAATTCGACGAGTGTAAAGCCAGATTTGCGGTAGTGCATGAAGGAAGCCTCCGAACTAAAAATCGATAATGAAAGCTCCACCCGCAAACGATCGCGGCGGTAAGCGGTAATCGTATTGGCCAAATTGAAAGCCAAAGATGGAGCACTTAGCTTACGCTTTTGTAAGACCTTGGGCTACGGTTTGGTAATCTTTTCTGTTTTGAAATCTTTTCCCGATGAGCTGTTGTTTGTGCTATTGGTAAACCCCTCAAATGAGGGGGGGGCGTGACTGCTTGGCGGGGAAAGGAAAGCAATGGGAGATGGATGTTCAAGCTCGATTCGCAGGATTTAGAGAGAGTTCGTATGAGCGGAGCGATGGGTAACTCATCCGAACATGAGGCGTTGACTGCTAAGGAGTTGAACCTTCTAAAACGTCGCTAAAAGTGAAGACGCTTCATGGGGGGGTAGGATAGGAAGACCTTAAATAGGAACGTGGAGGCGTCTGGAATTGGTACAACAGTGTTCATGGATGGAACCACGGATGACACAGATGGCACGGATAGAGGGAGCGTGGTGCTGCTCCATTTAAAATCAGTGCTATCCGTGCTATCCGTGGTAAATCGGCTATTGATTGGATCGATGTACCCCGCGAACCATAGTAAGGATCAGTCCCGAAAATGGGTCTTCTGCGGAATCCGTGGTTGGTCTCTGTCGATTTGCAGCTTAGCGTGGAGCATTCGCGTTTACTCAAGCCTAATGATGTTTGTGGTGGGAACCACGGATAACACAGATGGCACGGATAGGGGGGCTTTGCGCTGCTCCATTTACAATCAGTGCTATCCGTGTTATCCGTGGTTAATCAGGTTTTGATTGGATCGAGGCACCCAACGAACCACAGTGAGGATCCGTTGCAAAATGGGTCTTCTGCGGAATCCGTGGTTGGTCTCTGTCGATTTGCAGCTTAGCGTGGAGCGTTCCCCGTTTGCTCAAGCCTAATGAAGTTTGTGGTGGGAACCACGGATAACACAGATGGCACGGATAGGG
>CAIOHR010000224.1 GCA_903858115.1 uncultured Pirellula sp. | reverse complement strand
GGAATACGAAGCGCCGGGTGGTAAGGTGCAAGTGGATCCTAAAACTCAGCATACTTCAAAGTTTTTCCGCGTCGGCCAAATCACAGCCGAGGGCCGCTTTGAAATCGTCTTCAGTTCCGAAGGCCCCATCGCCGCGATGCCCTATCCCAACACGCGTAGCAAGGCGGACTGGGACGGCTTGTTGTTGGACCTGAATCTCCGCTGGGGAGGTCGTTGGGCAAATCCCGGTAGGGATTCGCGGTAGACCCATAGTTGTTCGTCGACGGTTTATTGAGCCGTTGCTACAACCGGTGCGATCGGAACTTTCGGGACCGTACGAGGACAGTCTAGCGCTATTTTGACCGTCGATCGCTGAGTCCTTGAGGAAACCAGGGGGGATAGAAATTGAAGGGAGAATGATTTCAGCTATCCTAAGAAGTCCTACGCCAATGTTTTTTGGGCAAGTATGACGAAAATCCGCAATGGCCGATATTCCACGTTTTTCTAGCTATATCCTCAATCAATTGAGCGAGGCCATCGAGCGATTCGGCTTCGATGAGACCCGCATCAATCGGAAGCTAGTGATCGGTACTCTCGCCATACTTGCGCTAGGAATCCCAACCATTCATCTACTGCATTCATGGCAGATGACAAAGGTTCATCGTGCGATGTTGCAGCGGATCGATTCGCTTAGGGATGAAGGCAAAATTGGTCCTGCCATCGAATTGATGGACAAGTACCTTCGTTACAAACCGGACGATGCCGAGAAACGTGTGGACCTGGTTGAGCTATTCCATCAGAAAGCCACGAGCCCGGCGGAGGTTTTGTCCTTAGTTACGCTTCAATACTCCACGCTCGGACTTTGCGAGTCCAATGCGAAGCTTAACGATCGAATTGGGAAATTGCGACGCGATCTTACGGAACGGCTGATTCAAGTCGGGCGTTACGAAGATGCCATTGAACAAATTCACCTCGGAAGCAATTCCGCGTTGGATGCTTCCCTCGAAAAGCAACTCGCACGAAGCCGAATGGGTTTGCTCCTGGCTAAGCGTTCCGATGTTGTTAGTAGATACTCTAAAACCTCCGATCCTGATTGGCTCAAGCAATTCGATGCCATGCATCCAGCGGATTTGCTAGCGCGTGCCCTTATCGATATTCCTGGAGATCTGGAGTTGACGGAGTTGTTCGTGGAATTGTGCTTTGGGGATCAAGAGGCATTGAAAAACGCCCTCCTTGCGACGGATTCGATAACAGACCTGCAAAATCGAGCCAAGAGGAAGGTTGAGGAGTCGCTATCGAAACAACCCGAATCCCCAGGGGCTTGGTTGCTGAATTTCCGTGTGATGGCGTTGCTTAAAGAGGATCTCAGCCGGGCGGATGTTGAGATAGCAGTTAAACGTTTTCCGGACAATCCTCAGGTGCAGAAGGAAGCGGCCCTGTACTTTTTGCGGTTAGCTCTCAGCGAAAAAGAGAGGCCCGATTCACCATCCAATGATGCGTACCGAGAAAATGACTTAACGCGTGCCGAGGATATCCTTTCATCGCTAACGGCATCATCGAGATCGAGGGACGCAAGTTTGTATCTCGCGATGGGTGAAGTACTCGAGCAGAAGGGGAAAGTCAAGGAAGCGATACGGGTGTGGACGGACGGTACCCGTGTTTGCAGCGCGCCTACGTGGGATCTCCATGTTCGCATTGCCCAAAAGCACCTTCTGGACGGGGAGCTTCCTCAAGCCCGAGAGGCGTTGCAAGGAATGGAGGAGGCGATCCGAAGAGAATCGATCGCGTTTCCGGTCGCAATTCAAACCGAGGCACAGCGGTTTGCAAACCAGCAATGGGTCGCGTATTACCTGAAGGCGGGAGACACTTCAAAAGTGGAACGATTGTTGGAGGGATTGAGGGCCGGTATCGCTACGGGCTCGGCCACAACGCAGGCTAACCTGTATGAATACCTCGGTGCCGTTTACTCGTCCTTAGGCCAATGGCAGAAAGCCGCTGAGGCTTTGGTAGACGCCGTCAGCCTCCGCCCCGCAGATGATGAGACCCTTCGACGTGCCTACCAAGCATCCATTGAGGCTAAGCTTTACCCGCAAGCCCGCAAGCAAATTGAATCCATTACGGATAAGCGGTTTATGGATTGGGTTCGATTGGCCTCGGTGAGCCTTGAATTGCCAATCGCAGCGGGTGCAACTGGGGAATCGGATGTCATCAAGGCCGAGTCTGCGCTCGCGAATGCTCGCGAACTAATGGCAAGCGATCCGCAGAGCCGCGAACGTGAATGGATGGTCGAATTGCTCGAATATGGGATCAAGCTTCGAACATCGAGCGGCGACGTTGAGCGTCGTGTGATCGACGAGGCGTCGGTGAAATTGGTCCAATTATGTGAAGCCAACCCAGACAATTTAGGGATGTGGCAGGCGCATATATCGGCACTTCGCAAGTGGGGTAAAACCAAGGAATCCGATGACCTACTGGTCGCATTCCAGCAACGCCACCCCGACAGCACGTTAGCCATCACCTTTCGAGCCAACAAGCTCGCTGCCAATGGCGAGGAGGAAGAGGCACAGCGGATCTTGCTCGACAACTTAAAGAAAAATCCCGAAAACGACTTGGTGTTGGCGACGTTGTTTCAGGTGAAAGGGGACGGAGACTCGCTCGCCGAAATCGTGGACGTCTGCGTGGAACTGTACAAAAACGATGTGCAGAAGTTGTTGACGATAGGACAAATGGCTTGCAAGATTCCTGCCCGTTGGAATTGGAGTCCCGGTAAAGGTCCAGAGAAAGAGAAAGTTATTGACCAACGATGGAACGCTACCGTACAAAAAATTGAAGATAGGATTCGGAACCTCGAGGGGGATTCAGGAACCGAATGGCGTATCCTGCGTGCCCGTCGCTTGTTGACTGCGTTGGACCTCAAGCAATTCACCGAGCTACCCATCATTCGAGATCTTTCAACCTACATCATTACGAAAAAACCAGGGTCACCGGCGGGTTATGCGTTGGAGGGTGCCGTCCTGGAACGAATGAACGAATTGGATTTAGCGACCGCTATGTATTTGAAGGCAGTGGGACTGGGTGAACCGGACATTGGGGTCTATGAGCGTTTAACGGAATTGCTCTATGCCCAAGGTCGATTTGAAGACGCCCATCTGGTAATGAACAAACTGGGTCGAGGACTAAGCCGCTCCGCGCGAATAGCTTCGGTGGCATTGCGACTGGCTGCCACCGACAATGACCAGGATCTATCGACATTGGCCAAAGAAGGCGTCGAGTTGCGTCCTGGCGATCCGATGGCGTGGGTATGGTACGCGCAGGTCCTCGAATTGACCTCGCGAGGGGCTTCTCGAGAGGACCGGAGCGAATCATTGTCGAATGCACGCCAAGCGTTGGATCGCGCAGCAGCGATCGCGCCCTCGGACCTTCGTGTACTGAATGCTGAATACATTTTCTACTCTCGCATCTCGGATCCCGCAAAACTGGATGCAACTATTGCTCGACTCAGCGGAACAACCGCGGTGGATCCCGTGCAAAAAAACATCGCATTGGGTCGGATGCAGTTGGGCCAAGGAAAATTGGTGGAAGCATTTGCTGCCTATCAAGTTGCCGAGGACCTTGGGGCGAAGCGGTCAGCGATAGCGATATTGAAGGCGGAAGCGTTTCGTTCTCAGCAGAAACTCGATTCGGCGATCGATGGCCTCGAGGCTGCTGTTGAAATGGAGCCGCAGAATGGCCAACTGCGACGCTATTATGCGACGTTACTCGGTTCGCGCGGTACCGTGGCGGACTGGGAGCGTATCGAACAGCTACTTACGGCCTCTACATTCTCGAATTCTGTGGATGACAATCGCCTCCTTGCAACTCTCTACATCCAGCGGGGATTACCTAGCGACTTGATCAAGGCTCGCCGCATTCTCGATAAGCTCGTCATTGGCAAGTCGGATAAATCCGACGAAGATAATTTCCGTCTCGGCTTGTTGTGCCAACGGAGCGCCCAGATTCAATTTGACCTCAAGAGAACCGTCGATGGAAATCGACTCCTTGAGGACGCCGAGCGTTATCTACAGCAAGCACTAGCAATCTCGCCGGAACGGGAGGATTATTTATATGCCTACGGGCGAGTGCTTCTGAAACGCAATCGGGTTCCAGATGCACTGGCCCAAGCTGAGCAACTGTTGCGATTGGATCCCGATGCATTTACCTCCAATCTTTTGATGGCGAGTGCACAAAAAGCAAATGGAAATAGCAATGCAGCCACGGGAATGATCAAATCTTGGCAACTGCGTTCGCGTGAGAAAGTAGGTCAAACGAACGCTAAATCCATCGAGGTGCTCAGCAAATCAGTGCTTGGCTTTTTGACCATCCAAGATGTTTCTTCATGCGAGGGTGCGCTTCTGGATCTGGAAGCGTTGGACCCCAGAGCAGCGCTAATTGCACTGACCGTCATCACCAAAAATGAAGAGATCGAAACGCGATCTAGGGCCATCGACCTTCTTTTGAAG
>CAIOHR010000223.1 GCA_903858115.1 uncultured Pirellula sp. | reverse complement strand
GTCAAGCCAATGAACTCCGCCCACTCGTTGGCTTCGTATTTGGCAACGGCTTTGTCTCGGGCCGCGGCGTAACTCTTGTGCTCTAGCTCCGAAGTGCGAAAAGTAACCAGCGCCGACTCCGCCTGTTCTGCTGTTGGACCGCGCGGCACAGTCAGTTGATTCCAAGCCTCTTCGGTGGTCTTGCGAAAGAGATCGTAGCCCGTAGAAACAACGTTTTCGATCTCTCTTCGAATGCTACGCGTGGCTTCCCCTTTGGAAAGCTGCGAGACCAACGACTTGAGCGCGGCACGATCCATCGTGTCGAACATGCGACTGATGGCTTCGTGTTGCAGCTGATCGATTTGAAACGGATCCGCAAGCGTCCAACCTGGAGGCAGTTTCAGTTCTAATGCAAAGGAGCGAGCAAGCTGCGAGTAGAAACTATCGAGCGTGCTAACGCGGAATCGATGGAGGTGCGAACACAGTCGCCCAAGCTGGTAGCGTACCGTGTCACGTGTAATCTCAAGAGGTTTCAGAACGCCAACTAAGCGATTGAAGCCTTCGTCCCCTTCGACAGCATCCGCCAACCAACTGAGAACGCGATGCAAAATCTCACCTGCTGCTTTGCGGGTGAAGGTTGTTGCCAAAATCGAATCAAGCTCTTGGTCAGCAAACAGTAATCGGATAGCGCGCGAAGCAAGGTTGTAGGTCTTGCCGGTACCCGCAGAAGCCAAAATCATCTGAGGCGAAAACCAATCTTTATCTGGTTGCCCTTTGGCTTGGTGGACATCTAGCCGAAGTTTGTTCGGTGGACGTTCGCTTTCGTGGAGCCTATTCTCTTTGATGACTTCGTGAGCTTGGTCGAGTCGCAACATTGCTTCGTTGGCAATCTTTGACTCGTTCTCGGTTGGCAGCGATTCAAGCTCGATGTTGGGGACGGGATGGATGGCCGCCGCGAGTTCGAGCTGGCGTTTCTGTTCCAGTTCATCCTGGGCGATCTTTGCGTCCCATCGGCGCACGACCGGTAATTGCGTGATTGCGTTATAGTCGTCTTGGTTGGCAATGCCTTTGTACTTTGGAGGCCAGAACTCGCCAGCCATTACTTTGCGAGCGATCTCCTTCGCGGACTCGATGGCTTTGGCGTGTTGTTCGAGGGTAAAGTCCGCGATAACGAATTGGGTTTCGTTCGGATTGCGTGGTAACAGGATGTAGCCAAAGCTGACTTTGCTGAGGTCCTCGATCTTTAGCTTCTTTATCAGCAATCCGTAAAGGGGTAATTGCCAATCGGTCCAAGTGCCATTCTGTCGAAGGTGTGCTTCCTTGGGTTTGCCAGCCATGTCGCCGGTTTTGTAGTCCCAAACCGCATATTGCCCGTCACGTTGGTTGTAATCGATGCGGTCAATACGACCGTGAATAATCATTGGCTGGCCGTTGATGTCCAGCGTGATGCCGTCTGACTTTTCAACTTTGAGTTCGATGTGCTTGATTCGCCAACCTTTTGACGCTTGAACAGCTTGGTGTTCAGCGAACGCTTCCAAGCGGCGGACGGCTTGTTCCAGTTGGATTTGGAGTGCAGGCGTGGGGCTAACGCCGAACTTCTTCCGTGAAATCTTTTTCAGCTCGTCGGTCAACCAACCAGCGATAGCGGCAGCATCGGTTGATGCAGCGACTGGAGAATTGATGAGTCCCTCGAGGCACAAGTGCAGCAAATCACCAAAGCCACCGCCGTCGAGTTCCAAGCGTTCGTGTTCGTGGGCTTTTACCTTCTCCACTCGGTTCAAGTAGAAGCGATAAGGGCATTGGTCGTATATCTTGAAGTCGGTGACTGCCATGTCACGCACGACTTTGTCGGCCACCGGGACTGGGATC
>CAIOHR010000222.1 GCA_903858115.1 uncultured Pirellula sp. | reverse complement strand
GCAAACTCTTGCGCACAAGTGAAGGACCGCGATTTCGCGTGGATTGAAGATTTCGGCTCGAATGATGCGTGCCATGGCAAGTCTCCTGGGCAAAGGAACTGGTAACCAAACCATCAACTGACGTTGGTATTTGAGCAGATTCCAACCCGCCAAACAGCCCCTCCAACGGCGGGTGAAACAGCAAAAAGCTGTGTCCCCAGCGTCCCCCAGCGTCCTCGACTTTTGTTAGTTCACGGCTTTGTCTTGATTCCAGGTTGCATTGATTATAACTTTTTCGAAACTGATATCCGTTTACGCGTTGAGTCGACCTCGAGAACTTTGATCTTTACCACGTTGCCGACACTTACTACTGCATTCGGGTCCTTGATATAGGTGTCGGAAAGCTGCGAGATGTGTATCAACGCATCGTGGTGGACTCCGATATCGACAAAGGCTCCAAAGTGAGTGACATTCGTAATGACCCCTTCCAGAATCATGCCAATCTTGAGGTCATCGATCGATTTGACTGCATCCGAGAATCGTACGGTTCGAAACTCGTTTCGAGGATCTCGACCAGGTTTCGCAATCTCTTCCAGAATGTCGACCACCGTCGGAAGTCCGAATTGATCGTCGACGAACTCGTCTGGTTTCAGTTTCTGAGCCAAAGCCGCATTGCCAACAAATGCACTCGACGAGACGCCGAGTCTCTTTGCCATTTTCTCGACCAATCCATAAGACTCCGGGTGAACCGCCGAGTTATCCAACGGTTGCTCACCGCTGCGAATTCTCAAGAATCCAGCCGACTGCTCAAACGCTTTGGCGCCCAGCTTTGGAACTTTGGTCAACTGTTGCCGCTTGTTGAAGGGACCGTTCTCGTCGCGGAACCTGACAATGTTCTCGGCCAACTTTGGTCCAATGCCCGAAACATACGACAATAACGAAGCGCTCGCCATGTTAAGATCCACGCCTACTTTGTTCACACACGATTCGACTTCTCGTTCCAAGCATTTTCGAAGCTGCGTTTGATTTACATCATGTTGGTACTGTCCGACGCCGATCGATTTTGGATCTGTCTTGACGAGTTCGGCTAATGGATCTTGCAATCGGTGAGCAATACTGATCGCACCTCGCACTGTCACATCGAGGTTTGGATACTCACTCGCTGCCAGTTCGCTTGCTGAATAAATCGATGCACCTGCTTCACTAACCATCACCTTGGTTACGTTCAGTTTGTGATCTCGAATCAGATCGCTAACAAAGCTATCGGTTTCCCGAGACGCGGTTCCATTTCCTATCGCGATCAATTCAACACGATACTTAGCAATCAGCTCAAGCACAGTTTTGCTCGCCCCAGGGATGTCACTTGTCGGAGGGGTCGGATAGATGGTCGTATGCGCCACGTATTTGCCTGTCGCATCGACGACGGCTAATTTGCAACCGGTTCGAAATCCTGGGTCGATACCGAGTGTTACTTTCGGGCCGGCCGGTGGAGCAAGGAGCAACTCGCGCAGGTTCTTACCAAAGACGGTAATCGCCTCTTCATCCGACCGTTCCTTTAACCACTGAAATACCGTCGACTCTGTGGCTGGTTTCAAGAGTCGTTCGTAACAGTCCTCGACGGTCTTCTGCAATTCTCTGTAAAATTCGAATTGAGGATTTGCTAAGAAGTAGGACTGCATTTGGCCGACAACTCGGTCATTGTCCAGCTCGAGACTGATGCGGAGGATGCCTTCCTCCTCGCCTCGCTTCATCGCCAAGAATCGATGCGATGGAACGCGAGCGACCGATTCATTGTGATCGACGTACATCTCGAACTTGTCCGCTTCCTCCTTTTTCCCTCGCTTCACTTGAGATGCAACGCGCCCATGCTTCTTCGATTGTTCTGCAAGCCAGACTCGCGTTTCGGCATCATCAGCCCAAGTCTCCGCAACGATATCTAGCGCACCTGCCAATGCAGCTTCTTCATCGGGTACCTCCATATCCGGACGAACGTATCGCCGCAGCAGCTCGCTTTTGGAGACCCCCAGTCGCGATTGCTTCAGCAAAATGTCAGCAAGAGGCTGAAGCCCGCGTTCGCGAGCAATCGTCGCGCGCGTGCGTCGTTTCGGTTTGAACGGCAAATAGATCGCTTCCAGTGTTTGCAGATCTTTGCAATCCATGATCTGTTTCCTGAGTTCCTCGGTAAGCAACCCTTGTTCAGCGATCGACTTGAGCACCGTATTTTTGCGAGCAAAAAGTTCTCGTGCTTTGGCGATCGCATCTTCAACGGCTCGCAACGCGATCTCGTCCAGTCCGCGAGTCGCTTCCTTTCGATAGCGAGCGATGAACGGAATCGTATTCCCGGCGTCGAGCAATTCGATGGCTGACTGGACCTGCCTTGGAGAAACGGCCAATTGCTTTGCGATTTCGCCGGCGACCTCGGTCAAATCCAACTCTTGCGTGGGTTTCTTCTCCATCCCTGTGTTTTTCCTATGGGTGCATCTCGTTTTGAATGTGCCAAAGTTTACACGTTTCTATCCCAAGCGTCTTGCACCATGAAATTTCTGAGTCCATCGGTTGAGTTGTTTCTGCCAACGATTCGATTTATCATGAAGCGAATCCGCTATTCACCTTCCTATCCTTACCTTTTGAACAAGGGTCCTCTCTGATGAATGTACGAATGGATTTATCCCGCCGCGACTTTGTAGAACGAGCAATTCTCGCTGCGACGGCAGCACTCGCGACAGGATCGATGTCGCAGAATTCAAATGCCTTCGAGCCAGCTCCTGCTCGAAGAGTGGGTCCCAACGACAAACTACGGGTCGCGACAATCGGTGTGAATGGACAAGGTGGAGGGCACCTTTCCGAATGGCTCAAATTGCCTGATGTCGAAGTCGTAGCGATCTGCGATTGCGATCCTGCCGCTTACAAAAAAGTGATTGGCAAGTTCAAAGACGCGAAGACACAACCAGCTTACGTACAAGACGTTCGCAAGCTCTTGGAGGACAAATCGATTGATGCGGTTTCTATTGCGACTCCTAATCACTGGCATGCACTGATGTCGGTTTGGGCCATGCAAGCGGGCAAAGATGTGTACATCGAGAAACCATGCAGTCACAATGTGCGTGAAGGGCGAGTCATGACGCAGTGGGCTCGCAAACTGGGCCGTATCTGTCAAATGGGTGTACAAAGCCGAAGCATGACCGGCATGCGATCGACGTTAGATTTTGTAAAGAGTGGTAAAATTGGAAAAGTGAGCGTGGCGAAAGCCGTTTGCTTCCGACGACGTGGAAGTATCGGAATGGTCGATACTCCCGCTTCTATTCCAGAAGGTATGGATTTCGATCTTTGGTGCGGACCAGCGCCCAAGGTAGTACCCATTCGAAAGAAGCTTCACTACGATTGGCATTGGGTAAGTGCTACGGGCAATGGAGACTTAGGGAATCAAAACCCGCATGAACTCGACAAAGCCCGTTGGGGACTTGGTAAACAAGAATTGCCAAAGCGAGTCCTTAGCATTGGTGGGCGGCTTGGATATATCGACAATGGTGACGTTGCCAATAGTCAAGTGACATTCTATGAGTGGGACGATGCACTGCTCATCTCCGACGTTCGTGGATTGGATATCAAATCCAGCGTGACCTTCGGTCTCAAGGGAGTGAAGCCGTTTGATGGTGCTTCAAACCTTTGGTACGGCACCGACGGATACGTCGTCGCTCCCAATTACACCTCTGGTGTTGCATTTGACCTCGATGGAAATGTGATCGACCAATGGTCAGGTGGAGATTACAAAGCGCACTTTGCTAACTTTGTAAAAGCGATTCGCAGCCGAAACTACAAAGACCTTCATCTGGATATCGAAGACGGTCACCTCTCGAGTGCCTTAGCGCATTTGGGTAATGTATCGTGGCAACTCGGGAAAACTACCTCGGTAAGCGATCGTCCGAAAAGCTGGTCGATGCACAAACATGTTGCGGAAACGCTGGATAGTTTTGAGGCCTATACAAAAGAAAACAACGTGGACTTCAGTGCAACGAAACTTTCTTTAGGTGTAGAACTCAGTATCGATCCCAAAACGGAACTTTCGACGAACGAAGCAGCGAACAAGCTCTTCACTCGCGACTATCGCAAAGGATTCGTTCTTCCAGAAGTCAGCTAGCGATTTGATGCCCTTTCAGTTTGCAAGCCGTATTCGATGATACGAATCGAGTACGGCTAAGGGACTATGACTTAGTGGCCAAATTGTTGAATCCAGCCGAAAGGATTTGAGGACACGGATCTTGGTTATTTTCGATCAGCTGTCGCTGAACGAATTTTGCCTAATGCCCAGGTACACGCGTGTCCTAACTCAGACAGCGAGCCGTCGTTGAATTCTTCTAACGTTGCGATACTATCCTCGAAACCCATCTCTCCTAAGGCCAGCGCGCACGAAAATCGAACGAGATAGTCTTCAGGCAAGACGGGTGCCAAATCCCGCATTCTCTCCATTAGCCTTGCCCTCAACGCTGGATCGTCTTTGTCATCCAACAACTGCCCCAGTGCCCAGATGGCTGATGCGCGACTGACGATTCCAAGTTTGAAATCATTTTTAGGCACATACTTTAACAACATCCCAATGGCAGGCTCATAACGCTTTCGCCCTAATGCTTCATGCAAGTAACTGATGCGGATGAGGTCCGTATCTTTGTATTTGCCATCAGGCCCGCGAATCGAAAGAAACTCTGTGGCCTTCTGTGCATGTGCATAAACCTCTTCAAGAATCTCTGGCTCCTCTGCTAATTCCATCAACGCCCATCCTGCGAACATGTTCACTTCCGCTTGTGGGTGGCTGAGAAGTTCCACAAACTTGCGACATCGAGATGTGTCCTTAAGTCGGACTGCAACCAAAATCGCTTGTTCGATTCCAGGCCAAAGTTCACCGTTCAATTGCTCTGTGATACATTCATCGACAATTGCCTTTTGTCCTGCTTTTGCTTTCGCAGTCAACTGATTGCCGACCAATTGACGTACATCGCTATTGCGATCTCGAAGCAAAGATCCCTGCAACTTCAAACTTGTTTCATCGGTTTGAGATTGGAGAAAGGCCAGTGCAGACAAACGTACTTCCGGATCATCGTGCGTTAAGAACCGAGGGGCAAATTCAACGGCGGTCATCGGAAAAAGAACGCAAATGGAATGAGCGGCAATTCGCTGCGCCACGGGCGGACCTTCTTCATAGATGACGCGCATGTATTCCAGTGCACTTTCGCTGGTGTGTCGCTTGATCAAATGGGCAGCCAACAAATAGCGATGTTCCACATTCGATGCTAACACACTCTTCGCCAACTCTTCCAATCCCCTTTGGTTCAACTGTCCCATCGCATTTGCCGCAAGGTGTCGATTGGACTGAGTCGTTCGATTTCCTCGCAGAACTTCCTCTAGAGCATTGTTGTCCTTCGGGTCACCTACCGCAGCCAATCCCTCCAAAGCCAGAGCAATATCGACTGGCCTCGCATCGGTTACCTTCAAGCGACCACGCCAAGATTCGATCGCAACAAGCGACTTCCATTGGACAAGGGATCTCTCCACCCTGCTTCGAGCGAGAGGATCTCTTTGAGATACATCCCATAGCATTTTTGCATGCGAACCATCGCTTATCAAAGCGAGCGCCGACACCATCGAGCGATGAACTTGGAGGGGCATGCTTCCTTTTTCAAGTTTGGCAACGAGCAGTTCAATTGCTCGATCTCGCACCGGTGGAGTAAACGCTTTGCTTTCGTAAGAATTGCAAATCAATTGTGCCGCGTGTACTTGATCTTGTATTTCAGACGAATCAAGCAACTCAATATCGAAAAGCAAACGTGTAGGTTGATTGGCCCTGTTCCAGATATCTCCCAAGTCTGGCTGTACTTCCCATAAATGCTGGAGCGGTTGTGAATACTGGGCGAATATGAAATCGCATTGGAAGAAGACGCTGCATAGAAGCAAACCGAGGACTTGAAATTTCATAATGATATTCAACTTGGATCAATCGGGGCGCATCAAGCGAAGCGTACGAAAATAGAGAACCGTCAGGCAAATCGCAGACACTCCGATGCCAATGTACCAGCCGCTGGGCGTCAAACGATACGATTCGAAACCGGGTGTTTTCATTTCCGCCAAAGCGATCGCTGCAGGATTCAACAGCAATGCTCGTTCGACCAAGAGAGGGCCGAACGGTTTTCCTCGCGATAACCAAATCAGCAGTGTTCCTGCAAACAATGTAAGCAAAATGGCATAGCTAGTCGCCGTTGCAACCGCAGTCGTTGGGCAAAATGAACTGACACACGCGCTGATGCTTGTCACCAGACTAATGGCGATCAAAAGAGAGATAACCACTTTTCCAACCTGACCTCCGATAGTAGGTTGGATGTAACTCATGATGATATAACCGGGGAGTGTGGCCAACAATAGGAGCAACAATGTCCAAACCGTACTCATCAATTTACCGAGCAAAATGCGAATCGAGGAAATGGGCGATGCTCGCATCAGTTGCCATCCGCCACTTTCGACTTCAGAAGCGATCAAGTTCGCTCCTAGACTTGGCCCAAGCAGTAACAGCAACGCGATTTGCATCAATACCATTGACGAAGCAATACGTTCCACACCCCAGTTAACAGTGCCTGTTGCTGCAACCACCGTGAGCAGAAGCGAGACGATCGCCCCTGCTGCAACCAGTCGCAACAGCCAATGCAGTCTCCCAAACTTTCGCGTGCGAAACTCCTTTACCATCACGGGATTGAGCCACCAAGGGATGCCTGACTTGCGACGCTGTGGATCGACCAGATACTTGAATCGTCTAGTCCCCGACGAATGATCCACGATCTGACCAGTGGGCCTAGCGCGGTCTAGCAAAATAGGGTCCAGCTTGACGAGCGTCGCAATCGCCATTCCCAGGCTGACCAGACAACTAACCACTAAGAATTCCGGCCATCCCGTCGCAATTCCGATCTCGCTTGCTGCAGCTTGAGACCCAGTGATTTGCTGAAGAGCTGGTAATGGTGAAAGTGCGGTCATCCAATGTGCGATGAACGCCAAAGGTCCCGAGAGCTTACCAACAAGTACCGTCGGCCCAATCGACAAAACAGCCAAAAGCAGCACTGCCGCGTAGGTAGACCTCAAACTGGCATCTGCTGACTGAGATCGAATGCTAATCCAAAGTCCGATGGCTGAATACTGAACAGCCATACCCATAAGAACCAGCAAGAGTGGACCGATATGCCCTCCGAGCGATACGCCTCCCATCGCATAACATGCCATCAATGCAGGAAGGCTTACAGAAAAAATTACCATTGCCAAAAGTACATTCGCAAGGAGTTTGCCAATGTAGATTTGCCATGGGGGTGTCGGCGAGTTTAAGAGAAGAGTTAGCGTACCGCGACGACGCTCCGCGACGAATGCAGTTGCTGGAAACGCTGGGATCAGCATCATGATTGCAATCGCAACCGCGAATGTGACCGGCCGGAAGACTTGCAACGATCCTTGACTTACGAGATCGATCGAGGCATCGGATGGCCATCGCATCAGAACCAAGACCGATGACATTAGGGCTAATACGATGATTGCCAATAACGTTTTTGGACTGCGAAGTCGGTCGAGTAACTCGCGGTGAAGGATTGGGTTTTGCAAAAATTGCACGGAGTTCACAAAGGTATGTTTTCTTGATGGATTAGGGATTCAACAATGTTGGTCGGCTGAGTTCGAACATCACGCTAATTTGCTGGTACATTTTTCCCGTCGGCAACGGAAAGGAATGCATCCTCTAGATCGCTAGTCACTTCCCGAAACTGCGAAACGGCGACTTGGCCTGAAACGAGATGCTTCAGCACTCCTGCCAACTCGGTTTCCGTACGGACCGTTGGAAATCTCAAAATACATTCTCCTTGACTGACGGAGATTGGTTCCGTCGGCTGTAGACAACTTCGAAGGATGCTCACTGCTTTATCAAGTTGCCCAGCGTCCGGCAATTGTACTTCGTAGCTTCGTTGCGGGCATAATTGCGCCATGACCTCACCCAGTGGACCAAAGGCTTGTAGCTTGCCGCCAGTGATAATGGCCACTACATTACAAATGCGAGCTAACTCGGGCAGAATATGACTGGTGACAATGAGCGTTTTTCCTTCTCCTGCGAGCCGCAATAGTAACTGCCGCATCTCGATGCGTGCCTTTGGGTCGAGACCATTGGCCGGCTCGTCGAGTATCAGAACTTCAGGATCGTGCAATAAAGTTCTTGCGATACCCACTCTCTGTTGCATACCATGGCTCAAACTCTCGACATATTTATCCTGCATGTACGTCGTGTCCGTAATCTCCATCACATCCGCAATACGTTTCCGCCGATTGCCTCTTGAGATGCCAAAGATAGCGCCGAAAAAATCGAGATACTCATGGACCCGCATGTTATCGTACGATCCAAAACGGTCAGGCATATAACCAACAAGTCGCTTGATCTTGGAGGCGTTCTCGCTGCAATTCACTCCTGCGATGAAAGCGGCCCCTGACGTGGGACGGGACAAACCGACGAGAATTTTGATCGTCGTAGTCTTCCCTGCGCAGTTGGGTCCTATAAATCCTAATATTTGTCCACGCTCCACGCGCATCGACAAATCTTCTAGTGCAACGAAGTCGCCGTAGCGTTTTGTCAGATTTTTGGTTTCGAGAACCAGGTCAGCCATGGTGTTTTTACGAATTGTTAATTTGTTTCAGTATAGAAATATCATGGCGCTGCGGCCGTTACCAATTGATGCCGAGGCAGAGTGCGTCCGTTCACGGTTAGTCGCAGGTGTTTGATTTGCCAACTCACGAAACCGGTTTGAGAAAGATCGAGGACATCTCCACCCAAGATTTCGATACGTAGTTCCAGCCTGCCATCCTGCATATCCTTGAGGACTTTTGGATTTCGGATGACATTCTTGTAAGGTAAAGAAGGTTCATTTAACTCCGCAAGAGTCACCATCTCTCCCGCTACCGAACAAGACAATCTAGCCGATCGCTTGGGAGCTCGAATGTCCCAGTCAATTTCGATAGAGGAAACCTCGAGAGGGACGGCTTCGGGAGGAAGGAGAAATGCCAAGTCTGCTTGAGCCTTGAGAGTAGACTCTTCGATGAATCTCCCAGTATCAGGATTAAAGATCACTGAGGAGTTTTGAAACTTCGCGTTCTCGATACGAATCAGGCTGTAGGGAACGCGAATGGTCGTTCCAACGTCAGGTGTTTCTATGACAACGGGAGTCGTAATCAGCGCCGCACCTCGTTGAACGAGCTGGCTGTTCCATTTCGGCGATTCCGACAAAAGGCTAGACCAACCACATAGCGAACGGAGAGGTACCCCGGGACTCTCACGATTCTCCAATAGCTCTCGATAAATGGATGCACGTCGAAGTTGCTCGTCGCTAACGATCGTATCTGATGTCCATCGTTCTCCCTCGGCCGGCAAATCGCCATCGACGAGAATGCGTTTTTCGTCGATTCGCTTCCCTATCATCGGGGCACCAGGAACCATTGCGACGACGACATCGTCGAGATCCCCTGCAGCTTTGGGCAAATCGATGAGCAATCCTCTTTCAGACAAACGAGATTTCGCGACACAGGTTTTCTCAGGAAACGCCAACTCCGACCAATAACGCCAAGTGCCGGCAGGCCATGCAGGGTTGGTCATTCGCCAATGGTGTAAATCGTCCGTTGTAATACTCCGAATACCGCTCTCGATCTTGTTGGATGGAGCGGCTGTCCCATCCCCTTGACCTACAAGTTCCATTTCACTGACGTCGCTACGATAAACAGCTGCCGCTTCCCGAACAAGTGAACCGCCTCGCGAGTCCATATCGACGATTTGCAAAATAGAAACCATGGCGGGGATGTCACGTCGTTGGAGTAGGGATGCGGCAATCAACGGAATTGATGCTGCAAGAGCCAAAATGGGGGCTATCAATCCCACCCTGATGACTTGACCACCCATGGATCTCCAGAACCCCATTCCAATCCAACACGCACAAAAGGAAAGAAGTACAAATGCTACGAAGGATCGGGATACTACTGGGTTTCCAATGCGATCAATCGGGTAGGTTGTCTTTTCCAAATTCAATAGCGGGATAGATTTCTTTTCATGTATGCTTCGGGCGAACGTGGCCGCCCAAATAGGCAGGGTAAACGCTGTCTGAAATGCTGGGTTCGCGCTTAATTGTTTACCACGCGGTTGCAGCCAAGCGGAACTGTCAAGTGTTGTGAATACCAGCGTCCCACGACTCACGGGCATCCAAATCACCGCGGGCCAACCATCCACAGTATGTGTAACCTCTCCTCCTTGCTGGATAACCCTCTTCATGGAAACAGCTTCATCGGTGTCGATAGTTCGATCTGCTACACCATAATTCTGGCCTATCATGTCGATTTGAAAGCGATTCATCTTCACAGTGTCTACTGTTTCCAATTGCTGATCGTCGCCCAACAATTCCCTAACCAATGCAGTGTCAATGTGATCTAGCATAACCCAGATGCGACCACCACTTTGCAAGAACATTTGCATCATTCCAATACTTGCAGCATCATCAAAGGTTGTAGGGCTTGCTATGACAAACGTGTCGATACAGTTCCAGTCCGAAAGCCGAAGCGGGAATGGATCATGCTCGAATGCCAAACACTGACGTGATACCGAAGCGTCAACACGCGAAGCGGTTACCATTTCATAGGTTGTGTGAGTCTTCGTAGGAGGCCAACGCCAATAAACTTGTTCTTCAGGTCCTTTGTTCATCCGAACCGCCGTGATGGATCGTTCTAAGCCAATAGGCAGCCGAAGCGTGCGCACGACAGGTTCGCCGCCATTTTGTACGATTATCTCTCGATCACCCTCTAACACGTTTAATGTCATCGATATCTCGATGGCAACTTCTGGTAGTTTTTTTGGAAGACGCAGTTGGACTTCGAATGTTTTTCGTTCCCCCGGTGCGAGCTGGATTCGTCGACGGTCCTCTTCACCCAATTGACCATCGATATGTCCGACCAAATATCCAATCGCGACTTCTTCGCCCGAATTGCTAACCGTACTTCGAACCGTGACGACGCCTCCTGGCGTTACTCGAGATTGTGGCGAATAGGCGAATGAGTCAAAACTCAGTCCAGGAGATCTGCTCGTTTGAGACTGGGGAGGATTTGGCTCCTGGGATTGCTGAGAATAGGCTGGCTTCACCAGAAGCAAGCAGATCGCGCTGCAAAAAATCAAAAGGAACTGAATCATGAACGATGAGTGCGAGGAATAACTGGTCCGCAAATTGGAAAAAGAGAGCTTACCATAAGTTGGCCGCCTCCGGTGCGGACCTTGCATGACCTGCGATATTAGCGATCGACCGCCGTAGCTGTGACTTGGGCTAAGTAAGCGAAAGAAATCGGGGCCTGCAGACGCTCAGCACTCTTTGCATCGACGTAGTAACCAAACATATCCCGCCGCGGCAATCAAGCAGATGCTACAGATCATGAAGATGCACTGACTGGGAGTTCTGCTGGTCCATTCCAACCATGGCCAACCCTGGTGGAAGAAATAGGTGTTAAGTCCGAAGTATAGCAGCACGGTTGCAATCAAACCTATCGATGCGAACTCACGAGCTCGGTGCGTGTAGCTCTTCGAAATCAACCATGTTGCCATGATAATGGCAATCCCGACAGGGATCATCGCAAACATCAACCAGCCGAAACCGACAGAGTAATGCTGTGGTTCGCCATACACGAGCGCCCTGATTTCTTTTCCGCAAATTGGCGCCGCGACGATCGGTAGCAAATGAGCATATGGCCATATCCTCCCTCCAACGATCCCGATCATCGGTAGAACGCACATATACAATCCGTCCGTGTAGCGCGACAAAAACTGCAATCCCTCCGGCATCTGTAAGAATTCCGCGTTGAGCAACAGCACAACATGAATTGCGATCAACGCCATCTCTATGGTCGGTGACAGACAAAACTGCGGGGCATTGCTTGTGTTCCATTCGCCGTCTTCCGAATCTCCATAGTTCGTGCTGCTCGCTTTCGGATCGATCAAGTGTCGATTGAACCAAACTCCCCACGCAATGACGGCGCCGAAGACCAATCCGAAGGTGATCTCCATCATGTTCCACCAATTGACGTAGCCGAATACCTTATAGGACGACAGTGCGCCGGTTTTGAATAGTTCTGCATTCCAACTATGGAAGGCTTGGATGCACTGTCCTCCCGCGAAACCAAAACCTCCGCCCAAAAAACCGATCCATCCCAACCGCAATGCCAACGAATCTCGACGCACCAAACCGCAATAACCAAGCAACCCGAGCAAGGCTACCAATAGTCCGCCCCAGACTTCTCGACGTGGCTTCAAATCCACCTTGTCCGGTTGAAAGTACCAATTGCCGGAAAAGTAGAACCGAGGAAGTACTTTGTTCGCTGGATCAAACGGTGAGTTCAACAACCAAAGCCCCACGAAGAGCAAACCGATCAGTCCCGACATGACCAGCAACATTTCAAGCGGACGATAGGATTTTCCACTTAGTCCCATCCCCAGAAAGGCGCCTGCAAAGCTGATCCAGATGCCCCCTTTCACAAACAAACCGATCAGCCCCCATCGTAACGCTTCCCAGTTCCCAACCAAATCGCGATCATGGGTCAGGCCGACGGTCTGCCCATAAGTCATCGTACCGCCAATGCCAATGCCGACGGTCATCATCGCCGCAGCACGCGCCGCGAACAAAGAGTTCGCATTCGGAATAAACAACAGAACGATCGTTAGGGATGCTAATGTCCCAGCTATCATTGCACCAGATTCGTGACCGTATTGCCCACGAATCCCCCACCCCATCCCAGCCGCCATAGAAACCAGCAGCATAGTGACCAAAACGTTCATGAACAAAGAATCTGCGGCAGTTGAAGATTTGGGTACTGACATCGTTACATCGCTCCTGTCAACTTGGCTTGGATCCAGTAGACGCAGACGCCCGAAAGGTAACCCAGCAGCGCCCAAGGAGAGATCTTTTTTAAGTACCAAACGAAGTCAATCTTCTCTAGCCCCATCGCAGCAACTCCAGCAGCAGAGCCGATGATCAAACAACTGCCGCCTGTTCCTGCACAATAGGCAAGCATCATCCAAAAAAAGTTGTTCTCAGGAATATCATACATTTCGATTCCAGCCGCCACCAACGGCACGTTATCGATAACAGCCGAAGCCATTCCAATCACTACAGCAACCAATGCCCTCGATGGAATAACTCTGTCAAGTAGACCAGCCAAATCAGTCAACAAGCCGATGGCACCGAGAGCTCCCACTGCCAGCAATATTCCTAGGAAAAACAAGATGCTACTCATGTCGATTCGTTGAAGCACCGCCAAAACACCGGTACTTGAACGTGTCTGTTCGTCCATCGTATGGCTTGTTAGTTCAGATGCCATCCACAAGACTCCTAACGCCAACATCATCCCCATGTAGGGAGGCAAGTGTGTATAGGCCTTGAAAATCGGCACACTCAATAGACCCGCCAATCCGAGCGTCAAGAACAAGGCTTGATGCCATGGCTCTAGTTTCTTGTGTCGTTGATTCGAATGAGAAATGTCGGCATCCGACAATTCCCCTTTCATGGTTCTGGAAAGCACGAGCAATGGAACAACCAAACACGTGGCGCTCGCGAGAAACAATTGAACCATGACTTCAACAGTACCCACCTTATGTTTAACCCAAAGCATGGTGGTAGTTACGTCCCCAATGACAGTCCACGCACCTCCAGCATTGGCTGCGATCACGACCATACCTACAAAAAATCTCCGAGTCTCTTTGTCGTGAACCAACTTTCTCAACAATGAAACCATGACGATTGTTGTGGTAAGGTTGTCCAAAACCGCAGACAAAAAAAACGTGAGGATGCTAACAATCCACAACAAACTAATCGCTTTCTTCGCTCGAATTCGGTTCGTTACCAATGCAAATCCTTCATGTGCGTCGACCAATTCCACAATGGTCATTGCTCCCATCAAAAAGAATAGTATCTGAGCAATCTCGTTTAGCGAATGTCCGAGTTGCCCCTCTAGCATGTATTCAAGACTTAAGTGCTCAGCATGCTCACCGCCTGCTTTGGCCGTAAACCACGCCGGGATCTTTTCTGCAGGCAACAACTGATCGACCGACAACGCGTACAACGTCCAGCATAGGACTCCAATCAATAATGCCGACGCCGCTTTGTTGATATGCAATGGGTGTTCGAGCGCAATGGCCAAATAACCGATGATGAAAACTGCGAGTATGGCAATGAGCATATGAAGTGATACTGGTTAAGCTTTGGAATTCTCAAAAATGGCGAAAAACGCCGGAGCATGACCTGCGTCCTCGCTCCATTCTACGGACGCATACTATACTAGCTAACTTTGCTTACAAGCCGAAAAACAAGTTGGTTTATGTTGCAGTTGCCAAGTTTGAGAATCCAGTCATAAAGTCTATCCAGACTCTTCAGGTAAAGCTCGATTATTTGATTGCGACGACACTGTAGCAACCTGCGAGAATCAAGGTGGCACCGATCACTTGGACGACAGAAAAAGCCTCGGCAAAGCACAAAACACTGCCAAAGGAAATCAGCATCGGAGCGAGCACTTGAAACGCGCCCCCGACGGATACCGTCAAGTATCGAAAACCGTCTGTCATGGCGAGCTGACCAAACGTTGCACTGACGCCCGCGATTAGCAACAAGACGACATGTGCCATCGTCAATTCGGGCCTCACATAGATCGCCATCGGGAGCGATGCAGCCAATATATACAGGCACTGTGTGGTATAGATCATGGCACTGGACTCGGTCTGAGTTAACTGACGAATCACCACCACCGTCGCAGCCGACATGAGCGCACCGAACAACGCTAGGCATTCATCGAAACCGATCTTCGACAATTCCTCCGGTGTCACCCCCAAAAGCAAAATCAATCCGCAACAAGCGATCACATTGCCGCCGATCTTCGATAACGTGATCCTTTCTCGGAGAAAAAAGGCAGCCATCACGGCGGCGATGACAACGTAAAAGTTACTGATCAATGTCGCCTTGCCCGCACCGAGAGTCGGCACCGTAAAGTAGTAAGCGACCGAACCAAGTACTCCGAACAACCCGCGAGCCACGAGCCATTTGTTGGTTGCTGCTCGCCGGAAGTCTACGGTTCCCGAAGCGGAAAAGCCGATCTTGACAACGATCAAACCGACCGTTGCTCGAAAGGCCAGTGTAACCCATGGGCTGATGCCGACATTCGTGCTGAGGTACTTCAGTAACAATGCATTGATGGTAAAAAACGCGAGCGATCCAATCATGCATGCCATACCCCAACGCACATGATTACGATCAGAAACTGGGTCGCTCATGAAAGTCGTTTCATGATTGGGTCAATCGTCTGGGGGCATTAGGAACCACAATTTCATGCTTGGATCCATGTAGGATACCACGGCGCTCTGCGGCATCGTCGCGTGCATATCGCCCAGTTCTACTCACAGATACGAGTCGCAAACCGCATTCGATATCAAGCCAACGTGTGGCCGCCGAGTGAATAGCGAGTGTTCGTAATTGGATCAATGCTCGCTCACTGACGATTTTCGCAGAATCTTCTTTCAAATCGTTCGGACTTTCTAATCCGCTACTGGAGCCATGACGGGGAAGCCCCATGACATAACCCTCGGCGTAGGACGCTCCGCTCCCGCGCGAGTGCCCGCCGAACTGGAGTTTCGCTGCGGCAGCAATCGTCACCAACAGTTCCCGAAAAAGAGCTATCGCATTTCGCACATCGGCGAGCGGCCCGTAAAAACAGAATAGCGTGCGATGCGATTTCGAGCCGGAGTACCATTGTGTTGTTGGGAGCACATGCATGGTGATGTAGTTAGCCAACGCTTTTTCCCAATTGTAGGCTTTACTTCCATTCACTGGACAAGCCATTTGAGTGAACTGCACAGTCTCAACATTGTCGTCCGAGGTGATATCTTCGCGGCTGAGATTGTGTCGAAGCATCAGACTCTGCATCATGCGAATGGCATTGTGCTTTTCCGCTTCGGTGCTTGCGCTGTTGCTCGCGGTTCGATCCATGGCTCGCAATCGATTGAGGATCTTGTCAAACTCCGCTTGGGTTAGATCCTGGTCTGCTGAACTCGATCTCGACGCGGGACTTGACTGACGTACGGATTCTGGTCCATAGTCAGGATGCGTCCAATATGCATAGGCGCAATAGTCATCGTCATCACTTGGATCCCAGGTATCGTGAACCACGTGATCGATCAATGCGCTGAAGTGAGAACATCGTCCATCATGCTTAGCAAGATGAACGATGACTGCACCTGCGGGAAGCAACGAGGGTACGTAGCTAGTTGGCGAAATCTCTGTGCGGCGCCATTGGCGGTCTTCTAGGAACTTGGCGGCAATATCCGTTCGCACTCCATTTCTCGGTGTAGCGAGGCTCGCCGCTCCAAGCTGGTTGTAAACATCTCGGTAGACCAAACCCGTCGCGATCGCAATCGAACGCGTTACACAATCGCCAGCCAAACCCACAAAACCACATGCCGATCGGCCTCCATCGTTCCAAAAGAATTCCATTTCGCATTCCGCCAGCCAGCCAAAAGTATTGTTCGATTTCGAATCCAATGTTCCTATTCGCATCCATCTTACTGTCGCACGAAACATTGTCCAAGAGACCGGCGAGCAGGTTTAAATCACAAGCTTGAGTCGCCTAGCAACGACGCGTATGGAAACAGGAAGCATTCCACCCCAATCACCGTCGTACTGAAAGTGTGGCGTGTAACCATTCGGATGATCACTCAATTGAACTTCTGAAGCCAAACAGTCTCTCCAATGTTTGTTACTTCGATGGTTACCACGCAAAACCTGGAGGTACTGAAAGATACCCCGAATTCGACCGCTTCTTTCAAAATAGCCCACATTCAACAGACCGTCGGATGGATCGCTATCTGGCAATAGGCTCAAACCGGTGGCATACCGTGGAACATTGAAAACGAAACACCATTGCCCCGTGCCCTCGACGGTTTGCACCACATTGTTTTCCACACGATGGATGCGAATGGAAAAAGCTGGCCATCCATAAAGGATCCACGCAGCCAACGCACTGTATCGATAGGCCCAGCGTGTGATGTGGGATTTTCGTGATTGATGAACTCGGCGAACTACCTCCGCATCAAAACCAACACTGACCATAACAAATGCCAAACGACCTCCCACATCCATGCCATCCAATTGTCGTATTTGATTTCGATGGATCGCTTCGGCGCAGTCGATGGGTTTTCGCGATATCGATAGGTAGTTCGCTAACAAATTCTCGGAACCTAAGGGCAAAATACGAAGTGGAACATCGATCGGTGTACGCTCGGCCACCGCGCTGATGGTCCCATCGCCACCCGCAGCTACGACGGCACGCAACTCATGGTCACCTTTCAGGATTCGCGCACGCCTCTCTAGTTCTTCGAGTTGCGTGATCACTTCGCATCGATACCCGAGCGAGCCGATGTGGTGCTCCAGCTCCGCTACCAATTGGAATCGACTTTTCGAACCTGATTTTGGATTTGCTGCGATCAGTACCGTTTCCACACGCTGCCTACTTCGACTGCTCAAGAAACGCGATCAAATCCGATAACTCGGAGATCGTCAGCACTTTGTCGATCCCGCTCGGCATCAGAGATACGGCACTTTGATTCCGTTGCTGAATCGACTTTTTGTCGACCGATACCTTTTTGTCTGCGCTGGTTGACAGTTCGACGCGGCTATCATCCTCGAAGGTAATCAGACCGGTAATGACTTCGTCATCGACCGTCAGAATCGTAGTCGATGCAAACCCCTGCGCGATTCGATGACTTGGATACAAAATCGCTTCCACAAAATCACGACGATTCCTCGACTTCCCAATCTTGGTCAACTCTGGGCCGATATTGCCACCAACATAACCGATGCGATGACAAGCACTGCAGGCTGCGCGACTGCTTCGATAGATGTCTTGACCACGATGCGCGTCGCCTGGTTCTAGCTTTTGAACCAGTTCGTCCATCGCCGTTTTCATGTCCGCAGGTGGAGCAAAAACTCTGTCCAACAACAGTTTGACTTCCTTTTTCGTACCCTCTGCGTGTCCCGCAAACCAGCGCTCCAATTGATCTGCTGCCAACGACTTTGAAGCGGGTGATTGTTCGATAGCGGCGAGCAATCGACCTGTTCGCTCGCTCTCCTTGGAAACTTTGCTTGAGACCAAGGTCTCCACCATGCCTGGAAATTCAAGCGGTCCAAACATTGTCAGAGAACGAAGAATCTCCTCCCACGCGTCCGCTTCGAGATCGACCTTACGAATGCTACGCCTTGCGAGTTGGTGGTTTCCGTCGTTCGTATTGAGCATTGTTTTCACCAGCGTAAGTTGCTTGGATGCGGAAACAGGGATCAACCCTTTGGGTAGCATGGCGATTGCCACTGCGGACTTGGAGAAATCTTCGGAGTCCACGCGCGTAGCGATAGCAGACACAAGCTCTTTCGCATTCGCGGAGATCTTTGTCGCAGCAATTCTCTCGATGAGCCATCGCGTCATTGGATCGTCTTTTCGCACCAAGGTTGCCAGTCCTGAAGACCATCCATCTGGCAGCGCCTGATTCTCATAAGCAACCAGCATTTTTCGAAGCAAATCCGATTGCCAGTTTTGCTCGATCTCGCTCTCGAGAATGTTCGCTCGTACCCATTCCACAACGTCAGGCTGGTTGTAACCTGCAACGAGTACCGCCGTGATAGAAGCAGCGTTCTCTTCCAACGACTTCTTCGGCCGGTTCGATAGTTGCGACAGGTATTGTTTTCGATGAGCATCGATGGTTGCGATGGATTCTTGAGCCAACTTCGCCAACGCCTGGTGCTTGGATTCCGCCGCATTTTCCAAAGCAACGAATGAAACTTTGTCTACGTGCTGCAGCTCTTTGAGAACATGCAACGACGCGTGTTTATGGTTCAAACTCGCCTCAGAAGTTAGTAACTTGCTCAGCCTTGCGATGACTTCGGATGAAGAATCGCGATGCACTCCGAGTTCGATCAATGCGAACAGAATGGAATGCTCAAGCATTCGGTCTGGCTTGGAAGAAGCATTCGAATGATGATTGTTCCAAGCTTGCAAAAGCGGATCCACCGAAGAAGCGAGACCTGCTCGACCAAGGCATTCAGCAGCAAGTCGCTGAACAGTTGGAGAACTGTTCTGTAGTAGGCGAACGAGGGGTGAAGACGTATCGTGCCATCGATAAGTTGACGTCAAGTGCAACGCAGCCACGATGAGCGGGTCGTTTGGCTGTTCTAATAACTGCTTGACATAGTCTGGCGTTTTATCCACATCTTTGGAATCGACCAACGTTCGAGCCATCGTCCAGAATGCCGCTGTGCGATTGCCGATCGGAAGAGCCGGGTCGTTCAGCATGGCCATCAACTTCGCTGGCGAGTCGTCACCGCTTTGTTTCTTTGTTGCCGCATGCAATTGAGTCGTTGCATGTTCTCGAACTCGCCGGTGAGGATGGTTTAGCAGGCTCACGGGGTTCGTTGCCAAAGCTCTCTCTATCTCTTCCCATGTGCGTTGAAGAGCCTTTTGGGCACTGCGATCTTTCAATCGGTAAATACCACCCTTGGAGATGCGTTCTTCGTTCCCTGAACTGGGGCAACACAAATCGTACCACCCACCGGTGTCGACGATGAGCAAACTGCCGTCGACATCTTCGAGAACGTCGACCGGATGAAAGTCGAGTTGCTCACCCACCACGAGGTCCGATGTTGACGCTGTGTAGGAAGCACCGTTTGGAGTTAGCGAATGGGCTGTGACTTTTTGCAAATTGAAAAGAGCTGCTACCATCGTGGTTTGCGATTGCGGATTGCCGGATGCGATCCACGGAGTCGCCTGACTCATCGTGAGTAACCCGCTCGGAGCAGCAGGCCCTAGTTCCGCCATCGGCTTCATCAGCGGGCCGGTTTTGACGTGACTGCGAAGGACTGCATGATCTTTACCAAAGACGGAGCCGTAAACAGCATGGCCGATGCCGTCGCGCAGGCCGTTGCCTGGATGATGCAGAAAGGTGGACACAAAAAAGCGATCTCCGAAATCATCGAACGCGATGTCGACGAGATTGTCCATCCCGCCCGTCATAATGCGGTCGGCAGAGATGGCAGTCGGTGCCTTTCGATAAAGGTGAGAGGCGGTGCTCTTGGCTGGCAGCGCATTGGATAGATCGAACTCTTGTTCGGCGAAAGCAGATTTCGACCAGTAGATCCAACCTTCGGGTCCGAGGAAGGGACCGTGAAGATCATTCGCGCATCCCGTTAAAGTCTTACCATCGTGCCAAACAGATCGGCTTTCGCACACGCCATCGTTATCAGCATCGGTCAGTTTCCAGATCTCAGGTGGTGCAGAGACATAGATGTCGTTGCCTAAGCACAAAACACCTTCCGGGAAAGCCAGGTCTTCTGCGACGACCTGGCGTACATCGAAACGGCCATCTCGATCGGAATCGATAAGACGGACAATTCGATGCGGGCGGGTTTGTCGCTGTTCCTGGACCGGTTGTTTGACCCCCGCAGACTCGGCTACGACCAGATTTCCTTCGGCATCCCATGTCGCAACGATCGGCCATTGGCAAAGATTCGTGTCAGTGATCTTTTCGAAAGTCAAATGTTTGGGTACTCGAAAGGAAAAAGAATCAATGGAAACAGTTGCGACCGAATCCTCGGGACATGCGATAGTATGGTTGCCCGGTGAACACCATGGCAGGGATAAGCCGGCGAACAAGCAAAGCCAGCGGGCACTAAGAGCTTTTCTTCGGAGTCGGAGAGAATTTTCGACAGGATTTTCTCGCAGGTAGAACATCATTTTAGTTTCCGGTGCCAATGAACCTCATCTGGAACGAAATCGTAATGGTCGTCATTGCTGATTCCCAAGACATTCGCGACAGACTATCTTAAGGTGAACCGTGGCTTGTCGGATAGTCGGCAGTTACGATGTTTCATGAATCAAGTATTTGGCACCAAATACGATAGTAAATCGCACGACACCTTAACATTTACCCTTGATTAGATATGTCAGAAGCGTCGTTCAAGCCTGCAGAAGACTTGCAGGAGCTCGAAGAGCCGAGATCTTTTTCAGGCCTCGCGTTGTTGGCTTTTCTGGGTTCGTGCGTTAGCAGCTTTTCCATTCTTTATGTACACTTTGTCCCGATCGCCATCGCTGCGATCGTAGGCGGCGCGATCGTCTTGTCCATTGCAAAACGTGCCCAACTAAGTAGCTTCTCGCAATTCTTGGGAGCCGCGGCGATTTCGATTGCTGCAACGACGGCATCCTGGGGATACTTTAGTCGAGCCATGATTCTCGACTACGACCTCAAGGCAGCTCGCAGTACTGCGGAACTGTATCTTGAAAATTTGTCGGCAGGCAATCAGGAGAAACTTTTGATGCTGGTCGGAGTCCCTTTGGAAACGGGTGACATGTCGCCAGATGGCAAGCAACAGTCGTCGGAGTCTCCTCTCGCCATGGCTTCGAGGAAGCTCAATACCGATTCCGCCCATGTCGAGATCCGTGGACGAAAATCTCCAGCCAAATGGGTTTATGCAGGACTTGAAGCTGAGTATCCCGGCGAAGACGAATACACCTATAAACTTCGATACGTCGACGAAGGGCAAACGAATCCACCTGCCTATTGGGTGTTTGCGCGAAAGAACTGCCCAAAAGCAGGTCCTAGCGCAGCACTTCGTAATAAAAATGTGAAACCAGAAGATCAGAAACTGGACGTCCACTGGTTTGTCCAAGATATTCAGCTAGTTCAGAAGCAATAGGAAATGTCCCGAACTCTCATTAGTTTGGGTGCTAACTTAGGAAACGTTCGCGAAACGATGAGCTATGCCAAACGCATGCTTATTGATCAATTCCCAGATGGCGATTTGCGTTTCAGCCATCTCTATCGGACTCCAGCCATTGGAGGTCCCCAAGATCAAGGGGACTTTCTCAATGCCGTCATCGCCATCGAATCCGACTCCTCGGTGTGGCAAGTGTGGGAAACGATCAAGAAGATTGAATCAGATCTTGGTCGCCGACGATTCCAACGATGGGAAGCTCGCCGAATCGATATCGACGTTTTGTTGCATGATGATCTTCGCATCTGGACTCCCCACTTCAAAATCCCACATCCTCGAATGTGCATGCGATCCTTTATCCTGCAGCCCGCCGCAGAAGTCGCATCGGAATGGTTCGATCCTGTTTCGTCCATGACCGTCGGAGAGTTGCTCCAACATTTGCGTCGACCGAATAGCTTCGCACTGCTCTCTTCCGACGTGCAACTATTGGAGCAATTCAAGCGGTTGATCCAAAGCAGCCCGATCGATTGCCCTGTGCATTGGCTTTTGGTTCAGTCGCGAGATTTCCAGCCCTCGCGGATTCAATCGCTCGAAGCAAAATTGGTGGTCGCGGTTGTGTCGACGCCTGACCCGGAGACAGTGCAATGGGAGGATTACGCACGCGATTGGGCGATCGCGTTTGGCATACAAACGGACCCAACGACTCCGCGCTCGCTTTTTTCTGGACCCCGCTATTTGCTACCAGGAAACGACCTGCCATGGGCCGCGCACGAGGTTTTGGCAGCATTCGAAGCCATGCAGTGTCCAGTAGAAAAAGTTTGCGCATTCGATTGATGTCGAATCACAAACCAGGGTTTTGTCTCATTCCACACGGAAATGGCTGCGGTTCTGGGGCAGTTAAGCCCCGATAGGCTATTGCTTAGAGACTGTCCTCTAGCCCATAATAGAGGAACCCCGGCGAACTTGTCCAATCTCGAGATCCCTTCATCGAGAATTGGCGATTCCTCGCCCTCCCCAAATCCCACCTACCTTACGGTCATCGTCATGCTAAATTTTGTTGGCAATTCCGACCGACTTTGCAGCGGACTGTCGCGCCGCAACTTTTTGTCAATCGGCACGCTTGGATTTGGAATGGGCGGCTTAACCCTTCCCAGCTTGCTCAGAGCCGACGATGCTAGCGGCAAACCCAACTCGCACAAAGGGTTGATCAATATCTTTTTGGGTGGCGGTCCTCCACACCAAGACATGTGGGAAATCAAAACCGAAGCTCCTTCCGAGATTCGCGGTGAGTTCAGTCCCATCGCTACGAATGTGCCAGGCATCCAAATTTGCGAAGTCTTTCCGAAGCTCGCGCAACGGATGGACAAAGCAGCCATCATCCGTTCCGTAGTCGGTTGCAAAGACCGACATGAATCGACCCAATGCATGAGCGGTTGGTTCCCAGACGATTTGAAAGCGTTGGGCGGAAGACCCTCGATCGGATCTGCGGTTTCGAAATTGCAGGGCCCTGTCGATGCAGCCGTACCACCCTTCGTCGGTTTGGCCAAGAAGACGTCTCACGTTCCGTGGTCCCATTCAGGTGACCCTGGATTTTTAGGTGCAGCGTATTCATGCTTCAAGCCGGACGGCCCGGGCATGGACAATATGAAACTCAACAGCATCTCGCTCGATCGATTGCGAGATCGACGCAGACTGATGGCGAGCCTCGATACTATGCGACGCGATATCGACACCAGCGGTGTGATGGGTGGCATGGATGCGTTCGAGCAGAGAGCACTCGATGTGTTGACCAGCAGTAAACTACTCGAAGCTCTCGATCTATCCAAAGAAGATCCCAAAACCATAGAACGATACGGCGATGGAAAACCATACAAATTCCAATACGATGGTGCACCAACTTGCAATGACCATTTGTTGCTCGCGCGTCGACTGATCGAAGCGGGAGTTCGAGTCGTCAGTTTGAGCTATGGTCGTTGGGACTCCCATGGCGACAACTTTGGTTTGGTGCGAGATCACGGTACCAAGCTCGATCAATGCCTGAGCGCCTTGATCGATGACCTCGATGAGCGGGGCATGCTTGACGATGTCACCATCGTCGTTTGGGGCGAGTTTGGCAGAACTCCGAAAATCAATAACGGTGCAGGTCGCGATCACTGGGCTCAAGTAAGCTGTGCCTACTTGGCAGGCGGTGGTATGAAGACAGGCCAAGCGATCGGTGCCACCAACCGGCTAGGTGAGTATGCAGCATTGCGTCCCGTCCACATGCAAGAAATCGTGGCTACTCTCTACCACAACTTAGGAATCAATACCGGGGCAACGACAATCGCTGACCCCACCGGACGGCCCCAGTTTTTGGTCGACCATGAACCCATTCGCGAACTGATCTAGCGCAAAAGGTTATGCTTTCCATGAACAAGTTCGCAATCCAAGCCATGCTTCGCATTTCCCGTGTATCGATTATCGCATTCCCGGTCGCAATGCTATGCATGGCAACAGCATTTGCTGCCGATACGCCAACGCCGATAGTGCCAGCGCCGACACTACCTGCGATTGTTCTAGAGCAATCAAAAGTCGAATTCACATCGCTCGATGGGCGAGTGCAGTTGCTCGCTTCGTCTCAATCGAACGGAGGCAGGTCGCAAGATTTTACGCGTCGAGTTCAGTTCGAAGTGCAACCTGCCGACTTGTTGTCGATCGATCCGACGGGACTGGTCAAGCCAAATCGAAACGGAACTGGTTCGATCACTGCAAAGTTAGACGGCTATACATCGTCGACGATTCCTGTAGTCATCGCATTGCCAGAAACCGAGTCCCCGGTCAACTTTCCGAACCAGATTGTCCCCATGTTCACCAAGTACGGTTGCAACGGAGGTGGCTGCCATGGAAAACTCGCAGGACAGAATGGTTTTAAACTTTCGCTATTGGGCTTCGAACCCAAAGAAGATTTCGAACATCTCGTACGCGAATCGCGAGGTCGACGTCTTTTCCCCGCATCGCCCGATGCTAGCTTGTTACTCCAAAAATCCGTTGGCACTGTTCCTCACGGTGGCGGTCAACGAATGGAAATCGATTCGCACGAATATCGATTGCTTCGCAAGTGGATCTCGCAAGCAATGCCCTATGGCGATGAGAAAGAGGGACGCGTCGTTTCGATCGAAGTGGTCCCACCCGCTCGCTTGCTGGACCGATCGACACAACAACAGCTCACCGTCGTCGCCACTTATTCCGACGGACGAAAAGAAGATGTCACGCGAACGGTTCAGTATGAATCGAACAATTTGGACATGGCGGATGTCACCCCGACAGGGCTCGTGAGCCTTCGAGATCTCGCCGGTGAAGTTTCCATCATGGCCCGATACCAAGGGAATGTATCTGTGTTTCGAGCGAGCATTCCGCTCGGAACCAAGATCGAGCAATGGCCCGAAGAACGAAACTCGATAGACCGCGCTGTCTTTGCCAAGCTTCGAAGCTTAGGAATTCCACCGTCCCAAGAGTGCAATGATGCGACATTCCTTCGCCGCGTTACCCTCGACTTGACTGGTCGTTTGCCAACCTTGGAGGAAACCAAGAATAGTCATCTAGAAACCCGGAGCCAGATGATCGATCGATTGCTGGAGAGCGATGATCATGCTTATTTCTTTGCCGGGAAGTGGTCCGCGATACTTCGCAATCGACACGCCAACGAAGAGACTCGATTCGCTGCGTATGCGTTTCACGATTGGCTCTTCGAGAGTTTCCGAACCAACAAACCCATCAGTAGTATTGCAAGCGAATTGCTCACCGCATCAGGCAACGCCCAGACCGATCCAGCGGTTGTTTGGTTTCGCCAAGTGAACAATACCGAATCGCGAATCGAAGATGCCGCTCAGTTGTTTCTTGGTCAACGACTCCAATGCGCTCGTTGCCATCACCATCCGTATGAAAAGTGGAGCCAGCAGGATTATTACCAAATGGCGGCCTTCTTCTCGAAAGTTGAGAAACGTGACAGTGGAGCGCCCCAAGAGCCTCGATTCGTTTCCAGAGTAGGAGATCCCGCACTCAAGCATCCGAAGTCAGGTCAACCTCTTGCGCCCGCGGGACTGGACGGCAAGCCGCTCGCATTGCCAAACACCGAAGATCCGCGAAGCGAATTCGCACAATGGATGACATCCCCCGAGAATCCGTTCTTTGCAAAGTCGATAGCGAACCGTTATTGGAAACACTTCTTTGCACGTGGGCTTGTCGAACCAGAAGATGACATGCGCATAACGAATCCGCCATCGAACCCGGAATTGCTCGATGCGTTAGCAAAGGAGCTTGTCTCCTCAGGACATGATCTCAAGCACCTGATGCGAACCATCTGCAACTCTTCGACTTACCAACGAACAGCTGATGCATCCGAGGACAATGTCCGCGACTCCACTTGCTATTCCCGTTACTATCCAAAGAGAATGACTGCCGAAGTCTTGTTGGATTCGATCGATGATGTTTTGGGATCGAAGACGAAATTTGACAGCATGCCTCCAGGCACGCGCGCCGTCCAGTTGCCCGATACTTCGTTTGCATCGTACTTTTTGACGGTGTTTGGTCGTCCCGATTCGGCGACTTCCTGCGAATGCGAACGCTCTACGGAATCCAATTTGGCTCAAAGCCTGCACCTCATGAACTCACAAGAGATGCACGCCAAACTGTCCGACAACACCAACCGGATCACCCAATGGTGTGCGACTGCAGCCAGTGCTCTGGCAACCAGTGCTCCAACGCCAACCGCGGCAGCGAACACAGTAACGCCATCGGAGCTAATTCGAGAATCGGCCAAAGGGAATATCGAAGAGTTGTATTTACGAGCGCTCGGGCGGGCACCAACCGCTTCAGAGCAAACCGCCGCGATCGGTTATTTGATGGGGCGAGTTGATCGCCTGAGGGAAGCGTACGAAGACTTAGCATGGAGCATTTTGAACAGCAAAGAGTTTTTGTTTAACCACTAATATTGCAGTACGAATCGATGTCTCGATCTCGAACATTCATGATTGAATTCAATCACAGATCGAGCATAGTTGTCTGCTCCTTCTTTAGTTTCCTTTACGTCGTTATTGCAGCGAGCATCACGACGGCTCAACCTCCGATCATCGCTGTGGATGCCATTTATCCACCCGTGGGCACGGTGGGAACTCTGAGCGAGTTGCGAGTTTACGGCAAGAATATTCAAGCGGTCGATCAACTCCATTTCAGTCATCCAGGAATTTCGGCGAGTTGCAAACCAGCACCACCACTAGCTCACGATGATGCTCCTCAATTTGAATTTGGTACGTTCGCGATCAAGATTGATGCGAGTGTACCAACGGGAGTTTACGAAGCCCATGCTTCGGGTCGGTATGGGGTGTCGAATCCCCGATCGTTTGTTGTCGTAACAGAATCTGTCGTTCTGATCCCTGACGACGGATCTTCCGAACCGAAGAAGCTAACCGCCGGTGCCGTTTCGGTTGGCAAGTTGCGGAAACACGATCGAGTCACCTTCGCATTGAATGGCGGTTCGATCCAATCGCTCACTTGTGCCACCCACGTTTTCGATTCGTTAGCGTTGCCGAAAGTCGCGATCAAGAATGCGAATGGAAATACTATTCGTTCCGATCGAACCATCGATCGCAATCCAATTGTGTGGTACTCTATCCCAGCAGAAGATCTACGTCTGGAGATCTCCGACGAAATCTATCGAGGTGGAGAGCCCTTTGCCTTTGCCGTCTGCGCCAACCCGAAATCCGACAATCCACTCAAGAATGCCAGCCCTTATCTCCCTGCTTCGGCTCTTGGTTCGGTCGATTTACCAAATGTTCCAATCGTCGATGCGAACAGTGTGCCCAAAGAGAAAATCCCGTTGCGTGTAACACCTCCCGTCGAGATCGTTGCGAACAATCCGCGAGATCTGTTGGTTCAATGGAATGACGCTGAGACACCGATGGAATTGCAAGTGTTTTCGAACAGCATTGGGCACCCTACCGACTTTCGCGCGTTAGCGTATCGACCATCCAAAGACTCCACTGCGCTCGGCTCACCCTTCCAGACATCAGAAGACTCGCCTGCTCTTGGATCGAAAGGTGTGTCGCTTGGGAGTTTGGACCCGCGAATGACCTTCCCTAAGAAAGAAGGAAACTCGGAGACGCTCCTCTCGCTCAGCAATCTTCAAACGTTGAATAGCCGAGGCCTTATTTCTCCGGTTCGAATGAGAATCGGACCGTCAGCGCCTCGTTTCGTGGCATTGGCTCATTGGACACCGTGGACAAACAACGCAGCCTTGGCAACATTGTCAGGAAGCTATTTACCGCGTGGCGGGCAATTGGGCCTTCATCTGATCGTCCAACGCGTAGGAGGATTTACGGAGCCGGTCGAGTTTAGTCTCGTGGATGCACCTGCCGGGGTAACGGCCAAGCCGACGGTGATTCATCCATCGCAGTCGGAAACCGAGATGGTCGTTTATGCCTCCGAGGATGCTGCGCCGTTTGTTGGGCCATTGAAATTGGTTGCACGATCGCAACTGAACGGCCAATCTGTTGAGCAAATGGTCTATGCCGCTACGATCCATCAAGGAGCGACGCCTGAGCGAGGCCTGCAGCGATCGAGGTTGACTCCCCAGTTGATGCTCAAAGTCAACGAACAAGAGCTTGCACCTATCACGATCCAATCCAGCACGGAAGGAGTCTTAGAGGTCAAGGCGGGTGAAAAGCTCAAATTGCCGTTGGTAGCCAAGCGGCGAGCGGGGGGCGAAGCGAAGTGTGTGTTGCGAGCTCAAAATTTGCCATCGAAAGCTACGTTGGCGGACACCGAGTTGGCACCGAATGCATTGGAGGCTTCCCCGGAGTTGGTGACAACCAAAGAAACTCCTGCAGGTGAGTACTCGATTTGTTTCCAAGCGGAGATGCCATGGAAACTGCCGCTGCATCCCGAGTCACTAGCGAATCACGTGGCATATCGGGATAGGTTGAAGGCGAAGTTAGACGCGTCGAAGGAAGAACCGCTTCGAAAAGAGCTAGAGCAATCGATTGCGACAGCCAATACACGCATCGAGCAATTAACCAAAGAAACCGCAGCCCGCGACTTCCCCACATTCTTCTACACCGCAAGCATCCGCATCCGGGTGCTTCCGTCGCCGTAGAATCACCCTTCGCGGACTCCGCAGTGCCATACACTTCGTGGAAGGCACTTGGGAACTTGACCCTTTGGATCTTTTGTAAGAGCATGAAAATGCAAATTCCGCCAATTGCTCTTGTCGCGTTCGGTGAGTCCGTTCGGAGTATTGCCCAAGACAGAGGTCGTGTTTTGGAGCTTTTGAAAAGTGATCTCCCTCGTGAACGCGCAGGGGCAATCGCACTCCTGGCAACTCAATTTAACGATTCAAAATCCGAAATCGTTTCCGTACTGGAGCGATTTCTTAGGGCCGAGGAATCAGAGGAGCCTAGAATTCACGCAGAGCGATACCTACAGTTGCAAAATGGTTTTGACAGGATTGGTCCATTTCGGAAGGAAATCTTGGGTTTCACAGAAGAAGAGGTTCTGAATCGTTTCGAGGAGTCGAATGCCGGTCGGAAAGCCGCGATTGCAGTTTTCACACTGGAGCCAGAATGCAATTGGAAAAGTTCTGTAAAACGACAAATTGCCTTTCTTGCGTTCTCTGACAACGAATTTGTTGTAAAGATTTCAGGAATGAGGGCTTTAGCAACCCCCTTTTTCAGAACATCGAATGTTCAAGAGGGAAAGAGATTTGCGGAAATTGCATGCAATCAATTTGAGTTCGAAGAGGTGCGTATTCTTGCTGCGATGTTGGTCTACAAGATTTTTCGTCCCAAAAAGATAGAGTTGTTCGAGCCGGGCCACGAAGAGTATTCAAGGCTCGAAGATGAGTTCAATACGCGGGTTATGCGACTACTAAAACACCAACTTAGCGGAATGGATACGAGCTTATTGAATTTCGTTCTCACGACTGACGCCTATCCCTATTCCGCGCTGGACTATACGAGCCGCGTGGTTCGCAAGGGGTAGGGTGTAGTATCTAGATACTCCTGCAGGTGAGTACTCGATTTGTTTCCAAGCGGAGATGCCATGGAAACTGCCGCTACATCCCGAGTCGCTTGCGAGTCACGTAGCATTGTAGCCGTTCGGGCTTCAGAACTAATGCAATGCCGGATCGTTGAGTTGGTTGCGGCGCGATCTACCTGCTCAGGTTCCCCGACGCCGCTAGCCTGATAGATCTCGAATAGGTTTCGCCTTACAATACCGCGATTTACTTCTTGGGATATTGAACCAGCCAGAACCATCGTTAAACCCATAAATTGACAACATGATCCCCCGCAGCCATTCAAAACATATTGCCATGCAAATCGCGATGCAATGTGTGTTGTTCGTCTTTTTGTTTCCGCATGCGAACATGATTGCTTCCGATAAGCTGAATGTCCTGTTCATCATTGCCGATGATCTTACCGCGACGGCATTGTCGTGCTATGGAAATGAAGTATGCCACACGCCGAACATCGATCGACTCGCGGCGAAAGGGATGCGATTCACACGAGCGTATTGCCAAGGTGCGTACTGCGGCCCTTCACGCGCTTCGATGCTCTCGGGGTATTATCCGCACGCGACGGGCGTGCAAGGTTACAACAGTCCGCGTGCGGCAACCGGTGATCGGGCGACTTGGCCGCAAACGTTTAAAGATGCTGGCTATCACTCTGCCCGTGTGAGCAAAATATTTCACATGGGAGTACCAATTGACATCGAAAACGGAAGTAACGGGGCCGATGATGCCGCTTCGTGGTCGGAACGCTTTAACAGTGCTGGCCCAGAGTGGAAAGCAGCAGGCAAAGGCGAAACGCTGGAAGGGAATGCTGATGGCAAGAAGAGTGCAGTCGGTGGAAATACATTCGTAGTGGTAGCCGCCGACGGCGATGACTTGGTTCATGCCGATGGCAAGACAGCAGCGAAGGCATGTGAACTTATCGAGCAGCATAAGTCAGAGCCGTTCTTTCTAGCCGTTGGTTTTGTGCGACCGCATGTGCCTTTCGTCTCCCCTGCGAACTACCACACCGCATACGATTGGGAAGCCATGCGTTTGCCAGAGAAAGTGGCGAACGATTGGGACGATTTACCTAAGGCTGGCATCAACTATAAAACCAGCGAAAACATGCAGATGAACCTCGTGCAACAAAAGAAAGCGGTGGCTGGGTACTATGCGGCGGTAAGTTATATGGATGCCCAGGTTGGTAAAGTTCTGGATGCACTCGAACGAGCCGGTGCAACGGAGACGACCATGATCATTTTTACCAGCGACCATGGCTTTCATTTGGGGGAACATGATTTTTGGGCGAAAGTGAGCCTACATGAGGAATCAGCCAAAGTACCGTTGATTATGTGTGTCCCAGGCAAGTCAGCCGGAGTGAGCAATTCCTTCGTCGAGTTGCTAGACCTGTACCCCACCACCGCCAAGCTCTGTGGACTCGAAGTTCCGACCCGCCTGCAAGGGAAAGATATCAGTCCCATCTTGGATAACCCCCAACAAAGCATTCGCAATACCGCCTTTTGCGTCTCCCAAAATGGAAATGCTTTGCTGCTGCGAAACGAGCGTTGGGCTTACATTCAATATGGAGAAGATGCCGCCGATGGCAACGAACTCTACGATATGCAAGCCGACCCGCAGCAGTATCACAATCTGGCCAAGTCCCCTCAGTACGCGGAAGTTGTCGCAGATTTCAAACTGCAAATCACCCGAAAACTCGCCGAGATTCGCAAGAACGATTTGCCTCCCTTGCCACCGCGAACCAAAAAATCCAAGGCCGCTTCACAATCATGAATTGTTCCATGAATTGCTCTATGAATAGACTCGCTCTACCGTTGCTGCTCTGCTGTTTCGTTGCTTCGCTCGATGGCTTATCTCCATTGCGAGCAGAAGATCAGCGGCCTCATTTCGTGTTCATAGCGGTCGATGATCTCAACGATTGGATCGGATGTATGGGAGGCCATCCTCAAGCGAAAACACCTAACATCGATCGACTCGCGCAGCGCGGCATCCTGTTCACGAATGCTCACTGTGCTGCACCGGTTTGCTTGGCTTCCCGCACGGCGGTCCTTTCAGGTCGTTATCCGCAAGCCACTGGTGTGCTGAGCAATTGGGGTGCAGAGCGTGGAAAAGCGCCGCCGAAGGCGCAGCAGTTGCCAGTGCGACTCGCGGCGAATGGCTATGCGACGCTGGGAGCAGGCAAGATCTTTCATGGATCGGGAACTCCCTTCTTTCAAGATTATTTTGATACGGAACAGCGATGGAGCCCCTTCACCCCCGAGCAGGTAAAATACACGGCACAAGAGCAAACCAGTAAGGGGACGGATCATCCGCGCCATCGGATTCAAGCAGGTCCTGGGCAGCGGGATTGGGTCCTGCCACTCAATGGCTTGCCAAGCGAGCGCAATGCCGACACCAACGACGGCGAATCTTTTGATTGGGGTCCAACTCAAGTTTCCGATGAGGAGTTCGGAGATACTCGAATTACCAGTTGGGCCATGAGCAAACTCGCAGAGCCACGCAAAGAGCCGTTGTTTTTGGGTGTAGGCTATTATCGTCCTCACATTCCGCTGTTCGCTCCTCAACAAGATTTCCAAGATTATCCGTCTGTTCAAGACATTCGTTTGCCCAACGTCGACGAGCAAGATTTGAATGACCTCGGACCCGTCGGGCAGAAGGTTGCTTTAGACGCAATCACGGCGGGTACGCATTCGCTGGTAGTGAAACATCAGCAATGGCAATCCGCCGCGTTGGCTTACTTGGCGTGTATCACGTATGTTGATCGCCAAGTGGGGCGACTGATGCAATCGCTCGATGAATCGACGTATGCTGAGAACACGTGGGTCATTTTGTGGAGTGATCATGGTTGGCATTTGGGTGAAAAACAACACTGGGGTAAATGGACTCCTTGGCGACAGTCGACCCGTGTGCCGCTGATTATTGTCCCCCCGCGAAACCAGCAAGCGATTCGCGGCGCAACTTGTTCGGAAGCGGTGAGCTTGGTCGATGTGTATCCGACACTATTGGAAATCGCAGGCATCGCTCCTGCTTCGCATGCACAAGGTGCATCAATTGTGCCGCTGTTGAAAGCACCTAAACAGCAGACCGAGCGTGCGGTACTCACTACTGTTGGCGCAGGCAATTACGCATTGAGTACACGTGATTGGCGATACATTCGCTACAGCACGGGCGAGGAAGAACTCTACGACATTGCCACCGATCCGCACGAATGGACCAACCTTGTGCAGAAAGCTCAGTTCAAAGACAAACGAATTGAACTTCAACAGAAACTCGATGCCACGATCCAATCCATCTCTAAATAGGATTTAGAAAAACGGCAATTAACCCGAGTTCAATAGCCATTGATTTCTCAGTACTTCATTTCGCATATAGCGTATGAATCTCGATGCAATCCGTTGGCAGAAGAATAAGCGCAGAAGAATCATGTGTTGGTCCTATTTACCCCAACGACGCACTCCGGTAACTTGCTTATAGCCGAAGCGAACTATCCAACCCAAAATCGGTCCTCGCCGTCGTTGTCCAACCCCATTGGCGTTAGTGCCGCTTTAGCTGGAAAATACCAAGTAGCTATCGGAAATGCTCTGGGGTCGATGCGATGACAATCCCTGGAGTGGCAGCCTGCTTTGGTGCCTGAAACGTGCCCGCTGAGCTCATTGACTTTTCGTTGCCAGCTTACGGCGGATTGATCTTGATATTCTATCTGCTGGTTCTTTTCGTGAAAGCGGTTCCAGGTTGAGAGATATCATCTTCCATGCGACATGCTTACATTGTAGGGGCGGTGATAGAATCGTGATCGCCGTCCGTTATTTGGAAAATCCTTGATTGTCAACTCGATGTAGAAAGTAGTGCTATGCCATTGAATCGACGGACTTTTGCTGCAAGTGTTGGAGCGATGGCTGGCTTGTCGCAGCTCATGCCCATTGGGCGTGCCAGTGGGAATGCATCAACGCCACTCTTTGTGGCAACTTGGAATTTCGGACTGGCATCGTGTCGCAAGTCGCTTGAAGTCTTACAACAGAGCGGCTCTCTCTTGGATGCTGTCGAGTTAGGGATCCAGGTTGCGGAAGCGGATTTGAAAAACGACTCGGTCGGTGTGGGTGGAGCTCCTAATGCCGATGGTGTCGTGCAATTGGATGCTTGCTTCATGGATGGCGCCACCCATCGTGCAGGTTCCGTCGCGGGATTGGAAAACTATCCGCATCCCATCTCGGTCGCACGGCGTGTGATGGAAAAGACAAAGCATGTGCTTCTGGTCGGAGATGGTGCGGCTGCGTTCGCCCAATCGCAAGGGTTCAAGAAACAAGAGCTACTCACGGAGGAGCAAAAGAAGAAATGGGAAGACTGGAAGTCCAAACAGCCTGCACCTAGCGCAGCACCCCCGAACCACGATACCATCGCCTTGGTCGGCTTGGATGCCAACGGTCATCTCGCAGGCGGTTGTTCCACCAGTGGATTGGCGTACAAGCTTGCTGGTCGCGTTGGAGACAGCCCGATCCTCGGAGGCGGACTCTATGTCGACGGCGAAATAGGAGCAGCGGGCGCAACGGGGATTGGCGAGAACATCATGCGTTCGTGTGGAACGTTTCTCATTGTTGAGTTCATGCGAAATGGAATGGAGCCAACGCAAGCGTGCAAAGCGGCCATTGACCGCATTGCGAAATCGGAACGAAAACCTATCTCCGAATTGCACATCAACTTTTTGGCAATCGACAAGAAAGGACGCTGGGGCGGGGCTGGCACCGACGCGAGCTATGAGATCGCAGTCGTCACACCGAACTCCGCAACCTTAGAAAAGCCGTTCCTCGTGAAGTAAGGCACTACGCGATTTGCATCGATGTTTTTGTTTTGTTCGTGTTCGTATTGTTTGAATCTAAAGACCGAGGCTCCAGGCTACTACGCTGCTTGCCAGCGTAGAGCCGTAGCCGTAACCAGACAATTGCACCGATGCTTGAAGACGCCATCACGCTGCTTGTCAGCGTGGGGCGATGGTCAGGTTTTCGTGCGGTTGTTTGATGGTATGGTAGCTTTCGCCGATTGAATCGATTGTTCCTTGGTGGGGATTACCGTTAGTAAAACTCGCTTTCGACTGCTGGATACGTCAGTAAGTCGTTGTTAGACTGCATTTCTCGATGCTGCCGCAAGGCTCATCTGCCTTCCGAGGAGAACGGTTTCCAACGGAAAGACTGAAACGTCTAAAGTCTCAAAGAAAACAACGAGAGTTTTGCGATTTTTGCAGGGAGTTTTAACGCCCTGGACCATCACCTTTACCTGCTTTTTCGTATCGATTGCGAAGATGCCGAGAATTCGTCCGCTCAAGAATTCGCCGAACGTTGGTTTCGCCTTTCTCCTCCTCGAGGTGCAGATCGCAAACCGAGGAACCCCTCTGTATAATCAATACTCCTTCCCAGCCGCTTTCTCGAGTGAACCTCCTATGCAATTGACTCGCCTTTTCTTCTTAACGCTTCTTGCTCAAAATTTTTTGTGTCTCGCCCCAATTCATGCGCAGGATGGAACTAAATCCGTTGGCGACTGGGCTGTCGAATGGGCCTGGGCGAAAAAGGAGGTCGCTTCGGCGGGTAATGCTTTTTGGCCGCAATATCGCGGGCCAAAAGGAGATGGTCACGCCGACGTGTCGGCCAAGCCTCCGGTTCAATGGGCCGAAGACAAGAACATCGCTTGGAAACACAGTCTCGACGGCAAAGCTTGGTCGTCGCCCGTGGTTTGGGCAAATCGTGTTTGGGTAACGAACGCAACCAAAGATGGGCTTAGTATGTCCGTCCATTGTTTGGATCGTTCAACTGGCAAAGTACTTTGGGAACGAGTCGTTTTTACCAATTCAGTCACGCAAAAAGACTACCACGAATTCAATTCATACGCCTCGCCAACTCCATTGCTCGATGACAAACATCTATTCGTTACCTTCGGTGCTTATGGTACGGCATGCTTGAATCGAGACACTGGCGCAACATTGTGGGAACGCCGCGACCTCGAGTGCAATCACTATCGTGGAGCCGGATCATCCCCCATCTTTTTTCGCAACACGCTAATCTTTCATATGGATGGTTTTGATCAACAATACTTGATCGCGTTGGATCGAGCCACGGGCAAGACCGTTTGGAAGAGTAATCGCAATATTGACTACGGAACCGATAACGGCGACTATAAGAAAGGGTATGGAACGCCGCATGTGATTCAGGTGGAAACTGGCACAGGGCCCGAATTACAGCTCATCAGCCCCGCTGCCAAAGCGGTGATTGCCTACAATCCAGAGACAGGTTCGGAGCTTTGGAAAGTTCGCTACGAGGAACACTCGGCATCTTTGCGTCCCCTATTTGACGGCAAGACCGTTTTCACTAGTACAGGCTTTAGCAAAGGCAAGTTGCTAGCGATCCGTCCAGAAGGTAGAGGAGACATCACCGAAAGCAATCGACAATGGGAAGCTTCCAAATCGATTGGTGCCAAACCATCGCCACTTCTCGTCGCGGACAATGTGTACACGCTGGAAGATAAAGGAGTGTTGTCGGCAATCAACAAGACCAACGGGGAGCTAGTCTGGCAAAAGAGACTAGGTGGTGACTTTAGTAGTTCCCCAATCTTTGCGAACGGGAACCTGTATTGCCTCGATGAAAAGGGGAAGTCGCACGTAGTATCGCCGTCAGGAGATGTACTAGCAGTAAATACCCTTTCGGCCGGCTGTCTCGCATCGCCTGTCGCCGTCGAAGGCGACTTGATTATTCGAACACGAGAAGCACTGTACTGCATTCGAGAATAGAGCAGTCGAGCAATAAAGTCGGATCGTACCGAATCGGGTATGGCCAATCTATCGCTTGGGCAATTGAAGATCCTGCTAGAAGTTAACAACACGGTACGTGTTTGTGCCGTTCGTCTATTTCTACATGTAGCAGGGGCTCAAGTGGGACTAGATCTGGACAGCCCTTTGCATGTGCGGTGCCATCTACTTCGTTTTTCGAACAGGCATCAGCCCGAAGGTTGAGTAAACAACGGCCGGTTACAGAGAGGTCATCGTTGGCGAACGAGCCAGTTGCATTTACGGCCGAGTCAAGTCTAACGGGTACTCAACGCAATCCTTATCGGAAACTATGACGTCGAGACTAAATTCCAGCTTCGCGGAAAGAGACCAACCTCTGCTTGGTTGGATCCCATAGATTGAGTCTCAAACAAGACCATACATCCGTTGGGTGCAAAGAGGTTGTTCCCGGCGATCGTAGCTCGGGCATGTTCGCCATCGCTTCTGGCAAGCGATAGAACGGAATCTTTGCGTTCAAATGATGAATGTGATGGAATCCAACATTGCCAGTAAACCAATGCATCAACCCATTCATTTTAATAAAAGAGGATGACGACATTGCTGCTCGAGCATGGCTCCACTCTTCACGGTGATAGAGCCGGCAACTCGGAAAATTGTGTTGTGCATAAAACAAATACGATCCCGTTCCACAAGCGACAGCGAGTGGAATAACCATGAGGAAAATCGCATATTCCCAACCGAACCAAGCGCAAACTGCAACGAGGCCAACGTGCAATAAACAGGCAAGGCCGGCATCCCAATGTCGCTTTGGACTCATCAAGAACGGTCGCATGCACATGCCATAGAAAAAAACCGTCAAGTATCCGAGCAACATGGTGAGCCAATGTCGAGAAACCACGTAAGCTATTCGCTTCGTCCACGTTGCCGTGCGATATTCCTGGGTTGTCATCAATGGAAACGAACCAGGGTTCAACCCCGTCCCCTTGGAATTATGCCGGTGATGATGTTCGTGCGACCCACGCCACACGCTAGACGGACTCAAAGACAGCCAACCATAAACCGAGAAAACCATTCTCGCAAACAGTGAATTCTTAAGGATCGCACCATGATGATAGTCGTGGTACATGATGAACAACCGGACAATCAACAACCCCGAAAAGACACTGCTGGCCAGTTTTATAAACCATGGAAGGCTAGAGCAACCAATTGCAATGGTTCCGGCAAACAAGGTTAGCGCGAAGAACAGATGCCACCAACTGAGCAATCGCGATTCCTTGGCAAAGGCTTTTGAAGCCACAAAGATTTCTTTGGTAGATCGCACGGCACTGAATCATAAGGGGTAATCGGACGAAATCCGATAATGGCTCGTGTACCCTTTTCTGCCATCCACTTCCATAAGGGAAGCTCAGTTGCCAGGGAAATTTAACCACCAAAGGAAAGCGAACATTCGTTGTTAGCTCGGGGCAGATGATATGCCAGAATTGCCGCCGATTACCATCCCAAAAACAAGTTTTCCCAATACTACCGAGGGCTGTTCTGCATTTTTTCCAGGAGTTTTTAGAAAAGTTAACAATACTTTGACATTCAGCCATATTCCAAAATGGCCGGACCGGACGCAATCAGCTCTATCTGCCGACCCAAATGCGGATGCACGAAGACAAGTCGCTTGGCGTGCAGCCAATAGCCTGAATCGCCCGGCAAGCCAGGAGAAGATTCCAGTGGTTGCCCACCCATGCCGTAAAGCGGATCGCCAACCAAAGCGTGTCCGATCGATGCCAAGTGAATTCGAATCTGATGCGGGCGCCCGGTGTGCAAGTCGACTTCGAATAAAGTCGACTCGGTTCGACGTTCTAACGCTCTAGCAATACTCCGCGATTCTTTCCCCAAATCGTTAGCTGCAAACACTTTCCCCAATCTGGGATGCCATCGCTCGCCAATACGAGTCTGAATATCGTAACGATCCATCGTCGCAATGCCGCTCCCAAGTGCACGATACTGTTTGTCCACAGCAGACCAATTATGTATCAACTTCGAGGCGGTATCTCTGTCTAGTGCGAACAACACAATACCGGAGGTCGCTCGCCCGAGTCGATGCAACGGCCTCGCCTCGCCGTATTCCTTTCTTACCAATGATAGCAGCGTGTTCTGATAGAAGCCCCCTCCAGGTATCGTGGGCAAACCACTCGGCTTGTTTACGGCGACAAGATGCATATCCTCGTACAGAATCGTGAACTCTTGCGGAGTTGGTTCTTCTTCCCACGGTGGTCGCTCCCAAACCAGCGTGCTGCCCGCTCGTACTTTGATGTCTGGCTCGACACGCACATCATCGAGAAGGACTTCTCCAGCTTTGATTCTCGTCGCCCATTCGGATCGCGAGGAATGAGGGAACCGTTCCGTCATATAAGCAACGACCGATAGCGATGAATCCGTTGAATGAACTACATGGTGAAATCGATAACCTTGATTAAGTGACATGCGAACAATAAGCAATGGCGACCGTACCTCTTATCGAATCCTCTACCAGGAAACCATCACCAGCCGATTCCATAATCTTCACCATGATTGCTTGAACCACCCCACATGGTCCCATGGTCTCGATCGAACCAGATCGCGTTGATTGGGCCAGACGTTCGCTCCTGATAATTCATTCGATACCCCATTCGCCCTAACTCTTTCCGAACCCATGGAGAGGTCAACTCATTCAGTGTTAATCCGCCTGGCGTCTTTTCATGTGCACCAAAACTGGAATGCATTTGCAGTGTCTTGAAACTAGGTGCTTCGCAAGCTTCCTGAACGGTCATATTGAACTCAACCATATTCAAAAAGAACTGAAGCAATAATTGGTCCTGCTCGTCCCCGGCCTGCTTTGCAAACGACAAGATTGGCACACCATCCTTCAGTGCAAGACTTGGTGTTAACGTAACTCTCGGCCGCTTGCCTGGCTCTAGTACATTGAATGGATTTTGGGCTTCTTCCAGAACGAAGGCCTGCATTCTTTGGCTAAGACCAATTCCGGTTCTTCCCGCGATACATGCAGGTATCCACCCACCACTGGGCGTCATACTTACCACCCATCCTTCCTTGTCGGCTGCCACGATGGATGTCGTACCAGCCTGCAACTCTGCCATGTACTTTGCATCAAAAAAAGGGTCACTTGAGCGTTGCAACGGAATGGTAGCTTGCGTCCATTTGTTCATCAGGTCCTTGAACGGGTTCTCCTTCGACTCGAACGGGTAGGGATCGCCTGGTCCTATCTTGGCATCATTCTTGGAGGGATTGATGAGCTTGCTTCGTTGTTTTGCATACTCTTTCGATAGCAGCCCCTTCATCGGCTCAACGGGTTCAAACGCAGGATCGCCGTAGTAAAAATCGCGATCCGCGAAAGCAAGATTCAACGCCTGGTAGACCGTATGAACGTAGTTCGTCGAGTTGTATCCCATACCCTTTAAGTCAAAGTTCTCAAGGATATTCAACGCCTGTAGCATCACGGGGCCCTGGGTCCATTGTTGCAGTTTGTAAATGTCGATCCCTCGATAGTTGGTCATCAAAGGCTCTTCGATCTTCACCTGCCAAGTCGCAAGATCTTGCTCCGTGATCAGCCCTCCTTGTTCCTGGCAACTGCGAGCAATCTCCCTGGCGATATCACCCCTATAGAAACGGTCGTTCGCTGCATAAATTGCATCTCGACGATTCATTCCCTTCTTCAACGATTCTCGCTCGGTTTCCACGAGCTTGCGAAGTGTATTCAAAAGATCGGTCTGTATGAAAAGCTCGCCGGCGCTAGGTGCCTCGCGATCCTCGCCCAAATGTGGCAAGAAAACTGCCTTGGAATAAGGCCACTCTTTGATACGCTTCTTCTCGCGTTCGATCGAGTTTGCTGCCTGGGCCTCGATAGGATATCCCGCTGCCATCTGTAACGCAGGAGACAACACCTGCTCCAGACTCATGGTTCCATACTCCGCCAGCATCACCATCAGCCCGCCTGGAGTTCCCGGCGTTACCGCAGCCAAGGGGCCATACTCTGGCGGATACTTCATACCTTTGCTTTTGTAAAAATCGACTGTTGCTCCGGTTGGGGCCACCCCCAACGCATTGATGGCGATCACCTGCTTTGTCTTGGGGTTGTAAAGTAGAGCTTGCGTTTCGCCTCCCCAACTCAATACATCCCACATGGTGCAGGTCGCAGCCAACATGGAACAGGATGCGTCCACCGCATTCCCACCTTGCGCAAAAATCATCGCACCCGCGGTAGCCGCTAAAGGTTTGCCCGTGATAGCTATCCAATGACGACCATGCAATGGTGGCTTCTGCGTCGTCACAGGCAGGTTGTTGAACTCCTGTGAGTTCGCGACTTGCGTGCAAAAGACAAAAACCAAGAACACAGCTACCAACTTCATGAGCTGAACCGTTGCATTTAGAGTACCACCGATCATTACATCCCAGAGTTCATCCCTCTATGGTACCAACACTCGAAACCGATTGCACTCGATCGCCTATGCGAAAAAAGACGCTGAGACACCCTTAATGGCACAGCCGACAACAGTAGCAGGCAATCTCCGTCGTGCCGTCCACTCATTGACATTTTCTAGGTTTTTAGGTAGACGGCACACGGAATGTGCCTACTACTTTGATGTTTGTCGGCCGTGACCTTAATGACGACACAAACATTCCACGGACCGGATAGGTTAGCTAGCCGAGAATTCTAGAAAAACGAATTCTTGCTCTTCAGAATCTAGGTTCTCTGATGGCGTGCGACACACGCTCGAATGTCGTCGAAAACTTTGTCTGGAGATTGCATGCCATCTACCGTTTCCAGTTTTCCCTGGCTTGCATAGTACTCTGTCAACGGTGCGGTCTGCGTATTGAAGACGTTGAGCCTCTCCCGAATCGTTTCGTAGTTGTCGTCCGCACGGCCATCGACCTGCGCACGCTTCAGAATCCGTTGAATGAGCTCTTCTTCCTTGACTTTGAGCTCCAGCGCCATGTCCAAAACCAGTCCGGTCTCTGCAAGATGATCGTCTAGCAACTGCGCTTGAATCAGCGTTCGAGGAAACCCATCGAAAAGCGCACCGTTCTTGCACTCGTCACTAGCTAGTTTCTGAGCAACAATACGCATCACCAAATGGTCCGGGGCCAGTTTCCCGGAGTCGATATGGGATGCCACCCAACGCGAAAGCGCAGAGTCCTGCTTCTTGACGGCCCGCAACATCTCCCCAGTTGATAAGTGAGGGATGTTCAATAGTTCCACAAGCCTTTTGCACTGGGTCCCTTTCCCAGCACCTGGAGGGCCAATAAATACCAATCGCACGGAGCGGCCCTTTCTATCTGGCGTCCGAATCAAAAAAAGCCGAGATTACTGCTCCTCCAAAAGCCCTTTGTAATTTCTCATCAACAAGTGGCTATCAATCTTCTGGATCAAATCAAACGCCACACTCACCGCGATCAACAATCCCGTTCCACCATAAAAAGCGGAAACACTATAGGAGACACCGAATTGCGAATTAATCACAGTAGGAATGATCGCCACAGCAGCCAAAAAAGCCGCACCGACATACGTGATTCGAACCATCACTTTTTCTAGGTAATCTGCCGTTCTCTTTCCTGGCCGATAGCCTGGAATGAAAGCACCGGAATCTTGAAGATTCTGCGACATTTCCTTCGGATTGAACATGATCGACGTCCAAAAGAAACAGAAAAAGAAAATCAAAGCAATATACAGAACATTGTACGTAAAGCTTGACCCAGAATCCAACATGGAACGCAATGCTACGAACACTGTCGCAACCCCATTCCAACCTGCAGCTGAAAACCATCCTGCAATAAGGCCAAAAAACAACGCTGGGATCATTAGGAGACTACCCGCGAAGATGATTGGCATAACGCCCGACTGATTGATCTTCAACGGTAGGAACTGCTTAGAACCACCCATCACGCGTCTCCCACGCACATGCTTCGCACTTTGCATTTGAATTCGTCGCTGTGCCATCGTGATGAACACCACCGCAAAAACAACCCCAACGAATAGGAAAGCCAAAACCAACAAAACGTCAGGGCCGATCGAACTGTTCGAACCACCGCTTAGACCGCTTGACATGTTCTGACGAATATCCCATAGCGCCTTGGGCATCTGAGCAAGAATTCCAGCCATGATGAGAAGGGAAACACCATTTCCAATTCCATACTCATCGATTTGTTCTCCAAGCCACATCAAGAACATCGATCCAGCTGTCATCACAGCTACCGACGTAATCTGCCATCCAAAGCTAAGACCGGTTCCTCCATTGGCCAAGAAAGTATCCGATATCTTCGCGCCGGAATAATAGAGATAGGTCCAACTCTGCAAAATGCAGATGATCACCGTCAAATAACGGGTATACTCGTTGATCTTCTTTCTGCCAGCAGGCCCTTCTTTGCGCAACTGCTCAATCGGAGCCCACACCGTTCCTAACAATTGGAAAATGATAGACGCAGAAATGTAAGGAGCAATACCCAAGCCAAAGATCGTCAGCGTTCGCAAATCGGTTGCAGAAAACAACGCAACCCTCTCCATGAACGTCTCCATCTCGCCACCCATCGATATCCCAGACACTTCCAAGATAGGCAGTCGAATGTGGTAGCCAATACGATAAATTGCAAGCAACGCCAGCGTCAACAATATCTTTTGGCGGAGCTCGGGAATCGAAAAGACTACCCGTAGTTTCTCAAACATGTCAAATTATTCCTAAGCTTGAGTCGTCGCATCACAATCGTTTCACGCGACTAAACCGAACTAAGTCTGTATTGTTTCCAAAGTTGATCTTTGTGACTAGCCGAATTGGAGGTCCTAGATCTACTTTCCTGCCAGTCTTCCGCGGTAGTTACGGCCAAAAACTTCCGTAGCAGTACCTACTCCAAACAGCCTCCAAACAAAAACACCACGCATCCGCGTGGTGTTTTCACTTACCATTCATGACAATGGAACCGCCTACTCACCCTTGAGCGCGGCGACGCGTTCATCTGGCGTTCGCTTCGCAGCCACGATCTCAATCGTCCCACCTGCCTTTGCAATCTTCTCTTTGGCTGATTCGCTTGCTCGCGTCACGACAAACTTAAGAGCTTTGGTCAGCTCGCCATCACCAAGTATCTTGATCTCGTCGCAGCGAACCTTTACCAAACCCTTTTCACGAATACTCACAGGGTTAACAACTTCTCCTGCGGCAAACACTTCGTTGATCGAAGCAAGATTCACTCCGAACACCGTGACGGCGAACTTATTGTGAAAACCTCGCTTTGGAATCCTGCGAACCAGCGGTAAATCGCCCCCATTAAACATCGGATGCCGTGAGTAGCCACTGCGCGACTTGTGTCCGTTGTGACCACGGCCCGCAGTCTTGCCGGTCTTGCTACCTACGCCCCGACCGATACGCTTTCGCCCGCGGTTGGTGACAACACCATTATTGATTTCTTCTAAATTCATGACAGCTTGACTCCTCGGAGTCGTTCGACGTCTTCTTTGGTTCGGAGTTGGGACAAAGCGTCGAACGTCGCTTTAATTAACACCGTTGGATTGTTGGATCGGAAACTCTTGGTCAAAATATCTTGAATGCCGACTGCTTCACAAACAGCTCGCACCGCCTGCCCTGCAATAATACCTGTACCTGGACTAGCTGGCATCAGCAAAACGTGAGCGGCTCCGAACTTTCCGCTAACAACATGGGGAATCGTACCGTTGATCAATGGAACTTGAATCATCGCACGATTCGCAGCCTTCTGAGCTTTCGAAACACTCGGAGGCACTTCGTTCGCTTTTCCGTAACCGTATCCAACCTTGCCTTTGCCGTCTCCGACAACAACTAAAGCTGCAAACGAGAAACGTCGGCCCCCTTTGACCACAGCCGCGCATCGTTTGATCTTCAACACGCGATCGATGAGCTGATCGCCTTGAGCATTATCTAATGAACTTGCCACTCTTTCGATCACTCCAAACTAGAATTCTAAACCAGCTTCACGAGCGGCATCCGCAAACGCTGCGACTCGCCCGTGATACTTGCAGGACCCTCGGTCCAATGTAACTTGTTTGATGCCTTTAGCGATCGCCCGTTCCGCTACGATCTTGCCGAGCTTCTTCGCGGCTTCGCAATTACCGCCGTAACCAATTTGATCTCGAAGGTCTTTGTCTCGGGAAGTGGCCGCCACCAATGTACTACCCAACGTGTCATCGATCACCTGGCATCCAAAGGCAGTCAACGATCGATTGATGCACAATCGAGGACGCGCAGTAGTTCCACGCACTCGCTTACGAACGCGATAAGCACGGCGTTGACGCTGTCCATCTACAACTTTTCGAATATCCACAGCTAACCTCTACAACATTCGCCCCGACAACCTGTCGGAACACTTTGGAACCCACTTGTACTGTACGCTAGTATCGCGACTATGTCGCACTCTTACCAGGCTTAAGTTTAACAACTTCACCCACATATCGAACACCCTTGCCTTTGTATGGCTCAGGCTTGCGAAGAGCTCGAACATACGCAGCAAACTGACCGACAGCCTGCTTGTTGCACCCCTTCACATTAATGTGTGTCTGATCTGGACATGTGACTTCGAGCCCCTCAGGAATCGGAACTTGCAGCTCGTTCGCAAATCCAACTCGCAACTGAAGAACTTTTCCCTTGATCGCGGCCAAATATCCAACGCCAATGACTTCAAGTTTCTTCTCGTAACCGGTCTTTACCCCGACCACCATGTTGTTCACAAGTGCTCTGGTCAAACCATGGAAAGCGCGCGAAGCTCGCTCTTCGTCGTTCCGGGTAACGTCAACAGACTTCCCGTCGTCACTCACCTTGACCGTTACTTCCTCACGGTGGGCAAATGACAACTTCCCTTTGGGGCCTTCAACATTGACCACGTTTCCGTCCACCGACACCTTAACGCCGTCTAGGACTGGAATTGGTTTCTTACCGACACGAGACATCTTGATTACCTAAGCCTTGGAATGTTTGTAACAACCACTACGGTTGCAGTCTTCCGAAATTTCTCACCGCACAGGTCCGAGCGAACTCAGATCACGCAACAGTGTAACGATTAACCAACTGTAACGATTAACTAACTTCAGCGAGAACTTCTCCGCCAAGCTTTTGGTGTCGAGCTTCCCGATCACTTACAACACCCTTCGATGTACTGACGATTGATATTCCCATTCCATTCAAAATAGGCTTCAATTCTGCACACTTCGCATAGACCCGTCTTCCAGGCTTGCTAACGCGGCGAACCGACTGAATGATTTTCTCACCGTTGGGACCATACTTGAGTTCGATTCGAAGCATCTTGGCTGGCTCCGCTTCCACCTCTGAGTAATCCCAAATGTAACCTTCTCGCTTGAGGACATCAGCTACGCCGATTCTCAAATGCGAGAGTGGAACATCAACAAAACGTCGTTCAATTCGAACTGCGTTTCGGATTCGAGTTAACATGTCTGCAATTGGATCATTGATCATATTCTTTAGCTCCCCCGTCTTCTACCAACTGGACTTTCGCACACCAGGGATCAACCCCTTATCAGCAAGCTGTCGAAAACAAATACGGCAAATACCGAACTTGCGATAAACAGCTCGAGGCCGACCGCAAAGCTTGCAGCGATTCTCTCGACGAGTTGAAAATTTTGGCTCACGACTGGCTTTTGCAATCTTGCTTTTGCTGGCCACAGGTGGGTATCCGGTAGTACTAGGAAAAACGGGTTTGTGTAACTGTGGATTCGCGGAGGACTCTTCCGCGAATCATCGAATTAAGCTGTTTTCTTCTTCGGTGCTCGGAATGGCATTCCGAACATCTCAAGCATTCTTCGAGCATGATCATCCGACTTGGCCGTCGTAACGATTGCGATGTTCATCCCTTGAGCCTTAGCGTACTTGTCGCCATTCAACTCAGGGAAAACCAACCATTCCGACAACCCCATCGAGTAATTGCCGTTGCCATCAAAGGCCGTTCGGCTAACACCCCGGAAGTCACGAACTCGAGGAAGAACAATGCTGACCAACCGATCCAAAAACTCGTACATTCGCTCTCGTCGCAGAGTGACTTTACAGCCAATCGCTACGCCTTCGCGAAGCTTGAATCCTGCGATCGATTGACGAGCCAACGTCAAAACTGGTTTTTGTCCAGCGATTTCAGTCATGGCGTCCGCCGCCAATTCCAGGAACTTCTTGTCTTGCATCGCTTCGCCGACCCCCATATTAATGGAGATCTTCTCGATCCTCGGAATAGCATAAAGGTTAGCTATCCCAAGCTCCTTTCCGAGCTCTGGACGAATGCTATCAAAATAGTGTTGTTGCAGTCGAGGTGCCATTTTGGTCTGTGAGCCTCAAAGGCTCCATTATCTCATGGGTTCAAACGAACGGTTTAGGACTTCTTCGCGTTGGATGCACGCGCTGGAGCAACAACACTTATCGTTGCACCACTCTTTTTGCTATATCTTTCTTTGGTTCCATCCGGAAGGAACCGCACACCAATTCTTGTTGGCTTTCCAGTTTGAGGGCAAACCAAAGCTACTTTCGAAGCGTCCACTGCAGATTCCTTCGACAGTCGTCCACCCTGCGGATTCCGCTGCGATCGCTTCACGTGCTTGAATATCTTGTTCAGACCTTCAACCACCACCGTACCTTCTGCGCGATCTACTTTGAGCACTTTGCCCTTCTGACCTTTGTCTCGCCCTGAGAGCATGACAACGGTGTCATTCACTTTGATCAACATCTAAACTACCTCACTCGCCAGAGATACAATTTTTGTGAAGCTCTTTTCACGAAGCTCTCGTGCGACCGCTCCAAATATCCGTGTTCCGCGTGGGTTGTTGTCTTTGTCAACCAACACCACAGCGTTTGTGTCAAATCGAACATAGCTACCGTCCGCTCGTCTTGCGGGCTGCGACACACGCACCACCACTCCACGAACGACAGCCTTTTTCTTCACTTCGCTACCTGGAATTACGCTCTTGACCGAGCAGATGATAACATCACCCAGACTCGCATAACGCCGCCTGGTTCCTCCCAACACCTTGATGCACATCACCTCGCGTGCACCTGTGTTGTCTGCTACCACCAATCTTGTTTCTTGCTGGATCATTTTGAACTAATTCCAAACTCTATTTCGTGTTCCTACCGATGTTGCTGCCAATCGCTACCCAAACTAGATGCAGGTTAGCTTGCTGCTGCTTCGTCAGCCACTACACTCTCTACCAACTTGTTCTTTTCAACTATACGAATCAAAGTCCATCGCTTCATCTTCGACAAAGGTCGACATTCTTCGATCTCGACTTTGTCGCCCATCTTCGAAACATTATCTTCGTCGTGAACGTGGCACACTGTCTTCTTACGAATAATCTTCGAATAGCGCGGGTGTCTCACCAATCGCTCGATCTCGACTCTACGGGTCTTCGCCGCTTTATCGCTGGTCACAACACCAACCAAAATTCGCCGTGGCATAATTCTTTAACGCTTGCTAGATCAATAAATCGGAAGTCAGTGAACTAAACCTTTTTCAGGCTTCGTTCGGTTTGAATTGTACGTACTCGAGCAATCAACCGACGATTATGACGCATTTGCGTCGGCACGTCGACTCGCTCCGTCTGCGACTGCAACCGCAACTTGAACATCGTTTCAGCAGCATCTACCGCTGTGAGCTCAAGCTGCTCGTCGCTCATTTCTCTAAGTTCTGAAGCTTTCATTCTGTTTCAGTCTTTAATATTTTCTTCAGTCAAATTTCTCGTTTTCCATCCACACCGTCCACGTAGTAACCTACGCAGGACGACGTCGAATCAATCGAACTGGAATCGGCATCTTCGCAGCAAGACGAGCGAAACAGACCTTTGCCTGTTGCTCCGTCACACCACCAAGCTCATACAAAACCGTTCCAGGTCGAACTACCGCTACCCAGTATTCCGGCTCCCCTTTACCTTTACCCATCCGGGTTTCCAAAGGCTTTGAGGAAATTGGTTTATCTGGAAATATCCGAATGTAAAGCCGACCTTCACCACGAACGTATTGATTTCCGGCGATACGCCCCGCTTCGATTGTCTGGGCTCGGATCCAACCACCTTGAAGGCATTGGAGACCAAAGTCACCGAAAACAACCTTGTTACCGCGGGTCGCGTTACCTTTTATACGTCCTCTTTGGCTTTTTCGGTGCTTGACCCGTTTGGGCATCAGCGCCATCGTTAGCATCTCCCGCGTAAGAACCTTGATTTACCCACACTTGAATGCCGATGTTTCCTTGCGGAGTAGCGGCTTCAGCGAACCCATAACTAATCTTTGCCTGAATCGTACTCAACGGCAGAGCACCTGCGTTGCCTTTTTCGCAACGAGCCATTTCTGCACCACCAAGACGTCCTGACATTTGTATCTTGATACCCAATGCACCCGCATCCATCGCTGTTTCAATGGAACGCTTCATCGTCCGACGGAAACTTGATCGCTTCGCCAATTGTTTCGCAATGTCTTCAGCAATCAATTGCGCCTGAATCTCAGGTCGGTATACTTCTTCAACCTTCAAGTTGACTCTTCGTCCGATCAAGTTCTGCAGCTCTTCCTGCAAAACCTCAATCTCTGTACCCTTCTTGCCGATGATCAAACCTGGCTTTGCCACGAAAACCATCAACCGAACTTCATCACGCGTCCGCTCGATCTCGATTCGATCGATCCCCGCTTCTCTATATGCGGGCTTTGTCGGATGAAACTTAATGAACTTGCGAATCTTTTGGTCTTCGACCAAAAGCTCGGCGAACTCTTTTTTGTTAGCATACCATCGGCTTTTCCAGCCCATGACGATGCCAGTACGAAAACCAATTGGATTTACTTTTTGTCCCATATCTCAGTTCCTACAGCTCTTCCAGACGTTTGAGTTCTACCGAAATGTGGCTCGTTCGCTTTAGAACTGTGAACGCCTGGCCTCGCGACATCGGTCGAAATCGCTTGAACATAGGACCGCCGTCAATGCGAGCATCCACGACAACCAACTCTTCCGCAGAGAAAGAACGTCCACCGTTTTGCTCTGTATCTTGCGCGTTGCCAACTGCGCTCTTGATCACCTTCTCCAACATACGAGCACCGCGATGGGGCTGAAATTGGAGCAGCTCAAGCGCCTCGTCAGCAAACTTACCACGAACCAAGTCAGCCAGAGGTCGAACCTTTCTGGAACTGATGCGTGCGTATCGATGAACGGCCTTAAAAGCCATGATAAATCCCTATTTCAAAAAGTCGTTACTTCTTGCCGCCCTTACCGCCGTGCCCACGGAAAGTACGGGTCGGTGCAAACTCGCCGAGCTTGTGACCGACCATATCTTCCGTTACGAACACTTTGATGTGAGCCTTGCCGTTGTGAACCATGAAGGTCGCTCCAACGAACTCTGGAACGATGGTGCATCGACGCGCCCAAGTAGTGATCGGTTGACCGTCACCCTTTTCACGCGCCTTCAGCAACTTTGCGAACAGCTTGGGCTCTACGAAAGGCCCTTTTTTTGTCGAACGTCCCATACGTCAGAACTCTTCCCTACAAACTACTTAAGTTTTAATTGACCGTAACGAACCGACTTGCGTCGACGAATAATCGCGGTATTGCTTGGCTTGCGTGGTCGACGTGTCTTTCCACCCTTTGCCAAAACACCGGTTGGACTGACCGGATGTCGCCCACCCTTGGTCCGGCCTTCACCACCACCGTGCGGGTGATCGTGAGGATTCATCGCCGTACCGCGAACGTGTGGTCTCCAACCCTTCCATCGGTTTCGTCCCGCTTTGCCGATTCGAACCGCGTCGTGATCCGAATTTCCAATTTTACCAATGACAGCTCGGCACTGACCTGGCACCCGCCGAATTTCACCACTCGGAAGCTGCAACTGCGCCCAACCCGATTCCCTCGCCATCAAAACAGCCGAGGTACCAGCTGACCGACAAAGAGCCGCCCCACGCCCAGGCGTCATTTCCACACAGCAAACTTCCGTTCCTGGCGGAATATTTCGCATCGGCAAACAATTCCCAACCGTCGGAGGCGCATCCGAGCCATTCACCAATGTCTGCCCAGCCTTCAAGCCATCTGGAGCGATAACGTAAGCCTTCTCACCATCCGCGTAATGCAACAATGCAATCCGAGCCGATCTGTTTGGATCGTACTGAATCGAATCCACCTTAGCCGTAACACCATCCTTCGTTCGACGAAAGTCAATGATGCGATACATCTGTTTGTGCCCACCACCACGATGTCGCGCCGTAATGAATCCTTGATTGTTACGACCGCCGTGACGCTTCAATCTCTTCAAGAGAGACTTCTCAGGCTTTGCGCCTGGAGTCAACTCAGCAAAATCGCTAACCGATGAATTTCTTCGGCCCGGCGATGTTGGTCGATATACTCGAATTCCCATAGTTCTAGCCGTTCCTTAGAAGAAGTCGATCTTGTGTTCGCTGCTCAACTTGACAATCGCTTTTTTCCAAGCTCTCGTCACGCCGAGTTTTGCTTTGTAACGGCGACTCTTGCCGGCACGATTCTGTGTCGCTACTGCAATCACCTTTACATTAAATAGCTCTTCGATTGCATCCTTAATGTCGGTCTTGTCCGCCAACGGATTCACTTCGAAAGCATAACGATTCTGTCGCGTAGCTTTGTGCACACCCTTTTCGGTCACCAATGGTCGTATGACGATTTGGTGCGCCGTTAGTGTCATGCTTGTTTTAGGTGGCTGCTTTGCCATGATTCTCTTTCGCGTTACCGCTCAAACAACCCCCGAAGGGACCCTATTATCAATACTCAATACTAGCCAACTCGCGACTTGATCCAGTCGAGAGCCTCACGCGTCACAACCAACTTTCGAGGTCGCAAAACCGCGAGAGCATTCAAGTCTGAAACTGTACTTACAGTACAACCCTGAATGTTTCGACCGCTCAAGTAAACATTGCGATCCACACCGCCAATTGCCAACGTCTTCGTCTGCCCTTCAAGACCCAAAGCCTTGAAAGCCGCCGCCAACGTCTTCGTCTTTGGCGCATCCATCTTCAACTGATCCACCACGACAACCGAACCCGAAGAAATCTTCGAAGCGATCGCCATTCGTGTCGCAGCCTGAACCGCCTTGCGAGGAAGCCGATAGTAATACGATCGCGGTTGGCGAGCATTTGCGTGACCACCACCACGACGAACCGGAGTCCGCCTCGCCCCAGCACGAGCGTTCCCAGTCCCTTTTTGCTTGTAAAGCTTTTTTGTCGAACCAGAAACCTCGCCGCGCGTCTTTGTTTTATTGCTACCTTGACGCTTGTTCGCCAAGTACATCACGACCACGTCGTGAAGAAGCTGCTTACTAACCTTCGGAGCGATCGAAGCTGGATCGATTTCGTAATCGCCAACCTTGTTGCCCGCGAGATCAAAAACCGGAAGTGTTGTCATTATTAAAATTTACCTCAATGCCTTGGCCGAATCTTTTAGCCAACCCCTAGCCAAGCTTGTTGGTTTCACGAACGATAACGAATCCGCCCGTCGGACCAGGAACGGCACCATGAACGAGCAGCAAATTGTTCTCCGCATCCACGCGAACCACCTTCATGTTCCGCATCGTAACACGGTCAACACCGTAATGCCCCGCACCCTTCTTACCCTTGCGAACACGACCAGGATAAGTACCAGCACTCGTACCACCAGCATGTCGATGGACCTTCTTCACACCGTGCGTTGCACGCTGACCAGCGTAATTGTGCCGCTTCATCCAACCAGAGAAACCACAACCCTTCGAAGTACCGGTCACATCGACCGACTTCACGCCATCAAGCACACTAACCTTGATTTCAGCACCAACTTCAGCAGTCGCAGCACCGCGGAACTCACGAACAAATCGTTTTGGCTCGCACTCAGGCTTCGTACCGACCGAACCACCAGCCGCCTTTAGCTTGGTCGATCTCTTGCTGGAGATAGAAGCAACATGACCTCGCCCAGCACGACCGACCAAACGTCGTGGCTTGTCTGCGAAACCGATCTGCATTGCCTCGTAACCATCTCGATCTACGGTCTTGATTTGCAAAACATGGCAAGGACCTGCCTCAATAACAGTAACCGGAATCGCCCTTCCGTCCTGCTCAAAAATCTGTGTCATTCCGACCTTTCGGCCGAGTATACCTTTGCTCATCGTTTTTTTCCGTAAATCGTTTGCCGAGAGGGACACACCAATGATTCGCCAGATACTTTCATCCGGCTTGCAACCTGCCGACATTTGGCAGATCGCATCTCGATGGTTACCCTCAGGACTTCCGTTTCATTGTGGAATACCTGATGGATACGTTAATAAAAAACCGCTACTATCGCGACGTCGCCTTGATCTTGATATCCACCCCTGCAGGCAGACTCAATTTATTCAAAGCTTCAATGGTCTTCGCCGTCGCTTGCTTGATGTCAATCAATCGCTTGTGAGTTCGAATCTCGAACTGCTGACGAGCCTTCTTGTCGATGTTCGGACCAGCGAGGACCGTATACTTTTCGATTCGAGTCGGCAACGGAATTGGACCATGCACCTCAGAGTGCGTTCGCTTGGCTGTATCAACGATCTCAAGGGCGCTCTGATCCAAAACCGCATGATCATAGGCTTCCATTCGGATCCGAATAACTTCATGCGAACCAGACACTGTGCTCACCACTTTGAAAAAACGTTGAAAACGCTGTAAATTTGTCGTTTTTACAGCTCACCAAACCCCACGTCGCTCGCGGGAGGCAAAAAGATAGGGAGGTAAGGCCGAGCCGTCAATCGCAAATATTCATTTTTCAGGTATGCCTGCCCAATACTCAATCATTGCGACCCCTAAACGCACCTTTTTCGGCATGCTGGCAATGGATACCCACTCCTGGTCGCTATGCAATAAATCTCCCTCTGGCCCAAACGTATCAATGTTGGGCAGCCCAAGCTGCGCTAGCTTATTCCCATCACTTGCCCCGCCTGACCCTTTCCAATGGATCGATTGACCCAATTCTTTTCCCCTTCGCTCCACCGCTTGCATCCAACCCTGCGTCGATGCATCCATCACCTTCGGAGCCGAATGAACTCCGCCGGTGATTTCTACACGAAACCCTTCAGACGGCAGGTCCATTTCTGCGCGTATCTTCTCGATCTGCTGCTGTATCCATCCGTAGTCCGAATGATCATTCACCCGGACATTAACACGCAAAACACATAAATCGGGCACAACATTAACAGCGTCACCACCACGAATCTTCCCGACATTCACCGTAACCCCTTCTCGCACCCCATTCAGTCCATCCAATCGAACCGCTAATCTGGACGCATGCAGAATCGCATTGCGTCCAGCCGAAAAATTGCGCCCGGAATGAGCCGAACGCCCTCGCACGATGGCTATATAAGTCCCGGTTCCTTTGCGATGCGAGACCATCGAACCATCCGCCATGGTCGGCTCGTAAAGCATTGCAAACCCATACTCATTCGCAATGCGTCTCCACAAATCTATCGAAGCAGGCGAGCCAATTTCTTCGTCAGGTGTTAGCACTATGCTCAATCCAACTTCGGACAAGTCGAGAAATTGCTTAGCTGCCATCGCTGTCCACTTCAGGATAACGATGCCGCCTTTCGCATCGATGACACCGGGCCCTCGCATCCTTTGCTCTCCGCCCACTTCGTATCGCTCACAACGCTGAAAAGAACTCTCTGGTCCATAAACCGTGTCGTAATGAATCGACATCAACAACTTCTTTCGATGCGACGCCTTGGCACGCACCATATCCCATCGAATGGCACGCGAGGTGGATTGAAGCCTCGCAACACCGCAATCGTCCATCACTTCGAAGTCTGGCAACGGTATCCGCTGACAAGGAACTCCCAGCGGCTCAAAATACTCGACTAACATCTCCTCCATGTGTCGCAAACCATCCAGATCATCCGACCCAGAACTCACATTGCACAATCGCTCAAGATCGTCTGCCATCTGATTGGCATTCGCTGACAACCAGCCTTCCAATTCCATTTTGCTCTTTCCGCTTTACTCGGGTTTCCAAGATACCGACCGTCCGTTCTCATCAAAATCAAAATAGGCGAGCGACCCCAAGCAGACAAATCGCGTCCCTCTAGGGTGCTGAAACACCCAGTTCTTGTGATGGTGCCCAAAGAACCACCATTGCGGCGCATGCGCCTCGAACATTCTCTGAAGAAGATTATTCGTTTGGCTCTTCTGTATATCTTCCTCCAACGTCGCCACAGTAGACACTAACTCGCTAGGGCAATCATGCGTCACCACCATGCGCGGCTTTGCTACGATGTATGCCTCCATCGCTGACGGATGCTGGGCTTCGCTGAGCTCTTCGTCTGGCCACCAATTCAACCCTTCCACTCGCATCGCTCGATCGATACTGGCGGCTCCCCGAACGTAGAAGACATCCATTTTTCCCGCATTGCATGGGACAGAGAAGATGCCGTAGTCTCCCAAGAAATGCTGACTTAGCTTCGGCAGGTTGTCATGATTTCCAGCCACGACGCGATGGAATCCCGGATCGATATCGGAAAGCTCCGAATAGTCTCCTGCTAAATCCCCGACCTGAATCGAGTACTTCGACTCCAAAGCCAACCGTTGATAACTCCTACCTCGGACGCGTCGATCTCGCCATATTGCGGGCGTGGAGCGTCTGTCTTTGTCTAGATCCGCGCGACGTTGCCTGGGGACAATACGGCCATGAACGTCTCCGATGATTCTTAAATGGGCTAGATGCATCCTCTAGTTTTACTATTTAGTCGCACCTTTGGGAGAATTCTCTCGCACCCAAGCAAAAATTTCCGTCCAACTTTTTCGCCCCCGCCGCATTTCATCGGTCAAAACATGCTTGGTACCATCTTTCAGCACAACATACGTTTTCCCTTTTCCCGAATCTTCGAAAAGAACATACTCGCCTTCCAAAGCAATTGCGATCCGATCTTCGGGGCACTCCAATCGAACCGATTCCATTTGGATCTTGCACTCACTGGTTACCAAGCCACGAAAAGTCGTCTGAGTCGCGTCCACAAGCTCGATTCGCTTCTGATCCTTCACCTGATAAGTCCATTCCGATTGCGCGACGAGCTTGTTTCCCAAAAACTCCCTCGCCTCAATCGGTCGCCAATCGAACTTCTTGGCGAGCACCATTTCAAACGTTCTCTCTCCTCGAATCTCCATCTGAACAACCGAACCGATCGCTGGATCTTCAAAGCTTCGAAGGTCTAGCTCATCGTCGAGTTTGATGCGAGAGAACATCGTCGTTGCCAGCGGGTCTAACCAAGCCATTATCAACTGCACCTCTTGCAACGTCACAATCGTTGCCTCTCGGTCCGCTTCCGCTACAACACCAAATATCCCCTCGTTCTTCAGCGAAACGCGATCAACACTCAGCCCTCCGCGACCGCCAATCCAATTCCACTCTCGCTCGGCGGAACTCTTGCGCATTCCAACAAGAACGTTTCTATAGAATCGCCCTTTGGCTACCTGGGAACTAGACTCGGTCTGCCCCACAGCATCGACCTGAACTTTCATCTGAGCATTCGAAGTGAGCTTGGTCTCAACGACACGAGACTCGAATTCAACCTGCACCTCCGCTATTGGTGTCCTTTTCCACACCGCAGTGATTTCACCAATCTTGACTTCTTGGGCATATCCACCCAGACTCAAAATGAGTGCCATCCAGCTACCAAGGAACCAAAAGCGCATCGTTCTCATCAGCCCTCAAAACCTAATCATCCAGGTCGTCTCGCGAGCGAGTATTTGATCATTCATTTGCAAGCAACCCAAGAAAACTTCACTAATTGTTCGATTTTCCGGAGAATACAAACTCATCCTGACTGAGAAAGCCATCGCCGTTGGCGTCAAACTTCAAAAAACGCTTGGGGGCTTCATCGGGATCCGATTGCTCGCTGAGAAATTCTTCTTTGGTTAAGCGACCATCTTTGTCCTTGTCGCGTCGCCTAAACATCTGGACTCGGTCCTGCTTCGGTTTGCTTGCAGACGTTGACTTAGCGGAGTCTTCGGAGCCTGCTTGCCACTGTGGCTTGGCTTCTGGATGCTTCGCGAGGATCGATCGAAAGGACGCGACAACCGCAGGCAACTTGCTCGCCAAATTGGCCGATTCTAATGGATCGGATATGTAATCATAAAGCTCGAACTCTGCGGTCTCGGGTGCATCGCCTGGTTTCTTCCACTCGACGAAACGATATCGTTCATCGCGAATCGCCCTCCCCAACAAGTTCCCTTTCTCCTTCGTGCTCCGGGGATAAACATGGCTCACGTAATCTCTCGCTGGTTTCGTGCCATCTTGCAACGCCTGGACAAAACTCTTTCCATCGAGCCCTTGAGGAGCAGGAAGCCCAGCCAATTCAGCGATCGTCGGGTACAGATCGACGGTCTCGATCAGCGACTTGGATTTGACTCCCGCCTTTATCCCCGGGGCGGAGACGATCACCGGAATACGGGCCGCTTGTTCGTAGTTCGTATGCTTGCACCAGATTCCGTGGTCCCCAAGATGCCAACCGTGATCGCCCCACAAAACGACGATGGTATTCTGTGTGAACTGCAATCGATCCAACTCGTCGAGAACCCTTCCAGCCTGTGCATCCATATAGCTGGTTGCGGCATAGTAACCGTGAATCAAAGTGCGTTGAAGTTCGAGAGGCAACGTCCCACTGCCCGGAATGTCTTTGTAATTGCGTAACTCTCCGCCTTGTTGTGGTGCGTAACTGGGAGCATCTGTGGGCGGAGTTTGAATCGACGCTAGCTCGAACGCATTTCGATCATGCATGTCCCAGTACTTCTTCGGCGCTACGAAAGGCAAGTGAGGCTTCACGAAGCCGACTGCGATGAAAAAGGGTTGATCTTTTCTTTCTTTGGCAGCGCGCAATCGTTCGATTGCTTCATCGGCAACCATACCGTCGGTGTATTGGTTATCCGGAACATCGGCCAATTCGTAAGCGGCTCCCTTCGGCCCGTTTTTGCTCGCTACAGAATCTTCGGTACTGGACTTCAATGCATAGTTGCCAGCTTTCGGACGCCACGAAGGAACCGACCAGGAATCGGCATCATCGATGTTTCCATGGCCAGTATGCAATATCTTTCCAAGTCCTTCGGCGCGATAACCATGCGACTTCAAATATTGTCCCAGCGTCACCGCATTCGGTGCAGCATTTCGGAAGTGTGTCGGCAGATCGTAGATGCCGATCGTTTGCGGCCGAAGACTCGTCATCAACGCGTTTCGCGAAGGTGAACAGACGGCTTGATTGCAGAACGCTCGTTCAAAGAGCACACCGCGCGACGCCAACTTATCAATGTTCGGCGTCTTGGCCTGCCTATCGCCAAAGCAACCGATCGCCGGTTTCAAATCATCCACGCAAAGGAGCAATACGTTTGGATGACTAGCCGAGCCAACAGAAGTCACGGCATACAGAAGTACAAAGAAGGAGAGTAATTGCTTCACGAAAAATCCCAACAAAGGAGAGGCAAGAATGATCCGAGCCTCCCATTGTAGCCGGATAAAACCTACACGGGATCATGCAATCAGAGCAAAATACAATTGTCGATCATTCGCGTCATTCCAAGCCTGGCTGCGATGATAGATACCGAACTGGAGGTAAAAGCAGTAGGATGCGTCTGTCCTTTTTTCTTCTGATCCGTCCACCGAACCTACGCTACCGTTAACCCCGACGATAGTTTCTGCATAATTGTTTCGAGTTCGTTACTGACCGAGTATGTGCCAGCTCGATTTCACCCCCGAACAGATGAGGCAGAATTCGATACATGGGAAATGCTGGAGTCGTCGGTGCTCAATCCAAGAATTCAAAAGAGCAAAAAGTATCGGGCAAATCCATGCGAGTGGATTCTCCAAGACAACGTCAATCGATCGCATCCATAGATCCAGGCTTATGCGCCGACCTGTCAGTTGACTGGCGATTCCTAGGTGGCTGATGATCATCCAAATCGCCGTGCGCTCGTGACTTTGCTTTCTTATGTTGTATCGGTCTTGCATGCATGCCGGGATTATCGGGATACACAAGTATTTGATGTTTCTCTGCCTGAACCACCGCGATCAAACAATGCAACACCACTGTGGCATTCCGCCACCGGGGAATCACGTTCTGTAGCTAAACGAACCTTGCGCGCGACCAGTTGGACGAGCTCAGAACCACAAAGTCAACGCAAGATGCAGTTATCAATCAATCGGGTCGTTCCGAGTCTGGCAGCAATAATCGCAACAGCAGGCGATGTTACTTCAGAAAGAGGTTCCAACGTGTCACCGTCGACGATCCGGGCATAATCGATCGAATCGACGGGGGCGGCGAGCAACATTTTCGTCATTTCGTTTTCAATGTCCGATACGTTGCGACAGCCAGCTTCAACCATGGCGTTGGCAGCTTTCAACGCTCGGCTCAAACTGAGTGCACGCGAACGCTCCGAGTCGTTCAAATAACGATTCCGACTGCTCATCGCCAAACCATCTGTCTCGCGAATCGTATCGCATGTCACAATCTGAATAGGCAGATTCAAATCCTCGACCATAGCTCGAATCACCGCCACTTGTTGATAATCCTTGCGACCAAAAAAGGCAACCTGAGCCGGGACCATCATGAACAGCTTGAGAACGATCGTCGTCACCCCACGAAAATGCCCAGGTCGGATCTCGCCTTCCCAGCGATTGGCTACTTTCGGCGGTTCGATGTAGGTCGAGTGCTCGGGTGCATAGATTTGTTCCGAACTCGGTACAAACACGATATCGCAACCGACAGCATCCAATTTCTCCAAGTCCGATTCGAGGGTTCGCGGATACTTGCCAAAGTCTTCCTTGGGACCAAACTGCGTTGGGTTCACAAAGATCGTAGCGGCCACGATATCGGACTGTAGCTTGGCCTGCTCTACCAGCGAAACATGCCCTGCATGCAAAGCACCCATGGTGGGTACTAGCCCGACACGATTTCCGTTTCGTCTTTCAAAGTCCACCAATGCGTAGACTTCGTGAGGTGAGTGAACAACTCGCATGGTGCACGTACCCTTGCTGAAACGAAACTATCCGAAGTAAGCGACTGCGTTTTGAAAGACTTTCAACCCCTCGCCATGCTCCGGTTGTTCACGTCGCCGAGTCCACTGCGGATGGTTGGTGGCGAATAGATGTCGCTCTGGGTGTGGCATCAATCCAAAGATGCGTCCGCTCGTATCGCAAATGCCTGCGACGTTCGACTCGGCACCATTCGGATTGTCGGGAAACGCCAAAATGCTGTCGCCCGTTTCGCCCGCGGGATTGCAATATTGAATGGCCACTTGATTGCTGGCTTGCATGATTTCACGCGTGGCGTCATCGCGAAACAAAAAACGTCCTTCGGCGTGCGCCATCGGCAGGTAGCACTGCGATATCCCCTTCAAGAAGACGCAATGATCACTGGTCGGTTTCAAGTGCACCCAACGATCTTCGAATCGCCCTTGGCGATTCCACGTCAGAGTCGCAGGTGGCGTCTTTTCCGCTTGTTCAAAAAAGATCCCCAATCGCATCATGATTTGAAAACCATTGCAGATGCCCAAAACCAAACGATCCTCTTGCCGAAACATCTCGAGCGTCTCGCTCAGGAACGTTTTGATTTGTGTCGCGAGAATTCGACCGGCTGCGATATCATCCCCGTAACTGAATCCGCCGGGAAAGCAGAGTATCTGAAACGTCGAAGCGAGCGACGGATTCTCCATCAATTGGTTGACATGGAGACGAACAGGTTCAGCTCCCGCCATTTCGAAAGCGTACGATGTTTCCACATCACAATTCGTACCGGGGGCACGAAGTACGAGAACTCTTGGTTTTGCCATGCCTAGACATCGGGATCGGGGGAAGCGGATTCTAAAAAAGATCGTCTTGTTGGCCCGTTAATGTAACCCAAATACTCCATTTTGGCAGTCCAAATCGAGGCTGGGAAAGTAACTAGAAAGTTCATTCTGGGCTACAATCGAGGAAATTTGAGGTCTAGCCATGATTACTAGTCAAAAGGTTTACGCGATGCTGGGAAACGAGTCCCTCTGGGAGGTCGCATTGCGTTGCGAGCGAATATTCCAACAGTCTGATATCCCCCATTCGATTTGCGGGGGAGTTGCGGTCTGTCTACATGGTTACCAACGCAACACCACGGATTTGGACGTGATCATTTATTCAAAAGACTCGCTCAAGGTGAAGGAGTTGCTATTGGCGGATTCCTTCCAATGGAACGCGGAATTGAGAGAGTTTCGAAGTTCTAGTGGAGTACCTGTGCAATTTCTACTGGCGGGCGAAAACGCTGGCAAAGGGTCTGAAGTCAAGATTCCGGAGCCGTTTGGCGATTCAAATATTGAGGAACGCGAAGGCTTATCCGTGGTTCGACTTTCTCGATTGATTGAGATGAAGCTCGCTTGTGGAATGGGAAGCCTGAGACGGACGCACAAAGACTTTGCGGACGTCGTCGAACTCATCGCGATTCGAAAGATCGACGGTTCGTTCGCTCGATTCTTGCACCCATCAGTTCGCACTGCATTTCGCGAACTGGTCCGCCATGCGATCGGCGAGGACGATCCCACCGAAACAGATTCTACCAACGAATAGAGTTGATTGCTTCAACATTGAATAGGATCGCAGATGATCGGTTCGAACTTCAGAATCGCCCCTTGTGTTAGCCATTGTCAACGTAGGATGCTGGTCAGTTTGCGTGCGCTGTCAGACCAGCGCTCCACGCTGGCGAGCAGCGTGGTGGCGTCTGCCGACATCGACCCGTCTGGTTACGGCTATGGCCCTACGCTGTCGAGCAGCGTAGTAGCCTCGAAAAGGAAAGAGCTTTCCTGGGCTATGGGATTTATCGCTGGTGGCCAAGCCGTTGTTGTCGCATCAAACGGCGCTGCTGGAAAATGACAATCTATTCCGCAGCCCGCATTTCTTCGACGTTCACGTAGCGATACTTGCCTCGATTCATTTCGGCCAAGCTTCGGATCCAGCCTCCATCCCCTTCTTGTGGCCCGCCTCGAAATTGGATGGTATGAATCGTTGTGCCGCTTCGAGTTGCCGCCTCTTGGACTTCGGCAAGCTGATTGCTAGACAATCCAGGAAGATCTCCATCGGTCATAAAAAACAGTACGTCCGGCGCGTAGTCTAGACCTTTCTTCAAGGCTCTAGCATGCTCTGTCGATCCGTTGGCTACCATTCCTCGGATGAATTGAGTCGCGCGTGATTTCTCGATGGGCTTGGCAAAGAGTAACCTGTTGTTGCCCCCTCTTGAGGACGACAAAGGACTGGGGGAATCGTTGTAAAATACGATTTGAAACTGGTGATTCTCACCCAGACTTTCGATACTCTGCATCAATTCTCGTTTTGCCAAATACATTGGCGCACCCGATTGTGTGTTCATCGAATCGGATCGATCCAACACATAAACAAACGATGCACCAACGCCCTCCAAACCGAGAAACGATGTCTTGGTTTGATTAAGCGTTTTCCCTTCTCCCTTGTCTGCACCACTCAGTCCGGATGTCCCGCCGCCCGCTAGTCCCGAACCGATCGACTCCGCTCCAGTCCCGACGTTGGTGGATGTAGCGGGCATCAATTCGGACAAGATCTGTTCGACGGACGTTGCACCTGGAGTCGCCACAGGAACGGCGGCTGCATTTTCGCTGGCTGTGTTGCCCGAAGCAGTGGCCCCCGAAGAACCGCCCGCAATGAAGTACTCGGTCCCGTTGCTGGTCTGATGCACGACTGCGATGCCTATGGGACGATCCTTTTCACCGTTGGTCCCTTTCGCAATGGGTCGCCACAGTATCGCGACCGATACGAATAGGCAGGTATGAAGAATACAACTGGAAATCCACGCTCGATGGTCCGACCATCGCGTATGAAAAGGGCGAGGAATCGTTCGTTCGCGTCGAACCATCAAGTCGCGACCATGCGACGATTCGGAACGGTTCGGAGTTGGTTTCGGGTCCATGATTTCGATCTCTAGTTTGACTTGAGCCCGACCGTGTTTACCGCAATGACATTGTATCGATACACTTCGCCAGCGCGCACTTTTTCATCCACATACTTCATGGTAGCTAACGGTTGCGTCGGTGTATCACTGTAGGAATTGTTCTGAAAGATCGGCCGACCGAATGCATTCTTTCCTTCGAGCACACCAATCTCAATACCATCGCGCTCGACAATAAACCTGGCAAGTCCGCTTTCCAAATCTGCATGGGATTCCCACGTTATCTCGTTCCCAACAACTCGGACATTCGTGGGTGCAGGCGGAGGTGTCGTGTCGTTTACCATCGTGTCGATGGAGTATTGCATCCACGCTTTCGCGATTGTTTCGTTGGGAAACCACAATGCTGACTCCTTCGGGCCTTGCCAATCTATCGCCGATTTTGGCTCGAGTGGAGCGAACGACTCGGTCGCCAATCCACCGAACCATCCGTCGTTGATTTTCATCTTTCGAAGCGGGCCGCTGGGGGATGCCGGCAATCGTGCTGTCAAGCATGCATCGAGCCACGGTATCGCGAGGTATCGTTGGTTGCCACAATCGTGACTTGAGCGTGGGTCGACCGCGATCCCTATCAATGCATCTTTCGATCGCATCTCTCGCACGAACGCTTCGACACCTTCCCAAACTTTCGCAAACCGACCGTCTTGGACAGTGACTCCCTCTTTTGTACCAAGATTACAAAGGATGGGTACATGACAGGCCGCGTCAGGGATGGTCCATGGGTTCGGTTTGTTCTCCGCAACCTTGAGCGGCGGTACACCTGAGCGCAACCAAGCGGCAACAACGCGATCCGGATGAAGAAATGTCATCCCACCAGCCCAATGCCCGCCACCGCTGTGTCCCCAAAGGGCCCATGGGACGGTCGCCAGTTCTGAATGCCCCGTCAAGACAGCAAGATCTGACAATGACTTTCGAAACGCTCGATCTGATCCGTTTCTAGGATTGCACCATAGTTGGCAATCCGCTTTCTCCGGTTGCTCATACGAAGGACTGAGCAACGCACAATCGTGTTTGCGCGCGAGCGCTTGCCAATGCAAATCATGGGCACCCGTTTGCCCCGATTTGCAGGAACCTTCGCCGCATCCATGTTGATGCACGACAATTCCGCGCAATGTCTTGACACCAGGAGGCAACCACAGGGAAAAGCTGACTGGATAAACCAATTCGCCTGGAGTCGATGAAGCATCGTAACGAATGCGGTAGTAAGGTGGATCCGCAGGCAACGAGATAACATAGGGATTGACTGCCACCTGCTCTTGTCCCATGAGCTCACCGAGCATCGAGCAATAAAGAACAGCCAATCCGATGATCGCAGTTCGCATGAATTTGTACCTCTGATTTAGTTTCATCGCTTGGTTGATTGCAAAAATTTGGATTCGCTTACGCCTGCGGCTGACGGTTAAAAGAGTATTGCCAAAGTACTTCTGCACCATTGCTTACTTGGAACGCAGGTAAGCAAACAGAGATTGAATTTCGGAATCCGACAGCGGAGTTAGCAAATCGCTTGGCATCATCGAGGTTTTGCTTTGCTTTCGTTCTTCGATCTCCGAGGTGTAAATCACCACTTCGTCCGTGGCTGTCTGCAATCGGATGGAATCGGGTGTGCTCTGCTTGAGAAGCCCTGTTACCGTCTGTTCATCTTTGGTTCGCACGATGATAGGCTGATACTCTTTTGCCATGACTGCACTTGGATCCAAAATATTTTCCAAGAGGTAATTCACATCCCGTCGATTGGAGCCGGTTAGCTCAGGTCCAATCTTTCCTCCTTCGCCAAACAACACGTGGCATTGTCCGCAGATCTTCGTGAAAACGACTTTGCCAGCCATTGGATCCAAATCTTTTGACTCTTTTTCCACCAAGGTTCGAATTTTCGCAACCGCTTTCTGTTTATCTTCATCCAAGCCGCGAACATTGCCCCAAACCTGTGTGACCAAATTCATCAACGGCTCCGAATTCAATCGCTGAATCTGTTGCACCATATCGGCAGTCAAGTCGCCAGACGGAAGCTTCTTACTTTCCAACGCCTTTAACAGAACTTCGGCCGTCGGGACTCGGCGCAACATCGCGAACCATGCCAAACGGCGATCCGCGATCTCTGGCCATTGGATCGCAACGTCCAGCACTCGCTTCGCACCGTCGACGTCGAGAGAATCTGCGATCGCGGACAACGCAGCGGAGCGCATCCCCGGTTTATTAAGAAGTCCAAAAGCGAGTGGAGACACCCCTTCTGCTTTCACTTGCTTAAGAATATTCAACGCAGCGATTCGATCATCATCCTTCGCATAGGACTGTGCCACCAAATCACGGAGCAATTGAAGGGCGTCTTTGTCATTGAGTTTGCTAGCCAGTTGTGCACCACGCAGTCGCATCGGGGCATTCGGGTGCAACAACAACTCTTTCGAGACTTGCGGCCACCCCGTTGGAGCATTGAGCGTTCTCTTGGACTCCAAAGCTACGAGGATCGAGTCCATCCATTTCGCTGCTGTTTCCGGTACAGTATGGCTTGCAACTTTGCTGAGTAGCGAAACAAACGTCTCCGAATTCCGTTCGTCCGGCTTTGCGACATAGGTTTGAGAAACTTGACGAGCGATATACTCAGACACTTTTTCGATTTTACTTCGACCAAGCAAATCGATCGACGCCTTCGGTGTCTCTTCAATCACCCGAGAAGCTGCATACCAAACCATCCATGGAAGATTGTGATCACCATTGTCTTCTGCGTGGGTGACCAACTGTTCTACTATTTTATGAGCCGCCGCCGCAGGCAGACGATGAGACGCAGCAGCCAATTCGCATCGGACCAAAGCGGATGGATCGTTGGCCGCCATCGATGCTAACACTTCCATGAATGCGGCTGGGGAGTGTTGCTTCAGGAAACTGGTGGCTGGCTGGCTAAGCAATCGAACTCCCCATCCTCTTACATGCTCATCCTTGTCGTCGAGTGCTAAGTCGATATCCGCTTGGGTCAAACTGCTGCAAGCAGCTAGTGCCCACAGTGCACGCAATCGAATGCGTGGCTCCGCATGCTTGAGCAATTTCCCCAACTCACTCAATGCGATTGTGGAAAGCGATCCAAGATGTTGTCGCTCCATCAAAAGGCGACGGGCCGTCCGGACATACCAATCATTCTTGCTGGTTTGATGCTCGACCAATTGTAGATCGGACGCTTTTGACAAATCCACTTGGACTGGTTTGGCGTTGTTGTAGCTGATTCGATAGACACGGCCATTGCTCTGGTCGTGTTTGCTCGGGTCTTTGACGTGACACTGCTGAGCGTCGTACCAATCGATCGCAATCACTTGTCCATCCGGTCCTGATCGAAAGTACAAGATCTGGCTGCTTAGATCATTAGCCAACAAAAAGTCAGGTGCCCGATCGCCGAGATAGCCACTTCCACGCCGTGCTATTTTGTCTTGGTTGATGCGTGCTCCATGAATATTGTTCATGAACAGTTGGTTTCGATACTTTTCTGGCCAGCTCCCACCCAAGTAAAACATGGCACCGCTATGGGCATGCCCACCACCGGCGCTATCGCTTCGATTGTTGCCCGAGTGCGGTGTATCTCCGATCCAATGGCGATGCAATGCAATCGTTTGAATATCCGAATACGTGAATGGATTGAAGTGTTGTCCGGCTTGGCGTTGGTATCGAGCTTGCGGAATGATGTGGTAAAGGTGAGGTATCACACAAGCGGTCAAGAAGGCATCGCCGGTATCATTAAAGTCGACGCCCCACGGGTTGCTGGTGCCATGCGCGAAGACTTCAAAGGATTCCGATTGCGGATGATAACGCCAGATACCTGCATTGATTTTCGTAACGGGTCCTGCCTTGGTTTCCTCAGGAGAAGATTTGACCACACGCACATCGGAGTGTGTAAAGACCCCGTGGCATCCATAAAGCCAGCCGTCTGGCCCCCAGATAAAACTATTGAGCGTTTCGTGCGTATCCTGGTATCCCCAGCCTTCCAGTTTTTTGATAGCGGGCCCGTCGGCTACATCGTTTCCATCTTTATCCGGAATGAACAATAGATACGGTGCAGCTCCAACCCACAAACCGCCGAAGCCAACTTCGATACCACTCACGAGATTGAGATTGTCGGCAAAGATCTTGTGCGAATCGAGCGTTCCGTCACCGTTGGTATCTTCCAAGATGAGGACGCGATCTTTTCCTGCATCCCCATCGGCCCGCAGTGGATATTGATACGCTTCCGCGATCCATACTCGCCCTCGATGGTCGATAGTCATTGCAACCGGTTGACGGACGACGGGTTCGGAGGCGATGACTTGAACGGAAAATCCTTCTGGCAATGTCATCGCATCGGCCACTTTGTCCGGTGGGAGCGATTTGTAAGTCAGTTTGTCAAGCGTAGGAAGTCTTTGGGCAGACGCGATCTTGGGCTCGTCGGCATGGATTCGGAAATCGTCGAAATTGATATGCCCCCATCCGTCTTTATTATTGTCAATCAATCGAATAAAGACGTCTGAACCCACCGCGCGGTCTAGTCGCAACACGGCTCGCTTCATCGCTTCGGCGTCATGACCAACGGATTTGGCGATCGCTTCGTTCGTTTTGAAATCGACGATTTCGACCCGAGTTTCGGAATTGCTACCTCCTCCTTGTAGAAACGATACCCATGGATGTTGTAAGCGAAATGGTTTGCTCGAAAGAGTGCCGAAAGCGATATCGCCTGTGACTTCGAACGAGCCGACCCAGTAGTCACCTTGGTGCTGGCTCGACATATCTTTGCGACGGGCGGCAACCACATCTCCCTTGATGGGCTGATTGAAAAAAGCAGCACCCGTTTGAGACCAGTCACGCAGGTCGCCGGTTTCAAAGTCGACGTTCATCGGGAGAGTTTCAGACCACGCAGGTCGAAAGCCACCCAGATCGTCTTTGATCTTCGCGAGTGCTCTCGCTAGCTTGGGTTCTTCGGGCTTGGCGGCAGAAGACATGACTTGTTTCAATACGTGAACACCCCGCTTGCTGACTGACAGGATATCCAGTCGACGATCGTTGTTGATGTCCTTTGCAACGATCTGCGTGCCGACTCCTGAGTTGTCATCGACGATGTTGGGGATGAAACGAAGTCCGCTATTCGAGACCACAGGTTTGAACCATGCGAGCAACGGTGGTTCGTTCTCGCCACGGTCGCTGCCGTTATGAGCCCAGAATCGTTTTCCCGCGATGATGTCAGGTTTTCCGTCGTTGTCCATGTCAGCGATATCAATCGCGTGGAGTTGTGAGACGACGAGACCTGTAGGAGACGTTTCCACCTTGTCCGTCATGATGTCGATTCTGTCCCAGTCGTCACCTGCGGGTGATTTCTTCTTGTAAGCGACCAAACCATAACCATGAGCTGCCAGAGAAGTGACGACTTCCGTCTTTCCGTCTCCATCCAAGTCGACAGCGTACATTTGAGCTCCACCAGGACCGGAAAACGCGAATCGATGTATCTTCCAAGGTGTCACGGACCGGTCGCTCGGTTGTTCCCACCAACCCTCTTTGCTCATGATGTCGAGACGACCATCATCATTTACATCGCCAACACCTAACCCATGCGTGAAGCGTTGATACTTGCCATTTTCGCTAATAGGAACATAGGACCACGGTTGCGTCGGATCTTTCGGTATCTCTGCGTATCCGAAGGTACCACCATTGCAGCAAACGATTTCAGGTTTGCCATCTCCGGTCACGTCGGTAAATGTCGGGGATTCGTTATCCACCGAGCTGAGGATCGTGAATCGCTCCCAATTACCAGACCGTGCTCGATCTCTGCCGGGGTTCTTGTACCAGTGAGCCGCTTCGCCTGGGAAACCGATGATGATGACGTCGTTATTCTTGTCGCCGTCGATATCGTAATCGAACGCAAAAAAGAACTTGGAGTAACCGATAATGGAAACAGGTTTGGCATCTACCAAAGGAACGGCACGATCAAACGCGGGGCCGAAATAAATGTTGTATCCAGCAACGACATCTGGATTGCCGTCCCCGTCGAGTTCACAAATCGTGCCTCCCTCGCCAAAGAAAAGCGGTGAGAGCTTCGTGGACTCCCAACTCCAGCTCGAGGGTTGTTGTGCTTGACTGGCTCCTTGCCCATGGGAGTGGATGGTCATGCTGTTTACCAACAAACAGGGCATCGAGATGCCCAGAACGATGAATCTTGCCAATCGCATGGGGAGAGAAAATCGAATCATAGAGCATTCAACCAAGTTGTGAGGAAGAAAACAGGCCAGCGGGAAACCGATCGAAAACAGGTGTCGAGGTGGGAGAGCTATTATACCTTGAAATTCACGAGCCGTCTTTTCCACGACCGGCCTCAGGAATTGCCCAGTCCGAAATGTCAAGTGTCGTTCGAAAATCGTTGCATTGCACAAGGAGTCGAAAATCAAGATTTCGAATGCAAGCATGTTCAATTTTCTAGTTGATAATCATGCTTCCACTGGAAAAAAGGCTTCCAGGACTAGCCCAGTGGGTACACTTGACGGTCAAAAAGGTGTTACCGCAAACCGCGAAATGGCAGTACTCATGGAGAGCATTGCAATCAGATAGTTGCTCCAGCCAAAGCGTGGGGCCCGTTCTGTTGATGTGCCACGAACAACCGATAGAAACTATTATTATGATCCAACGAGAGAGAACCTTGAAGTCACTTCCCGATATCCAATCCACCGGCGATCGACGCAAAGTTGCCATAAATAAAGTAGGCGTGAAGGGAGTCCGATATCCTATTTCTTTACGAACTCCGGGCAACGGAGACGGCAACGGCCGAGTCCATACGGTTGCTTCCATCAACATGTATGTCTCTCTTCCTCACGACGAGAAAGGGACTCACATGTCCCGATTCCTCGAGGTCCTCAATGAACATCACGACGAGCTGAGCTCCGACACACTGAGCGATGTTTGCCGTGCCATGAAGGAGTCACTCAAGGCGAAAGATGCACATCTCGAGCTTAGCTTTCCTTACTTTATCGACAAGAAAGCACCTGTAACGGGTCGTGTAGGGAAGCTAGATATAGACGTGACTTTTGAAGTGGCGAGCAATGGAATCGATGACTTCATTATGACTATCAAAGTGCCAGCCACTAGTCTTTGTCCCTGCTCGAAAGAAATTTCCGACTACGGAGCACACAACCAACGTTGCGAAATGACGGTCAAAGTTCGACTTGCTGACGGTGCGCATCTTTGGATCGAAGAACTATTTGCCATGATCGAACAATGCGCGTCGACTCAGGTGTTCTCGGTGCTCAAGCGGCCTGACGAAAAGTGGGTGACGGAACGGGCTTATGAAAATCCCAAGTTCGTCGAAGACATTGTTCGTGATATGGCGGTAGTCTTGAATGCTGACGATCGAATCACTTGGTATCAATGCTTCTCGGAAAACTTCGAGTCGATCCATAATCACAACGCCTATGCGTTCATCGAGCGAGACAAACGCATCAGCGAGTAGCCCAGTGTCGCCGACCGGCCAGTCGATGCTCAGAATGGTTTGTTAGATATTTGCTTACAGCGGGCATCAAACAAAAGTTCAAGAAGTGGACTGGCGGGGCGGTCCACGACAATCGAGACAACTTGACACATTTTTTGGGTTTGCTACTTCTTCCCTGGGTGCATTGACTTTCTGACGTGCCCAACCAACCGATGCAACGCTAAGATGGTGGTGGTCGGTGTCCCCTATCATATGACAGCCGACAACGTTTCTCATACGCTTTGAATTAGAGCGAAAGAAAGACCGTCATGCATGTCGCACAGTCAACGAGCCACTCCGCAGAACTATCGAATCCAGTACAGACTTTAGCCGGCCCACTCACCGCTGACGAACTTCAGCGAATGGACGGTTATTGGCGAGCACTCAACTATCTATCGGTCGGTCAAATATACCTGATGGAGAACCCTCTGCTGAGGGAACCGCTTCGCCGTGAACATATCAAACCACGCTTGCTCGGGCATTGGGGTACTTCTCCAGGGCTCAACATGCTTTGCGTCCATCTCAATCGTGTCATTGCACGGGATGATCTCAATGTTGTTTACGTGATTGGGCCGGGGCACGGCGGTCCTTCGTTGGTTGCACACGCTTATCTCGAAGGAACTTACAGCGAGGTTTATCCCAACATCAGTCAAGACGAAGAAGGGATGCAAAAGTTCTTCAAGCAGTTTAGCTTTCCAGGAGGCATTCCCAGTCACGTTGCACCTGAAACGCCTGGAAGTATTCACGAAGGTGGCGAGCTAGGTTATGCCCTGAGTCATGCGTACGGAGCAGCGTTTGACAATCCCGACTTGATCGTTGCGTGTGTGGTCGGCGATGGCGAAGCAGAAACCGGCCCTTTAGCAACCGGTTGGCACGGTAACAAATTCCTGAATCCCGCTCGCGATGGTGCCGTTCTTCCGATCCTGCATCTCAATGGCTACAAGATCGCGAACCCTTGCTTCCTGGCTCGCATCCCCAAAGACGAACTTGGGAAGTACTTTGAAGGGATGGGCTATAAACCGCTCTGGGTAGAAGGGCACGAACCGGAGTCGGTTCATCAACAGCTCGCCTCGGCGATGGACATCGCGACAGCAGAGATCAAACGTATTTGGGACGAAGCTCGTAATCATGGAGTGACTACAAGGCCCGCTTGGCCAATGATCGTCTTTCGAACTCCGAAAGGATGGACTTGCCCGGCAGAAATCGATGGCAAAAAATGTGAAGACTATTGGCGCAGCCACCAAGTACCCATGGGGGAGATGCAAAAAGAAGGTCACATTCGAATTCTTGAACAATGGATGAAAAGCTATCGGCCAGAAGAGTTGTTCGATGATCGCGGGAGACTGAAGCCCGAATTTGCATCTTTGGCCCCAAAAGGTCAACGCCGGATGAGCAGCAACCCGCACGCCAACGGTGGCGCTCTATTGCGCGATCTCAAAATGCCCGACTATCGAGACTTTGCTGTCGATGTCCCCTGTCCCGGCGCTGTCGATACCGAATCCGCGCGCGTCATGGGTAAGTTTTTACGGGATGTAATGAAGAACAATTTAGATAGCAAGAACTTTCGAATCTTCAGCCCCGACGAAAACAATTCGAACCGGTGGCAAGACATCCTTGAGGTGACCAACCGTTGCTACATGGCGGAGATTTATCCCGAAGACGACCATCTTTCGCCTGATGGGCGGGTTATGGAAGTGCTAAGCGAACACCAATGCCAGGGATGGCTCGAAGGCTATCTTTTGACCGGCAGACACGGGTTCTTCTCGTGCTACGAAGCCTTCATCCACATCATCGATTCCATGTTCAATCAACATGCCAAATGGCTGAAGGTTTGCAATGAAATTCCGTGGCGACGCCCGATCGCCTCGCTCAATTATTTTTTAAGTTCCCACGTGTGGCGACAGGACCACAATGGGTTCAGTCATCAAGATCCGGGCTTCATCGATCATGTGATCAACAAGAAGTCGGAAATCGTACGCGTCTATTTGCCACCCGACGCGAATTGTTTGCTGACAGTCACCGATCACTGTTTGCGAAGCAGAAACTATGTGAATGTTGTGATAGCCGGGAAACAGCCAGCACCTCAGTGGTTGACGATGGACCAAGCGATCAAGCATTGTGCGGCAGGAGTTGGGATTTGGGAGTTTGCGAGCAACGATCGGGGCCATGAACCGGACGTTGTGATGGCTTGCTGTGGCGATGTACCAACATTGGAGACATTAGCTGCAGTCGAATTGCTACGAACTCATCTCACGGACTTGAAGATTCGGGTCGTTAATGTCGTCAATTTGATGAAATTGCAATCTGCAAGTGAGCATCCGCATGGCCTTTCCGATCGTGACTACGACGCGATCTTCACGAAGGACAAGCCGATCATTTTTGCCTTCCACGGCTACCCGACGCTGATCCATCGCTTGACGTACCGTCGGACCAATCATCACAATCTGCATGTTCGGGGCTACAAGGAGGAAGGCACGACGACAACACCGTTCGATATGGTGGTATTGAACGATCTGGACCGGTTTCATTTGGCCCAAGATGTCATCGATCGATTGCCGCAACTTGGCGCGAAAGCCGCATATTTCAAGCAAGAGATCCAAGAAAAACTAGTGGACCACAAGCAGTACATCGAAGAGCACGGCGACGACATGCCAGAGATCCGCGGTTGGCGGTGGGGCGCGATTGTCGATTCCAAGGTTTCGAAAACCTCGACCGAGGGTGATAATACTTGATCCGAACGAAGCGTTACGAATGTAACGAAGCGTTACGAATGTTCGGAAGTAAACTTGCCCAAGGTTCATAGTCGTAGCGGCAAATTCGCGAAGTTACTCTCGGATCATACTGCGTAGAATCAAATCGTATCGGTCTCCTTCTCGAAGTTTCACGAGCGAAGGAGCGTCGTCTTCACTTCGTTTGGTTCCATCGAAGAAGTACACGCTGCCATTGCCTGAAACGATTGCCGTCGATGCGGAGACTTCGATCGCGGTCGTTTCATCGATGCCGATGCCTAGCAACTGTGGGTAAGTCTTTACCAATTGGCTCATGTCGGGGATGCGATTGCGTTGAGAGAAATGCTGATCGATGGCAACACCTTGTAAAAACCCTAGTCCACCCCGCTCGTAACCGGGTGCCATGATTTGAAAGTTCTCAATCGGCGTTGCTCTCGCTAGATACGCTGCTTGAATGGAAGCTCCTGCCGAGGAACCGCCGATGACTCCGCCTCGTTCCACACACTGCTTCATAAGTCGATGCGCCTTGGTTCCGTAATAGCTGTCCGCAAGGTTCCATTGTCGACCACCTCCGAACCAGATGCCTGTCGCACTGACCAGAGGTCTCAAAAAGGAGTCATCTTCATTTGCCTGGTTCCGATCTTTTGTGTGGATATAGGTTGCGTTCTTAACTCCCATTCGCTTCCACATCTCAACGGTGCTATGTTTCTCTGCCACTTGATCGTCTTCTTCGCATGGAACGTAAACCAATTTGGCATTGTCGATCCCACCAGCTAATTCGACGAATCGGTCCATAAGTCCTGACGGGAGGCCACCACCACCAACGATGAGCAAGTGTCCGTTCTTGACTATCGGTTGTACCGTATCCTTGGGAGGGAAAAGTGGCAGCGTTCGATCGATTGCTTCACGGCGCCACTGAGTCAAGTCGACAAGAACCTTATCGAGTTCCTTCACTTTCGGAACCGTGTCGCGAATGCTATGAACTCGAGCAGAGGGGTAGGTACCTGGTGCCAATAGGAATTTGCCGAAGCCATCGCCTACAACTCGAATTTTCCGATTCTGTAATAGCATCCATGTCCCCGCTTCGAGCCCCACTCCTACGCATTTTGGATGATAGGTCAGGCTAGACAAAAAAGACTCCTCTGCCTCGTGGGTTGGCGGAAACTCCATTTGCAACATGCAATCTGGCAATAGATTCATACCTCGCTCGATACGAAGTTCATGATCGGTGGATTTGCTTATAAAGCGATGCCCAACCAGTCCAGCATGTGATCCGCATACAAAAACAGAGCCGCCATTGCGCAAAACGTTGGATAGGTATTTTTCGATTCGCTCTTTTGTTTCGGCAGGTATCTGCTCAGGCTTTCGATCGTCGATCCAAAAAACGATACGGGTCGAGGATTCAAATTCTATTTCAGAATTCACATCGACAGTCTTCAATGCATCCAGTTGTTGGAAAGATTCATGGACCTTACCCTCCGAATTACCATTTACTAAAAGTAGCACTGAACGCGAAGCCTTTCCGCTAACAAGATCGACAAGTCTGCTTGGTATCACCGGTTCCCTGGCGATACCAAGAGTTCCACCAATCTTGAGATCGAGCGGCCAATCGTCAAATCGCTCCACAAAATCTTGTGCGGAAGCGGTCATCGCTACAAGAGAAACAACAAGCATCGAAAAATCTTGAAGCCACACCTTCACGAAAGATTGCAACACAACAAACCTCTATTGCTTGAGCGAAAAGGACCATTGGCCACGTAGTATAGTAAATAACGTGTTACGAGCTACAAGAAAGCATCGAACAACCGGCTCGATTGCGTGCCCACTCGGGTCTTTTGGCAAAATAGCGTTCGTATTCTGGTTGTTCGTCGTAGGGTTTCTCAAGGAGCTGCAATAACACTTGAAGCTCACTTAGGTCTCCCTGCTCTGCTGCATCGATCGCTTTTTGAGCCATATAGTTTCGCAAGACATACTTCGGATTCGTACGGTTCATTTCGATCGCTCGCACTGGGTCGGGGCGGTTCTGTGTTCGAACGCACGCGATGTACGATCGTATCCATGCTATCATCCGACTCATGGTTGCGTCCGAAAGGGCGTTGGCGTCATAAAGGGCATGACCGATCCATGAGAGAACGCATTTGGCATCGATCGCGTCGGGCACCATCCCTATCGCAGCGGACGGTAGATGTCGAAAGAAGATTGTCATATCGATGTCTGCGGCCGGAAGCCACGACTCAAGGTCTTGCCAAATGGATTCAACTGCTTCGGTCGGCAAGAGCCCTAGCTTCGATGCGTACATATTAGAGGATTCGCGAGTCAACACTTCCAAATACGCGTCAAGCCCTCGTTGCAATGGCTCCGTCGCATCGAAGAGCGGATAGAGTGCATTGGCCAATTGAACTAAATTCCACTGAGCGATTTGAGGTTGATTGCCAAAGCAGTACCTTCGTCCCTCCGCGTCTGTTGTGTTGGGTGTCCAATCTGGATCGTAATTGTCGATCCATCCATACGGACCATAGTCTATGGTAAGACCATGGATCGACATGTTATCCGTATTCATAACGCCATGGACGAATCCGACTCGCATCCACGCGACAATCATTTTGGCAGTGCGTTCACATACTTCGCGAAACCAATGCTCATACGTATCGATGCTGGGTGAGCCGAGTTCTGGGAAGTAGTAACGAAGCGTGTAGTCCACCAATTGTTGAAGCAGTTCACGATTCTGCTGTGCGGACAATATTTGGAAATTCCCAAACCGAATAAACGATGGCGCTATGCGGCACACAACAGCGCCAGGTTCTCTCCGAGGGTTACCATCATAGAACATGTCGCGAGTCACCCAATCACCACTCGTTGTCAAGCTGAGTGCTCGAGTTGTTGGAACGCCAAGAAAATGCATCGCTTCACTGCAAAGAAATTCACGCAATGAGGAACGCAAAACAGCAAGTCCATCGCCAAACCGGGAGTAAGGTGTCTTGCCAGCACCTTTCAGTTGCCATGTCCAACGGGATTGATCGGGAGCGATCCATTCTCCCAAGTTGATAGCTCTACCATCGCCTAATTGCCCAGCCCACGATCCAAACTGGTGACCACCGTAACACATTGCATAGGGGCTCATCCCTGGGAGTAACTCGTTGCCGGTAAGCACCGAAGCAGCTTGTGTGGTTGACAACCAACCGCGTTCTATTCCCAAATACTCCGCAAGTCGAGGAGAACAGGACAACATTTCTGGTTTGGATCCCGGGGTCGGTGACACTTTTGAATAGCAAGCCCCTCGAACTTGTCGGGAGCGATTCACCATAGACGGATCACCGATTAACTCATCTACAAACGTCGACTGAAAAATTGCATTATCCATCCCGCTATTCTGGGGATACTCTGCTACGTTGTCAAATATCAAATATAGGTACTCGCAACCAAGAAAAAAAATCGCGTCAGTCTTTTATCACGCTCTCTCGTTCTTTTCGGCTATCCGAGTATCTATCGCTGAACTCCGATCCATTTGGCACAAAGAACCAAGAGTGAATGCTTATCAATGGGTTTGCTCAAATAGTCGTCACATCCAGCATCCATGCATTTCTGGCGATCTTCCGGTTGAGCATGTGCTGTCAACGCGAGAATCGGTATCTTCACGCCTCGACTTCGCAACGTCTCTACGAGCATGTAGCCGTCCATCACGGGCATTTGCATATCGGTGATCAGAAGATCGTATGAATGCTGCGATGCGATCGCTTCATCCATCATTTCTAATGCGACTTTTCCATCGCCCGCGACATCGACTGTTGCTCCTGCTTTCTTTAGAAGAAATGCGATCAGTCGCTGATTGTCCAGTCCATCTTCTGCCAGGAGTATTCGCCCGAGGACCGACATTTTTTCTGGACTAACATTACCGGCGGAAGCTGTCTTTGTTTGAATGGCTCTGACGAAGACAGAACCGATAAAAGGAATCAACGGCAATGTTAAGCGGAAGCAAGAACCCTTGCCCAGTTCTGTTCGCACCAGTGTTACATCGCCTCCCATGATAACCGCTAACCTCCGGCTGATGGTTAAGCCGAGCCCAGTTCCACCATGCTTTCGCGTGACGGTTTTATCCGCTTGTTCAAATGCTTGGAACATGGATTGAGATTGCTCTGCATTGATCCCTCTCCCCGTATCTTCGATGTCGATGATCAAAGAATCACTCTCGTTCGACGATGCGACACTGGCATTGATCACAATGGATCCAGCTTCTGTAAATTTAACGGCGTTTCCGACGAGATTCATTAGGATCTGGCGTAAACGCGTGGGATCACACAGGATTCGATCTGGAACTGGTGTTGATAGCTTAGTTTCTAGCAATACCCCCTTGCCCGATGCGCTGGGGCGTAGAAGACGTTCAACCTCGGATATTATTTCGATCAGTGGTGTTTCGATGAACTCTAAAGTGGCTTTATCCGCCTCGATCTTGGACAAATCCAGAATATCGTTGATGATCGACAGGAGGTGTTTTCCTGCTTTGGCTATCGTATCGAGGTTATGAATCCAATGCGGAGGGGCCGCAAATTTTTCATCCTCACGCAAAACTTCCGTGAAGCCAAGAATTGCAGTAAGCGGCGTTCGGATTTCATGGCTCATGTTGGCCAAGAACTCACTCTTGGCGCGATTGGCGGCATCCGCTTGCATGCGAGCCGCTTGCAATTCCTGCTCTCGTTCCATTTCGGCTGTGACGTCAGCCGATGTGCCGTAGAGTCCAACAATTTTACCGGGGGAATCTCTTCGGGATCTTCCTTCACAACGAACAAATCGAACATCGGAACGAGGTTGTTGAACGCGAGTGACAATCGAGTAGGGAGTTCCGTCAGCACCAGCTTTTTTTACGGCTGCATCTAG
>CAIOHR010000221.1 GCA_903858115.1 uncultured Pirellula sp. | reverse complement strand
CGGGTTGGATGTCGTCGCACAGCACAACATCCAGCAATTCCTGAAACAGTATCAAGAAGAGCGCAAGATCACAGTACTATTGACAAGCCACTACATGAAAGACGTGGCGGCACTTTGCAAACGCGTCGTCGTCATCGCGCAGGGCGAGGTCCAGTACAACGGCTCACTCGAAGGAATCGTTGACAGCTTTTCCAAAGACAAGATCATCACTCTCGAATTAGGGGAAGGGCAAACGCATGAAGGTCTGGAGCGATTCGGCAAGATTGAGAAGATCTTGATGCCTCGTGTCTCAATACGTTGCATGCGGACAGACGTCTCTAAGTCACTTGCGCAAATCCTCGATGGCTACAAAGTCGTTGACGTAGCAGTGGAAGACTTGCCTCTCGATGAAGTCATCGCGAAACTGTTTGCACATGTTTCCGATCCTCGATTGAATGTATCGGACCCCGTATCATGAGCGACTCATTGAAATCGAGCCTTGCGATTCGTTGGTACATTCTCAAGACGAGTCTTGCGGAGCGTATGGCCTATCGCGGGGATTTCGCATTGGGAACGCTCATGCGATTTCTTCCTATCATCACGCAGATTTTTCTTTGGTGGGCTATTTTCCAATCCATGAATCCCACCAACCCGAACGAAGCGCACATCAACGGATATTCGTTTCAAGATATGGTGGCTTATTATTTGCTAACCATGGTCGGTAGAGCTTTTTCTTCGATGCCAGGATTGTCGTCCAATGTAGCGACGAAGATACGCGATGGTGAGATCAAGAAGTTTTTGGTGCAGCCCGTGGATCTTATCTCTTTCTTATTCTGGTCGCGAGTCGCCCACAAGATCGCTTATTACACCGTCGCAACTTTACCTTTCGCTTTGGTCTTCTTTGTTTGCCGAAGCTACTTTAGCAATGGCTTCCCCGATTTGATAACGTTTGGTTCATTTGTTGCGTCGCTCTTGTTGAGCTTTGCGCTTGGGTTTTATTTGGAGGCATGTATCGGGTTGGTAGGCTTTTGGATGCTCGAAGTATCGTCGTTGCTGTTTGTCTATATGTTGTTTCAGTTTTTTCTATCGGGGCATATGTTCCCGCTCGACATTCTTCCAGAACCATGGGCAACGATCGTCGGATACTTACCAATCAAGTATCTTGCATATTTCCCTGCTGCGGTATTCTTGGGTAAGATTACGGGAATTCCACTTGCCATCGACATGGCGATGCTAGTGTTTTGGACGTTGTTCTTTTTTGGGCTAAGTCGGTTAGCGTACAATGCGGGCCTGAAACGCTACAGCGGCTTCGGCGGCTAACGAAGTAGCCGTCGATGAGCGAGTTACTCGGATGATTCGATCGCATTGAAGGTGTAATCTGCTGCTTGCTGGGACTGTTGGGTTCGGCAGATATCGATCGAGATGTTTTGGACGGATTCGAGAATACCAAGTTCTAAATCTAGTTCGCTTTCAGACGCTAGCTCTAGCAGAATCGGTTCTGACACCGTTGGATCCATCGATTCTTCGTAGTGAGAAAAGAACTCATCTACCGATCGGCAGACCATTTCCGAAAGCATAGGTTGCCATTCTTCGGAAGAAAGATGGGTGACGGGATAACTGGTGGTTACCAGATCACGCAATACGAAGCGCTCAGATTCGCCTGGGCTCGGAATATTATGGAGTGAATTGCAATCGACATCACTCCAGGCTGCAGCCATCGCAGCGTTTCGGTTTCCCTTACGCAAGCTCTCGCGTTGGGTGACAGACTTTCGCAGTTGATCCCATCCTAAAGCATTCACAAACTTATTTGGGTCAATGTTTGGTTGAATGTTATTACGATTCATGGAATGGTCCAGAGGAGAAACAAAAGCTCTTTCGAATAAATAAGCCAGGATCGAGACTAGGGCGACTCGAACCTAACGGACGAGACCATATTTAGGCGGGAGACTGCGGGTCGTAACAATTATTCCGACAGAATGAAGCAGTCAGACGGCTTGTGCTGAGGAACAACGGTGTGGAACGTTGTGGAATTTAAATGCAAAACGAACTTATTCGTCCGCGATTCGGATTTCGCAATTCGTCTTGAATGATCTAAAATGAAGTCGTTTTCACGGACGTTTCGAAATGCCCTGGAGTTTGGTTTGAATATGCTACGAATTGCGATCGCACTTTTTCTTACGCTCTCACTTGGCCACTCTGCTTTAAGTCAGGGGGTTCAGTTTCGTTGGAAATTAAATCCTGGAACGAAACTTTATTCCGATGTCGAGCAGGTGATGGAGCAGTCTCCGCCCGGTGTTACGAAACCCGTCACGCAGGTGACAAAGATTATCCAACTCTGGGAGGTCAAGAAGAGAAACGAGGATGGCTCGGCCCAAATTGTAACAGTCTTGCAGCGGGCAACACTGTCTATGGATATACCGGGCGCTGGAAGTGTCGAGATGGATACCGACAAAACGGAAGACTTTGGCTTTGCAAAACAGATTGGTCAAATGTTCCGCCCGATGATTGGAGTGGAATGCTCCAGCACCATGTCACCCAATGGCAAAATCTCGAATGTTGTCATTCCAGACGAAGCGTTGAAGGGGTTTCGTTCGATTCCACTCGGCTCTTCCATGGAGCCTGTACTGAAAGACTCCATCGAAAAAGGGTCACCGGTTTTTCCAGACGCTGCAATCGTTCCCGGACATACCTGGATACAGGTCACAGAAACGAAGAATGATACAGGCATTCTTGAATCGACCAACCAATACAAATACATTGGCCCCGTCATGTTCGAGGGTCGGCAAATCCATCAATTCAACTTCAATACGAAGATGGCTTTCAAGGGTGAAGGCAAATTTAAGGCGAAGATTACGGTTCCCTCCCAAGACATACAAGGTAAACTTTGGTTCGATAACGAGAAAGGTTATCTCGTGGTCAGCGAGCTCAGTCAAAATATGACGATGAATATTGAAATACCAGACCAGCCGTTGGTAGAGCAAAAAGTGGTTCAAAAAATGAAAACCGGATTCAGACCAGAGAAAAAATAAATATGACAATTGTACCGTCCATCGGAAAGCCAGCGCCCGAGCTGCTGGCTCCCGCGGGAAATTGGGAGTGTATCCACGCCGCGATTGAAAATGGAGCCGATGCCGTCTATTTCGGCCTCGATGTTGGATTCAACGCACGTGCCCGAGCTGTCAACTTTTCAATGGAAGACTTGCCTTCACTGATGCAAACCTTGCATCGCCGTGGAGTCGTTGGCTACGTTACGCTGAATACTCTTGTTTTTACAGATGAGCTTTCGCAATTCGAAGCTAACGTGGCTGAGCTCGCCAAAGCGGGCGTTGATGCTGTGCTGGTTCAAGATCTTGGGGCAGCGAGACTCATTCGTCAGATTTGTCCAGAGCTCTCGATCCATGCTAGTACGCAAATGACGATGGTTTCCGCCGAGACCATACATGCGATCGAATCGCTCGGGATTGATCGTGTTGTGTTGGCTCGCGAGTTGTCGTTGAAAGAAATCAAAAAGGTTACAGCGGCCACTACGAAACCAGTGGAATGCTTTGTACATGGTGCACTTTGTGTTGCATATAGCGGACAATGCTTAACGAGCGAATCCCTCGGTGGTCGCAGTGCGAACCGGGGTCAGTGTGCTCAGGCCTGCCGACTCAACTACGATTTGATCTGCGATGGACAGCATAAGAATCTCGGAGACAACCGGTATCTGCTTTCACCTCAGGATCTTGCGGGATACGAATACATTCCACAGCTTATCGATGCTGGCGTTTGCTCTCTCAAAATCGAGGGTCGACTCAAGACGCCGGAGTATGTTGCAAACATAGTAGGGCATTACCGACAAGCGATTGACGACGCGTTGGCTAGCCAAGAAACGCACTGGTCCTCCACAGCGCGACGTGAAATGGAACTCAGTTTCTCCCGTGGCTTTAGTCCAGGCTGGCTTGAAGGTTGCAATCATAAACGGTTGGTGCCAGGTGAAAGCAGTGCCAAAAAAGGTGTCAAGGCAGGCCACGTTGTACGAGTGAGAGGCGAACGCGTGTTAGTCGATCTCGATGTCCCGCTCATGCCTGGCGATGGAGTCGTATTCGATGGGGATAGAATCGCTGGTGAAGAGATCGGAGGACGTATTTTTCAGGTGTTTCTTCATGGCAAGCGAATCGATCAACCCACGGCGGGACGGGTGGAGTTGGCATTTCAACATGGATTGATCAACGAAGACAATGTGCGGAGTGGGATACCGCTTTGGCAAACCGATTCTCCTCAATTGACCAAGCGATTGCGAAGTACCTTTGAGTCGAAACAACCGCGGTTCAAACGCGAAGTGGAGATGTCCATCGTCGTTCGTGTGGGTGAACCCGTCCAATGTTCTGTTTGGGTGAAGAAACATCCAGACGTTCGGCGAGATTGGACTCAGGATTATCTTCCCGAAGTCGCAAGAAAGCACCCGCTCAGCGAAGGTCCGCTCTTGGAGCAATTGAATCGACTCGGCAATACACCGTATGTACTTTCCAAGATTCACGCCACCATCGATGGAAATCCGATGCTACCACTCAGTGTGATGGGTGATATCCGAAAGTCGTTGGTGGAGCATCTGGATCGATTGCTTCTGGAACGTCCCCAGCGAACAGTTGCGACGGGACGCTCCGCTTCGATGCTTCGGGAGGTGGAAACGAAAGCGGATTCCACGAATGCGACGCCTCAACTCGTGGTTCTCGTTCGTTCGTTGGGGCAATTGGAAGCAGTGCTTCGAGAAGGCCAGAAGTTCGTTTATGCGGACTTCCACGACATTCGAGAGTATGAGAAAGCGGTTGCAATAGCCCACGAAGCGGGAGCACAAATCTATTTAGCAACGCTTCGGATTCAGAAACCTGGAGAGACAGGACTCTTTCGAGCAATGGAAAAAAGGCCGGCAGATGGTTGGTTGGTTCGGAATTTGGCCGCACTAGACTACGCGCGTCGTGCCGGCATTCCAGCGATTGCAGACTTTAGCCTCAATGCGACGAATCCTCTCACTGCGGATTGGCTGATAGAACGAGGTGCACATCGTTTCACGGCATCGTACGATTTGAACCGAGACCAACTGACCGAGTTAGTTGTAGCCGTTCCTCGGCCATGGATCGAAGTGGTCATACATCAGCATATGCCGATGTTTCATATGGAGCATTGTGTTTTCTGTACGGTGCTATCGCCTGGAACCAACAAAACGAATTGCGGTCGACCCTGCGATCGACACGATGTGAAATTGCGTGATCGATTGGGAGTCGAACATGTGCTGCATGCGGACATCGGTTGCCGCAATACGCTCTACAATGGTCATGCTCAAAGTGGAGCCGAGGCGACTCCGACATTGATCCGACTGGGAGTGCGATGTTTTCGAGTGGAGTTACTGCGCGACGCGAGCCATCCGGAGATCGCCGAAGTTCTTTCCTTGTACCGAGAACTCTTGGCAGGTTCGCTCGACGGAACTGAGGTTTGGAAGAGACTCAAAGCGACCAATCGCCTTGGAGTCACGCGCGGAACACTGGAACATCCGAGGAATCCATTGGCCATCCTTTAGGATAGGCTTGGGAAGATTAGATCTCGGGTGCACTTGAGGGTTGAGCGACGCCTTAAGCGTTTGAAAACTCCTCGGCTAAATGCTTCTCAACGCGATCTCATGAATAGTCCTGTTCCGGTTCAGCCCAAACTTGCGACTTTCCGTCCTCCTCCAGAAGTACGTGAACGATGTTGGCACGGCAGCATACGGGACAATCCTCCACATACGACTGCGTAGTCCCTTGCGTTAGATCAATGGGAATGACGATTTCTTCGCCGCAGGCATCGCAGATGTAACTGCCTTCGTCCTGGGATGCGGCTTGATTGTCGCCTGGAATAGGAAAAGACGGCTTATGGTCGTCGTGGATTGCAGGCATTTGCAGGCCCGATCGAAGCAGATTGCATGCCCACAGCATGACCGACATAGAGGATTCATCTGCCAGTCGGTGGTCGCTGCCGACTTCGATAATCGTCTCCAATGGCAATTTGCTGTTATGAATGAGTTCAACAGAATCGTCGAACGGAACAACATCATCTTGAGGCGAGTGCAAAATCAGCGAATTGGATTTGATTGCCGTGACGCATCCCCATTTCTTCCAGGCTGGACAGAGCAAAACGAGAGGTGTGGTTGTGGATTGGATATTCATGGCAACAGCTCCACCTCTTGAACTTCCGACGATTACATCTGGTCTATGATGATCGTATTCAGCTTGGCCGGTACGAACTGCAAGTTCGAAATCGTCATCATCGAGGAAAGGATTGATAACATCGTAACCGTGATCCTTCAAGTAGGTCGGTTTGACACCACCTACAACACTATGCCACCCATGAAGAAAAAGAAGTTTCACGCGTTTGCTTTCTCGAAAGCCAAGCGGCGAGACACGTTTGGGAGCCCCCTCGGCCCATTCCGGGTTACTGGCAGGAAGTTGCAAGAATTCCTCCGTGGTTTCATCGGTTTTCGATCCGCCCTGCGGCGTGGAAACAATCGGGTGTATCGCTTGGCAATTTCGAGCGGCGACCAAGTTTTCGCTTGCGCGTCGCCTTGGAGTAGTCACGCGGAGCATATACAACGTAAGATAGAATGATGCTAACGAGTCACCTTCGTATCGACAAGCAAAGCCACACATTTCAACGAAAAATCTATCCCACCGCTCCGCTCCTGTTGGTTTAGGTTGTTATCCGTTTTTTCCAATGAAGAACTACTACTCCGCTGGCTCGCGAAAATGGATTGTACTCTGGGGTTTCACCGCATTATGGCTCGTTGGAACAACGCTAGGTACCTGGAGTGCGGTATTGTACGGAGCGAGTGGACCTGTTGGATCTCCCAGGTGGTATCCCTATTTGGGCGTCGCGGTAATGTGGGCCGTAGGCGCGTACCTTGCCTGGTTTGCTAACAACCTTCCGTGTACATCGGTAACTGTCAATGGAGATGGTGTCGTTGAAGGACGGGTAACTTTTCCGTTTCGTTTCGTACGTCGCGTTTTGCAGCATGACGAAATCATCCCCCTTCAATTGATTGAACATAAGTATGAGGATGGTGACACATTCTTCGTACTTCGGCTGCCAGTTCACTTGGTGCCTGGACATGATATGGTGCTCGCCGAAGGTTCCCAGGATCATTGCCTTGCAGAAAAAGAAGCCTTCTTGGCAGCCATTGATCATTTAGTAGCTAAGCCAAAGTAAATCCATCGCTCAGCATTGAGAGTATGAGGAACAAGAGAATTATCCAGATGCCGGAGCGCTATGGAATCGACTTGCAACGAACGATGCGGTCGCGCCGACGACAAGGATCAGGGGCGTATAGGTTAGGGTGAACAGAATTACCATAAGAACAACTTCCACAATCCCATTCGTTCCATCGCCATTGTCCCGACCCAAGTAGAGCGGGGTCATGGCCAAACATGCCAACACTGCCAGTGCAACAAACCAGGCAAGGGAGGTACTCATCAAAAAACCGTGGAAGAGTTTTTGGCGAGTCCAGCTACCGTCGGTTCGACAGCAAAACGTACTAATGAACAGAAAGCTCACTGCGAGAAACACTGAACCCAACAATGCTAAAAGGATATAATCCTCGTCCCTGGAAAGCAGCGTCATCAATATCAGGAAGAGAATTGCTGGCAACGCATTGATGCAGCAGGCCAACAGGTTAGATAACAAGTTTTTACTGCGATCAACCGCACAAATCTCGAGAACGCTTGAAGTTTCGTGCATTTTCTGTTTCGTTCGGGGACTCTGACGGAAGCCTAAACTGTTTATTGGAACATAGCATACTCCGCTGCGATGAAGGGTAAAATGAAAAGATTTTTCCAGTTTTGAACGATCGCAGTTTCTGTTCAAGGCGGGAAGCGGGCAATTGGGATGATCTTCGAGGGTAACAGTGGTGGCTCAATGCCCGCAACCATGAGTCCCTCTGGGCACATGACGATTTGGCCAGCAGGCAATTCACTCGTGGCGGTCGATTTAGCCACTACGGAAACGTCTGGTTTGATTCTCCACAAAACAAATGCATTGCAATCGTCTATTTCTCGTGACGGCAGTTGGATCGCCAAATTCGAACCGTTTCAGATTTCCATACATAGTTCCAAAGATAGCCAATCCGTTAGAGACTTCGCGGTCGCCGAGCGCTTTCCGTGGGGACAAATCGAGTTCGATAACGATTGCCAGCCCGTTCCAATTTACTTTGAAAACCCACCAATCCCTCCTCGCTTACTCAAAACAAAGTATCATGGTATTTTTGGAAAATCGAAACTTCAAGAAACTTCAGGCCTCCGGTTTGCAGCTATAAACGACCGCTCCCTACTTACATTTCCCCCTTGAAAATTCCCCCTCCCCTATGCGTACCTCTCTCCACGTTCTTGCATTCGTTCTGATTTCCACACTGCCTTTAATTGGTCAAGAAAAATCGAATTTGGGTTCGCCGGAAAGGACCATTCAGCAAGGTGTTCCACAAGGGAAAATAACCAATGGCGTCTTCGCCGAAAGCAATGTTTTCCCAGGCACTCGTCGAGATTTCAGCGTTTATGTGCCGGCCCAATACGATTCGAGTACACCAGCCAAGCTTATGGTCTTTCAAGATGGCCCTAGCTACGCAAAGGCGGACGGTCCATTTCGAGTTCCGATCGTTCTCGACAATTTAATTCATCAAAAAGTATTGTCGCCGACCATCGCGGTCTTTGTCGCGCCAGGAACTATACCCGCTTCTCCCGCAGTGCCACCCACCCAATCATCTGCCAAAGACAGGAGCAATCGATCGTTCGAGTACGATTCGATGGGAGATCGTTATTGTAAGTTCTTGATCGATGAGTTTTTGCCCGTCGCCCTCAAAGGATTGAATGTATCGACGTCGCCCACCGATCGAGCGATCGGTGGCATTTCATCAGGCGGAATCTGCGCCTTTACGGTGGCTTGGGAACGACCTGATCAGTTTGGGCGAGTACTCAGCCATATCGGAAGCTACACGAATATCCGAGGCGGCTGGGCCTATGCTGGATTGGTTCGCAAATCCAAAGACAATCCAAAGCCGATCAAAGTCTATCTGCAAGAAGGAGTCAACGACCTCAATAATCTGCACGGCAACTGGCCTCTTGCCAACCAAGATTTGGCTGCAGCTTTGCGTTACTCTGGTTATGATTTCAAACTCGAGATGACGGACGGCGGTCACAGTGGTAATGCGGGTGGGAAAGTGCTTCCAGATGCTTTAAGGTGGCTATGGTCGAACGACAAAACGATTCATCCCGAGGAAAAGCTTCAAACGACCGTCGATTGGAAACCACATGCGGACGCGGTTCCTCGTGAGGATGTGCCGCATGGTACGGTCGAAACCATGCCAGCATGGGAGTCCAAGATCTTTGAGAAAACCACCCGCGAGTGGTCCGTTTACGTTCCAGCCCAATACAAGAAAGAAACGCCCGCGGCATTGATGGTCTTTCAAGACGGACATTCCTTTATGAATCCGAAAGGGCGATGGCGTGTTCCCGTCGTTTTTGACAATCTCATCGCCCGCGGTGAAATGCCTCCGACGATCGCTGTGTTCATCAATCCTGGTCACGATCCATCCAAGCCGCAATCGGAACGAAACAAATTCTCGAATCGTGGATTCGAATACGATAGCCTTGGGGATCGTTACGCAAGATTTTTGACCGAGGAGATCATTCCCGAAGTAGAAAAGAAGTATTCGATTTCTGGCGATCCCAACCTGCGAGCTATTTGCGGATCGAGCTCGGGCGGCATCTGCGCCTTTACTGTTGCGTGGGAACGCCCACATGCATTTCGCAAGGTACTGACAAGTGTCGGCAGCTTTGTCAATTTGCGAGGTGGCGACGCTTACGCAACCATGATTCGAAAAACCGAACCGAAGCCGATTCGAATGTATATGTGCGATACGAGTGGTGATTTGGACAATCCGTTTGGTAATTGGCCGCTCGCCAACAAGCAATTGGCCTCTTCACTCGCGTACATGGGATACGACGTTCGATTGGATTGGGCTGAAGGGTACGGGCACAATTCCGATTTCGGTGGCGAACGATTTCCTGATGCATTGAAATGGCTATGGCGCAAAGACTCGCATCAGCCTCTCATCAATACCAAGGATGACTTGAAGGGTGATCTAACCTTATTGCGTCAGTTGATCCCTGGTCAGGATTGGGAACTCGTTGCCGAGAACATCGGTTTCGCAGACGCCCCATGCAGTGATACCGAAGGGAATTTTTACTACTCCGACATGAAGGCACCGGCGGTCTATCGTATTGATGCGAAAGATGGCCAGCGCACGGAGATCGCCAAAGAGGCATTGAGTGGAATGAAGTTTGGTCCGAGTGGATTGCTCTATGGATGCCAAGGTGCCAAGAACCGTGTGATTTCTCTCGACGCAAAAACGGGCGCAATCGAAGTCGTCGCTTCGGGCGTAACCCCCAATGACTTAGCCGTGAGCAGCAGTGGTTTCGTCTACATCACGGAAACGAAGCAGCAGCAAGTGACTCGCATCGAGATCGCAACCGGACAGGTGATGGTGATGGATACCGGTATTACTCGGCCCAATGGAATTGTGCTATCGAACGATGGCGGAACCTTGGCCGTCTCCGATCACGGAGGTCCATATACTTGGACATTTCGCGTGAAAAACGACAGCACCTTGGACGCCAAGATGCCAACGATGTCGATGCGGTTGGAGATTGATCCGAAGGGTGAGTTTCGACCGAAGGAACCACCACCCTACATTAGTGCATCCAAAGGAGACGGATCGGCGTTAGATAAGATCGGCCGCTACTACGTGACGTCCGCATTAGGCATCCAAATATTTGATCCAACTGGGCGAATGTGCGGCGTCCTTCCCATGCCCAATACGGGAAAGCCATTGACCAGTTGTACGCTAGCTGGCGTGAATCATGAATATCTTTACGTGACCAACGGTGACAAGATATTCAGGCGGTTGTTAAAAATGGAATAACGCTGTCATGGCAGCGCGGATTGGCTGTTTTGCTTTCGTCACCAACCCCAATTTTTTATAATAACGGTTTGGCTTTAGATTGGTGTCCGAAGATGAAAATGTCGACTATCGCTCCTTAACCTACCGACTAAAACCCGGCCTGTCGTTACGCCAGATACCGATAAGGTGTCCAAGTCAGAGATTCGGTTACCTACGTGCGAAAGGTTGAGCTTGCGATGTTTGATGATCCCAATGACTTCGATCCATTGTTCCATGCATCGTGTCGGACCGTCTCTTCGGTTTACTCACAGATAGCGGATCTCAAGAAAGCCGCTGATGAGATGGCAGCGTATGCTTCGTCGCTCGAGCGTGAGTATCTGACACCTATGGAGGACGAAGCGGCGCGTCGGATTTTGATAACCTACTGGCAATTGCGAAACGCTTTGCTTGAAATGGTCAACGAGTTGCGGATGCGTGGGGCGAGGGACCGGCGCAAATACGACAAGCTGTTCTTGCCTGGTTACGCCGGTGCCCTTGTGTTGGTCGACGCCGCTCGATTCCTACGCGATCGTTTTCACCATTGGACGCTGGTTCGGCAAAAGCTGAATGAACCAGAACCAAGTTTTGGGATTCCCGTTGGCGTGTACGACAAGACGCAGCAATCATGGACACAGCCACGTCACATCTGGGAATTGTTCGACGCTGCGAAATACTACCAAAAGCATCGTAAGCAGTGGGAATCGATGCTCGATCAGTCGGAAGTTGCTGAGATGGTTTGCATCATCGAACAGCTCACTTGTCGATTGCAGATCAGTTGGGCCGATTATGCGCGCGTTCGGCTTCGCTTCCGACTGCGTCAATTTCTGAGTACTCTCAAGCGCGATCTGTTCTACTCGTCCATGTTCGAGGTCCAAAAAGCTGCCGGTATTCTCGCTGCGGATCGATACCTTAAACTTGGTCATCAACCCAATCTACCAGCATCGATTCGCGAAGAGCTGCAACGCGACATCCTGCCCGGCGATATCCTGCTGGTACGAAAAGAGTTTGCACTGACCAATTACTTCCTGCCGGGATATTGGCCTCATTCGGCACTTTACGTAGGGGATGCGGTGACGGTTCAATCGATGGGATTGCACCAGCATTCCCACGTAGCTTCTCGATGGCAACGGTTCTTGCAATGCGATCAACCCAATTGCGGGCGAGTTATCGAAGCGATGAAGGATGGGGTTCAAATTCGTCGACTCGATTCCCCCTTCAAATCCGATTCGATTCTCGTAATACGTCCCAGATTGAATTTGGAGTCAATCAAGTTGGCTTTGACGAGAGCTTTCTTTCACGAAGGCAAAGAATATGACTTCAGCTTTGACTTTACCTCTTCGCATAGAATGGTATGCACCGAGGTTATCTATCGAGCGTTTGATGGAATCGAAGGTCTGGATTTTCCGCTATCGCTGCGAGCGGGCAGATTGACCTTAGCTGCAGTTGAACTGGTTCAGATGGCTGTGCAAGAACGGCAACTGGAAGTTTTCGCAACGTACATCCCCAGCCTTGGATCGAAGTTGCTCCGAGGAAAAGATGCCATGCAGGCTGTTCAACAAGTGAACCCGATTCATGGCGATGCCATTTCACCAGTCCTTTAGCCACTAAACAACGCCCTTAAACTCCAGAAAGCGCAAAGTTCGAACAGCATGAGCAATGACAAGCGACGGAGGATCGAATTCTGGTTCCTGATAGCCATCATCGTGGCCGGTGCGATCTTTTCTATTCTCGTAACTCAGGATCGCGTCAATTGGTTGTTAGACGCAGGCTGGGTCGTCGCTGGCATTCCGATTCTCATTGCGACGCGCCGGATCTTTCCACTGACTTCGGTGCTCTATTGGCTGCTGGCCCTCCACGCGTTAGTCTTGATTGCAGGCGGGCATTGGACCTATGAAAAGAATCCACTTGGGTTGTGGCTTCAGCACGTGTTTCAAACCCAGCGCAATCATTACGATCGATTCGGACACTTCATGCAAGGTTTCGTTCCCGCGATACTGTTTCGGGAAATTTACACCCGTTGTTCTTGCGTTCAGGGTCAAGCTTGGCTGAACTACTTTGCATTTATCAGTTGCCTAGCGTTTACTGCTGTGTTCGAATTGATCGAGTGGTTGGCGACGACCATCGCAGGAGCCGAAGGTGACGCGTTCTTGGGTCATCAAGGAGATGTTTGGGATGCTCAATGGGACATGCTGTGGGCCATGATCGGCGCGGCGTTGTCGCTGATCCTGCTGGCCGCTCTGCATCAACGGCAATTGAATTGCTTCGGAAGCCAACGTAGCGGATGAGACACAACCGACAAAAGTAGCAGCAGGCACGCTCCATCGTGCCGTCCGCTCTTCAAGATTTGCAGGGATTCTAGGTGGACGGCACATGGAACGCGCCTACTAGTGCGCCTTTGAAGGCTGTGTCGGATGAAAGTCATCTTTCCATGATTAGAGCTCGAAACGCTCGTGTGACATCAACTCTCAGTGGCCACAGCCCCCTTATTCGTGCGCTCAATTTCCGAAATTTTTTCTGCCAAATGCCGGTTCCAGCAGCATTCCTGGAGACCAGGGGGTGGAGGAAAAGTGAACTCAATCCTTGACCAACAGTCTGCCACGCTTTAATTCAAAGCACTTCTGCATTTTGGAAGCCAGTTCCATCGAGTGAGTGACAACGATCAATATTGCATTTTCTTCTCGTGGCATTTCCAAAAGCAGTTGAGAGATCCGCCCTGCATTTTCTTCATCAAGGTTGCCAGTCGGCTCATCAGCGAGCACAAGCAATGGTTTGCGAAGAAGCGCACGAGCCACAGCCACTCTTTCTCGTTCTCCTCCTGACAATTGACTTGGTAGATGGGTCATTCGATGTTGTAGACCAACTCGTTCTAGCAAATGGATTGCGCGCTGCTGCATATTTGCGTCGGGCCTTCCTTGCGCCATCGATGGCAGCAGGGTGTTCTCCAAAACATTCCACTGAGGCAGAAGATGGTGGTCCTGAAAAACGAACCCAATTTTGTCGTTTCGGAACCGAGCTTGTTCGTTCTCAGATAGTTGGAACGGATCCTGTCCCGCGATCTCGACATTTCCACGCGTAGGTTTGTCGAGTACCCCCAAGATTTGCAAGAGCGTCGATTTCCCGCACCCACTCGGTCCGACGATTGCCGCATTTTCGCCAGCGTGTAGCTCCAGTTCGATATCATCGAGAATAACAAGATCTTCGGCTGGGGTAGGAAACGTCTTTGCAATGTGGCTAGCTCGCAGGGAACTCATAAAAAACGCGCAATCCGCAGATGAAAAACAGGCTGGGCTCAGGAGAAATTTTCGACCTCTACGATGGTAGCAGCAGAATCTGAATCACGCGACCTCGTACCAGTAAATAGTTGAACACACATCGATGGCAAATTCAGATTGAGGATGGACGGATCCGCGAGATTTCTAAGTTCCAAAATCGATGTTGCCGGTTTTTCGTGCTTTAGTGACGCATCGAGGGGGAGGTAGTAAACCTGGATTAAGGTGTTTCTTTCGTTCCCGGATTGGTTTCCATCCGGGAAATTTTGACTATACTTCGCTATCCTCTCGACGACACTCTGTTTGTATTCATCTGTGTGAGATTCCGTACGATGCAACCTCGTTGCTATGCTGGACTGCTGTGGGCTTCGCTGATTTTGGGGATCGCTGCCGATTCTGTTTGGGCACAACCTTTCCCCAATAAGAAGTACGGTCAGGATGACAAATTCCGACAATTGGAGGAAATCCTTCCGACGCCGAACTCTTACCGAAGTGCGGCTGGCGAACCTGGCCCGGACTATTGGCAACAGAAGGTGGACTACAACATTGATGTGACCCTCAATGATGAGGACCAGTCGATTCATGGTACGGAATCCATTCGCTATCACAATCAATCTCCGCACACACTGCGTTATTTGTGGTTGCAATTGGATGCGAACATCTTCAGTCCGGATAGTGCGGCGAGCAAAACACGAAGCGCACGTCTCGGATTCACGCCAGGCCGTGTCTCGACCGGTGAGATGGAGGCATTGTTGCATCGTCAAACATTTGATGGCGGTTGCAAAATCGATTCGGTTGTTGATGCACAGGGGAAAAAGCTTGAAACGACCGTAGTGGATACGATGATGCGTATCGACCTAGGAACGCCGCTGCTTCCGAACGAAGAATTGCAATTCAAAATCAAGTGGCATTACAAAATCAACAATGCAAAGATGATGAATGGCCGAACCGGTTTCGAGTTCTTTGAGAAAGACGGAAACTACATCTACGAGATGGCGCAGTGGTTTCCTCGATTGGCGGCCTTTACGGACGTAAACGGATGGCAACACAAGCAGTTCCTAGGCCAAGGGGAGTTTACGCTGGAGTTCGGTGACTACATCGTTCGAATAACGGTTCCTTCGGACCATATCGTCTGCGCAACAGGCGTTCTACAAAACACCAATGAGGTTTTGTCGGAGCAACATCGAGAACGGCTTGCACAAGCGAAAGTCGCTAAGAAGCCGATGTTTATCGTCACGCCAGAAGAAGCCAAAGAAAACGAAAAGGAAAAGTCCAAGGATACGAAGACATGGGTTTTCCATGCTGAGAATGTTCGTGACTTTGCTTTTGCCTCGAGCAGAAAGTTCATTTGGGACGCCCAAGGGAACGATGTGAACGGCAATCAAACGATGGCCATGAGTTTCTTCCCGAACGAGGGAGAGCCACTCTGGAGCAAGTACAGCACTCATGCCATCATCCACACGCTCAATGTCTATAGTCGATACAGTTTTGACTATCCTTATCCAGTCGCGATCAGTGTGAACGGACCCATCGGTGGGATGGAGTATCCCATGATTTGCTTCAATGGTCCTCGACCAAAAGAAGATGGCACGTACTCGTCAGCAACCAAGTACGGTCTTATCTCGGTTGTCATTCACGAAGTTGGGCACAATTACTTCCCAATGATTGTCAATAGCGACGAGCGACAATGGTCGTGGATGGATGAGGGGATCAATACGTTTCTACAATACCTTGCCGAGCAAGAGTGGGAAGATAAGTATCCGTCGCAGCGTGGTGATCCTGAGTTCATGGTGCCCTACATGCAAAGTACGAATCAAGTGCCGATCATGACCAACAGTGATTCGATCATGCAGTTTGGTCCGAACGCTTACAGCAAACCGGCCACGGGGCTCAATGTTTTGCGAGAGTCGATTCTCGGTCGAGATCTTTTCGATTTTTCGTTCCGTGAATATTCTCGTCGCTGGAAGTTCAAGCGTCCGATGCCAGCGGATTTCTTTCGAACGATGGAAGATGCTTCTGGGGTCGATCTCGATTGGTTCTGGCGCGGGTGGTTCTATACCACTGAACATTGCGACATCGCGATCGACGATGTAGAAGTCATGGAATTGGACAGAAATTCCCCGGATGAGAATGCGAAAATTGCGAAGGAAAAGAGTGAGCAGAAAAGGTTGACCCTTTCGCAACAACGCAACAAACCGCTCAAGAAGCGCGTCGATGAGTTTCCTGAACTCAAGGACTTCTACAACGAGTACAACCCGAACGAAGTCACAGACGAACAACGCAAAGCCTTCGAGAAGTTCAAATCGGAACTCAAAGACAAAGATAAGGAGATGTTCGACAGCAACAACCGCTTCTACCGTGTCGAGCTAAAGAACGTCGGCGGTTTGATTATGCCGGTGATCTTGATGATTACGTTCGAAGACGACTCAACCCGAGAGATCCGAATTCCAGCGGAGATCTGGCGCGTTGATAATACGAAGTGCGAGACGATGTTCATCGCAGACAAAAAGGTAAAACAAATCGAACTCGATCCCTATCGCGAGACTGCAGATATCGATCGCGAGAACAATTTCTATCCGCCGCAACTCGAACCGACTCGATTCCAACTGTTTAAGCAGCAACGAACTGGACGTGGTGGCGGTGGCGGACCTGGTGGTGAAGACAATCCAATGCAGCGAGCGAAGAAAGCGGCTGAGGCGAAAGCAAAGGAAGCGGAGGCAAAGGCCAAAGAATCCGAAAACAAAGCAAAGGAGGAAGCTTCGAAGGATAATCCTGCAAGCAAAGCCCCAGAGAAAGAGCCTGCAAAGAAAGTGGAAAAGGAAGTCAGCGCTGTCGAAGTCCCAATAACTCCTAGTCCATTGGCTTCTGTGGCTACCTCAGAAAAGAAAGAAAACCCTGAAAAGAAAGAACTCGCTAAGTCAGACGAAGACTGCGAGAAGGAGAAGGCGGAGAAGAAAAAGGCACGGCAAAAAAAGAAAGCCGAGCTAAAGGCGAAGTGGGATAAAGAAAAAGCGAAAGACCCAGCAAAGGAATAACTAGGAACTTATGCTGACTTCAAAGTTCGCTAGTTTTTGTTGTGGAGTTTGCTTTGTCATGGTAGGGCTCATGAGTCCTACAAACGTCTCGGCGCATCCATTTCATGTCTGCGTGGGCCAGATGACGTGGAATGCAGAGGCGAAACACTGGGAAGTTTCGCTTCGATTGCATCCGCAAGATTTAGAACGATCCATGAAAGTTTGGCGAACATCTTCGCTGTCGCCAGACAGTACGCCAGCGGAGATCGAGGCCGCCCACAAGGGTTGTAGCGTAGAAGACCGCGAGTTCGAAGAGCTAGTGGTCACTTACTTGGATTCGCAGTTCTTTTTGCGCCGCGCACCTGTGGCAATGCAGCAGGATGAGTTGGAAAAAGTCTTGAACGCAACGAAGCGAGAGGCAAAGGACTTCTCCAAGTTGAAATGGGTGGGTAGGGAGCAAGAAAAGGGCTGGTTGTGGATCCATTTGGAAATGCAGCCACCTGAGGCAGACCTTGCGGTTTATAGAGTTTGGTTGTGCCACCAATTGTTTATGGAGGCTGTTTCTCGCCAAGAAAATTCTGTCGTGGTTCAACCGTCGAAGCAAATCAAGTATTCTTTGGAGTACAAGAAGGGGAGTTTGCTTCATCCACTGCGATAGATAATGAAAATACAAAAAGCTGTAATCACTGCTGCAGGTCCGGGGCAATCCGCATTGCCTTTGCAAAGACTTGTAGACCGTGATGGGACCGAGAAGACTGCACTCGAGATGATTATTGAGGAAGTTGATTCGGCGGGAATCGACTCGATCGCTATCGTGATTAGCCCCGGCAATGAAGATGCTTATGAAAAAGCAGCCGGTCAGTATCTTGATCGCCTGACCTTTGTGACGCAGAAAGAAGCCAAGGGATACGGTCAAGCGATTATTTGTGCTAGAGATTTTGTCGGCGACAGTCCGTTCGTGCATCTTGTAGGTGACCATTTGTACTTGAGCGGTACGAGTGGAAAACGCTGTGTGGAGCAACTGATCGAAGCCGCCACTGCGGAGGAGTGTTCTGTTTCCGGAGTGCAGCCCACCAAAGAGAAAATGCTTCCGTTTTTCGGTGCAATCGGTGGTCAACGTCTTCCGCAGACCGAGCGGCTCTACGAAGTTAAAAGAGTCGTGGAGAAACCCACCCCAACGGTTGCCGAACAAGAATTGACAATCGCAGGCTTCCGGAGCGGACTGTATCTTTGTTTCTTCGGAATGCATGTTCTGACTCCCTCGGTGCTCGACATTCTGGAATCATTGGTATCGCAATCGCAAAAGCCGGTTCCGCTAGCGGACGCGCTGAATGAATTGGCGACACGAGAACGATACTTGGCATGCGAGGTGGATGGGCATCGATACAACATCGGGGTCAAGTACGGACTTTTGAATACACAGCTAGCCCTCTCGCTCTCAGGGGTCGATCGCGATCAAGTGTTGAGTGACATGGTGGAATTGTTGGCAACTCGCCAATCCGATGCCCATTGATCTAATGGATTTGCCGCAGGCAAAGGACTCACGAAACCCGATCGACCAAAAGTCAGAGACCCTTTTTGTTTTCCGCAAAATGACACAAACACAACTCGCCAGTCCATGGATTCAAACGATCGTTTCGACAGACGAGTCCCTGCGCCATCGCACGCTCGAGTCTCTTTGCGAGCGGTTGGACGCGGCAGAGTTGCTGACGGCGACGCAAGAACTCGACACCTTTCGTCGCAAAACAGATAATCTTTATTATCGCGTCCGTGCGCATTTTTTCCTTGCGGCTATTTATCGATTCCACCTACCGAGAACGTTTCCGGAAAGCCAATCGGGGTTGCTCCCTTACGATTGCTATCAGCATATTTTGGAACGGCGATTCCCGGAAGCGATCGACCAATTGTTAGAGGTGCAATCGAAGCAAGGACCGACCGTGGCTATCACGAGCGCATTAGCGCGTGCATACCATCAACTCGGTATTCAAACGCTAGCCGACCAAGTGCGACGCAGTGTTCGGACGGTTCGAGGCAATCAATGGATGTTTCGCATTGGTCATCCGAGCGAGCATCCGTTGCGACTCAACAAAGAGTTGCGACAGTCCGATGTGGCGACAGGGGACTTCCCAATTCTATGGGAGCGTACCAGTGTCAGGATGGATTTTTCGCATTCAGGCTGGTCCGATATCTTCTTTTTGGGAATGGACTACCCCGAAGGTGCACGGGTTCTAAACGCATCGATCAATCTTGGTGTTTACGGTCGCGATGCGGAACCATTGCCACCGGTAGAGGCTTACCTGCGAGTCATCGATCGCCCTGTTTTGCGCCTAGTCAGTACCGACTTGGGCGCGGAAGCGGAGATTACCGAGATTGATGACGTCTTTGATTTCGCCAAGGACTATCTAGGACTGCTTAAGGGGGCGTTGATTGCTGCCGGTATAGTTCCACCTGCAATGGAAGGCTGCCATCGCAAGATGAGCGAACTTCTATCGACCCTGATTGGCAAGGATGGATTGGGACTCGAACTGGTGAGCAAGGTCAATGATATACCCAAAGGATCGCGGCTGGCGGTGAGTACCAATCTATTGGGGTGTCTGATTTCCATTTTGATGCGAGCGACTGGCCAAGTTTCAAATTTGGAAGGTGGACTAGCGGTGCGGGACCAACGGTTGATTACCGCGCGTGCGATTTTGGGCGAATGGCTCGGCGGCTCGGGCGGTGGTTGGCAAGATTCTGGCGGTGTCTGGCAAGGAATCAAGCGGATCGAGGGGGTTTTAGCATCGGAGGATGATCCTGAGTTCGGAATCAGTCGAGGCCGATTGCTGCCGCACCATACGATTCTCACCGAGCAGAGTATTTCAGCACAAGCAAGAGATTCTTTACAAAATAGTCTTGTGCTTATTTACGGAGGGATGGCTCAAAATGTTGGCCCCATCTTGGAGATGGTCACCGAGAAGTATTTGGTTCGCGCCGGAAGAGAATGGAATGCGAGGCTCGAAGCAATTGAAATCTTTGAAGCCATCGTCGACTCACTTCAAAAGGGAGATATTCGACGTGTTGCGGAGTTGACGACCAAGAATTTCACCGGACCACTACAGACCATTATTCCGTGGTGTACCAATCGTTTCACTGAAGCGATGATCGAACAGTGCCGCGAGAAATGGGGCACTCAGTTTTGGGGATTCCTGATGCTCGGTGGAATGTCGGGTGGCGGCATGGGATTCTTCTTCGATCCAGCGATTCAAAGCGAAGCGAAGGCATGGCTCCTCGATGCCCTGGTCGCGACCAAGCGAGCTATGCAAACACGTTTGCCGTTTGCCATGGACCCGGTCGTCTACGAGTTTTCGATCAATGATCGTGGTTCGTGGGGGGAGTTGTTGCATGGAGAGCGTGCCAGTATGCCCGATGGCTATTATGCCATCCTAGCTCCGAAACTGATTCGAAAGGACATCCGAGAGTTAAGTCCACAGTCGCAACGAGAGCTCATGAGACTGAACCGTTCTTGCCGCGAGGGAGAAGGGCGGGCGCGGTGGTTATTGGATCGTCTTCTTCCGCAACCGGCGTCGCCAACGAGCGGTGCAGACAACCTAAAGACATTGCTGAAGTCAAACGGCTTCGATCGAACGCAGCATGATCAAATGAAGTCTGAGTTGCTGGCGGGTCGAATCGGGCTGTCCGAGAATCGGTTGCCACCGCAAACGACGATTGAAGATGTACCGGCGGATGATGTGATTGATCTTAGAAATCGACATTCGATGGATCATGCGGATGCGTCGATCGGTCGGGCTGCAATCGCCTCGAATCAAGTGGCCGTAGTGACATTGGCCGCCGGGGTTGGGTCGCGATGGACAGGCGGAGCCGGTGTCGTCAAAGGGCTCCATCCGTTTTGCAAGTTTGGTGGTAAGCATCGAAGCTTTATGGAAGTACACTTGGCCAAAAGTCGTCAAACGGCTCGGCACTACGCCGTAACCATTCCCCATGTATTTACCACGGGATACATGACCCATGAGCCGATGGTCAAGCATTTGCAATCGGTCGAGAATTACCAATATCCTGGACCGGTACACTTCTCACGTGGCATGTCGGTTGGGTTGCGAACCATCCCTACCGTTCGTGATTTGAAGTTTCTTTGGCAAGAGATGGCGCATCAGGTACTCGATGAGCAACAGCAAAAGGTTCGAGAAAGCGGCCAAGCAGCGATCAAGGGCTGGGCTCAGTCGATGGGCGAAGCCAATGACTATACCGACAATTTACCGATGCAGTGCATGCATCCTGTAGGGCACTGGTATGAAATACCGAATATGTTGCGAAACGGATTGCTTCATCAGATGTTGCAACAGCAACCGTCTCTCAAGTATCTGCTTCTTCATAACATTGACACACTCGGGGCGAACATCGATCCGCTGGTGTTGTCAAAACATATTCAATCAGAGGCCTGTCTTAGTTTTGAAGTGATCAGTCGGCGAATTGATGATCGAGGGGGTGGGCTTGCGATGGTCGATGGAAAGCGTCGCCTCGTCGAGGGAATGGCTATGCCGAATGAACGCGAGGAGTTCAAGCTAACGTTCTACTCTTCGATGACCACGTGGATCGACATTGATCTGTTGTTGCAAGCGTTCGAATTGAGTCGCAGCATTTTGGGGAATGCGGTAGTTGTCGATGAGGCGGTTCGATCGTTCGGACAGAAACTTCCAACCTACATCACGATCAAAGATGTGAAGAAGCGATGGGGACTCGGACAAGAGGACGTCTATCCGGTGGCCCAGTTTGAAAAGATTTGGGGCGACATGAGCACCTTGAACACGGTTCCATGCGAGTACATCGCTGTGGAGATAATGCGTGGTCAGCAACTCAAGGAGCCTAGCCAACTCGACGGTTGGGTTCGAGATGGTTCCGCAGCGTATGTAGAGTCGTTATGTGATTTTTCGTAACAGTTTTTAGAAGACATGGATCGGTAGATTCTTTTCTGTAAGCCGCGATCGATTGCGGGTTTAGTCTCATCCACGCAGTGCGGCTAGTTTGCTTCGTGGCCTTGGGGCATTCGAACCGTGATGACTGGGCAATGAGCCTCTTTCATCACTTCCTGAGCGACACTCCCCATCATTAACTTGGACCATCCGGATCGTCCATGAGTGCCCATCACGATCATGTCGGCTTTCTTCGCCTTCGCGATATGCACAATCACTTCCGCAGGATTTCCCTTGAGGTTTAAATGCTCCACGGTCAATGCTTCGTCGGCCAACAACCGATTCTCTAGGCGCGAACGGGCATTTTTGGTGAATGCATCCGCCAAACTGGTGGGCTCGCTCTTTGCCGGATCCGTGACACTCAAGAGGATGACTTTCGACTTCTTCGGCTCCGCCAAGCGACCCGCCAGCTCCAAAGCTACTTCCGAACAAGCAGAAAAGTCGACAGGACAGAGAATGGTATCGTTGTTCATTTGGCTCTCCTCGTAGGTAGCGTTGTTTATGTCACTACCCATTGCCGCATATCCTGTGCCACAACCAAATGTGCTCGAGATTGCTCCATTTTGAAGGCAAAAGCTAATACGAGTGTGCTAAATCGCTCGCTATCTGAGTCTGCTGTATAGGAATTGTATCTTCAATGCACGCAGCATGTCGGATGGCACTAAGACCTCGCCGATATCGTTTCAGTTGCCACGCCGCGAAGGTACTCTTCTAGCGTCAGGTTTGTAGGAAGTTCTCGGTCGAGCTTTTGCCAGGATTTCAGGTGGACGGGACATGGGATGTGCCTACCACTTTGACTTTTGTCGGCTGTGTCCTGTTTGGTTGCCAAGGCGTTTCCCAAGGACTACAATGTACTCGAGTAATGTACCTCCGACTCCCCTTCCCCCGCTTGCATTGCAGGCTCCCACCCCATGCGTTTCGCAAATCGGTTGATGGTGTCCTTTCGCACCGCAGCCATCCTGGCGCTCGTAACCTTCGCAATGCGAACTGGCATCGAAAGCAGTTCTCTCGCAGATGAGGTGGGTATAGAGTTCTTTGAGAGTCGAATTCGACCCATTCTCGTTCAGCATTGCTATGAGTGTCACTCCGCTGCCTCAGAGGAAGCCGCAGGGGGACTACTGCTCGATACCCAAGCGGGAATGAGGAGCGGTGGCGATTCTGGGCCAGCATTGGACTTAGGAAATGCGAGCAAGAGCCTGCTGCTGAACGCACTTCGACACCAAGACCTCAAAATGCCTCCTTCGAATAAACTTCCTAAAGAGGTTGTGGATGCGTTTTCGAAGTGGATTGAAATGGGTGCACCAGACCCTCGCGATGGACCATCGCAGAAAACGAAGCTCGAAAAGATCGATTGGCCCACGGCAAAGCAGCATTGGTCGTTTCTGCCTAGGAAGCATGTTTCGATCCCAACAACAACGTCTCAATGGTGTCGCAAGTCCATCGATGCATTCATTTGGGATAAGCACGTCGCGAACGGATTGCAACCCGTTCCGGAAGCCGATCGATCGACTTGGCTTCGAAGAGTTTACATCGATCTTGTTGGCATTCCTCCGACTGGGGAAGAGGTCGACGCGTTCGTTAACAATCCAGCCGAGGATGCCTTCGAACGGGTTGTCGATCGATTGTTGGCGTCATCTACTTACGGACAACGATGGGGCCGTTATTGGCTTGACTTGGCTCGTTACTCGGACTCGAACGGAGCGGATGAAAATCACCGTTATCCAGTCGCTTGGCGTTACCGTGACTACGTCGTCGAAGCGTTTAACCGAGATGTGCCCTACGATCGCTTTATTAGGGAGCAACTTGCTGGCGACTTGCTTTCCGCAGCCAGCAGTTCCGACGAAGAAGAGCAACGCAGGCTGATAACGGCAACTGGCTTTCTGGTGATTGGACCTAAGATGCTCGCAGAGCAAGACAAGCCAAAGTTGGTTGCGGACTTGGTCGACGAACAAATTGATACGGTCGGCAAGGTGTTCTTAGGTTTGACTCTTGGTTGCGCTCGATGTCACGACCACAAGTTCGACCCGATCCTCGCCAGCGACTATTACTCACTGGCTGGGATCATGCATAGCACCAAGTCGATGGAGCATCTCAATTTTGTTTCGCAGTGGAACGAGCGAGTACTGCCGGACGAAGCACAAGCCAAGAAGATCGCTGTGTACCAACAAGCTCTCGATCAATCGAAAGCCGAACTCAACGCGACCCAGCGTCGCTTTCAAGAACGCTCGTTTACGAAGCAATTGCATCTGCTGTTGGCGGCCATGCACCTACAAGATTCCGAAGTCGCTTCCAATCCGGAATTCTCTCGGAGCAATGCATCGATCGGCAATTGGCTGACGATTCTGCAGAGTGATACATCGACAAAGAAGGACGATGATGTTTTCGCTCTTTGGCGGAAACTCAAAGCAGCTCCGCCTGAGTCTTTTGCCAGCGAAGCGGATACTCTGTGGCGTGAGCTTGCGACGGACGTGGCCAAATCAAAGGCATGGAACTCAAGAGTTATCGCTTTTCCAGCTCCAAAAACGAAGCTGGAACTGATTGGTCTTTACGGCGCGCTCCTTAACCAAGCCTTCGTGGAAATTCTCGATGCACCGAGAACGACGGAGGGGAAGATTCAATCGAAAGAGACGCTGAAAATCTACAAGCAGCTTTTCGACGCAGGCGAGTCCTTTCTTGCGCCGGATAAGTTTGAGGAAACGCTAACGGACTCGGAGAAAGCGAGTTTTTCGGCTCTCAAGACCAAAGTTGTGGATATGGAGAAAGCCAAGCCGATTGCGGCTCGCGCGATGGCCGTCCAAGAGGGGGAGGTTCGATTGGTGGCTGTCAACGTTCGCGGCAATCATTTGCAGACGGCAGGGGCACCATTGGCTAGAACCGTTCCTAGAGTCTTTCGCGAAGGGGCAGATGTTCCCGATTTGAAGATTCCCGATGGCTTTTCTGGGCGATTGGAACTCGCAAATTGGATTTCAGACAATTCGAACCCCTTGACCGCACGCGTGATCGTGAATCGCATTTGGCAAGGTCACTTTGGCCAAGGATTGGTTTCCACAGCTTCCAATTTTGGATTTCGCGGCGAGCTACCGTCCCATCCCGAATTGCTGGATTCGTTGGCCAATGACTTCGTCGCTCACGATTGGTCTCTCAAGTGGCTTCATCGCGAAATCGTTTTATCAGCCGTCTATCGATTGAGCTCCCATCGGGACCCGATAGCGGAAGCCACGGATCCTGACAATAAATGGCTTTGGAGGCAAAACAAACACCGAATGGAAGCTGAGGTTTTGCGAGACTCGTTACTATCGATCGGTGACTTGCTCAGTCTTAACCTCGGCGGGGAATCGCAGAACATGTCTGTTCCTACCAACCCACATATTGAGGGTGCGCAAAGCATTGGCAACATGCGACGAACCATCTACCTCGATGTAAATCGAGCGGCAATGTCGGACTATTTGACGACCTTTGACTACGTTGAACCGGGCGTCTCAGTGGACCGCAGATCCAATACCATCGTTCCACACCAAGCGTTGTTCCTGATGAATAATCCGTTGCCACTGGAGATCGGAAAGCAGTTTGCATCCAAATTGCATGCGACGACTCAAAACGATGCCGAAAGATTTTCGATTGCTACCAAATCCTTGCTAGGACGCCTTCCGACGCAATCCGAGTGCAACTCGCTTGTACAGTTTTTGGCCAAAGGTTCGATTCCTGCATCAACCGCACCAGAGTCCGATAGTCAAACGCCGAGTCTATCGCGCATGAACTCGTCCGTTGAACAATGGATCCGCGTGTGCCGCTCGCTGCTACTAACCAACGAGTTTTTTTATGTTGAATAAAATTTCACGTAGACAGATGTTACAGAATGCTGGAAACGGGTTTGGCGGATTGTTCCTTGCATCGTTTCTCGAACAACAATTGCTGCAAGCCAAAACGATCGAAGGTTTGCATTTCCCTGCTCGTGCCAAACGTGTCATCTTTCTTTTTATGCATGGCGGTCCATCGCATGTTGACACCTTTGACTACAAACCCAAATTGATGGCCGACGACGGGAAGCCGCTGCCATTTGACAAACCGAGAGTGCAGTTTTCCCAAACCGGCAATTTGCTCGCAAGTCCTTGGAAATTTAAGCAGTATGGGGAGTCCGGTGCTTGGGTGAGCGACCTGTTCCCGGAGGTAGGTGCTTGCGCAGATGACATCACGTTTCTCAAATCGATGCATGGATCGAATGAAGCCCACGGTGGCGCACTGCTTAAGATTCATACGGGCAGCGACACATTTGTTCGGCCGAGCATGGGAGCCTGGGTCAGTTATGGTTTGGGAAGCGAAAATGAAAACTTGCCAAGCTTCATTACGATCAACCCAACGCTCGGGCACGGCGGAGTTCAAAACTTTGGTTCTGCATTCTTGCCCGCGCAACATCAAGCGACGCGAATCGGTAAAAGCCGCGAATCGATGAAGACTGCAAAAATCAGCAATCTAGTTAATGCAACTCTTTCGCAAAACGAGGTTCGGGCACAACTTGATTTGGCTCAGCAATGGAATCAGCAACAGCTCGAACGAGTTGGGGCAGATTCCAATCTAGAGGCGAGAATTCAATCGATGGAACTTGCCTTTCGCATGCAGACCGAAACACCAGGCGTTATGGATTTAATTGGTGAGACGGAAGCGACAATGAAACTTTATGGAATCGATACACCCAATACCGAGAACTTTGGTCGTCAGTGTTTGTTGGCAAGACGATTGAGCGAAGCGGGCGTTCGCTTTGTTCAGGTAAGTCACAGCTATTGGGATCAACATGATGCATTAAAGGAGAAGCACACGGAGTTGGCGGCTGAAGTCGATCGCCCAATCGCTGGGCTGCTGAAAGACTTGAAAGCACGAGGCTTGCTCGAAGAGACGCTCGTTATTTGGGGTGCCGAATTTGGTCGGACGCCCACTGCGCAAGGAAAGAATGGTCGCGACCACAATCCCCATGCGTTTACGTATTGGCTTGCAGGCGGTGGAGTCAAAAAAGGAGTATCCTACGGTGCCACAGACGAATATGGATTCTATTCTCAGCAAGATCGGGTTCATGTGCATGACTTTCACGCAACGCTTTTGCATTTGCTAGGAATCGATCACGAGAAGCTGACTTATAGCTACGGCGGTCGCGATTTTCGCTTAACAGATGTAGCCGGTCGGGTCGTGAACGAAATTTTCGCTTAGAGTCATCCTACGGAGCGTCGCCGCCGAAGGAACATCGTTGCGAGCTGTTACCGAGTAGCCGCAAGCTCCAAAGCTACTTCCGAACAAGCAGAAAAGTCGACAGGACAAATGCGCGCAGCAGTCGGGGGGCACTACGACCTAGCCGATATCTTTTCAGTTGCCACACCGCGAAGGTACTCTTCTAGCGTCAGGTTCGTAGGAAGTTCTCGGTTCGCACATGGCGAGCAAGCGAGTTGATCCAGAAGCTGCTCTTTGCTCAAGCGATGGAGTTGCTCCGGTCCTTGCGGAGCGTTTATGCGGCTCGTTGGTTTTTCAGCGGGAGGCAACATGCTGTAACATCTTCTCATACATAGGAACGGAGTGTGGTGCATTCTGTCGGATTAACATTCGGCTAACTGCTGGTTAGATACGTACGAAGATTCGGTTTCGGTAAAGCCAGAAAAGGAGGAGCCAAAATATTTTCAATGTTGCAATTCCGATCAGAAATGACGCAATTAGACCTGATTTAGCGGCATCGATCTGCAGGATGCCAATTATCTGTTCTGAGAGCCACTCGATCCAGCTTCCAAAGTGACGTATTAACGCTGCGTGGGTCGACTTCTCCATCGTCCATGACATAACATACGCCACAATCGAGTTTGCACCGATAACCGAAAAAGGGAAGGCCCAAATCGTAAATTTGAATTGATCGCAAACTAGACTTAGACCGGCTAACCAAAGAAAGCAGATCCCTCCACTCCACAAGGTCCACGATGGCGTCCAAATTCGTTTGACAATTGGGCAAACCCCCAAGATGTCTACCAAGTAGGACACAGTCAAACACACTGCCCCCACCGCGACTAGAGCTCCGAACTTGCGTCCCCAGTCAACGCCAGATAGAAGCAATCGTCCAGCGATCAATCCGAGAATCATGGTTCCAAGCGTGGGTATAAAGCTCAAGGTCGCATATCCACCCCCCGAATATTCGAATGGCTTTTCCCGAGGAAATAGATTCATCCACCAACGATCAAAAGCCCATGCCAAATTAGAATTTTTATTGAAGTGCGTCGCGAGGCCCTCTTTCCAGTGTTCGGGCCAATCGACCGGAACCCCGTATTGTGTGTAGGGGAAATCAGGCGCCGGGGCAGGATAGAGAACAAAGCAAACCCAATATCCCACCAAGACGAGAGTCAGAGATACGGATAGCCCTCGAACAGTTAAACATGACAAAAGGAATAGAATCCAATATCCCAGACCGATCTGAGTCAATGTGTCGTCAAAGGTGAAGTTCGTCGATGGCTTTCCCAAACTGCGAAGAAAGATACCAAGCACGATGAGAATCACACTTCGTCCCAACGCATGGCGAAGCAATAAGGCCCAGGATTGCCCTTTGGACTGTCGAGAAACAATCGAAAATGCCATCGCTGCACCAACCAAGAAAGTAAAGCTAGGTTGGATCATGTCGTGAAGCGAACAACCGGTCCATGCGACATGCGTTGTGTTAAACTGAAGCCAACCCGCGATCGTTCCCATCCAGTTATCCCCGTCGAACACGCTTCGAAGTTTGTCGAGATGGAGGATTTCGGCCAACATCAAGAACATCACAAGACCACGATAGGCATCGATACTAGCAACACGCTTCGGTGTATGCCGAGACTGTTGACTATTCAGTCCAACATCGATTGAATCAACATTATCGGAATCGCTTGACATGAATGGTTGAAAGGAGAGTGCGGTCAGACTTGGGTTCCCGAGGCGGAGGTACGAGATATGTTTCCACCTTGTAGTCCATATTATAAAGCATTCGATCTCCGGCGGGGAACACGGGATGCGTAGCGATTGCAACTTTTGATTGCGTCGAGATCGAAAAAAACTTCGAGTGCTCGACAACGCGAGCGTCGAATCGAGTTCTACTTCTTTGTGGGCTTGGAAACATGCTGATCGATGAGAACTGGATTTCCATCAGGGTCCACAAGTGTGAAGAATGCTGGACCGCTTGTCGTTTCGTCGGCAGCATTTTCCAGCCATGCTTCGAAGCATGGATCGGGAAGCCGTGCGAACATGGTTCCGAACACTTTGAGTTGGCTTTTCAACTTCCGATAATGTAATGTAATCGTTGCATTTTAAGTTCCGCGACCGGGAGCTTAGGTGGACAGCAATTGAAGTCTTATTATCCCAACCCTACGCGTCAACGAGCGGCACGGAATCCCTCGCGCACGCGTTGGGTTGGGATGAAAGCAACGGCCCGTTACGCGTCGGGTTGGGATTCTTCTAATTGTCTTTCGCCTTAGATGTGATCGTCGGATTGCGGACACCAAAAGTCATTGCATAGCTTTTTCTTCCATTCCCTAAAAAGATTTTTATGAAAAACATCGCTTTTCCAAACGCTCTGTTTCAACAAAACCGAGAAAGTCTCGAGAAGAAGTTGCCTCCCCGCTCGCTCGCGATTTTGAACTCCAACGACATAATGCCAACGAACGCGGACGGTTCGATGGGGCACATACAAAACGCAGACCTTTTTTACTTAGCTGGCATCCATCAGGAAGAGAGCATCCTGGTCCTTGCCCCTGAGGCGGTTGATCCAGCTCACCGTGAAATTCTTTTCCTTCGCGAGCCCAATGAACTCCTGACCATTTGGGAGGGATACAAACTCACTAAAGAGCAAGCGACCGACGCATCTGGCATCAAGAATGTAAAGTGGCTCCATGAGTTTCCTGCCATCTTTCGCATGTTGATGTGCGAAATGGATCATGTTTTCTTGAATACCAACGAGCACCAGCGATCCAGTTCCCCCGTCCAAACGCGTGACGCTCGCTTTATTCAAGAATGCCAACGAGACTATCCACTTCATCATTACTGCCGACTTTCCCAACTGCTATATCCACTGCGTGCCATCAAATCGAGCTTTGAAGTTGATGCGATTCGGGCAGCATGCGATCTAACTCGCAAAGGTGTCGAGCGAGCCTGCCGATTCGTGAGACCTGGTGTGAATGAAGCAGAAGTCGAAGCGGAATTCGCTCACGAGTTTATTCGCTATAAAGGACAGTTCGCTTATTCCCCTATCATTGCGAGCGGCATCAACAACTGCATTCTTCATTACAACTCGAACGACTTGACCTGCAAAGACGGAGATCTACTTTTACTCGACGTCGGGGCTGGATTGGGGAACTACGCAAGCGATCTGACGCGAACCATTCCTGTGAATGGTCGCTATTCTAGACGCCAACGACAAGTTTACGATGCAGTGCTTCGCATCTTTCGTGCGCAAGTGGCCGCCCTCGTGCCGGGCAAGACAACGAAGGAGTTGCGGGCAGAATGCGAACAAATTACCGCCAAAGCGTGTGTTGATTTAGGATTGCTAACTATGGACCAAGTGAAGCAAAGCACCCCTGAAAATTTGGCGGTCAAAAAGTACTTTATGCACGGAGTTTCGCACCCGATCGGATTGGATGTCCATGATGCAACGTACAACCATTTGAAGATCGAACCGGGCTGGGTATTGACTGTCGAGCCAGGTATTTACATCCAAGAAGAAGGGTTTGGAGTTCGGCTTGAGAACACCGTATTGGTTACTGAAAGCGGCCAATTGGATTTGATGGCGGATATACCGATCGAAGCAGAGGCAATCGAAGCGTTGATGTTGTCAGGTCGGTAGTTTGGAGGCTTTGATTACAGTTCTGTGGACGGCTAAGTCGTGTTCGTAGCTGAAATCGGACTCCTTCTCGCCCCGAATGATTCGAGCCATGTCGACTGCGTCAGCAATGTAGCGGGTGAATTTAGGGAACGAGATTTCCTGTTGCCCAGCCTTGTAAGAACTCAGCGGATTGGCAAGCGTCAGCCGTACAGATGGATTGTCGAGTGGTTGAATGTGAAACGTTCCATTCATGCCACAAACGACCAAATGTCGACGTGCATTTCCGTCGACTTCTTGTGCGCTCGTTTTCACGGTCGCTAATGCACGCGGGTATTGCAAAACAGCCAATGCATTGTCCAGCAATAAGTCGTTGGTTTTCGCAACATGTTGATGGAAGCTAGAGACATTCGATGGTTCGCCTAGAACCACTTGAATGAGGTCAATGAGATGGCAGCCTAATTCAAACATCATACCACCTTGATATTCTGCATGAGCAATTCGTCCCTCGGGGGGTACTACTTTACTCATGACCGCGTGGACTTCGAAGACGTCCCCTAGCCAACCTTCTTGTAGAAACTTTTTCAGAAGCAAGATGGCTGGGTTGTATCGGTACATGTATCCCATTTGAACTAGTAACTTCTTTTGCTTGGCAATGGAAAGAATCTTCTCGAATTGCGAAATTGATTCACCAGCAGGTTTATCGATATGTACGTGCTTGCCTGCGTCAACACAGTGCTCCGCAGTAGAGAGGAGATCTTTGATTTCTGTTTCTACCAAGACTGCTGACAAGCTTGGAGTTTCCAGCAACTGTTCCATCGTCAGCCACTTCAGGTCTTGAAAGGCTGGCTGGCGCATCGCTTGTTCGCGAAGTTTTTGGTTAGGCTCGACAATACCGACGATTTCGTAGTCGGGTAGAGATCGATAAACCGACAGTTTGGTCGCGTGCGCATGGCCAACACCGATCTGCCCAATACGTATCTTGTCCGTGTTGCGTGGGAGAGCGTGTAAACCAGGAGAAAGCAGAGCCGAAATGGCTCCAGCCTTGACGATGGAGCGTCTATGCGAGTGGTTGTTGCTTCTGAAGTTCATGGCTATCTCTGTGTAAACTCGGTCGCATCTTTCGATTCAGTTCTGCCTATTCTATAGGATGGAACCTGGAGTCTGGGGGATCGAATGGATCGTCGGGGGTATGAGAACGCGGACGCGATGCAATGGCGATGACCATGACAGGGCTCCTCCATGCGAGATAACCCTTACCAATCCAATACGAACTCCCCAAGTTTAACGTCTGTTTCGACTTCTGTTCACTTTCGGGAGTTCACGGGCAAAGCTTTTTCGTTCCGATTTTCGCAAAAGCAGATTCGAAATGAGATTCGCGCTTTGGCCCAATCGGCGATCGAATACGAAATCGGACCGAAGAACGTGATCAGCATCCTAGAACAAAATGGAATTCCATATATCGTGGAAAAGGCAAATTCAACATATTCCTGAAAACCCAAATTCAATATATCGTGGCAGCAGGGCTTCCAGCAGACAGGGGCAAGGATGAGAAAATTCGAGATACTCGACTCTTCGTTAGAGCCAGATTGCGCACGCCAGATGGAATACGGTAAATTGTGTCCGTCGGGATTATGGTAAATTGCGTATACTAAACGTTCCCTCTAACTAGTACTGCCTTGACTGCGACTGATGCCACGATTACCCATCGAGTGCGTTTGCATTACGTATTGGTTGGAACTCCAATTGCCTAGTTAACGCACCTGTTTCCTTTGCGTCTCTGCGTGAGACAGCTGTTCCCAATCGTACTTCCGAACTAGAACAATGGAAAAAGTAACTCATTTGCCGAGATGGTCACCGCTATGCGCGGTAACTATCTCAAGATGAATCGACACGTAGACCAATTCCCTCATGGCAAGCTTAGTGTGTCACTCCCTCACCCCCAGCCCCTCTCCCGCGCGCGGGAGAGGGGTGCGGAAGGCGGGGGTCAGGGCTTGCTGGCACGCCAAGATACTATCGGGTACCATTAGGCAACTGGAAAGCGATCCAGAACCTCATGCTCGAAACCTGACGGCTGCTCGAAGAGCCACTTGATGGAATCAGACAAGAGGGAACGATGTGGTGCACCGAAGTCGCCGCCGGTGCTTTCCTGACTTTTTGAAACGTGGTCTCCGGCGACATCGGTGACCACAGACGCTATGCCGCCGCGCTGGGTCGAGTCGCTTTCTGAGTTCGGAGGAAGAGTATGGAAATATCCGCTGATGATTACAAAAACGAGCCTGTAAAATACCCCGCGCTTCATGTCACGAACTTGAAAGAAGAAGGCGCAAGCGTCGCCGACTCGTATAGGAACCAGGTGATCAACCGAGTCAATGGGAGCTGCCTTAGGCTGGCGGTGTTCGAAGGGGAGTATCACTGGCACTATCATCCGACATCGGACGAGCTCTTCATCGTCGTGGAAGGATGCCTTGTGATTGACCTCGAGGACGGGCGCGAGCTGCGGCTTGAGCCCTGGGAGAGTGTGACCATTTCGGCCAAGACGATCCACCGCACTAGAGCGATCGGGCGGACCGTGAATCTCTGTTTCGAAGAGGTGGGCGCGGAGACCGTCTTTGTTGACCGGACGGCATAACATATTAAGGATTAGATTCTGCGTCGTTGTTCTCGGGACGGTTGTGGGCTGGACTGCGGGTGATTGCCCGATCTATGGTGGGCGACTTAAGTGGTTAGCCAGAATCTAAAACCATGTTCGAGAAGCCCAAGCGGCAGTTCTTGACTCGCTAGTGATGCCACTCGCCGCGACACTGAAGAAACAGCGGGCGGAACTTCCGAGTGTTTGCTTGTCGTTCGCCAAGATTGCCCGAACTATGCCTTGGTCGCACCGGCTAAACTTTAGATGGGCCAGTACAGTAGTCGCACGTTAAGGCGTCTAGCGGCGAGCTTTTGCTTCTTCGCGGGCTGCTTTCAATGCAGCCGTTTCGTTCGCGAGTTTGTTCTCAGGACCGGCCGGGAAGTACTGCACATCGTCATCTAGATAATATGGGCTTGGCAGCGTCTGGCCTGCAACGTGGACTTGGCAACCGTTATTCAATCCGCACAATCCCACACATGCGGCAACTGCCATCCAAACTTTGAGGTCGTTGCTTTTTCTTGCCATTTTTAATCTACACTCCGCGATGGGATAAAAACTGTGCACCAATGGATTTGTTGCTCGGGTGTTATTCCTTAATAGTAGTATCGGGAAAAAGGATCGCACTCTTGAGGTAAAGTCTACCGGTTGTATTGCAGATTCTAGTCTTGTCCATTGTGACATGGACCTGATTGTGGCCATAATGAATGACAGCATTTCGTTTTCTCTCATCTGCTTGCTTGGTTTGCTTTCCTATGGACTCGCCTCGATCCTCTCTTGTCTCCATTGCTTTCTTTGCCCTGTTCATCCTCGTCAGTGATCCATGCTCTGCTCAAAACGCAAAGACTCCACGCAAAGGCGTCATTGCAAGCAATCTTATTCGCCCCGAGTACTACGCTGCGGTTGACTTCTACGAAGACGCCCAGACCCTCCAAGCATTTGAGGGATTCGAACAAGCGCTCGTTCAGTGCCGCCAAGTGAACGGGGAACGAGGAATTGATAGCGTTCCTCCTCTCGTCATGATGGGGGAGTGCTTTCTAACCCAAGGAGACATTGGTGCCGCTTTGGATAAGTACGAGGCAGCGCTCGCAATCTCGATTCAATGCTCAGGGTGGATTTCTTTAATCAATAATCCAGCACCGAACGACCGAGTGGAAGCGAAAGGAAAGGACGTGAACTGGGGTGCTTCCAATAGTCGAAACGCAATGCACTTATCGTATTCGGACCCTTGGTCGATCGCGTTGGGGTCTACCGATTTGTTACTGGAACGGCAATCGGGCAGGGGAGTGGTAGGAAAACTGGTTCCGATCGATGCGACCGAAATCTTGCGCTGCCAAGCGATCGCACTTCGTAGACGCCTTCAATTGATGGGTGGACTCGTTGAGCATAACCCGGTCACCCCGTTGCTAGCCCAACTGTTCGTCGTACCCAATGCACCGCAAATGCATGAACCGTTAAGAGTTGGGCTCTCGATCTGCTCCTCATTAGCGAGCAGCCCTACCAACAATCGTTCAACGACCACGATCGCATTAAAGGAGAACTTGACACTCAGTAGTGGCCACGACCATGCATTGACATCGATCGCTCTGTTGTCGCTGGCAGATATGGCCATCGATTCGAACGAGATGCTCAGCGCCGAGGAGTTCGCGTTAGAAGCGAGCCTCAGTGCAGCCAAGGCAGAGCAATCGGAGCATGTTGACGAAGCTTTAGAGCTATGGTCGATGTGCTCGTTCCAGAATCAAAAGGAAGGCGCAGCGATAGGCAAGACGCTTCAGCAAACCGCAAAGTGGGCCAATTCAAGAAGTCGATTGGTTACCATTCGCTCGCAAGTGGAAGTGGTTCGTCAAGCGGCTTTGCGTGGCGATGCAGACGTCGTACGCAAACAAGCTAGCAACGCGACAGCGATGCTTTTGCCTAAACAAATCTCATTGCCTAAAATGGTTGCCACTGTCGCCTACGCACAATCGCGGATCGCATTCCTGGAAGGGAATGATTCGCAAGGACTTCAGAAACTTGAAGAATCGTTAGTCGATCTCCGAGGTACCACGCTCTTGAACACAGGATCGAGGTTGCTCTACCAACTCAACTTGGCCAACAGTTTGGTCGAGGCAAAGCAACTCACTCCTGAAATTGGCAAGCGTGTGCTGGGAGATTTGTTGCAACAAGAACGGCCAGGACTGTGGCGAACTCAAGTCTTGGAACAACTCGTATTCCAAACGACGGACAAATCAGAAGCGTGGAAATCGTATCTTCGATCGGTTCAGTTAACGAAGGATTTCGAAGAGCAGCTTCTGGCATGGGACGCTTGGGCGGGGTATCGTTTTCGACGTTCGAGTCTTCTGGGTGGTCGATTGTTTGAGCTACGCCGTGCGATCCATAACGATACGACAAACCTGTCGCCTCGCGAAGCGAAAGAGATGGAGTCTATACGGCGCATGCTCCCGAAGCTGAGTCAAAACGCGAGTCTGATGCGAGAATGGATCGAGCCGTTTGAAGGCTCTCCGCAGTGGGATACGCGCCGATGGAATGAAGAAGAAAGCAAACGTTGGGACGCGTTGCTTCGATTGAGCACGACCCAGGAGTCATTGCTTTGGGCAGCCTCCGCGGGTCCCCTGGCTATCCCTGCTTCGTTCCCGACCAGACTCGAACTTCCGACACTTCGCAAGTCGATGCAACCAAACGATGCTGTTGTGATGTTCGGCGTCTTAGACCGATCCGTTATTGGTTTTCTTGTTACGCCGAAAGGAATCCAATCGTGGCGTGTAGCCGAGAACACTGGTTGGCTTAATGGACTCAATGCGATGCTAGCAGCGATCGGAACGGGTGGCAATGTGGACCAACCCAATTTGAAAAAATTGCTTGTCGGACTTCGATCGGTATTGTTGCCGGATGAAATCTGGAGTGTATTGCAACGCCACGAACGATGGATCATTGTGCCAGACGAAAGCCTATGGCAATTGCCGATGGAGTTAATGCCAGTCGATGCGTCTCGCAACTACCTCGCAGCCGTTTCCAATCATGCAATCTGCTACTCACCGACACTTGGTTGCATTCCGCAACTTATTCAACCCGGTGCAGTTGCGGCCTCTAGTCCATTGGTCCTGCAGAGCGCAGAATTCTGGGGTAAGGAGAAATCATCCGCGAGTTCGTTGATGGAACGTACTGTTTCGCTCATTCCAAAATCGCAAACAGTAGATGTGGCAACATATCAGTCCCTACCGCCGGCCCGGTACACAAAGCTGGCTACGGACCGCGTTGTTTCCTTGATGATCAATCCGTGGGGTGATCCAAATGCGTTCGTGACAGGGATCGATCGAACTCCTGGCTTCGCGACCTTGGCAGGTTGGAATCAATTGCCATGGGGGATGCCGAGAGAGCAATGGTTCTTTGGAGCACAACAGGCTTTCGATCCATCAACAACGACTGGAGACGAGTGGCTTCGATTGAGTCTCGCCATGATCGGCCAAGGGACTCGGCATATCGTTGTATCGCGTTGGCATGTTGGTGGCGAGAGCACGTACACCCTACTACAGTCTCTACAGGATGGCTTGGAGGGAACGACTTTTTCCCGCGCTTGGCAGCGAGCGGTGGCGAACTTATGGATTGAGGAGTTCGATGTTAGTACCGAACCATCGTTGCAAGGATTTCAGATGCCAGCGGAACGAGTATCAGGTAGCTTGCCCAAGTTCTGGGCTGGAACGATGTCGATCGGCGATCCCGAGCACTAATGTCTACTCGATCGATCTATCGAATACTGCTGTGACAGTCAATGGGATCCTGAATAGCCCCTTGCCTCCGCGTCGCACTATTCAGTTATCGCAAGGGCATTTTTCCGCGGAGGAAATCGAACTGCTCCGGATGAAGCATACCATCGTATTGGATACCACTCCAGAACAAACTAAACAATCTTAGATTCCTTTGCACCAAGCATCCATCAATTGTGCCACCCACTGGCAATGCGCTTCGTCTGTCAACAAGTGATTGCTCCCAGGAAGAGTGATCAACGATCGCGGTTTTCTCTTTTCGTTCTCGTTTCCAAATCCACAAATGCGAATCGCATGTTCGTACGATACCGTCTCGTCGGAGGGTGAATGAAATACCAAAACGGGTTTGTCGAGAGCTTGCAGGCTTGTCGATAAATCGTGACTTCGAAAATCTTGTAGCATTTGTTGCTCTATGTCATATCGAAATCCACCGATCGTCACGGACCCTTTGCTTTCACTGGAGATTTTTGGATCCATGCGATCGAGTAAACTGGCCAGGTGATGCGTATCACTCGGAGCAGCTAATGTCATGACTCCGCGGACGGACTCGATTCGCATCGCGTTGGCGAGACTCGCGGCACCTCCAAAGCTATGTCCAAGCAGAAAATGAGGTCCACCGACTGTGCTCTGCAGGTAGGCAGCAGCTGATTGCAGGTCCTCGCAGTTTGTCGTGAAGTTCGATTGAGAAAAGACTCCTTCGCTGTTCCCCAGACCACGATAGTCGTATCGCAAGACGATCCAACCCAACTCCGCCAAGGCTCGACCAATTCGCACGATGGCTTTCAAGTCTTTGTTGCAAGTAAAGCAATGAGAAAAGAGAATACTTCCCTTCGCTGCAACGATGGGTTGTTCCAAGATCCCAGCCAGTTTCCATGGGCCACTTGAGAACGATAAGCGTAACGAATGTCGATTCAAACTTAGTCCTCTCACTCCAATAGCAATGTGTACCTATCCATCACCACTCGCAACACAATCACAACTCGCATAGCGACGTATTGTAGCTTCGTCCAAGTGACTGCTCGTTGAATACTTCCAACCCGAAGAGTGCGCGACGGATTCTGCGTACCTCGCGTACGCTTCGGGTTGGGATGATAACTCTACCCTACGCCAACATCGATAAGCCCGCAGGCGTATCGTTTTTTTGCGTTACAATGAAACCGCATAAATCCAAATTGCCGCGTAGTGCCAGCCACTCGCAACGATGACGGCCACATGCCAAATCGCGTGATGATATTCTGAAAGATGATCATTTTGAAGAAACCAAACCCCCAGGGAATAAATCACCCCGCCCGCCGCCATCATCGCAAAACAACCTGTCGGCACGTACCCGAACAAAACCATCGATGGCACCCAACCCAGCAGCAAATAAGTCAGGCTCGTCATGTTGTTGATGCGATGCTTGGAAAAAACTTTCGAGTAGAACCCAGCACCAGCCGCTCCCCAAACGAAGGCTAACATTCCACAGCACAACCAACCATTCAAAAATGCACAAATGAAAGGTGTGAACGTACCCGCGATCAGTGTGTAGACGAACCCTTGGTCTAGCGATCGCACCCGATGCCGAAACAATGGCTCCTTTACCCAGTGCGAAAGGGTGGAAAACAAATACATTAGCGACAAACTCAACGCATAAATGAGGCAAGCCGCGAAGATGAGTGTGGATTTCTGCCAACCGGCCGCAACCAAAGCCATTCCAGCAGGAACACTAACCGCAAAGCCGAAACCATGCGTGCAAGTGTTCATGCGTTCTTGAGAAGCGTTTTCTTCGGTCCAAACGATAGCCATCCAACCATCCACAAATAAGTGTTTTCAATTGAAGCTGCCAGGATAGCCGCTTGTTCCACCCAAACAAGCCTATCTCGAAGATACGCCCATCTCTTCCAACAGATGATTGGCTCCGTATACCCGACCGGTGACCCAGAGTACGTAACGAATATCAACACCTATCGAACGACTGTAGCTGGAATTCCATGCAAAGTCATTGATCGTCGCTTCAAAGGTTCGGTCAAAATTGACAGCTACCAACTCAGCATTCGCGTTCAGTACTGGACTTCCCGAGTTCCCGCCGGTTGTATCGGTGTCGTATAAAATCGCCACTGGCACTTTACCAAGCTTGGGATGAACAAACGGTCCAAAATCCTTGGCAGCCGCGGTGTCTAGCAACTTCTTCGGTGAAATATAGGGTTCAGCGCCGGTCGTCTTTTCCAATACACCATCCAACGTTGAAATCGGTGTTCGTTGCACGGCATCAGCGGGAGAATACCCGCGCACTCTACCATACGTGATGCGAAGTGTTGCATTAGCATCGGGCACAAAGGTTGTTGGCTCGTACGCTTGTTTGACTTCCACCAGCGAACCATAAAGTTGATTAAGCTTTCCGTCTCGCTCTTTGTCGAGGTCACGCAATTTGCGATACGCGGGATACAACTTCATCATGACCTGCAATACACCATCTTGCACTTGCTCTAATTCTGCAGGTGTCTTTTTCGAGCACTCCTCAATGAATGCAACATCTCCGAGTTTGGTGTTCATGATTGCCTGTTGCAAAGCGGTTTTCGCAGATTTGCGATCTTCGAATGCGTCTCCTACGATTACTTTCAATTCTGGAATTGCTTTGTTCGCGTTAAGCGTTTGAAGGCGCTCAATCATCCCGCTCATCATCACTACGTCCGTATTGCGGTCCAAATCTCCGACATCCAGCTTCAATTGCTGCATCGTCAGGCTAAAATTGCGTTCCATGTAGGGCGTTTCGCGATCGAGGTCCTCTTTCTGACGTTCGACGGCAGCATCGATCAATGTGAATGCAAAGGATAAGGTCCTGCACGCGGAACGCAGCTCTTTGAAATGTAGCTCCACCGGGCCGTTCACAGACATCTCTTCGTAGACAGAATCGATCTCGCGAAAAAGATTACTGTACCTTGCCTTGAGCTCCACTTTGGAATTCACAAACGCTTTCAGCTTGCTCTCTTCATCGACACGCTTGGAAACAAGATCGGTTCTTTTAAGCCCCAGGACTTGACCGCGAGAGCGTTTCTCAACATTTGCAAGGGATTTGGAACGCGACGAATGTTTGATTGCAACCGCCCGATCTGCAACGCCCGCTTTCTCCATCTCGGCAATCTGCCATGCATAGAGTTCTGCGACGATGGGCAAGCGAATGTTCTGTTCATAGCGAAAGAAGCTCGCGGTCTTTTGACGAACAGTACGACCAGGGTAGCCAAGGATGAAAACGAAGTCTTCTTCGTTGACACCTTTGGCATTCACGCGGATCGGTCGCTTTGGTTTGAATGGGACGTTCTCGGGTGAGTACTCCGCCGCCGATCCGTTTGGTGCGGTGTAGGCACGCATGAAGGAAAAGTCACCGGTATGTCTGGGCCATTCCCAGTTGTCTGTTTCGCCACCAAAGGCACCGATCGAAATAGGGGGAGCAAAAACGAGCCGAACGTCCTTTAGATAAGTGTACAGAAACAAGACATAGGTCTTGCCGGGAAACATCTCAGCGACTTCTGCGCGCAAGCCTGCGTACTTTTGTTCGGCTTCCTTTTCAAGTTCTTTTCTGCGTTTATCGATTGCCTTCGTTCTATCGAGGAATGGCATGGTATCGCTCGCTACCTGGAGAACTTCATTCGAAACGTCCGAATAGGACTCTGTGATTCGCACGGTATAACCGACAGCCCGAATCTCGTCGGCTCGTGTCTTGGCAATAAACCCGTCCTGTAGGATATCGTTCGCGGACGAACTTCCCTTTTGAATTGCATCGAACGCACAATGATGGTTGGTAATGATCAGTCCGTCGGCTGACACAAAGGAACCAGTGCAACCGTTCACCTTGCAAATTCCATCAACGACACTTACCTTGTCTGCATTGAAGAGTTCTGCGGAAGCAATCTTCAGTCCTTTCGTTTCCAGCTTCAGTCGAGGTAATTCGCTGACGGGATACATACCTTCATCGGAGAATGCGTGCGAGCAAACTGCGATGCACAAGGACGCAGGAATCCATCGTAAATATCGATTCATCATAGATTGGCAAAAGTCGGTAAAAGCAGGACACATCAAACGATAGGAGCCTTATTCTACACAAGAATCCCAAGCATGGAACAAAACTCAGGGAAGGTGGTACTTGTCCACGGCGTCGCTTCGCATCGAAGTGTTTTGTGGCCTATTGCGTACCGACTTTGGTGCGACGGATTTCGTGCAGAGACGTGGACTTACATCACCTTCTTTCGCTCCATTGAATCGCACGCGGACCGTTTCGCCGCGTATCTGTCAACAAAGTTGGCAAACGAGTCGAAAGTGCATATTGTGGCACACAGCATGGGATCGATCGTGGTACGAGCCGCGTTAAATCGCATCGATCCATCGCGAGTTGGTCGAATCGTTCTTTTGGCACCCCCAAACGCAGGTTCACCGGTCGCTCGAATCATCTCCAAACTTTCCGGCCAATGGATTGCACCAGCACGCGAACTCTCAGATCAACCAGGGAGTTATGTAAATCGAATCGAATCGACAAACGATTTCGAAATAGGGGTGTTGGCGGCTAAGTACGATTTTCTGGTTCCACTGGCCAACACCCACTTTGCAACCGAGACCTGCCATCAGACTCTCTTTGCAACACACAATTCTCTTCTGGTCTCTCGAAAGGCGGCTCAGCTCATGATTCACTTTCTGAGGAACGGTGTGTTCGAAAGTTAGGAGAATGTTTTGTTCAACAGCGATACCATTACGATACACGCAAGCTATTCTCTCGCTCTAACCAAACAAGTATCGATTCATAATAGGTGCAATCGTCAATCAATCGACGAGCGGAAGGTGACAGCCCACCTCCTCCAATGATCACTCGGACTCCCGCGGGGAGTAGTTTTCGCAATGTATTGTGATCACGAACGACTTGTTCGAGATCCAAAACATGCGTGTGTGATATCCAAACTGCTTCTGCGTTCGACAATGCAGCACATTCAGCAATGTACTCTGGAGCGATACCGCACCCAAGGAAGATGGGCCGAACATTGATCGACATGAGACCTAAAGCCACGATCTTCGAGGCCAAAGTGTCGTGACTGGAGACAAACGATGCGCCAACAAATGTCCGTTCTCTCTTGGCCGATGTCGAGAAACGAGCAGTCAGTCCATCGAGGACCATCGCTGCTGTGCTCGTGCAAATCTTCTCTTGAGAGACAGAAATCGTGTTCCGCTGCCATTGGTCTCCGACTCGCCACAAAGCGGGAACGAACACATCTTCAATCAGTTCGATCTGGCGCTGAATCGTAGGTGCAGCGCGATAGAATCGTTCGATCAACTGAAGATGATCTGCTACTAGCAACAACGCGAAGACCTCCTCCGTCGTGATGATAGAGCTTTCTGCTCCATGTCCTTTTCGCTGCATTAGCCGCGAGACTACTTCAAACTGAGAACAGTCAATTCGTCGGTGCCCACCCGGTGTTCGAATGACAGGGATATCGTTTGCATCGCATAAACGCTTGAAAGTGGATGGACTGATCCCCATCCGAGTTGCTGCTTCCTTGGAAGACATCCAGCGTTCAAATTCGTTTTTCGTCATAGTTTACTTCTCGCTGAAATTGTTGACTCTCAGCAAATAGTCATTCTTGGTATTGACGTATGCAATCATTTGATGTCGGTCGAAAGAAACGAATCGAAATCTGAAGAGAATGATCCCTCATCGAGTGTTTTGCACATTTTGCACAGCCAGAAATCGTCAAATTGGTACTTAACGTTCCTTCGAGAAAACGACTTCTAACCGCTATTCGTTGTGCTCGCCCCAGTCAGTGAGGCTTGTTGTAGTGGGGGCTGCTGCGCACGATCGACGCTCGACCAAACAAATTATAGCGCATTGACAGATATCGTGCGAATCCACGAAGACCTTCACGAGCCCACAATCAAATTACTAGTTGAACGATTTGCACAGATTGGCCCATCAGGAATCGACCAAAGAAGTCTTCAGATATGTACAAGTTGATGCCGTAGATCGATTGATCGTTTCGCATTCGATTCATTAATGACTTTCTTGCATGGCCATCTTTCGTAATCCATAGTTCTTCACTATTTCACTCCATCCAATCGGTCCTTGCAAGATTCTCTCATGATGTTCGATGACCCAGAACTGATCCAAGACTTTGTCATAGAGTCACAAGAACATCTGGCTGACGTTGAAAGCCAGCTTCTCAGTCTTGAGGAGACCGAGGGTTCCATTGACCTTCCTCTCGTGAATAAAGTTTTCCGCGCGATCCATTCACTGAAAGGAGCGGCTGGCTTTCTAGGGTTCAAAACACTTGAGACGTTAGCTCATCGTGGAGAAGAAGTTCTCGATCGACTCCGAAATGAGACCATTCGCCCCACGAAGGAAGTCATCAATACTTTACTTAAGGCGACAGACCGTCTGAAAACATTGGTGGACGTCATCCACGTTTCGAACGAACAAGACGTTTCGGAGAATGTAAGAGCACTCGAGCAACTCATGCAAAGTTCTGATTCTTCAAGCGATTCTAGCGACTCGTCGGCCGAAAGTTCGCTCGGATGCCATGCTGAAACCGCAATGCATATCTCGGGAATAGAAGAAGCCCTCGCCTCGGGAGACATAGCGTCGGAAACGATGCGAGAAGCTATCCGCGACTTCCTGATCGAATCCCACGATAGCTTGTCGCAGATCGAAAGCGACATGGTACTGCTCGAGAAAGAGCCAGATAGTCCTTCAATCGTTAACAACGTATTCCGAAGCGTCCATACCATCAAAGGAACTGCCGGGTTTCTTGCTTTTCGACAGATCGAGAAACTGACGCATGCCGGTGAGAATATTTTGGGGGCGATCAGAAACAACCAACTTGGGTTTGACTCAACGATTTGCACCGAATTGCTTTCAATGGTCGATATATTGAAGAAGTACTTGGCAACTGTCGAAGCAACAGGAACAGAAGGCAACACTTCCTGTGAATCGCAAGTTGGGCGCATGGCGCAACTCCTTGATAGACTCCTATTGAAACAAACAACTGAACCGTTAACGACAAAGCCAGTATTGGCGTCATCTCTCGCGGGATCACCATTATCCCGGAACAATACACAAGTCGAACCTACGTCCAGCACACTGGTTCCGTCCGAGCAAACGGACGGCAGTAGTCCGCTTGCAGTCACCTCAGTTACCAAGGGAGATTGCCAGAACAATCTATCTATCGACAGCACGATTCGAGTCGACGTCGCACTGCTAGATAAACTCATGACGCGAGTAGGCGAGTTGGTGTTGGCTCGCAATCAGATCATTCAGCTCTCGAATCTATTGGGGAACAGCGATCTACTCAGTACTTCGCAACGCATCAACTTGATCACTACCGAACTTCAAGAAGGTGTGATGAAGACTCGGATGCAACAGATCGGAAATGTCTGGTCCAAATTCCCTCGCATGGTGCGCGACCTGGCTGCTGTTTGTGGGAAAGAGGTTCGGATTGAAATGGAGGGGAAAGAGACAGAGCTCGACAAAACCATCATCGAATCGATCAAGGATCCACTCACACACTTGGTCCGCAATACAGTGGACCACGGAATAGAGAAACCAAGTCTGAGAGCGGCCAAGGGAAAGCCTGCGGAAGGTTGCCTCACTCTTCGTGCGTTTCACGAAGGCGGTCAAGTGAATATCGAGATCTCGGACGATGGCGCAGGCTTGAACTTGATTCGCATCAAGGAGAAGGCTCTGGAGAAGAACCTAATTAGCCTGGACACTGCAAATCGATTGTCGGAGCGAGAAATTGCTCAGTTGATTTTCTTACCAGGCTTTTCAACCGCTGAAACGGTCTCCAACGTGTCCGGTCGTGGGGTTGGCATGGACGTTGTCAAAACGAACATTGAAAAGATTGGCGGGACCGTTGATCTTCAAACGTTTAGTGGTATTGGTACCACGATCAAGATCAAGATTCCACTGACACTCGCAATCATCCCAGCATTGATTGTTACCAACGGTGGAGATCGTTTTGCCATACCACAGGTGAATCTATTAGAACTCGTTCGACTTGAAGGGGAGAAGGCGGCCGAGAACATCGAGTGGATTCGAGGTGCGCCTGTATATCGTCTGCGAGGTCGTTTGCTGCCGCTCATCCATTTGAAAAAGGTACTTAGTACCAAAGAGTTAACGGAGGAACCCAAGGATGTCGTCAACATTGTGGTATTGCGTGCGGATGATCGACAGTTCGGACTTGTTGTCGATCGGATCAACGATACCGAGGAGATTGTTGTGAAGCCGCTTAGTAGTCAGCTAAAGAACGTTGCCGTTTACTCTGGTGCAACGATTATGGGGGATGGCAAGGTTGCGCTAATATTGGACGTCCTAGGTATCGCACATAACGCGAACTTGATTATGAAAGATCGCAGTCGTTCTGTCCAAGACTCCTATGGGTACTCGAAAGAATCAGGGGGAGAAAGCCAGAATCTGCTGTTGATCGCGACAGGCACTGACCGCCGGCTTGCCATTCCGATCTCCGAAGTGGCAAGACTTGAAAAGATACCGGCCGCTTCGATCGAGTATTCCGAGAACAAGGAGGTGGTACAGTATCGAGGGGAGATTCTGCCAATGATTCGATTGGCCGATATGCTAGGCATCTGCGACGACACACCTCCTGAAGATGGATTGCTGAATGTAATCGTATACAACCAAGATTCGCAAAGTTATGGACTGGTCGTCAATCGTATAGTCGACATCGTAGAAACTTCGATCGCAATTCACAAACGGAGTCATCGAGCAGGGCTCCTCGGCTCGGCCATCATTGAGGATTGCGTAACCGATTTCGTGAACTTGCCAGCCATTATCGATCAGTTGGATCCCGAGTCAACACAATCCCATTCTCTTTCTATTTAGAGGTTCATCATGATAGTCGCAAATCAGGTCTGCACCTTTTATTTAGATACGCAAATGTACGGTGTCGCAGTTGAATCGGTACAAGAGGTCATTCGATATCAGCACATGACAGATGTACCACTGGCGCCCACATCGGTAGTTGGACTTATCAATCTGCGAGGGCAAATCGTTACAGCGATTGATCTTCGAAGACGGCTTGGGATACAGGATCGTCCGACGGAGCAGTTGCCTATGAATGTAGTCGTTCGTGGTGAAGACGGTGCGATCAGCTTCTTGGTAGATCAAATTGGCGATGTCCAGCAGATCGATCAAGCAAACTTGGAACCACTGCCCGACACCTTGGAGGGCGTTTCACGCGACATGTTAAGCGGTGCATACAAGATGAAAGACCGGTTGCTACTCATCCTTAATACGGAGCGTGCCATGAATGTCACTTCGCCCAGCGACTGACCATCGAACTCCAGGTCTCGATCTCCGTCCGAACAAATGTCGTTCCTAACCTCATCCTCAAACACAACAAACTAGATATCACTTACTCCATCAGGAATAATCATGACAACAGCTACTCGCTCCAGCCGATCCGCAACGACCAAAGCCGCTACACCCAAGAAAGCAAGTGCTAGCAAAGCAACCGCTAACAAATCAGCCAATTCCGAACTTGCATTGTACAAGTGCCAAGTGGAGGCGTTCCATGCTACCCAATGCATGCTTGAGCTCGATATCGAAGGAACCATTCGGTCTGCGAACAGCCAGTTCCTTGTGTTGATGGGCTTTGAAGCAGAAGAAGTCGCTGGTCGTGCACTGGCTAGTTTCGCCGAATCCAACTCGCGTGAGACCGCGGCTTACAAGGAGTTGTTTCGTACGCTTGGGGCCAGCAGATTGCAATCGGGAGAGTATAAACTTCTCAGCAAGGAGGGGAAGGTAGTTTGGTTGAAAGCTACATTTGCGCCCGTTGATGAATCGAATGGATTGCCGAATCGAGTCATCTGCATTGCGTCGGATGTTACGGAGAGAAAAGCCCTCGAACTGGAAGCGGAAGAACTTCGCGTTCGAGTCGATATCATGAATCTGACGAGCATTGTCTCGGAGTCGGACCTCAAAGGAGATATTCTTACTGTCAACGAAAAGTTTTGTGAGGTTTCGAAGTACTCCAGAGAAGAGCTGATCGGACAACCCCACAATACGACTCGCCACCCGGATATGCCAAAGGAAGTGTTTAAGGAACTATGGGCATCGATTGGGAGAGGAAAAACGTTTCGAGGGGTGATCAAGAATCAAGCCAAGGATGGCACACCTTACTATGTAGACGCTGTAATCGCACCTGTGATGGGAGAGAATGGAAAGCCTCGTAAGTACATCGGGGTTCGTTACGATATCACCACCTCCGAACTCGAGCGTCAAAACTCACAGGGGATACTTGAAGCGATCAAGAATGAGATCGCTTTTATTGAGTTCGACCCGAAGGGGCATGTGTTAAATGCAAACAATAACTTCTGCAAGACAATGGGATACCGGCTCGAAGAGGTCGTCGGCAAACACCATCGCAGTTTCGTCGATCCTAGTTTCAGCAGCTCACACGAATACGCTCAGTTTTGGGAGGATTTGAATGCTGGCAAGAGTAAGTCCGCACTCTACAAGCGTTTTTCCAAAGACGGGAAAGAAGTTTGGCTTCAATCCATTTATGCTCCAGTGAAGGACGAGATGGGCCGGGTTTTCAAGGTGGTTAAGATCGCAACCGATAATACCGAGGCTGTCCATGCGAACGAAGAGCTGAAGTCGAAGGTTTTTCAAATGCTGGGCGTCGTCACTTTGGCAACGCAAGGAGACCTAACGCAAACCATCGATGTCACCGGCAACGACCCGATCGGCCAAATGGGAGATGGACTAGCAAGCTTTTTCGTAGACTTGCGCAAGAGTATCGCGTCGATTGCCGATAATGCGTCCGCTCTTGCAGGAGCCTCCGAAGAGCTCTCCTCCGTAAGTAAGCAGATGAGTTCTAATGCTGAAGAAACTTCCGCACAGGCAAACATTGTTTCAGCAGCTTCAGAACAAGTGAGTCAAAATGTTCAGACTGTTGCAACGGGAGTCGATGAACTCAATTCTGCGATCCGTGAGATTGCAAAGAACGCGACGGACGCTGCCAAAGTATCGCAACAAGCTGTCGTTGTTGCAAATACGACAAATACGACGATCGCCAAACTCGGTGTGAGCAGTGCGGAAATCGGCAAGGTCGTAAAAGTCATTACCTCGATTGCCGAACAAACAAATCTCCTGGCACTGAATGCAACTATCGAAGCTGCACGTGCAGGCGAGGCAGGGAAAGGTTTCGCTGTTGTCGCGAATGAAGTGAAAGAACTCGCCAAGGAAACGGCAAAGGCAACCGAAGACATCAGTCGCAAGATCGAAACGATACAGTCGGATACACGTGGAGCCGTCGATGCGATTCGCCAAATCAGTGATGTGATCAATCAAATCAACGACATCTCTAGCACGATTGCGAGCGCCGTTGAAGAACAAACCGCGACAGCGAACGAGATGGGGAGAAACGTCGCGGAAGCCTCCAAGGGTTCTGGCGAGATTGCCCAGAACATTACTTCGGTTGCTTCTGCTGCCGAAAGCACCACGCAGGGAGCAAGCAACACGCAGCAAGCTTCGAGTGAGCTTTCGCGAATGGCGTCAGAGCTTCAAAACTTGGTTGCTCGCTTTAAGTTCTAGATTTGATTCGTAAACCAGTGGTCGCCTTTCTCCGTGCGTGATGATGGTTTGCACCTCGGAGAACCGCGACGTCATGAAAACTAACTTTCTTCAACGTTCATTCGGCAATTGATAACATGCAAGCTTTAGTGATTGATGACTCTCGAGCAACTAGGCGGATTGTAGGCCAGTACTTAAAGGATCTAGGTTTTGAGGTACTCGAAGCGGGAGATGGGCAGGAAGCACTCGATACCCTTATCGAGCATGGTTTGCCTGACGTTGTGATGGTGGACTGGAACATGCCAGTGATGAATGGACTCGATTTTATTAAGGCTGTTCGGGCCGACAAAGCCAATCGGGATCTGCCGATCATCATGTTGACGACCGAAACGGAAATGGAACGGATGGCGATGGCATTCTTAGCTGGTGTTAATGAGTACATCATGAAGCCTTTTTCTAGGACGATGATCGAAGAGAAACTCTCGATTCTCGGAATCGGAGTTTAAATCGATGCGCAAGATACGTGTTCTCATCGTGGACGACTCCACTGTCATTCGCAGGCTACTTTCCAGTGCACTTGCGAGCGACCCTGAGATCGAGGTGGTGGGCACGGCACCCAACGGAAAGATTGCGATTGCCAAGCTCTCGCAACTCACACCTGACGTTGTTACGCTCGACATCGAAATGCCTGAGATGGATGGATTGGCAACCGTCTTGGAGTTGCGAAAGATTTATCCCACTTTGCCAGTCATCATGTTTAGCACGCTCACTCAAAAGGGAGCCGAAGCTACGCTGGATGCACTTGCCAACGGTGCCAATGACTACGTTACAAAACCAGCGAATGTCGGTAGCGTGAACGAGTCCATGCAAAGTGTGCGCGAACAACTTATTCCAAAGATCAAGTCATTGTGCACATGGTTCAATGACAAATCCCTGGAAACGTCAACTCCTCCCAGCAAGCCGCAGGCAATTTTGCAATCGCCTGCATCTCGCTCACCACGAGTCAAGAATCGTATCGATGTCGTCGCCATTGGCTCTTCAACGGGTGGGCCGAATGCACTTACCGCGGTTCTCAAAGAGCTGCCTCGGTCATTTCCCGTGCCCATTCTCATTGTTCAGCATATGCCACCGGTGTTTACAAAGCACCTTGCAAACCGCCTCAACCAGAATTGTGCGCTCGAAGTCGTTGAAGCAAGTCCCGGCTCAGTGATTCAGTCTGGTATGGTCGCGATCGCTCCCGGTGATTATCACATGCTGATTCATTTGGATGGTGCTGGGGTTCGCGTGGAGTTGAATCAAATACCACCAGAAAACTCATGCCGACCGTCCGTCGACGTTCTCTTTCGCAGCGTGGCTGAAAACTTTGGTGCAAACGCGCTTGCTGTAGTACTCACGGGAATGGGTCGCGACGGAAAACTGGGGGCAGAGGTGATTCGTGATGCCGGCGGGCGGATATTTGCACAGGATGAGTCAACGTCCGTGGTATGGGGGATGCCCAGAGCCATCGTACAATCGGGACTGGCCGATGAAGTGCTTCCGTTATCACAAGTTGCTGCACAGCTCGTAAGTGCGATGACTATTGGACGAACGACTCGAATGTTAACGAAAGCCTAAACAAAATGACAACCACTGTCCTAGAGCCCAGATCATTCGATTACATCGCCAAACTGGTAAGAGAGCGTTCTGCAATCGTCTTGGAGAGTAGCAAATCCTACTTGGTGGAGTCTCGACTTTCACCGATTGCACGCGAATGTGGTTTTGAAACGATAGGCAAACTCATTGAAAAACTACAAGAGCCTAACTCGCAGGGGTTAACTCAAAAAGTAGTAGATGCCATGACCACGAACGAGACAAGCTTTTTCCGTGATCTACATCCCTTTCAAGCGTTGAAGACCAACATCCTTCCCAATCTCATCAAGGCTCGGGCGAGCGAGAAAGTTCTCAATATTTGGTCTAACGCCTGTTCCAGTGGCCAAGAAGTCTATTCGATCGCCATGCTGATAAAAGAGAATTTTCCGGATCTGGGGGGCTGGAAAGTACGGTTGATTGCAAGTGATCTATCGACCAAGATTCTAGAAAGGGCAAAAGCCGGCGTATTCACGCAAACCGAGATCAACCGCGGACTTCCGATGCCGCTTTTGTTGAAGTACTTCAGCAAGCAAGGAATCCAATGGAAGCTCAACGACGAAATTCGATCGATGGTTGATTTTCGCACTATAAACTTGATCGAGACGTTTCCAACGGCGATTAGCCAAATGGATATCGTCTTTCTAAGAAACGTGCTGATCTATTTTTGTCCGGAGACAAAATCATCGATACTGAATCGTGTTCGAGCCTCTCTCCGAAGCGATGGATGCTTGTTTCTCGGAGGGTCAGAGACGACCATGAACCTTAAAGTCAAGTTTGAAAAACAGCAAATCGGTAGTGCCGTTTACTACCGTCCGTGTTAGGCGAAAGGAGGTTAGAAACATCCCAGCCCGACGCGTTAGCGAGGGAATATCCCTCAGTTCCATTTCGGGTTTGGATGGTAAGACTTCATCCGCCGCATGCCATACAACCCACTACTCGAAAGCCAGATTACCCATGATAGAATCAGACGATGTTGTAGCAATTACTCAGAATGTATTCAGCACAATGATTCAAATGGACACCTACCCCGTTGCTACAGACTCATGCATCGAACCCGAAACTGGGATGATAGGATGCATTCAGATCGTAGGCGAATGGTGTGGCACTGTAATCCTTCAGACCTCTGTTGCCTTAGCATCCGCAGCAAGCTCTCGTATGTTCGCCATGCATGAGGATGAGGTGACAGATGCGGATCGGCAGGATTCGCTTGCGGAACTAACAAACATGATTGGTGGGAACATCAAAAGCATCGTTCCGAGTCCTTCTAATTTATCGCTTCCGACCGTTACGAACGGGAAGGACTTTCAATTTCTAAACTACGGTTCCAAACCGGTCTGTGCAACTACATTCATCGGTGATGAGTATCTGTTTCGCATCATTATTCTCGAGAAAACGAGTTGATTCTAGGCATTGGTTGATTCGGTTGGACTACTGTTTTGTCGCCTAATGAAGCGAATCGTACTAGAACCCAAAGTGTATTCAGGCGGATACGCGATGGTCCTTATCGTAACGTCCATTGCGTATAGTTTTGTTGATGACCGAAATGTCGGTACAAACTCGGGGACGCTTTCTGACCGAACCAGCCATAGGCATACGGCTGTGACGTTTGCGGAGTAACGGTAAACGAAGGTGAGGCGTTTTTGGTATGTAGCTTGTTCGATGGTGGACGAATCGTGAGATAATGGTTGGCCTGAGGGACACCCCATAGAGCGTCATGGCCTGAGTCTGCTGCTATTGGGCTAGTCAAGCCAACGAAGACAATCGCGGTCAAGAGTGAAACAAACGATATTCCCAAAAGGCGAGAGATACAACGATTCATCATCGATCATTCACGAAGGCTAGTTACTGTTTCTGTGTGATTGGAGCTTGTGTCGGTGCAATGGCTTGTGCCGGCGTGTATGCAGCTATAGTTTGTTTTGCGGGCAGTTTCGGTAAGTTGGGTTGGTAGTAGGTTCCCTTGCAATGTGCTTGGGCTTTGAACTCAGGACCGCAATCGAACAGGGATTCCGAGACACCGACGAACAGATACCCGGTCTGTGGTAACAACGGCAACATTCTTCGGAACAAGTCGATCTTCACATTCTTCTCGAAATAGATCGCGACGTTTCGGCAGAAGATGATGTCAAATTGGTGTGGAAATCGAAAAGGATCTAATAGGTTGAGCTGTTGGAATCGAATCAACCTCATCACAGAGTCATTGACTTTGTATCCCTCGGGGTGAGAAGACATGTACTTTCGCACAAATTGAGGAGGCAGTCCTCGTTCGACTTCCATTTTCGTATAGATTCCGCGACGTGCTTTGGTCAGCGCATCCTCCGAGATATCTGTTGCAAGAATCTGTATGTCCCATCGTTGGATATCGGGGACCATTTCGCTAATGACCATACCGATTGAGCAAGCTTCTTGCCCAGTGCTAGCAGCAGCAGACCAAATTCGCAGTTTATTACTCTTCTGCTTCAATGTTACGTCTAGCGTTTCAGGCAACGCTTTGAACTGCAACGCATCAAAGGGGCTTTTGTCCCGAAAAAAGAATGTTTCGCGCGTCGTCATCGCTTCAATCAGTGCTCTTCGGATCGGGTCGCCTAACGGAGTCCTTGCTTTCTCGACCAATTCGATAGGCGATTTGACTTGAAACTGTTTTACGAGCGATGATAGCCGAGCGTCAATCAAGTAGCTCTTCGAATCGTCTAGTGCGATGCCGCAAAGCTCTTCGATATAGTCAAAGATGAATGTGACGGACTGACTAGTAAGTTGGCTCATCTTATCCCCTGGAGGAGCTCGACTAGGCGCGATGCGATGCCCTGAAGTGGAAGGATCTCGTTTGCAAGGCCATTATCAACGATCTGCCTTGGCATTCCATAAACGACGCATGTTTCACCCGATTGGGCCAGAACATGCGCGCCCATGGCTCCAAGTCTACGGCATCCTGCCAAACCATCGCTTCCCATGCCGGTCAGGATTAAAGCCAGCGTATTGCTGCCCGTTACTTCCGCAGCAGCATTTAGTAGATAGTCGACGCTAGGTTTGCATGATCCCAAAGCTGCGTCATCGTTGACAACAAGTTCAAACGCTACACCTTTTTTAACCATCTTCATTTGTTTGCCTCCGGGGGCGATGTAAACATGCCCTGGCTTTGCTATTTCACCATGGGTCGCTTCGACCACAGGTACTTTAGAGATCGAGGCTAGATGATTCGCCATGCTCTTGGTAAACACGGGTGGCATATGCTGGACGATGAAGATCGGCACAGGAAGACCCAAGGGAAGCATGGGAAGAATGGTTCCGAGAGCGGCCGGCCCACCGGTAGAGACACCGACACAGAGACACTGAAACGCACCAACTCGGTTCGCCGCAGGCAACGGTCCTATCGCTTTGTTTCGAGGATGTGAATGTGCTGGAGTCCCTGAGGGAGTCGAAATCGGGCGCAGAGAACTCTTTAGAAGACCTCGAACGGTTTCTACTTGGTTAAGCAATTGCTCTTCGAGACTTCGGCGATTCTCTTGTATACTGGTACCGGCAGGCTTGAGAATCATATCCAGGGCGCCGCTTCGCAGGGCCAAGAGCGTTTGTTCAGCGCTTTCTGCGGTGGGAGAACTGACCATCACCACTTGTGTTTTGATCCCGCGTTTGCGAATCTCCGCGAGAGTCGATAGCCCGTCCCTTCGCGGCATATTGATGTCAAGGGTAACGAAGTCAGGGCGCAGCCTCTCTAGCTGCATCAAACAATCTTCTCCATCAAAGGAAGTCCCTGCAACCTCTACACCAGGAATACTCGACAGAACATCGCTGAGCATTCGACGGTAGAGAGCTGTGTCATCGGTCACGAGGACACGAATGGAAGATGGGACCACTGTTGGCATGAGACAAAACGTTATTGAGAATCAGAGGTCTGAATACATGAAGGAACAAAATAGGCCTATGTTCCATAGAACATAGGCCTAGGATTTTATGTTGCTGAACTCATCGACCTCTCGAATTAGCGTCGAACTAGGTTTGAGGATTTGGTTCGATCGGTTCGAAACTTGCCAATCATTTCCGTCATTTCGCTTGCTAGCTCGCTTAGGCGAATTCCAGCATTTCGAGATTCATCTGCTCCCTCCGCGGTTTGAAGAAGCACGCTATCGACTTTGGTGATATTCTCGGTGATTTCACGGCTAGCAACAGCTGTCTCCGAAACACCGCGTGCAACGGTCTCTGCTGCGTTCGCCGTAGTAGAGACGTTGTCTGAGATTTGCCGCGTCGTGATACTTTGCTCTTCGACCGCAGAAGCGATCGTTCTAGAAACTTCGTTCACATTGTTGATCACTTCGCTAATTTCTCGGATCGATTCCACCGCATCGGTAGTTGATGCCTGGATAGCTTCGATTCTAGATCGAATATCATCGGTCGCAGCTGCGGTTTGTTTGGCAAGCTCTTTCACTTCCGTTGCTACCACGGCAAAGCCTTTACCAGCCTCTCCAGCACGTGCGGCTTCGATCGTCGCGTTGAGGGCCAGTAGATTGGTCTGCTCAGCAATATCTTGGATGACTTCGATGACTCGTCCGATTTCATTGGCGGAATTGCCTAGTGTTGAGATCTTCTCATTGCTCACTTCCACGAGCGTTGCCGCTTGGCCAGCGACAGTAGCACTCTTCTCTGCATTACGTGCAATCTCGCGAATTGTTTGATTCATTTCTTCTACACTGGCAGCCACAGCTCGGATGGTTTGACTCATGCCGTCGGTACTATCAGCAACTTGACGCATATTCACAGACATTTCTTCCGCTGCGGCACTAACACTCGCAGATTGCTGCTTGCTGGAGCTTACCCCAGCCGACAAGGACTCTGCGGTTTGGGAAAGTTGCGTCGAGCTGGCACTAAGCGAGCTCGAGTTATCTGAAACAGTGCAAACGACATCATGGATTCTCTGAGCGAAGGCATTGAACCATTTCGACAACTCGCCCAACTCGTCTGCACGCGATGCGTCCAATCGCCTCGTCAAGTCCCCTTCGCCTTCCGCAATATCGCGGAGAGTGTTGATTGTTGCGCGAATCGGAGTCATCAGATTCCGAACGATCAAAAGGGAGAATGGCAGAATCACTGCAACGGATCCGATGGTTAGCCCTAAGAACCAGAAGAGCAATGACGATTGTGCTTTACTGGAACCAATCGCGATTTCTTCCGCAGAAGCTAGAGCCGTGGACACAGGTTCGTCTGTGATGATAGCCCATTCCAGTCCAAAAAGATTGAGTGGGCTAAAACCGGTAAGCGTTTCTTGTCCCAGATAATTCTTCGTCTTCAACAATCCTGTCTCGCCTCGCAACGCTCGCTCCACAGCCTCGGTCTTGATCTGCCCTTTGGCGGGATCTCGGAACGCTTGGACAATCGTGCGATTTGCAGTGTCCAGTTTGCTGTCCGAACGTGGCAAGAAGTCTTTTGCAACAAGGTAAGCTTCGCCATCGTCGCCCAAATACGACCCTACGTTCATAACGCTGTTTACTTTGTCGATTGGCATTTGAATTGCCACGACTCCGATTCGCTTCTCACCATCGAAAATGGGGGCTGCGATGAAGCTAGCAGGTGACTCATACGAAGGGTAATAGCGGGCAAAGTCAACCAAGGCAGGAGCGTCCGAGGCACTTAGGCTATTCGCTTTGCGGAAAGCATCGCCAAGTGCGGTTCTCGCATACGGTCCGTCATTCAGATTCGTCGCGAAATCAACTTCCTTGAAAACGGTGTAAACGATGTCACCCGATTCTGAGTCAATCAAGAAGATATCGTAATACCCATATTGCTCCAAAACATACTTGAAGAATGGATGGTTTGCTTTGTGGGCTGCATCATACTTCGATTTATAGGGAGACTCGATCAACTGTTGTTTGTTTCCCAAAGGATTCGCATTCTGGACGATGTATGCATTTTGCAACGCCAAGCCGGCTGGCGAGAGTTGGGAGACACGGATGTCGGAGTCTACCGACTTGCCTGGGTTGTTTTTCAAGTACTCCGCAGAGAAGATAGTCTGATAGTACTGCTTGACCTGTGGCAGATCGACGATTTCATTTTCGTTGACGAGTTTGCGATCATTCGTGAAGCTCTTGAACCCTTGCGCAAAGCTTCGAATGGCCAGGGCTGATTGAGTGCTATGGGCAATCGACGTAATCTGCCGGGAAGCACTCTCAAAGTAATCCTTGATCTGTGCCTTTTTCACTTCGGCAACAGCCGTCAACTTCGAGTTTGCCAAGCTCGTCATTCCATTGACGGACTCCTGCGTGACATGATGAAACGCCGACTGGGAGTTAAAGAAATTGATCGTGCCGAGCACACCCATCGGTACAAGGCCACATGCCAAAATGGAAGCGAAGAGTTTGGTTCGTATTTTCATAGTCGCATTCAGTGAGGAGTTTTTAGGATATTGGATCTAGAGGATTAGTACGTAAATTAGGCTGCGTGTCGCATCAAGTTCAAGGAAGCGGACAAAACTTCCCTAGGTTCTACAAGCATTACCAACGATTTGTCTGATTGGTAAACGCCACGAATCAGTCGAGATTCGGCAATCGAAAGATTCGACGGGGGCTGAGTAATCGCTGAAGAATCGATTGTCAAAATGTCAGCCACACCATCCACCCAAAGACCGAAGATATCGCCGTCGCATTTCAAGATCAGGTTTCTATTGCGTGGGCCGCTCTTTCCTGCGGGCAGCCCCATCAACGTGCGTAGATCAAGCATCGTCACTACTTCACCTCGAAGATTCATGACTCCGCGAACGCACTTTGAGCTCAACGGCACTTGCGTCAGATCAAAGCTGCGATTGATTTCTTGAACGAAGCTAATGTCGAGGCCCAAAAGAGACTTATCGCAATAAAATGTCGCGTATTGTGCTACTTTGGAAGTCGAGTTTGATTGGTACTGGCTATTCATGATTTTTACTTTCTCCTTATTGGATACGGCACTCTTTACACCGTCGTTCCAGCAAGCCTGCGGACTGCGTCCACCAGGCGATTTGCGTCCATCTTGATTTGGTACTCGTTGATCCCCGCCAAAGTCCCGCGCTCTTTATCCTCTTCGCCCGCCAAGCTCGTCAGGGCGATGATCGGTAGACGTGCGGTGTTCTCTCTAGACCGGACAGCTTTAGCGAACTCCAAGCCGTTCATTCGAGGCATCTCGATATCGGTAACAATGACATCGATTTCATCGAAGATCGCTTGAAGATGATCCCACGCATCCTTCCCATCGACTGCGCCGATCACTTTAAATCCTTCTGATTCCAAAGTTCTCGTAACATGGTTCCTGAAGAAGTCGGAATCTTCAGCAAGCAGAATCGTTGGCGTTTCTGCTACTTTTTCGGAATGTACGGAGTTTTCCTCCTGGAACCAGTCTGCATACTTCAGTCGCACCAATTCCATCAAATCCAGGATGCGAGTAGTTGCATTGTCAACGATGACCGCGCCAAGCACGCCAGGCTCTCTCAACGTCTTCGCATCAATCAACATCTGGACATCTCGGATATCCTTGAGTGCAGGCGCCACGAGGCCGATCTCCCGATCTCCGAGCCGGAAGACGATCACAAACAGGTTCTCTGACTCCTGTTCCGGCGGAAGTGCGGCAATACTCTGTTCCAGTCGGATGATCGGTAACGATTGCCCTCGATAGATGAGGATATTCTGACAACCGATGAAACGAATCTCTGAGGATTTGATTCGTTCGATTCTAGCGACCATAGCCATCGGAATCGCAAACTGTTCGCAACTGTGGTTCGTGAACAGCAACAGCCTATGGACTTCTTCGCCGGTGTGAAACCCTGATCGAACTTCATTCTCAACAAGATCGATGTTTCGAAGGTTGCTGTGCATTGCCAATCCCACGATGTCGAGGATCAATGCGACGTACCCATCCCCAAGAATCGTTGCACCTGCGAGGTATCCGAGGTCCCGAACATGCTTGCCGAGCGGTTTCACAACGATTTCTTCATTGTCGTACAGCGAGTCGACAATTAATCCGTAACGCATTTGACCTGTCTCGAGCACGAGTATATTCGCGCTTCTTGGACGATCTACCGCGTCCGCTTCATCTCGCAACATGAGCGCCTTGTCCAGTCGTACCAACGGGAGCAATTGCCCACGCAGACGCAAGACCTCCGCTCCGTGAACAGTTCCAATCTTGGCGTTCATCTCAGCTTCTGGCACTCGTACTAGTTCAACAATGTTCGCTTGTGGAACGGCATATCGCTCGCCGGAGCACCCTACAATCATCGAAGGGACAATAGCCAAAGTCAGTGGTAAGGTAATGTGGACTGCGGACCCTCGACCGAGATTACTCTCCAAATCGACGGTACCACCGAGCTGTTCGATGTTGGTTTTTACAACATCCATGCCCACCCCACGCCCCGAGACATCGGTAACTTGGGCTGCGGTTGAGAAACCAGGCGCGAAGATTAACCGCAAGGCCTCATTGTCGGACATGGTGCCGGCCTGGTCTGCCGTAATGATTCCTTTTTCCAACGCCTTCGTCTTGAGACGTATTGGGTCCATCCCAGCACCATCATCTTCGATTCGAATACAAACCTTGCCCGCTTGATGGAAGGCTCGGAGCCGAACGCGTCCGACTGGGGACTTTCCGGCAGCCTTTCGTTTCTCCGGTGACTCAATTCCGTGATCAACACTGTTACGAACCAAGTGGGTTAAGGGGTCACCCATGGCTTCCACGATTGTCTTATCGACTTCAACTTCATCTCCCTCGATATCCAGAACGCACTCTTTGCCGAGCTTGTTGCTCAAGTCACGGACAACGCGAGGGAAACGACCGAATACGGTCCCGATCTGCTGCATGCGAGTTTGCATGATCGTCTCTTGCAGTTCACTCGTGACCTGATCGACGCGTGATGCGATTGCTTCCAGTCCCTCGCGAGTACCATTCGAAACAGCCAGAATGAGCTGGTTTCTACTAAGGACGAGTTCCCCCGCCAGATTCATCAGTCGGTCGAGAACAGCAACATTGACGCGAACAATTGAATCCGTTGCCTTGTTCTTGCCGCTCACATGAGTATTTTCCGAGTTCTTTGTAGGCGTTTTTTCCATGGTTTTTACTGGATTTATATTGGGACGAGGGGTTGTCGGAAGAGGTACAACCGATTTAGCCGCCTCAGGGGCATGGGAAATAGATTCCTGACCAAATGTTTCTTGCACATCACTCGATGACTGCATAGGCGACGATTGCGACGCACCACCGAACGACATCGGTGGCTCTTCACTTTCCATCGCGGCCACACTCTGTTCAGCTTGTTCAAGAGAGTGATCCAATTGATTTTCTAGATTCTCTTCATTCGTGGTCTTTTCTGGCTGTCCTGAGTAAATTGCATCCAGTTGAGAGACGAGTTCGGAGACATCGACTTCGTTGCTGCTTTCCACATTATCCACGAGGATCCTCAGTTGATCTGCAGATCGCAACAACGTATTCACTATCGACTTGTTCACGGCCAATTCTCGATTGCGGATCATGTTCAGAACATTCTCCAAGCTGTGGGCGAGCGAGTTGATCACCGTTAGGCACAGAAAACCAGCCGCACCTTTCACCGAGTGAACGGCACGGAAAACTGTATTAACAATTTCCGTATCGTAGTTTTCGCCAGCCGACTCAATTTCAAGCAATTGCCCTTCCACCAGAGCCAAGTGCGCAGCGCTCTCAACAACAAACTCGTGCACCAATTCGTCGTCCTGAAACATTTCTTAATCCGTAAAGCAAAAGCGGAGAAACAAAACTGTAATTCGCTATTGGGCATCCATGCTGCGGGCTTCAGCAGTTCGAAAATGCAACCTCTCTTTTATGCACCATTTGCAATAGAGAAGTGAGCTCCGGAAGAATAGCTTGTGCCAGGTGACCGGTCATCGGAATCCATTTTTTTTCTCTAGTCCATCCAATTTACCCAGCCGAATGTAGGGATGGATCCTGCTTGGGAGTCTTTTACGAATTTACCGTCAACTGCAAGTGTTGTTAGAAAAATGAAATGTATATCTAGTCCGTTTGACAAATCACTGTGGTGACCAACAGTCTTGTTGTTCGGTGAATATGCGGGAACCTTTCATGTCCCTCAATCACCCATCAAGACAATTGGAAACTTAGAGGGATTAGATTATGAAAGTGTTAGTGGCGGACGATTCGGGAATCATGCGAAAGATCATTATCCGATCGCTGAACGCGGTTGGAGTTTCAGACATTGTTGAGGCTGCAGATGGCCAGGAAGCCATTGATGCATACAAAGCAGAGCCAGTCGATTTGATTCTCACGGATTGGAACATGCCGAACAAATCAGGGCTCGATGTCGTAACTGAGATTCGTGCTATGGGTTCAACTGTGCCAATCATCATGGTGACGACAGAGGCTCAGAAAAGCCAAGTAATAGCTGCGATCCAAGCTGGAGTGAGTGATTACCTAACGAAACCGTTTGAAGCAGATGATCTTCGAGCAAAGTTAGACAAATTTGTTGCTGCTTAACCCCGACCACAGCGTTCATCGACACTTATCACAAACAAACTTCTACTTCAAAGGGCCCAAGATGAGCACCAGCACTCAAGAAAAACGTACGGAGCTTTCAGACTCGCAAAAGAAGTTCATCGCTCCTTTTGTCAAAATGACCAAAGATGTTTTCTCCATGATGCTCGGCTGGAAAGTTGATCTCATCGGGGTTGTAACAAATGACACTTCAGCGACACGCCATGATTGTAGCGGGATAGTCGGCTTATCCGGCGCTATTCGCGGGTCGGTAGTGATCAGTGTCGATCAAGAAGTCGCGATCAGCGCAGCAGGTTCATTTATTGGTGAACGGCCCGATTCGATTAATTCCGATGTCATTGATACCGTCGGCGAATTGGCGAATATGATCGGTGGCGCAAGCAAGGACAAAATGGGAATTCCCGGCATTTCAGTCGGCCTACCTACCGTGGTTACAGGGAAAGATCACCGCGTTTCATTCGAGCCGGGCGCTCACGTCGAAATGCTTCAGTTCTCGTCGCCTCATGGCCCACTCACCGTTGAAATAGCCGTGGTAGGTTTGGTGCTGTAACGCACGAAGCTCCGCGCAAATACACTCCCACTGAAAATGACACCTACTGATCAGCTCGGTTGCTAGATTTCCCCTCTTTCTAGCGGCCGAGCTGATTTCGTTTGCGACCACGAGAAAGTAGCCGTTGTAATCGTTGCCTTCCTTCCTATTTGACAACAAAAAAAAGAACCGCTGATTCCAATGATAAAAGAACGATGAGCAATCGGTAGCGGCTTCGATAAGATTCCCATGTGGAATCGAAACTTACGCATAGGCTTACACCGCGACGGTCGATTAATCGTCGCGGCCTGTCTCGCCACATTTCTAGGATTTGTGGCTTATGTCTCACGTCTACGCGACGTGACACATGATGCGTTTCACGAAATGGCTTTGGTTCGAGCCATGTTCGAGTCAGGCAGTTTCCCTCTCAATGATATCTTTGCGTTTACTCCAACAGTCTCACCCGCAGTTCATCACGAATGGGGAACTGGGCTATTCCTGTACATGGTCGCAGGGGCTAATCCGATGGGATTGCATGGGATGGCCGTGGCTAGATTATTACTCATTACGCTACTGGGTTTAACGATCTACCGTGTGGCCAGGAACAATGGAGCCCATCCTCTGCTGATCGCGTTCTGCGTTCCTATTGCTTTTCCGTTAGCATGGGTTGGGTTCGCAACGTTGCGTGCACAATTGCTAACGCTGGTCTTCATGGCCGTACAAGCACTTTTGCAACAGACAGATTGGCGTGGACGCAAAAATTGGGTAGCCCCATGGTTCGTGTTGTATGTCGTATGGCTGAACGCGCATGCCGGATTTGTGGTAGGCATAGCGATGCTAGGATTGCACGTTTTGGAACGTTGGATTGTCGCAATATACGAGCTTGGTAGTGTACGATGGAAGGCGGAGTTTGCCTCACGCTTCTGGCATCACTTTGCATTGTTACCATTACTCGCCATAGGAGTTTGCATGAATCCCTGGGGGATGTCTTACCCAGCGTATCTATACCATGCGATTCGTATGCCAAGACCAACCATGCTTGAGTGGCAGCCTCTTTGGATGACACTCGATGCAACGACGACGATGGTGGCCTTTGCGGGAATGGTTCTGTCCTTAGGCTATGTGGCCAAGAATCGTCACTGGACTCGGTTGCGAGGATGGATTTTCTGTTGCCTGGCTGCCTACATGGCGCTAAAGCATATTCGTCACGGTTCTTTGTTCGCGATATGCTGGATGGCGATGCTACCCGGTTGGCTAACTCCGACACCGACAGGACGCGCGTTGATCTCGTGGATTAATCAGAATCGGATTCCGTTGATCGCGACAGCGTGGGTCATGTGTGCTGCATTTTTCAGCTTTGCAGTGCGTCAGCAAGTATGGCTCGCATCCTTGCCGAGCGATGAACCAAACGGATTGATGGTGTATCCTGCAGGAGCCGTTTCGTATTTGAAGGAAAATGAGTTTCGTGGCAAGCTTGTAACACCCTTTGCTGCGGGCGCGTATGTTTCCTGGAATTGTTATCCGAACATTCTTGTCAGCTTGGATGGCAGATATGAAGTTGCATATCAACCCGAAGTTCTACCGAAGCATGATCAGTTCTATTCAGCCTCACCGGGCTGGCAGAGTTTCCTAGCGGAGTTTCCAGCCGATGGAATCCTTGTCCAACAGAACGCCCCCGTTCGCCAACTCTTGGGGAAAAAGGCAACCAACTCAGATCATTACCATCTGGTTTACGAAGATAGAGCCTTTGCCTTGTTCGTTCACGATTCGCTATCGGTACGAGCATCGGAATCGGTCGGCTCATCGCAGAGACGCTGAGCAATGTAACGATCATCGTCAGGATCCATTGTGCGCAATACCAACTCGATGTGATCCGCATAAGCATTCGCCCAAATCGGGCGATCCGTTGACGCGAGGTAATCGCGAAGCGAACCGACCGACGAAGACCTAGGGAACAACTGCAAAACGCTGCTTTCCAACTTCTCATTCATCCAAACGCCGGTACCAATTCGACACGGCTTCGACACAACGACCGCTTTCTCAACTTTGCTGGTCCCTTGAAGCTGAATCGCCAATCGATCCGCTCGACTCTTTAAGTTCTCGGCGTTGTTGGTTAGGCACTTCCCTAAAAGTGTTTTTTCCCATTGGTCTGCAGTCTCGCACATTCGAAACGATCGAAGCAAAAACGCCTGCTGCTGGCTACTCGCCTCCAGGCCAGCCACTTGGACGATGCGTTGCAAAGCCTGCCAGAAAGGAAGTTTCTTTTGAACCAGAACGAGGCACGCTTCAGTTCCACCTAGGAAGCCATCGCATGGAACCAAAAGAATGTCATTGGCCGATGTCCATTGTTCGGAAACGACCGAGGTCGAAAGCGTTAGCCCCGAGATTTTTTGGAAGTGAGCATTGAACAGCAGCCGAACCAAGAGGGCTCCGGATTGGGATGCGATATCGGTTACATTCTTTATATGCGACTCTCTAGACTCCGATACCAGCGAGTTGGGAGAGGTTACGAACAACGTAGTCGAAGATTGGCTGGTCGTCGTTTGGCTAGTCGCCGATGATGATGGGGCAGAAGCACACGGAGCAACCGCGAATTGGATATCCTCGCTATTGCATTCTTGATTGGACCCAACCTCTCGAACCTCAACGCCTGCGAATTCGAGTGTATCGCGAATGCTACTCGGTCCGGCAATCCCGAAACGTGGGATCTTGATACAGTCGACACGCGGAACAACCCATGTCGCATCTCGATTCGCTGCGGCCAACCCATGAAGGGCCGCCGTGGTATTGGATAAAATCAATACGTCTTCGGCACCCGTGAGTTTGAGAATGAGCGATTTAAGACCGGCAAGCGAGGCATTCGAATCGGAATAACAAGCCATGAGTTCCAACCATGCCTGCGAATTCACCAGAGAAGTCGGCATGTTGCTCCAGCGGAGGGAGAACATTTCGCCAGTCGCGTTCACCCCGGCAATGCCAATCTGTGTCCCAGATCTCCCTGCAAAGCCTTCTGCGACCGCATCGACCCATCGTCCAGCCTGCTGGAGAATTTGTTGGACTCCCCCCGGCCCAAACGGCTCCTTGATCCCTACCTTTTCTGCGGCCTCTTTTACAGCGGAGACCAGTTGAGGCTGCCCGACCATCTGAGCCAATTGCTTCATCGTCTCTACTGGGAATGGGAACATCTCTCTCAGATTCGGGGGAATTCGCATTGGTAGCTTTCGAAGGAATAATGGAAGTCGCCAAATCATCGACTCCTACTGATTCTCCTGATTTTCCTCTAAGCTACAATGGTGCAAACTGAACTAACTTCCGTGGCGCCCCGAATTGGACTGCCTCATCAAGTGGGTTTCTGGTGAAATTGAAAGAGGAAGCGGGATTATGGGGGCAAGCAAAAGGACTCGAGATGGATTGCAACCGTCAGTCAAGACAATGGGCTAGCGATAAGTCTGCTAGGGATTTGTGCCAGCTCTGCTTGGGATCGCACGTCCGAAGAGTCGTTGCGTTTCTGATTGTTGGATTCGTTTGGAACATTTCTCTGCGCGACGAATCTCTGGGCGACGAACAATCGAAGCCAATTCTCGAATCGGAACAGACCTCTGTTCTCCTCAAGCAACTGGACGACCCGAGCTACCGAGTTCGTAGAGAAGCTTTCTTGAAACTTCGCGATCGCTCCCTGCCTATCGACGAGCAACTGGCCAAAGAAGCGAATCAAGAGGATCCCCATCGATCTTCATTAGCGAAGTGGTTGATTCAGCTTCGAAAATCCGATGGTCCCATTGCCGAACAGCTAGAGACCGTTTCTGCGTATCGCAGTGCGATCGCAGGTGACAATGTACCATTGCTGGGCATGGTATTCCGAAATGAATGGAAGCAGGTTGTCGCTTTATTGCAGGTTCTTCCCAGACCTGTTCTCCGCAGTTTGGCGGACAAAGGCGAGCTGGAAATGTTTCAGGAACAAGCGTGGGCTTCGCGGAATTCATGGGCGGTACCTTTGATACTGGATCTTTATGTTCCAAATGATCAACGGGTCGCGATCAATCGCTGGTGGCGAGATATAGGGATGCCAGATGATTGGAAACTAATGGAGCCACCTCTCCCAATTGTTCAATTGTTCCAACTGGAAGCAGATGGAAGAGTCGAGGACGCGGTTCGCTATGCCCTGAAAACAGAGCTAGGTCCACGCGCTGCGGAAGCAGTTTGCATTCGGTCAGCCGACTGGAATCGATGGTTAGAACTTCAAAAGTCTTTCAAAGTACGTAGCAAGTCGGAACTGGCGTTTCAGCGACTCGCTGTTCATTTAGTCCAGAATCAGAGAACCGAAGCGCAGAATGCTTGGACGGAGATTAAGCAGCTTCATGGATCTCAATACTCGCCAGCGATGGTTGTTTGTGCGTTGGCCATGAACGACACGCAAATGCATCAGGAGCAACTACAACGCTTGGATAGAGAGCAAGCGTTTTCCCACTTGCTTCGGCTAGGTGACCATCGGGGTGCGGTCGGAAGAATAGGAGTCCCCGAAATCAATGCCACCAACCTCATCAAACTACTCAAGACATCTATTCGAAACGGAGAAACAGATCGAAGCGGTGCAGACTTTCGACGGCAACTGTTGGTCGTTTACCAGATAGCGGATTCCGAGACAGAAAAGCTGATCGATGAATTTCTGTACAAAGAGATGAAGACAAATGAGAACTCGTGGTTCTCACAGAAGATACTGGACTATTGGAGCTCTGCCTCTGAGTTGGATAAAGTAAAGCGTTTCTTGAAAGAGATATCAAGCCAAAACGGCTATCCTAGATCAATCTTCCAGTCTTCTAAGATCTCGGAAGGACAGGCCGCACGAGAAGAAGTGCTCTTTACTAGCGCGTTTGGACGATTGGTCGTGGAGCCATTCGTTATCTTTGAGTACTTCGTGAAAGATGCGCTCCGAGCGGAAGAGAAGCCCAGCCCAACTCAAGCGGTTGAACAATCGATCGACTCGATGATTGAACTATTTTCGAGTCGTAAACCAGCTCAATGGAAAAGTAAAGCCGATGTTAACAAAATGGTCGAAGGTGTTCGCGAGAGACTTCGGGAACTCGGTCGAGGTGAATCCGAGTTTGTTGTTAACATTGCCGAGATTCTCGATATGTCGGGGCAAACACAAGATGCGATGGAACTGCTAGCTGGCTTCATGGAACAAAACGATAACGATCCCAATGCAACTCGATTGCTCGCGCGGTTATTAGTGAAGTGTGGGCGCATCGGTGGAAGGTTGTCTAGTAGTCCGAGCGCAGCCATAGAAAAAGCAGCTAACCTGATGAAGGGGTTAGCGTCGAATAGCACGCATGATGTCACTATCTTTTTGGAGACCGCTGAACTCCTCGAACGAGCAGGAATGGTGGACGAACTCGATACGTTACGATCTAGAGTTCTGTCGTCTGTCCTAGTGGGGGCACCTTACTTCTCTTCCTATTCTACAAAACAAACGGAACCTTATGAATCTCGAGCCGAAGTAGATCAGTTGCTGGATCGTATCAGCAGAGTTTTTGGAACCAACTATGCCCAAGCGATCGCATTCCTTCGATTCTCTCGATGCAAAACCGATCCAACCCAACTAGACAAAGCTTTTCGAGATGGTTCGATCGATTTCGTTTCTCGGTCCATGAGTTTGTTCAAACTAGGCGAGAATGTCGCATGGAGTGTCTTCTATCAAAACGCGGGAATATTCGCGTTAAAGGCGATCTCAGACGGGGACCAAGAGAGCGCTGACTTTTGGATTCGAATGGCTTTCCGCTTGAGCCCGATGAATATCGATTACCCTATTGACATTATTCCATCTGCTGACAAGAAATTTCCCAAAGAAGTTGTCGATGCGTGGTTTGAACTATTCCTAAATAAAATGCTCGCCAAGATCGAGGAGAACCCAGACGACGCAACCAATCTCAATAATACCGCTTGGCTCTGTGCATGTTGCAATAGAAGTTTAGACAAAGCCAAGGAACTTGCCACGTTAGCGGTTGAAAAAGAAAGATCTCCGACTTACATAGATACTCTCGCTGAAGTAGAGTTTCGTTTGGGGAACCAAGAGAAAGCACTAGAGCTCTCGCTTCTCGGCCGAGAAATGGACCCACGTGACGGTCAACATCGAAAGCAGATTCGTCGCTTCGGTCGTGCGATTCAGGAAAAAGAGAAAAGCACTCCCTAACGCAGTCGACCATCCCTAACGCTGCCGACATAAGATTGGCTGCGACGTAGGAATCGAATCGCCGCCAGACGCAACGCAATGGAAAGAATGAATGAGCAATATTGACGAGGAAGGAGACAAAGTCGTATCTTTGCCTGTTTTCACTGGAAACCGATTGGAACTGGACCAAAGGCTTCGTGAGACAGCGGGTGCATTGCAGATCGATGTTCCCAACGAATGTTGGGGACCTATTGCGGACTACTGTAGCGAACTCTGGGACTGGAATACGCGTGTCAACCTTACGCGCCACACGACCCCTGAACTGTTCGTCAAGCGTGATTTGCTCGACTCATGGCATGTATGCAAACTGCTGGAACAAAACGAGGAAGTCCTCGATGTCGGTACAGGCAGTGGCGTGCCTGGGATTTTGATTGCGATCCTTCGGCCTGATACTCAAGTGACGTTGTGTGACAGTGTTGCCAAAAAAGCAAAGGTCGTTGAGCAAATTTCCAATCAGCTCAAACTCAAGATTCCTGTTTATGGTCAGAGCGTACAAAAGGTTCTGGATGACTTTCGATACGATACATTGACATCGCGCGCTGTCGGCCCTTTAGTGCGTCTCTGCAATTGGCTCGATCCCTATTGGCACACATTTGGACGCATGTTAGCAATCAAAGGTCCAAAGTGGCCTGAGGAACGTGGCGAAGCAAGACACCGAGGACTACTGAAAAAAGTGGAACTTCGACGATTAACCTCCTACCCTATGCCTGACACCGAGTCCGAAAGCTCGATCCTGCAATTGAAGCGAATGTAGCGGCATTCGCTTTGCAATGACCCTCGCTCACGCTTCGGGTAAAGATGATTCCTTTGCCTAGTGAAAAATCCATTAAAGCAACAAGCCGTCACGCTTCGGGTTTTACTTTTCCAACGACCCTCGCCTAAAGGTTGTTCGCTCGTTGAATCGTGACAGGTATATTCTTGAAGGTCGGTGTTCGCGATTGAGGATCAACGGCTCTTGGAACCAGCACATTGGATTCGGGATAATACATCATCGCACATCCCTCTCGAATGTCTTCGTAGCCCCTGGCTAAAATGTTCGACATCGAGCCAGTTTCGTTGAAGACCGTAACACATTCGTCATGCTGCAGACCCAGTCGTTGCAGATCATTGGGATGCATCAAGATCACATCACGACGTTCTTGATTTCGATAGAGATCCGTCTCTTCATAAACCACCGTGTTGAACTGACCTTCACTCCGAACGGTCATCAGTCGAAGTTGATTAGTCCCAAGCGGCGATAACTCGGGCAGCTCATGCGCGACCATCTTCGCTTTGCCGCTGGGTGTTTTAAACTTCGGCGTGTGGAACGTTCGTTCACCGACTTGGAACTCTTTTTTCGTTTCGGCGATGGATTCGATCGCTTCGTAGCCTGGAACAACTTTGGATATCCACTGTCGGATCGTATCTGCTTTTTCCATTTGCGACCAATCGACCGGCTTCTTCGAATCGAATAGCCGTTTTCCGATCTCTGCAATGACATGGATCTCACTCCGAGGGCCCGGCAATCGTTTCGGACCACCGTCGCTCAATCGAACATAATTGAACATCGACTCTTGTGTCGTCGGTTCGGGCTCTTCATCGCGTGCCAGCACCGGCAGAACAATCGTTGTTTTGGCTAGCCCATTGGCATGCCCGGTGTTCAAGGTCGTGCTCAACATCACCAGCATGTCGAGATTGCCGAGGGCTTCATTGGCAAATGTAGCATCCGGATTTGAGCCATAGAGATTGCCACCTAAACAGAACCCGAACTTGAGATCACCTCGCTTTGCGCCTTCCATGCAATCGAGCGTATCGCGACCTGGAGTTGTGGGTAGAGCAACTCCGAACTTAGTTTGTAGATTATTGAAGATCTCATCCTTCAGCTTAGGGGTTACACCTACCGAACCGATCCCTTGAACGTTCGAGTGCCCCCGGATGGGCATAAGTCCAGCTCCTTTGCGTCCGATCATTCCGCGCAGCAGTGCCAAGTTCACGATCCCCTGGACGTTTTCTACTCCGTTCGTGTGGTGGGTGATCCCCATCGTCCATGAGAACACAGCTCCGCTGCTAGCAGCATAGACACTCCCTAGTTCGCGAATCGTCTTCTCGTCGACACCTGATTTGCGAGTGATTTCATCCCAGCTCGTCTCCTCGATCTTTGCCAAGTACGATTCATGATTCTCGCAATGCTTCTGCATGAACACGAGATCGTGACGTCCCAGTTCCAAGACAGCTTTGGCGATTCCCGACAGTAGAGCGAGATCGCCGCCGATATGCGGTTGGACATAGTGAGTTGCAATCTTGGTTCCGAAAAGCATGCTCACCGGATCGCTAGGAACTTTGAAACGAATTAGCCCAAGTTCCTTGATCGGGTTGATGACCACAATCTTGCCTCCGCGACGCCGCAGATGCATCAGCGTTGACATCAATCGCGGATGGTTACTCGGCGGGTTTCCACCGATAACGAAAATCGTATCGCATTCGTCCAAGTCATCTAGCACGAGAGTTCCGGTGCTTGTCCCGAGAGTTGTTGAAAGCCCGACACCGGAGGCTTGATGACAGTAGTAGCTGCAATTGTTCACATTGTTGGTGCCATAAAGCCGCGCAAGAAGCTGTAGCAAAAATCCAGCTTCGTTGCTGCTTCGGCCGCTAAAGTACCAGAACGATTCTTCCGGCGTAATCGCCGCGAGCTGCTTTGCAATGCGATCGAGAGCTTCGGTCCAAGTGATCGTGCGATAAGACTCGGCCCCCTGTTCGTAAAGAATCGGCTGGATTAAACGACCGCTCGTTTCCATTTGTCGCGGCGAGTAATGCTTCATCTGACGGATCGGGTGTTTCGCCCAGAAGTCCGCAGTGATTGCAGGCTGCATATCAGCCGCCATCGCTTGAATCGACTTCTTACAGACTTCGGGGAATGAGCCGTGTTCGTTCACCATGCCGCCATGCTGTCCACCCATCCCCAGAGCGCACGTCTTGCATGCATTTCGAGAGCGGAGTGCTCGATACATTTTCCACAAGCCACCGGATTCGAAACCCTTTTTGAAGGTATAGCGAATGGCTTGCCATCCTCCGCCTGCATTTAGTTTTTTCATAGCGACTACTTTGTAGGAATGGAGTATTTACCAGAGGGGAGTGAAGCTCGAGAATTCGAGAGACGCTTCGCTTTCGAAGCGTTCCATTTTGCTGACGTTGCCTGCCATGGGATTCTGAACCGCATCCAAAAACCGATGGACCTCATCGATACAACCTTCGGCAACAATCTTGACTCTTCCATCAGTAAGGTTTTCAACGGTTCCCATGACCGCGAATTTCTTGGCTACTTCTTTGGTATGAAAACGGAATCCGACTCCCTGGACGCGGCCGCTCACAAAGCTTGTTATTCTTCGTTGGATGGCGGTGTTCATATCTAGCGTGTTCGAAGGGAATCGTCGCGGAGAAGGTGTGTGGGGAGTTGCGATTATAGCGACTTCATCAAAAATTCGCAGATCTACAACATCGAGCCACAAATCGTCTCACTGTCGATCGTTATACTAGGATTGGGAAATCGTAGAAAGGCGAGCCGTGGATGAAATCCCGAAACGCTGGGGTGTGTTGCCTTAATGGATTTGCCGCAGGGCAAGGATCTATCCCAACGGCCTCTCGCTATGTTACTTCTCTGTGTTACTTCTCTGTCGTCAAATTTCATCAGTTGTTGCAAAGGAAATAGGTATGAACGGGATTGGTAGGCCGTTTCACAACATCGTCACAGCACTAATCGTGGGATGCCCTCTCATGCTTCCAGTTCTCGGGCAATCGCAAGAAAAGGCTAAAGAACCAGAGACTGAAACTACCCTACAGGTCACGGTCAAACGGGTGATCGATGGCGATTCCGTTCTTGTCCTGGATCCCAAGGACAGCAACAAAGAATACGAAGTCCAGCTTGAGGGGCTCGACGCTCCAGAATTGAAGCAGGAGTTTGGAAAAGAATCATCCGAGGCGTTAGCGAAACTGATCGAGAAAAAAGAACTACGGATTAACTGGAAATCCAAGGATAACTTTGAGCGACTACTGGCGCAAGTTTACGTTGGCGATACACACATCAACTCAGAGATGCTAAAGTCGGGAATGGCTTGGCATTTCAAACGTTACAACAAATCCGAAGCCTTGGCGAAATTGGAAACAGAGGCGAAAGAAGCCAAGAAAGGACTGTGGAAAAATAGTTCCCCAACGGCTCCCTGGGATTATCGAAAAGAAAACAAAGCACCAGACAAGCCCTCAAGATAACGGTCCGGTAAATTAAGAGGCTTGCGAAAAACAGGATCGGCGAGCAATCCGGTGTTCCCAGGAAAAGACGTTACAAGCTACACATGGTCGGTCAAAAAAGCTCACTTGGCAGTCTAAACAACGCTTGCGGGACAAGTTCGTGGGGCTATAATCCTGTGCACATGAGGGGTCGTAGCTCAATTGGTTAGAGCACCGGACTGTCGATCCGGAGGTTGCGGGTTCGAGCCCCGTCGACCTCG
>CAIOHR010000220.1 GCA_903858115.1 uncultured Pirellula sp. | reverse complement strand
GGATTTGTAGAAGATCGCCAGCCAAATCGTAGGTTGGTCATTGGTCGTCCACTGGACTCGATGCTTCGTATGTGCGGGTAGATTGATGTAATCGCCAGGGCCTAGCTCGATGGTTCTATCTTCGAGTTGCAGCCTAGCTGACCCTTGCAAGACCATCACCCATTCGTGTTCGTCTTGTTCGTACCAGAACCCCTCTGGGGATGTGTGACCATCCGAAATGATTCTCTCGATCCGCAGGTTGGATGCTTCGTGCAATGTAGTGAAAAGCTCGTCCGGTAGGCTGGAGGGGATATTGGTGAAGAGGTTGGGGTGCGACATTATGCGTCTTGATTGAGAAAGGAATCGACCAGCAAAACAACTGCTGCTGCCGTCAAATGAAGGCCGAAACGTGCCAATTGCGGAGAAACCTGATGGCGAGTCGCCCCTTGTCCGTGACCCGCCTGCTTATTGCGAACAGTCGGAACCCCGCTTTCTAAGAGCATACGAAGTGACGTGAATTGTTGCTGGGTGAAGGTTGGTACTAAATTGTTTGCGAGGCAGACCTCGATAAGCGACTTTGCTGTATCGGTTGGCTTGTATGACCATCCCTTCAAATCGCAGATAATCTTCATCGAACTCTCGAATGCCTTTAGGCAATCAACAAGGCACTCAGCTAGCCGACCATGCCGGTAATGTTCGTGGGCCTTTAAGAATTCCTCATTGGCCCCAGCAAAACGCGGGTCGATAAGAAGGGTAAGGGCTGGGGTGATCGCTTCAGCGTGGAGAATTGAATTCGTCTCTATGACTATCTGTCCCGACTGGTATTTGTAGCCGAGTCTGTGTTCGAGAAACCTGCGGTTTATCTCGGCGGCTACACTGTGGGCATTACATTCGGAGTCGAGTAGGTGATTTCTGTCTGCATCTTCAATCAACGACATAACGACCTGTACGGCGTCAAGAACTTGTTCCGAAGTACAGTTCTCGAAAAAAGCCGTGAATTCATCACGTAAGTCTTCGGTCTGCGTGTCTTTCATGGACCGGACGCGCTTCCTTACCTCAATCAGTCTGCCCAAACCAAGCTCACGGCGTAAAACGAGACTTGCTTCAGCGAAAAGGTCAAAGCCCTCAGTGCCGATCGCTCTGTAAGCTGGGATGGTTCGTGAGTAGATGCGACCCCGTGCGTCATCGAAAGCATGAAGAAGTTGAATTCGAAGAGGGTGCGGAATGTCATCGTACTGGTACACATCCGGTGAAACCCGTTTGGCATCACGCTTCTTCTTTGAAAATAGGTCGAACATCAACATGTGTCTCCTCTGATTACTCGTCTGCTGTCCCTGAGCGATTTCCTACGCAAGTATGGCAGTCGTTGATGCCGTGGATTTGGTTGAATGCATATCAGGTCGTAACCTTCGTTATTCGGCGGGGCGTTGTACGCCAGAATGCTTCGTCGTGCCAGGTAGCCCGTAACCAGGAACTCGGCACTTGCCGAAACGACTGGCAATCGAAGGAAGTCTCGCTTAGTCATGACGCTAGTACTGTATCCTCTCAGTCCAAATCCGAAGTGGTCTTTGCCTTGAGTAACTTCTC
>CAIOHR010000219.1 GCA_903858115.1 uncultured Pirellula sp. | reverse complement strand
GGACTTCGGAAGTTGCAAAGCCAAGCTTTTTTGCTCGCTCGACCAGCCACCTCGCAAAGAAAGTCTTACCACAACCGTATTCACCGCGAACGGCTTTGAACACACTCCCACCGGAAGCCACCTTCTGCAACTCTTCATCCAACGCGGACTCGAAACGTTCAAGCCCAACGGCAAACGCGTCCAAACTACTCTTTGGAACGGTACCGCGCCGAAGGGCGTCGATGATCTCTTGTCGCCGTTGTGGACTTATCATTCGGTTTGCTCCTCTTCTGCGTCGCCTGGTGGAGGCATCAGTAATTCGCTTTTTCCTCCGCTCAAGGGTAGAAATCGGGTGTCCGGCTCTCCATGCCAATCGGCATATGCTATCGGAAACAGTTCTTTTTCAGCGTAACCTAGCATCGAAACGTACCAACCTGCGTATTGCCAATCGATCCCTCGAGAGGCTTCAACAATGTCCGGCATGCGATCACGAAATTTCGCGGCAAGAGTCTTCACGTCGTCATGCTCTGCATCAGACCATCCGAAATATTCGTTACTTTGAGCACTTGAGTAATGTGCTGCCAATCTGTCCCAGTCACGTAATTTCGCACCATGCGATCGGAGGATATTCGAGCGAGGTGCGATCGAGCAACGCCAACTGCAACCTGATGGAGACATGCCAGGTGCAATTCGCATCAATTGATACCCTTCCTTATGGAACTCATGGACAATCCTCAATACTCTCAACGCTCTGCGAAAATGTGCTTCCATGGATCAGCTTACTCCACCAAATCGAATTGTTTCAGTAGCAACGCGCGGTCTAACTGAATCGTGTCGGAAACATCGTCGCGAGAGAGTACTTCGTAGCCATCGACGTTGAGAACACGCTGTGCGATCGCCAGCAATCCACGTAGACGTAGCGGAGGCATTTGAATCGCGCGAGCAAGTGCCGCAGATGTGATTTTTCCGCCACGCTCATCGATCGCCTGCAACAGCCGCGTGATCACAGAATCCGCCGGCACCGATCGCCCGCCAAGCCTCTTCTGCTCGTCGTAGACGTGCGAATGAAGCAGGCGACTAATCCATTCAGCCTGAGCTTTTGCCGCTTTCGTAATAGCATCTGGAATTGCGACTACCGGGGTATCGTTCTCCGCTTGTTGAACGAGTTCGTCGACATTGAATAGCATGCCTGCAGGAATCGGCTTCGGTTCAGCAGGTTTCAGTTTTAGAACAGTTGCCGGCGCTGCGTTGGCTGGACCGGTCGCAATATCCCACCACAGCGGCGTGTCAACGGGAGCATCGCTCCAACCCGAAGGAAAAGAATTGGATGAATTGAGGACTGCAATCGGGATGACCATCTCTTGTGGAGAGACACCACCGTGATATCCGTTTTTCTTGATTCCGTATCGAATCCTCTCTGTCCACGGAGCGATTAGCTTGTGCGTCTCAGGAATGACTACGCGCTCGCCAGTAATCCTGAGTTCGCCCTCGGTGACATTTTTCTCGTCGAATCGCCAACGCTCGCCACCTTCATACTGTTGGCCTTTTGCATTGCAGTCAAGAATGTGACCATGGTCGCTCAACAAGATTACAGTTCGACCAGCCATTTTCGCTTCGTGAAGCAATACAGGCAGGACCTTGATCTCATCGCGAGACCATCGCGTATCGATTTGCTCTCCCTTTAGCAAGTGATCATCGACGGCATTAACCACTACGCCGACGATCTTGCGATGAGCCGAGCTGATTTCTTTGCGAATGTCAGCTGCTAAGCTCGAATCATCCGTCTCCTGCAAGGACGCTTTGTGAAAGAGCACGGGAGGAAAGCCACTGCGACAAGTCTTCAAAAGACCAGGATGCTCCGCGAAACCTACTTTTTCATTCTGCGCGTGTCCCTGGGCAAGCTTGCCGGTCAACAGACTGGTGCGTGAGACCTCTGTCACACTTGGAACCGTCGCAAGAGCTGGACGCAAACCTACACCTTCTTCGGCCAACAATACCCAATCGTGCCCAAGCACATCCGCCATTAACTCTCGGAAGACAGCAACACTCATCCCGTCAATCACGACGACGAGCACCGGCTTCGCGGCAGCGATCAGAGCAACCACTCGTTCGAGCACTTGCTCAACGGGAACAATCGTCTCGTCAGTCGATTTCGCCGCTGTCCAGTCACGAAGCAATTCTGCAAAGCGGAGAGAGTCAACCTCACGCGCGGTCGTTACCTTTTCGAACAACTGAGCATAAGCTTCCGACAGCTCCCGAACGGGATCGCCGGATCTGAGCGTCAACCGTGCCCAGTCGATGTAGCCTCCTTCGCTTAGGTGGCGACATGCAGCGTCAGCCAGTGACTTCACGTCATCCCGGGACTGGCTCTCACCTATCCAACGGACAAGCCGCATCGCCATATCGACGCGTTCAAGTCTTCGGCGTTCTCGGCTATGTCGATCGTGCTGAGAAATCGAATTCCTCGCTTCAATGAGCGTTTCGAAATCGAATTTCGATCCAGCGATCGACAGCGACAATTGCTTACCAAAATCTGCCAAACGCAGATCAAAGCCGATGGGAGATGTGTCACTAAGGTGAGCAAAAGGCTCTGCACCAACTTCTCGTAGGATTTCATCAGCTCGTTGAAGCAACGTTTGCTTGACGCGAACATCATTCAGTTGCAATCGAACAACTTCGGTAGCCGCTGCGGACCAACGCTCGATGATGGAGTACTCCGGCGCATGACCATCAAAGTATTTTGATTCTAACTTGCCAATGGCTCGCTCCAGCTTCCCCTTGGCCGACTTGCTGAATACAACGCCGGCGGCTAGACCCAGCGGCAACGCCTCGGCGAGACCATTGCTCTTCGAACTTCGCGCAGCACAATCCAAGACGGCGGCAACCGTTGGACCTGCCGTCGACACAAGCCACTCGCTGGTGGCTTCTTGGATCATTTGCGGCGCGCTGCAGAATCGCTCAACATTCTTGGTGTCGATCGACCATTTTAGAACAGCTAGCAGATCCAGCGAATATCCTGAAAGACCGAGGTAGTGATCAAGCACGATTCCCCAGACGGTTTCCGCATCTAGAAACCCAGTCGCCACTGGTGGGTAACCGTTCGGCGGAATTAAGTCCATCAGAATATCAGCCATCCAACTATATCGAGTCACACGTGGGTCGACGGCTCGAACTTGAAATAGTGCTTTGACAATCTGCCAGCTATCAAGCGGAATCAACTTGCGTGGCTTCAGCCGAACAAGGATATCGTCACTGATATCGTGATCATCCAAGTCCGTAACAAGCACCGTCGTTCTTTCATCGCCCGACTCGCGCAAGGCCAAACGCATCGCTAGAGGTGAGTCGCACTGATGAATCTGGAAGACCTCGCCGTTATCCTCATAGCTCGTCTTGCCCGACCACTTAGCCTTTGAGCGAATGGCGATACTCTTCGTCCCAGGCAGCTTCTTTCTGATCGCTGCAACCTGAGCTTTGATCTGAGCAAATGTTGGGGAGTTAGTCATTTGTCATTGGTCCTTTGTCATTGGAGGTACCAATGGATCGGAGGTAGGCATTTAGTTTTGGGCCAAGTTCGTCGATCATGGCTTTCATTGCGCTGATTTGGTCCGGTGGCAGTAACTTTCGACGATAGGCCCGACGCAGCCAGTGGCGGGTCTCGTACAAGGAGCCGCGGGCGATGCGAACGAATCGCCGATTGTCCTGATAGGTTCCCCGTCCGCTACCTTCCGCGATATTGGCACCAATGCTGTCCGCCGCCCTAATGATCTGCTTTCCCACCGTATCACGAGCCAAATTTGGCCAACTCTGTACCATGTTCCATATCTGATCCGCTAGCTGCTCCGCCAACTGGTAAACGCGAAGCTCCTCAAAACCTCTCGTTCCCATTTTGCGGTCCCCCTCGGAAAACAGATGACCAATGATAAGTGACAAATGACTATTCTTCCACAATCCAGCTCGCATTGAACTTGACCACTTGATTTCCAGTGTATTTCTGCTCAAGGTCACTAAAGATCTTCTTAAGCTCGCTGATTGACAAATCGGACCTAGTCTCAGATTCCAAAATCTTCTTGGTGGCTGTTGGTTTAGTTACAGGCGGTGTTACGCCTGGGAACGTCACTTCGGTCCGTCCAGGCGCAGGAGGTACGACCGGTGGCACAACTGGCGAAACGGGTGGAGGTGTCTGCGTCAGTAGTCGCACTGCTTTGAGCTGAGCTTCCTTCAGCGTCGGCTCGAGAGCCGTCACATGCTCGTCGGACTGCAATGCTTGAGCAATCGAAGAACGGATCGATTGCGCAACAGACTGTCTCTCGTCAGCCAGCTTCGCGATCGCGTCGAAGATCTCCCAGTTCGTACTTTCGATCGTCGCCAGCAACTGCGAAGCCTTGCTCAAGCACTCTCCCATAGCAGCTTCTGTCGTCGCGACCGCAGCCGATGCAAGTGCCGATACAACTTGACTCGCTTCGGAAACATGCAGCTTCTCGACCAAGCTGGCAGTCGCCGAGGCGGTCGTTAGTCGCGGACTATTTGCGGGATCAACGCCGAGCTTCGACAACCGTTCCTTCAACTTCTCCCGCAGCGAAACACACGACGAACGGACATCAGAAGACTTCTTCTTTAGTGCTGCGGAAAGATTCGCAACGGTCGTGGCTTTCATGAGCGGCGAAACGGCTTCACCGAAGATCAGTGCTGCGCGGCTGACTGCGATGCTCCAGTGCGCATCATTAGGTAGCCTCTGCTCATGCAACACATAATCGTTTGAGAGATTGGTGAGGGAGACTTCGACAGGAGCGTTGTGATAGACGAACGTGCGGTTGGTCTGCTCGGCATAGGTCAAGATTACCAGGTTCTGCGCTTCCTTCGGCAAACCCATTGCACGCGGCTGATCGATCCACTTTCGCAACTGACCTACGCTAATCGTACTGGAGGCTTCGGCTGCCTTCTTGTTGAAGTGATTCCGCCAGTGATGTCCCAATACGAAGTGCGTTGCATCGTGCCCCATCTCTCCCAATTGCAGCGGATTGGCGATGTGGCGAACCAACGATCGAATGGTCTTCTCCACAGCGACGCGACCGTCCTGGGATTGAGCCGCCTCGCTGAGCACGGCTTGCACCTTGCGAAGATTGCCAATCTTCACTTCGGCTTCGAAGTTTGGTGCCCCAGGGAACTCACTCATTAAAGCTTGGCTAAGCAAGTGATTCATTGCGCCAGCTAGGTTTGCAGCAACTGGAGGCTGCGGATCAAACCCGTCGTCTAATGATACAAACTGCTCGTGCTGCTCAAGCTCGTGAGTTGTATCGAGTGAACCTTGTGTAATTGCATCCAGACCATAGGCCGCATCCAGATGATTCTGGACTCGGGTCCGAAGAACACTTCGCTGATTCTCCAGCAACGACTTCGCAGATTGCCGATCTTGGGGCGAGAGATAATTTGAGTACTGACCAAAACGCTCGCCGGTGAGAATGTGTTCAAGGATAACCAGCATCCCGAGGTCTTTCAGGGCATCGGCGCTGAAGAACTGTGGAATCCAGCAGATGGTTTTCGCACCAAGTGGATTCCTGGACTTAAATGCCTGCAACTGGCTGATGTCGTCCTTGGGTCCGTGTCCGGGCTCGTCGAACGGGAAGTCGATCACCAATTTCCAGTCTGGATCGCTGTTCTCAAGCGATGCGTCTGGCAATTCGCGAATGTTCTTGAAGAGAACGGTGCACGATCGACTGGTGTTCTTCCAGGTGAAGTCATAATGCTGCTGGAACTCGTCTTCGCCCGAGACGCCCAACTGTTCAAACAGCATTTGCCGAACGCGACGAATGCGGTTGCCTTGATTGTCTTCACGTTCCGCTTGTTTGATGATCCCTTCGGTATCGACGCCGGATAGTTGAATCGAGATCGATGGGTTAGTTTCCTCTCCGATCCGAATCTCACCCACACTGGCCGCCCAGTTACGCACACGACGCAAGACTTCTTGTCCCTCGCGTCCAGGGATCGGAGTCTTGATCGTACCGTGGTTGAGGGCCGCTAGGCGTTCTGCGTTCAAGCCACGTAGCGTTTCCACCTCAGGAACCAACGCCGAAAGCAGAAGCGTCTTTACCAGTCGATCGTCATTGCGAAAGCCAACCCGACGCGGATCGTCAGTTGGCAACTTCTCGAGTTCCTCCCGGCGTCCGTGCGTCTTCTCCAGCATCGGCAACAGCTTCTGGTGATACAGCCGTTTGGCATTGTCGAAGTGGATCGCCATCTCTTGGCTAAACGCTTCGTCACCATGAGCGATCACATCGAACAGATCACCCACAGGAACTATGTCGCCGACAGTGAGCACATCGCGTTGCTCGACCAGCAACTGCATCATCACCTTGAGCGCCGTACGCTCGCGTTGCAAAACGCTCGACACCGCGATGAGTGTTTGCACCAGAGCCGGGCTAAACGGATAGACCTTACGAAACATCTCCCGGTCGCCTTCACCGGTCAGCAACGTTGTCATCACCGACTCTCGGATCTTCGCAGTCTGTTCGAACGCAGCGTTCAATTCCTGTCGTGCCGAAGGAGTGTGACACTTCAATACACGACGCTCGGCGATCGCCGGTAGGTTGCGGTCTTCTAGCGTGATCTTGTGAAATCGACCTTCCCAGTGCTTGAGAGCGTCGCCGAAGTTCAATCGGTCGGCACCGGGTACCGAGTCGCCGATCAGCTCGCTCAAGTCACGCTGACGAGCGATGAAGCTAACGATTGGAATTGGTCGATCAGCCGTTTGGGCTTCGACCAGCTTGGCCAGCTTCTGACCTTCCTGATGCACGAACTTCAAATCCGCAGCGTGACTTGCCAGCCACAGGATCAGTTCGTCAAGGAAGAGGATCAATGCATCGTAGCCGAGATCCTTTGCATGTCGGCTGATAACCGACAGACCCTTGTCCAACGAAATGAACGCTTCGCCGTGTCCACCTGCTTGCGTGTCATACGACCCAAAGAACTTTCCGACGAGCGCACCAATCAACTGCGATCGTTCTTCCGAACCTGGATCAGCGTCAACGGCGCTATCAAATCGTGCGGCATCCCAACCAACGTCCACATCGCCAAAGTCACTGTCGGCGCTGGCACCTTCGCTCATCGTAGCGAAGAAGGCATCGTCACCCATGCGTTGCCGTAATGCGGAAGCATCCTTGAACAAACCTTCGGCCAGATAGACACCAGGGATCGGCGCGTCAGGATGCACTCGACGGACGAAATCGACGTAACCGCCCAGGATACCTGACTCGACATCGTGCGCCGCGATCATGTGGTACGGAACCAGCAAGAACTTCTTACCTTCGATCCACGAGTTGTGCTTTTGGATCACGGACGCAAGCTCTGGAATCTCTCGCGCAGCAGAGTTGCCTGAAAGAATAAGGTGCAGGATCGCCATGAAGTGGCTCTTACCGCTACCGAAGCTCCCGTGCAGATAGGTGGCTTTGCTTGTATGCCCGAGAACAGAGCCCTTGATGAAGTTCAGTGCATCATCGAAAGCCAAGACGAGTTGCGGCGTCGGCACATAGGCTGCGACGGTCGCTTGCGGATCGGTGACCCCTTCGGTCAGTCGCAAGACGAACTGCCCCTTGTCGATGTGTTCGGGAATATCGATTAAGTCTTTTAAGAGAGTCATTGGTCACTTGTCATTCGTCATTAGTCGTTTGATTGTAACGTTGTTTCGGCAATTCTCGGTTAGCTACACAAATGGGCACTTGGTCCGCCATAAACCTCGTCATACGCCTCATCATGCGCCCCATGATGCGCCCGGTCATGCGCTTCGCGATACAATTTGAGCGATGCACGGACTCCCAGGTCTCCGAGCAGCTGGCCGGATGCGAAATGTCCGGACTGTGTCCGAACAGCCGTTTTTTCCCGGTCGAAACTGCATTTTTCGAGGGATTTCCGACCGTACGGCCGACCCGAAAATGTCCGAATGTATCCGGACTTTCCTGATGTCGGATTTATCGGTCCGGGCGTCCGAGGACACTCGGCTGAGCTAAGGTTACCATGATTTGCTAACGCTCTGCTAACACTCACGCCAGCGTAAGCGCCTGCCCTGCAAGCACTTGCGACAGACCGCCCTGTTTGCCCGACAATTGGTATGTTTCTGCTAACACTCATCCAAGACCTCCCGGATCGGGCAAATCTGCCTCAATTCCTCGCTGACGATAGACGACCTTGGGAGGATTACCTTCCCTGGTCAAAAAACCCTCCGGGCCGGACCATTCCTTAAGGTAGCGGGATACCTCGACCCTTGCCGTTTGCGACTCTCCTAACCCAAGCAGCTCTCGGCACTCCTGAGGAGTTATCGACCCGTGATGCGAGACGAACTGGCGAACCATCTCCTGAAATCGGATCGGATCAAGTCCCTTAGTTTTGGTATAGGCCGCCTTGCCCAATAAGTCTTTCGCTACATTTTTAGAAAGATGATAAGTGGCGGTCTTAGTCTTTCCGCGCCGCTCAAGGATTCCGACGCGAGGTTGTGCCATCCGATCCAATACACCGCGCGCATCATCGCGAGAGAGTTGAAGTATTTCTGATGCTGATAATGTGTCGATGAATGCTTGTTCTCGTAGATGGGTTAGAACGAGCAGGCTATCCAGATCGATCTCATGACCGTCACCCCGCCACTTGGCAACAAGTATTGCCATCCGCTCGTCGAACGCACCGTCAAAAACTCGCAACGTCACACGAGTACCGTCAGTTTCATACTCAGGAATGCGCTTCCCATACTCTAAGATTGGCAAAAAGATTCTTCGGCGGCCCATGCCAGCTCGCTCTACCAGTCCAAGCTTTTCGAAAGCTTCTGCCAACGTACGATTTCTAGCCACCGGTTCATGACGAAGAATGTTGCGAGTTGTAATTCCCCCAAGAAATCCTCCCGGATTCGTGATCACAAACATATTAGTCGCATGTCGCAGCAAGACTTCGCCTGGATCAAGGTAATCCCGGTGAGTCAGCGCATTGAGAACTGCTTCTCGAACCATCTCAATGGGGAACGCAGGGATACGCAATCGAAACAATCCAACATTGACTTCATGCTCTGGATTTGCAGGACCGCTGAATGCTTGCTCAACCCGCTCGACGATTTGCAGCAGCCCGCTTTTCATCGAGTCATTTCTGGCGACCTTTGTCTCGGACACCTGATGAACGTAGTGCAATTGATGCTGAGGGCAGACAGCAGCAAGCTTTGATTCTCGACCAAAAAGCAGCAGACCAGTTCGAGTCACAGCACCGTCTCGAACCGCACCCAGCCCAACCAACAACTCTTTATCACCAACTTTATTGAGGTCCGACTGTGGCCGAAACTTGGCTAGTACGTTACGAGCGCGCGCGATCTCAACAGGGTCCAAATCATCAATTGTCACCTCTTCGGCTGACTGACCGCTCCAATCAACAACGCCTGTAACAAATTTTGCTTTCGCGAATGCATGTGGATCGAGCGGCATGCAGTTTTTGCCAACACGTTGCTTGTACAAGCCTTGCGCAGTACCGTAGGGAGCGTTGGTCCCTTTCAAGACTCGCATGATCAACAATTTCCCTGTCCCTTCTGGGACATCCATCTCACTGATAGCGACCGCCAGGTTAGGTCGAGTAGCATCAAAGATACTTCGTCGCCAAAGATCCAAGTCATAACCCTTGGCACCGTGAATTGCAGCCCCTCGTCCAATCACTCGATCCGCCACGCCGAACACGACAGCGCCACCGCTAGCGTTTGCAAAACAGATTGCATATTCAAT
>CAIOHR010000218.1 GCA_903858115.1 uncultured Pirellula sp. | reverse complement strand
ACTTCCAACCTCCGGTACTCCTGAGATCGGGCTAAATCTGGACGTATTCCTCAATCCAGGGACGACGCTGGCTGGCAAGTTGTTCATCCTCAACGTCTCAGCCACTAGCAATCCCATCGAGGATTACAACCGTGATGGAATCATCAATGATGGTGGAACCGGCACGGGCCGAGGACCGGTTCTGAATGAAGCCAATTCCAATTTTGACTTCAACCGGGACGGCGACAAAAACGACGTCCTGTCAGAGTCAGATATAGACGGCAACGGGAGGCTATCGAAGGGAACAGGCCTTTCCGGCAATATCTTCATCGACATCGCCAATCCCGACAACGATGCGAAGAATAGATTGTCGTTTGCTGAGATCAAGCAAACTCCTGCTAAGAGTCTCTTCAACGCGGGCATCACAACGGAGGCCTACGCCGATCTGCGCCTCGCAGCGGACATCAGTTCTTCGAGTTTGCCTAACATCTCGGCAGACTTGACGCTCGATTGGGCTCTAGGCTTAACGACACGAGATGGGATGATCGGTGGTGGACTACCAGACGTTGCGATTCGCGATGTCAAATTAGATATGGGAAGCTTCCTTTCCACAGTCATTCGGCCAGTCTTTGAATCGCTTAAAACTTACCTGGGGCCGATTCGCCCTCTCGTCGATTTCCTCGCTTCGCCTGTTCCTGGTCTTAACGATCTATCGCAACTGCTGAGTGGGCCAGAGATCACCTTTGTGACGCTCGGCATGATTGGCGGAGCACGCTCGGAAAAAACGATGGCAGCTGCGCGCAAAGCTCAACAAGTCATCGGGCTCCTGCAAGAGATCTTCAAGCTGATGGACTCGTTCGAGGAAGCCGTTCGCGACGGTGACTCGATCGTGATCAACTTCGGTACGTACTACATTACCGGTAAACCATTGGCTCAAAATGGCGTAGCCACCGCGGCGGGTGCTTCGGCCAGCGAAAAGATTCTGCCGACGAATCCCAAGACGGGCACGCAAGTTCGGGTGTTCAACAATGGTAGCGAAGTACCTTCGAACCAGTATAAGATTGTGCGTTACAAGGATGGAGGAGTCAGCAAGACCAAGATCGTCTTCAACACCGCTCCGACAGGCACGATCACTGCGACCTACATCACAACCGAGGGTGGCTCCACCGATCTAACGAACAAAGATACGCCAGTTCAAGTCAAAGCGAATGCGCTGGACTCCGGTGTTTCAAGCGATCCAAACAGTCCGAACTCTGTTGCCAACACGGTTGGAACTTCCGGCAAACCCGGTGCTGCCAAGACAAAATCGTTGTTAGGCAAACTGGTTGGTGCTTCGGACGCCAATGGCAAGGGTGGATTCGGGCTAAAGATTCCTCTTATCTCCGACCCATCGAACATCTTCAAGCTGTTCACAGGTGAGAAAGCGGACATCATCCAGTGGAAGATACCGAAACTCGATTTGAATGTTCCGTTTAGTTTGCGGTTTGGTCAAATTCCGTTCCCTCCGGTTCCTTTGTACGCAACTTTCAATGCCAAGCTAAACGCGTTCGCGGACTTCTCGGTGGGCTTTGACACACGTGGAATTGCGAAGACGGGCAACTTCATCGACGGCTTCTACTTCGGCGATTTGGCGAACGTTACCTCGGGTGCAGACATCGATGAATTCGGTATCAGCCTGGAAGCATCCGTTGGTGCAGTCATCGATTTGTACGTTGCTTCGGCAGGCATCGAAGGT
>CAIOHR010000217.1 GCA_903858115.1 uncultured Pirellula sp. | reverse complement strand
CAGTTTGCAAGTGATCCTGGGCCTGAGTTGCTACCCTAAATTGCAACCACGGGACATACGGACAACACGGAAACATATCCAAGCACCTTCAAGCCTTCCTTCCGTGTGTTTCGTGTGCTCCGTGTGCTCCGTGATTGCCTAGCACCCTGGTTCGTTGACCTTCGGCGACAGGAGCGAGTTTGTGGTCGCAGCCCCACAAATCCTTTGGTTTTACAGCATTGGCTTCAAACAATTCACGGAGAGGACGGGATCCAAAGAAACCGCGAAATTCCCGGGGAAATGGAAGCTTCCAAACGAGACCACGCAAAATCCGACACGTGCCGGAAAATACCCTGTGCACTGCTCTTCGCATGCGATCGCCGCGACAATCGGTTGGACACTACTCTGGCAGAGTCCGAACTGCCAACACCCAAACGCCAACACGAACCGGCCCGAAAGCAGGTACGATCGCACTCCCGCTTCCGAAACGAATCCCAGAAGCAGCCGAAGCGGCAGAACCCGGGGCCACAGCGGTGGCTTTGGAAAAGATGAATTCGCTACCGTGGTACACAAACGCTTTCCAGCCAACAAAACCGTTCTGACCGATCTGCTGGAAAAGGTTTGAAAGGTGACCTATTGCTGAGATGGACGAGGAAGAACTTAGGATCAGCACTACGGCCACGAAAATGACGTGAAGCGTAGGAGCGACGAGTATTGAAAACAGCCCACCAATTCTCTGAATATCAGGCTGGCGATAGTCGCTCTCCATCCAAGTAAATGCAATATGCATGGCCATGGAAAATCCCATGCAAGCTGGTAGTACCCACGATTTCAGCGGTGAAAATGCCGCCAGAGATTGAATAGATACGAAAGTCAAAAGGGGAATCAAAGGGAGAACGTACGGCGAGATCGTTATTATCCAGTTGCTTCCGCGATCAAACCCGACATGTCCACCTTTGCTAGTAACACGCCAGCGGTTGGGAATCTTGAAGCAGGCAAGCCCCAGAAGCAAGTGGACAATTTCATGTTCAAGAACCCCGAGCCAGGCCCAAATCGATGTCCTCCTCATTACCTTGTTTACTAACCAAAAAGCTGCAATACCAAGCAGGAAGGGAATCAAAGAGGAGGATCGAACCAGATGAAGGATGGATGACCAGCACGCTAGAAAACTGCTGGGGAAGAAGAAAATTGCGATGGCTGCAAATGGCCATTTGAAAAGGTTGATCAGCCGATCCGCTAAATCCGACAATAAACACCTTGTTTCGCGTAATGTATTCATCAGTTAACCCCGACAATACGAACGACATCCTGTCGCATACGGAAAACGCTGGAAGTTTTCCTTCACTGCCAGCGTGTCTCATGTTAAGAGCCAACTTAATCCCAAACCTCTTCAAAGAGCCAAGATCCATCATGCTGTGAGCAGAGAGTTGCAACCTTCGTCCCTGCCCATACCTCAAGCCGATTCTTTCCGGCTTGCCGCAACTCGAATCCGCTTTCGAGTTCCGCCGGAGTGTTGCGACGCATCGTGCGAATACGGGCCAAGCCCAACTCTTTCCGAAGGGCATTTGCGGACAGCTCCTTTACTTGATCAACGTTCATTTCCACTACTGCATCAATAAACTGGTTGACTACTGCTGCCGCTTTTTCTTGCTGGAAGCGGCTCGAGTGCTTTGCGATGGTGGTTTCGATTCGAGCGATTCGAGAAAGCGATTTCCACTCTTCCTTCACTGCCTTGCTTCGGAACTTCACAAGAAAGTACTTTTCAGCATCCAGTCGCTCTTTATCCATAGCGAGGAGTTGTTCGGTGCTAGCATCCAAGATGGATTCGCGCCGCTTCATCAGATCACCTAACTCGCTTCGCAACGCTAGGAGTTGCTCCGAATTCAAAGTGGGCCCATCGTCGTCCGAGCCATTAAGCATTTGCTCAATCTCTTCGATATCCGCAGCGATTTGCGCGTACTCGTCTTCGACGCTTTTGCGGCTGGCCTCCGCGGCCATGTCCAAGATCGTTTTCTTAGTGGCGTACGCCGAGTCGTAGATCGTACTGGCGATGCTATTTGGATTCACGCTTACCTTGATCAGGTCAAACGCCCAAAACACGGTCGGCACTATGATGCACGCCAACAACACACCGGAGATGATTCGTTTCTTCATTTTTCGATTCCTTAGCTCTAGAACGTAACAGGGAACAACAATAAACTGTTTTGGTGAGATCGACGCAGTTGCCGAAGCAACTGCGTCGGTTAACCTTTACAAAGGCTATTTCTTTACGCGTGAAAATGGCGATGGATTTGGCAATGTATTGCCAGCGGGTACTGAACCACGATTGACCGTGTGCTTGGTCACGGCTTGCTTCTCTGCTGCGATGACCGACTGGCGAGCTGTAGATGAGCCTGAGGGTTGACTTGGGACACGCTGCAGCGTTCGTGTCGAATACTTCATGGGTTGACCTGTTGCTTGGGCCTGCTTGTTAAGCTGCTTGACTTGTTGCAGGGCTCGGTTGCTGTAATCGCGAGAAGGTGCGAGTTGGTTACGTTGCATGGACGATGGCAACTGGCCACCAGACCTGGATGCTCCACCACTCACACCGTACTTATGAAGGGTTGTTTTGCCTGTGTTGGTATTAGTACCAAAGATGCCGTAAAGTTGCTGAGGCTTGTTCGACGAAAGCGAGTTTCCCTGCACACGTGGAGTTGCTGGCGGACGGGCAGCTGTGTTCGTTGCCTTGGGAGCAACGGCTGAGGTTCTTGACGGAGTGATAGCAGTTTTTGCAGCTGGCGCAACCGGTTTGGGCGATACTGTTGGTACGGAAGGTTTCGGCATCGGTGCAGTGGGGCGCACTGCTGGTGGACGGACCGCTGGTGGTCGTACAGCACCACGGTACTGGGCATTGGCCACGGGCGTCATGAACACTGACAGGGCTAGGGAGACAGTAATGGACATTACGATCTTCATCTGTGAACTCCTTGGAACTATTCGAAATGAACAACTAGGTAAACCATGAGCAACGACGCTCAATAGCAAGTGGGTTACGAATGTGTTGGTTACGAGATACAAAGGACAAGGCCTTGTGCGTATCCGACAAATACAAGCCAAAAACTCTCAAAGATTTTTGGCAGCCGTAACTGTGATGGTTTCTATAGATGCAGGCGCAATATGCAAATGCTCGACTGGTAACGAAAACAGCCAAGCCCATGTGAGTCACAAGCTTGGCTGAGGAGTTGTGGTTGGTCAGATGCTATGCGATGCGAGCTTCTCCTCCAGCATCTTGGATTTCTTGAACCACCTTAGCGGCATCTTTGCGTGAGCGTGCCTTGCCGAGAGTGGTTGGGGCAGCTTCAACAAGTTTCTTCGAGTCAATCAGTGATTTGCCGGTGGCATGCTTTACAACCTTCACAACGGCAAGCTTACTGCTGCCCCAGGATGTTAGCATAACTTCAAATCCGGTAGCTGAATCAATCTCGAGAACCGGTACAGCCATTGATAGACCACACAAGCGGCATCGATTACTATTTGCGGGGATAAGACTCTTGCAACTCTCGCATCGTACAAAGGCCAGTCCGCGTGGTTCAGATTCTGACTCGCCGGTTTTCGCTTGAGCGGCATCAGTAAAGATATCGAGATCAGATTTTCGCTCGACTCCCTTCACTTTTTTGTCGGCGAGAGCCCCTTCCGTAGCCTTGCGTTTCTTCGCTTCCTCCTCCTTCTTTAAGCGGGAATAATCCAGATAGCTCAAATTCGCCTGAATGTTATCCGTGTTGGAATACACGTATGCCAAAAAGAAATCAGTAATCGTAGCCTTGCGAATTGCCAATTCCTCCGCGAGACGCAGGACTAATGCTGTTCTGGACTTGTTTTCTTGCTCAAACGCGCTCCACCAATTACGAGCACTGCCGGTGGTGTTATCCCAGTCGAGCGTTTTCCGAACTTGCTCGAGTTTTGACATAATCTGAGCTTCCGTCCAGCCTTTCGTATCTGAAATACCTGATTGAACGTTCGGGACTGGATTGACAGTGGTAGGCTTCGACCTGCGGCGTCTCTTTAAGGGCGACTTCCTCAAATCGCCATCATCGGCGGTCAAGGCCACTTCGTCCATCATTCGCTCTAACGCACCATTTTGATGGCATGGTGTAAGGTAAGCCTGAAACGCAGGAGTCTTTCCATCACCTACGATGATGGTTGCTGGCATTCCTAAATCGGGATGCTCTGTGGGGCAAGCTATTTCGGAAGGAAGGAAAACCGGTCGCGATGAAAGCTGCCAGTTTCGGCTCACGGCAAGATCCCCATCCGGTTCACCTGGTTCGTGAACGGCAGGCAGCGCGATCGATGCAACACCACTGCGACGCGAGAAATGTTCAGCCGTAACTTCGTCTAAACCACCTGCAATAGCTATCTGAGTTTGAAAACCATCCAGTACCGCTTGAGCTTCATAACCATAGATGGTTGCGAGCTGAGATATGGACTGAGCGCCAGCGATAAAACCAAAATTGAGTTCACGACATGTGTGTAGGTCTTCCGCAAGTCCAGGTACAGGACCGCTCGCAATTAGTTCATCAATGATGAATACTGTTTTATTGCTCAACTGACCAGTCGCACTCGAATTTGCTTCGCGCTGTAGGCTCGATTTGAGGCGAGTAAGAAACAAGGTAACGAATGGGCGTAGCCGCCGAACGTCAGCTTGGTCAATTTCAACAATAAGAACTCCGCCCTTCCTTGCGAACGAGGCGAAGCTGAATTCGTTCTTCGATAAAAACTCTTCGATCTCATCGATAAATGCGGTACACTCCGCGATGGTTGCGGTTATAGTCTCGGCATTCTTGTTTCCCTCAGCCACGTATCGAGCGAATCGTTGAAGCACCGGAAAATTGGGGTGCTGGTCGGCGAAGTCTTTGTACGAACTTGATTGAACGACTTTGCGAATCTCGACAAGACTGCGTTGTGACTTTGGCAGATCCGAACAGATTGCTGCCACAGAGTGCTGGATCCATTCTTCAGCTTGGTTATAAGCCCATGCCCCCTCTCCATCACGCGATTTTCTTGCGGCGGTCGCCACTATGCCCTCCGCCACGACTTTGGCCTGAGGTAGTGAGGAGCAACCTTCAATAAGCGAACAAGCGAGCGTACGATCCAGTTTCGTTGGTGCCATCGTCTGTGCGCAGCGGCCATATTGCTTGGCGAGTCGTCGTAGGAGTCGAGTTTGTTTGACCCCCTTCACATTGAGGTAAACCATGGACCAGCCATTTTCCAGCGCATGGCGCGCAGCTGGAATCGTAACGCTTTGGGTTTTGCCTGATCCGGAACGACCGAAGACCAACAAATTCGGAGAATCCGTTCCTAAAGGCAGCGGTAGGCGTCCCATGTCTACCGGCTCTGGGGACGGATTGTGCGCGATAGCATAAGAATGCAGCAGTTGAACGAAATTGCTTCTGGTCCGCTTGACCATCTTCTTGAGACGTTCAAAGTCATTTGATGTCGCCCGTCTGGAATTCCCCAGAGGACCCCCTGGTATCCAATGCACGTTACTTGCGGCAAGGTTTTTAGCATTGCTAAAATGCAGATCCTTCCACATTTGAGAAGAGTCATCTGCACCGTCGAACTTGCCGGGAATGTCATTGAAATCATTCATTTTGAGCCTCGCTAGAAAACAGAAGGTGAAATTAGGGCATGCGCCACACTCCCTTGCTGGTTACGAGGCTTCTAGTTACGAATGGACTGCGTTGAGCATTGCCTAAATGCAGGAATCAGCTGTTCCAAAAGAGTTCATTTTTCTTCTGTGCCGTAACCGTTAACTTAGCGGCTAATGTTTATCAATTGCGGAATTGGGCCAGATAGTAGTCGCTGATGCTCAGCTTGCGCGCGGATAGTGCTTGAGCAAACAGCAAAACGAACTCTAGTCGATGTTGGTTCTCCTGCGCAAACTGCTCCCAGGATTTTCTGGCAGTCCCTGTGGCTTCGTGCCAGCCAATAGCAACTTTCGCCGCCTCTAGCTCTTGAAGAACTCGGTCTGGTGATTGATCAGCCTCAATCATGCTCCACCCTTTCCGATTTGTTTCGAAGTAAGTTTTAGTTGCGAAAAACAGTCTGGACAAGCAGCGTCAATGGCAGCGTAGCGTCGTAGAGACGTTACGATTGCGGTTTCCAATGTTGGTCAGTCCTTATGGGGCATAGCTGAGGCAAGACACCCAACATACACACAACCGAGATCAATTCCCATAGCATGATCAGTCTCATGCATAGGACCATGCCCGTAACCGGTATCGATGTTTCGAATATTAAACGTCGAAAACGGTTTGATGTTCCACTAGAGATGCCATCGACGTGACGCACGCGATTCACGAGTCAAAATCTCTTAATTTCTTCGATGCTTTTTTCCGATTTCAATGAGCCTCTTTACTCTCGCGTGCGTACTTATCAAGTATGCACGATGCAACCTCGAATAACTCGAACCACGATGATACTCTTCCGGTAGTTGATCTACTGCGGAAAGAGATCGAGCAACTCAAAGAGAGGCTCCAGTGGTTCGAAACAGAATACCAAAAACTGTCTAAGATTATCGCTTCGCAGTACAAGAAGCGTGAGAGGCATCTTTCACCAGGTGGAAGTCCCTGGCTTCCATTCGATTCGCAGGAAGAGCTTGAGCAAGCCCGGCAGGAAGCCGAGGCTGAAGCCCAGAAAATACTCGAAGATGTCGAGCCAGAGCGCAAGTCAAAGCCAAGAAGGAAAAGAAGCGAATCGCTCCCATCGCATCTACCAGAAATCAAGCAATTGAGCGACGTGCCCGAGCAAGACCGAGTCTGTCCGACGCATGGCCCGATGACGATGATCGCAATGGACAAAACAGAAACGCTGGTATACGAACCAGCGAAGCTTTATCGACGTGTTACAGAATATCCCAAATTTGCGTGCAAGCACTGTAAAGAACACGGAGTCGTTTCTGCCGAGCGTCCCACTGGGTTAGTCGAAGGCAATAAGTATGATTCAAGTGTTGCAGCAGCAATAGTCGTCCAAAAACTGGATATGCATCTTCCGCTTTATCGACAGACCGATCTCTTCGGCAGTGGAGGCTGGACACCAAGTCGCTCGACGCTACAGAACTTGTTTTCTCAAGTGGATTTTGCGTTGCTTGGATTGGTCTCTGCCATGACGAAACTGGTGCAACAGGATTCAGCAGTCGGACTTGATGAGAGTTCCTGCCGGATGCTGATGCCCAAGGAGGTTCCGCAAGCGAGGTCAGATGATCTGAAGACCAAGCGATTGGTCGAAAAAATCCAGGAATCGAAAGCGAAGGGTGAAGATAGTATTATTGGCAAGATGTGGGCGTATCGAGGGCTGGAGCGAGCGCCTTACAACATATTTGATTTTAGGATTTCGCGGCATCGCGACGGACCGGATGATTTCTTCCGTGAAAGTAAATGCATTGTCCAAGGAGATTGTTTTTCAGGAAATAGATCAGTCGTACATCACAACCTCGAACGATTGCAGTTTGCGGCCTGCTGGGCTCACGCGCGCCGCACGGTCTACGATGTTTCCTCAAGCTCGTTGCTACTTTCGGCGACGGAACCTGCTGGGCTCACGCGCGCCGCACGGTCTACGATGTAGCGAAGGAAAACAAATATCGTCAGACCTTGCTCGATATGATCCAAGGACTTTACGATGTGAACGTCCGCGAACAAGGGATGGATGCGGATGCACGTGTTGCGCATCGCAAGAAGTTCGCGTTACCCTTATTGGACGCTATTAAAAAGTACGTTGACAGCTTGGACGAATCCACGGTGCTGCCGAAGTCTGACATGGCAGGAGCCCTTGGATACATCCGCAATCACTGGGAAGCGCTCAATGTCTACGTTAGCAACGGTCAGATCCCGATCGATAACAACCGCGTCGAGCAGTTGATGCGTCAGGTTGCCTTGGGCAGGAAAAATTGGCTATTCGTGGCCAACGTCGAATCGGGGGAACGCGTGGCACGGTTGATGAGCATAGTTAGTAGTGCCAAACGCCATAGCCTTGATGTTTGGAAATATCTGAAAGACGTTCTGGATCGGGTGTTGGCTGGCGATACGGACTATTCGAGAATGATGCCTGACGTGTGGAAGCAAGAGCATCCGGAGGCAGTCCGTGTATATCGGGAAGAGGAGAGTCGCTACAAAGCGGACCGAAAACAAGTAACACGCGCCCGCAGGATCGTTGCCGCGAAGCTAAAACGACAGAATTCCTAGGGCGATCACCTCGGTCGATCATCTCACCCGGCACCCTCCCTGTGGTGTGCGCTTACAAGCGATCAGATCTGAGTTTAATTTAGGTGAGACAGCATCCGTCGTTCCCAACTGTTCTTTAATGGCTTGTAATGCGTTTTGACCATGGAGGATCAACCCCGTGATACCCGCCAGAAAGCACAGCAGATAACTGCGTGCCGCTGTGCTTGGAAGGTCGCCATTGGTACTCAACTTAGAGATGATGAGATAGAGAACAGGAGTAGAAAGTACCAGTACCAAATTGTTACTGCTACGAGGTTGCGATTGCAAAATGACCAAGCTGATTGCCGAAATCAGCACTAGAACAAAGTCCAATTTGGCCCGTCTGGGTACCTTAAACATGCTCGTCATAGCTAATCCTTTCTCGGAGAATTACCGAGGTTTCGGTTTTCGATTTCGATGAATCAGCTTCAATGCGTTTTGCTCTGTCATACTCGCAATCAATTTTGCTGCGTCCTCTTTCAGCTTTGCATCACCATCGATACTGTCTAGGGCAATTAATTGGGATTTCTTATCCTCGAACATCCCGATAACTGCTCGGTTCTGCAGGGAGGTAGCTGATACGTTCATCTCGTTCATCACATGTGCGTGATGGATACGACGCTCTGCAATATGCGTTTCTTTCGCTGTTTCAATTTGTAGTTCAGCGGCATCCGCTCCACGTTCCATCAGCTCAGTCTGAATACGTTTGCTTTCCTCAAGAACGGAATTTAGCAGTTTCTTTTGTCCTGCTGATCGATCACGCCCACTAATCAAGGTTAACAATGATCGTACAATCCTGGTGGGGTTGGTTGCCGAATTGATAAGCGCAGTTGACTGTTCGGCCAGTTCCTTTTCGGTTTGTTGAACTCGATCGGTCATTTCAAACTCCTGATTTGCTTACAAAGGTGGTGAAAACAGATTTGTTATGGAAGTACTAACGCTTAAGAGGTCTAGGGATTGTGAGTAGTTTCTGGTTCTGACAATGCTACACCGTTGGTAGTAGCAATGGACTGTATTTCTTCACTCGCCTGCTGTCGAAGGAATTGAGTCAGCATCTGTCGATCCTCTTCCAATACGTCACTTCGAGAAAGCAGGTCCTGATCGAGTGCCTCGTTCTTGATCACCTTGGTCATCGATTGGTGGACGAGAGATTGATGTTGACGGTAAAGGCTTCCAGCTCTTTGGTTGTGCTCTAACAGGATGCTCTCCCGCAGTTCCTCGCTCAGTAAAGTAATCTCGACGACCTTGCTCTCAGCTTCTGCCCGTACGCGACAGATGGCGGTCTGCACCACTTTTTCTTCTTGACATGCCTTCAACTCCGAGACAATCAACTGTTGCTCACGCGGTTGCAACATGCCAGAAAACCCCCCGACCATAAGTTGGTTCGAGACTTTCTCAATGGTGTTCTCGGCAGTCGTAGTTGTCTCCAGCTTTGTAGGCAACTGAGCAGGTTGACGTGGCGACAGTAGGTTTCTTTCGTTTTTGCTCATGCGATGTTCCTTGGTGTGATGCGATTGGTAACTTGATTAGTGAAGTCCTTGATTGAATCGGTAAAGTTCAATTCACGACCTATATATTGGTTTCTATACTCACGGTTACGATACGCGCGTTTACGATATCAACTCCACAGTGCACTCGACGTCGGCGAAGCGAATTTTGTCACCAGGCATCAGCACGGGCTGTCTCTCGATTTCGGGTGCCTTGGGCAACGCCAGCCAACCTTTCGGTGTTTCGCGGAACACACCGTTGGACGAGCAATCCTCGATCCGGTACTCCGGTCCAATATGGCGTATCACTGCATGGCGTTTGCTGACCTGTTTGGAACCGCCCAACTCATCGCGTCCTATGACAACGCTCGATTGGTTGAGAGGAATGGCACCAAAGCTACCCCGCAACTTCAGCAGGGGATAAGCTTTCCTGCACATTACACATCGCTTTTTCGATGCATCGATGATATTGGGAGCAGTGCAGTCGGGACAAACGTAGATATTAAACAATGAGGCGTACAAAGCATCTTGCCATTGTTGGGCGGTAGGACGCTCTGATGCTTTGCTGCTGATCGCCAACCGAAATAGTCTGGATAAATCAGCGTTTAGAACATCAGCTGGGTAACCGTCTGGACGCTGCTTCCTCTTTGTGAAAGTCGGGTCTCCTAGCCATTTCCCCTGGGACATGACGTCATTGAACTCAGCCGCTGTAGCATCGCTTGGAACCGGATGACGGAGCGTGATCAACTCGTGCACAACAACAGCAAGGCTGAATCGATCGGCTTCGATTGATGGAGACAGACCTTTCGTGCGAATCTCGGGAGCCATGTAAAGGTTGTGCCCGAGACACGGGGCTATCGGTAATGAAGCTCCAGCAAAATTGTCGAAGTCGATTACAAACAACCGGCTGATACCATTCTGGTAAATCAATACATTATTAGCATGAATGTCTCCATGGGCGAAGCCGCGATCGTGAATGATACCTATAGCACGTGCCAGCGCGCAAGCCATTTGGATTCCGTCCAGCATGTCGAAGCCCCCTGATGTCAGCATCTCTTCCAACGAGACTCCAGGGGCTTTAGTACTTAAGTGGCCAAATGATCCGTTAACCGTAACCAATTCTCGCGGAGCGACGATCGTAGAATTTTCCGACTCGAACTTCTGCGCGATCAGGGTTTCCAATCGCTTTCGGGTGTCGTTCGTTTGGAACTCTGGGCGGAAAAGCTTTAATACATGCGCCGATCCGTCACTAGCGACAGCTTCATATGCCGTTCCTTGTCCGCCAGCGGCAAGAGTAGCTGCAACTGTCATCGTCCCGAAATTACGAGTTTGAAACTTGGTTCCTGGGTTAATCATTGTTGACTCCTAGTTCTAAGTGTTGAGGACTTTTGCGTTCCAAAATTCGGGCTGAAAAGATGGCCGATGGCCGTCGGCGAGTATCCCGAGGGATAGATTGTCGTCACATACAAATCCTCCCGTGGAATCAGATACGCTGGCAAGTTGTTCGAGTGAGGCGAGGATGGCTTGTGTCAAGTTGCCTTGATGGAAAATCGCCATGCGCATCAGGTCTCGAGTAAAACGATCGTCAACCCGATCGAAAACACCGTCGGTACCAGCCAAGAGAACATCACCAAAGTTCCGTGGCATGCGACCAAACTGTGGTAAGCCATGGAACGTTGGCCCGAGTGACGCGTTCAATACGTTGGTCACGGCCGCGTCGGACCGATGCGCTACCATGCACTCGCGTTTTTGGCCTCTGGAGTCGATGACCTTCAAGGCACCATCTCCGATGTAACCCCAGTAGAATTCGGATTTTGTTCCAATGGCTACGATTAAGGTCGTACGGAGACCTGCCTCAAGTGTGTTCAGCCCCAACTCTTTTCCTTTTCCTTCTAACGCTTCCGATGCCGATGCAAACCCGCGCTCAATTACAATCTCCATGTCAGTGGTTCCACTGACTATCGACCACATTATCTCCTTTGCACAAGCCTCAATGGCCAGGCGACTAGCTGCGGCACCGTGTGGAACTCCTCCGCAACCGTCAGCAACCAACAGAACCTGGACGCCTTGAAACTCAAAAACTGTCACACTATCTTGGTTTTCCGATCGAACATTTCCAGGAATGGAAGCGACACCTATTCGCCAAGTCGAAGTCTCACAATTAGGTTTGATGTCCACCTCGCGGATGGATCTTGGTTTTTCACTGAGGTTCTCCCGGTAGTACCGTTGAGTTGGACGTTGATGCTGTTTGTTGTCCTGGTTTACAACGGGCTGTCGTGAAGGGGCCCTGAGTTGAGATTTAATCGATGCCCTTTCAGAGTACGAACAATAAGCCAATAGAAGAAATGCGATACTTGCAAGAAGTACTCCGAGGATACGAGGTTCAAGGTACCAAGGTAGAGTCACAGTTCGTACCCTCCAATCTGGAGGCGTGGAAAATGAATTTGTCACCTGTCGTGAGGGCTCATCAATCGAAGGTAAAAGAATTGCTTTGGGAACAATCGCACTGCGGCCATTGAACGCGTCGGGTGCATGGTTCGGTTGTATGCTTCCGATATCGCGATTGGGCATACCAGCCATGGAGGCATTTTCGTCGTTAGATTGTCCGGCAGGGTGTTGTGGTGCGGACGAGGCAGTTTGTGTGCTCGGAATTGCGGTAGTATCTAATTCGACGATGCTACTCCCAACAACTACGGCTGATTTTTTTCGCAACTCGTCTTGCTTCGGAAGCATTCTGAACAGCATATTCTCATCGCTTTCAAGTTTCGGTGTGGGTTGCGGTGGCTGTTCCGGTTCCACCGTCTCCGCAATCGAATGAGGGACTACCGGTGGTAGTTCAGTTACCTGGGCGATCAATAAGTTGGTCGGATTGAGCAAACCTAAGACGACAAAAAACAGCGCAAGCATTCTCAACAGAGCAACTGACGCAGCGAGCAATGGTGGAACCAAGAGCAGCAACAAGCAACCCCTTCGCCGTGACTTCTTAGAAACACTCGATGGCGTTGGCGTACCACTGGCCTTATTCGCAGTAGTGGCGATCATCGGTGGTGTTACACCAATCGAGTCAAGGTACTCAAGCATCTCGCGTCGTGGGACAATTCTCATCGGATATTCCTTTTACTGATTTGGGCCTTTGTAACGAATCTGTGACAACGCATGCGTTGAATTTTGGCCACGTTGCAAGCTAACACACATCGTTGCGCCGACCGCCGCAAAGAATGACCGCAAACTACCCCCATCGGTGCAGTGGTAAAAGTGGTCCGGTGATGTAGCGATGCTACGCAAGAAGTCTTCATCGGCATCGCTACCGAACGCAACGGAAACGAAATCCGCGGCGATTCGCAGTGATCCTGCCAGTACTTCTGCGTTAGAGCGATTACACGTCTGCCCATCGCTGAATGCGACCACAACAGGACGCAGATAGTCCTCCGATTGGAACACAGAGCGAGACAAGATCTTGACGGCAATCTCTAAACCACTCGCAATATCGGTCCCTCCGCCACCATAAACAGGACTGAGTCGGCCGTTCAAAGCTGAAGCGAGCGAAACATCATTGACCAGATTGGCTGAGCTTTCGAAGTCGATCACAGCCACTTCGAATCCGTCGCGATTCGCTGGATTGGATAACTCCTCGACCAAGCGTTGACTTGCTAAAGTCGCATCGGAAGCCTTGCTTCCGCTCATAGAGCCAGAACAATCGCGAACGAGAATTGCGAGCTGTTTGTTCGAGCGTGTTAGCCACGCCGGCCGGCTCACTCCAGATCGCGGGATACTCATCTGAGTTCGACGTTGCGCAAAAGGCTGGCTGGTGGGATTTGACGATTGTTGGTGGTTTTGACGTGGATCAGATGTCATGACTTTTGGTCCTTATTCTTTGAGAACTGGTTATTGAACAATTGAGTAGTGCCTAAATCGCCAGGGGCTGAGTGCCACCCGCCGCGATGGTTTGCACGATGCTGGCGGACAGTTGACCCGCAATTTTTTGCATTTCTTTTGGGTCTGGATCATTGCTTATAGGAAACATCAATCCGCCGGCTCCGTCGCACAGATCTTGGAATTGAGGGGTCGGCTCGCAGATCAAGTACAACAAAAGTCCTCGCTTGCGCAGGGACTCGCCAAGCTCACGGGCAGACAGGCCAGATCCTGCTGGCTTGGAGTCGGCGGTCATAAAAGCCAACAAAGCGCCACGTGCTTTCCGGGGGTCGGAATTCCAAGGAACTGAATTGGCCAGTACTTCAATTGCACTGAGGTGATGCTCTTCGGCATCGCCACCACCTTCAAAGACCACGTTTGCCAAATCCTTGGCCGCTTGTTCGGCTGTGCCACCGTTTGTCAACAAGACTGGGCTCTGCCCAAAGTCCTCGTCGCCGTGACTCTGCAACCAAACCGAAACTTTTCTGGCCTTTCCTGCAATCTGACTGGTGATCATTGGGAACGATTTTAGGATACCCTCCGCAAAGTGCTGACTGCTACCGGTTCGGTCGACAGTACAAGCCAACTCGACTTCGACTTGGAGCTTCGGACGTCCGGCAGGTCGAACCACACTCATCGAAGGAGCTGCATTGAAGTTGGAACCACAGGCCGGACAGGTGGTGTAAGTGTGTTCGATCATTGATTGACAGTACTGACATGGAATCTGCATCATCTCACCCTTTTGGAAAAAAGTTACCTACAAAAAATCCAAGACGTGAAGCACTGCTCGTTGCCACAGATGAAACAACAAGCATTTAGGCCGTCTTCAATCGCATAAGTTACGAACGCGTTGGTTACGAAATCCGACGCAGTTTCCCTCTTTGAAACACCGAAAACCATGGAGATCTTGTTCCTTGTAGTTCGATAAAAAATCCAGATCCCGTAACTGTGTGATCTGATTGCAGCGACATCTCGTATTTCAAGCTACCGTTAGAAATAACTTGGCTTCTTGTCCAAGCCTGTTGGTACATGAGCTTCAGGTAGCAATTCAAAGCCGTGGACTTTCGCGATGAACGAAAGCGGAAATGACCGCACAGCGATGTTGTATTCAGTTACTGCTGACCAAAAGAATCGTCGGGCGCCAGCAATGTCCATTTCGGTTTCTTTCATCGTTCGCATCGTCTCGATGTATATTGATACATCCATGCTTGGATTGCTCTCATGGCAAGCCTTAGAAGCCGCTGCCGACAACGCGGCAAGAACCATTGGCATGTCATCTGGCGGGATGCTTCCGAGACTTATCGCCGTTATGCCAGGATGCATTCCCTTACGAACCGCAAGGAGTTTGTCGAAATACGACTTTTGCTTCCGAACCGCCTCACGCGCAAGTTTTACTGCATCAGGGATTAGATCCAACCGCTGCTGGTACTGAGCCGAAAGCGTTCCAACGGTCAGATTGACCTGGCCGCTCAACTGCGTCAGCTTGTTCCACCCGATGATCCACAGCACGCAAAGGACGAATGCCGACACTGCTGCCAATCCACCAACCACCAAAACGATTTGTTCATTCATGATTTTACCACCTTCACTAAGAGTTCTTTCGATTGATCTGGAATAAGTGCCTTCGAGCCTTTTCGCAAGAATTGGATGCTGGCCTGGCACTCATCGAGGCATTGCTGCAAACCTACACCCGTGATTGCCGTCCACTTACTCGGCTGACGACCGAAGGACAGCCAAAAGTCAGGGATCAGCAGGTACAGCCATCCATCGCGATACGCATACGATGGTAAGTACTTAAACTGCGAACTGTAGTTCCATAGACGAACCATAAAGGACGGGGTCAACGTCCGATGTCCGGCATAGGCTTCGATTGCTCCGACTGTATAATTATTGTGTAGCTCGGGGCTGGCGACGCGCAGTCGATGCCAGCCGTTGGGTAAACCAGTTCGTTTGCTGCGTAGCATCAATGCTCCGCCTTTCGGCATCGGAGCTGGGTGCTTGACAAGCAGTCCACTAAAAACTTTCACGACGACTTGGCGTGTTTTCTGAACTTGGCGGCTCTGCTGATGCCCCTGGGAATCTGTGTAGTATTCGGTTTCGTAGTACGTTTCGGTTCGTTCATGAGAAACATGGACATAGCTGGACTGACTCTTTCCAACACTAAGAAAGCTATTGCATGAGTAGCGGTTGTAGTCGCAGTTATTCAGACCGGATCGATCAAATTCAGCCTGACCAAGCCCCTTGTAAGCGGCGAAAGATGCCTCGCCGTCGAGCATCAGCACAGCCGATTCGCGCCAGCGCGCGAATCGCTCGCTCAATTGATCACCCAACGATGATGACCGAAATGCCAACACGATGAACAATACAGCTGATACGCCTGCTGTCACCCACCCTGGCACTGGGTCGGTTGGAACCACCGCGAACACCAGTGCTGAGGCGCCGAGGCCCACCAACCCGCAGAATGCCGCAGCCACATAGGCACACAACCAACGGATGCGCATGGGCTCCATTTCATTGCGGCCGTGCTTGATATGCTGTGCGATCTTTACGAAATCAGGTGTTTTCAAGATGGCTACTCCTCTGGTCATCGATCCATGCCCGGATCTTGATTCTGTTGCGGTGCTTCGTGGGTTGTGTCCACCGCGTACCCAGAATTCATGTCGCTGCTCATCGACTGCTGGCTTTCGGTGAGTTGTTGGCTGACGGCTGGATCGTTGGAAACAGCCGATGCACGTGCTTCGTAGTTCTCGCGTGCCACTTCGTGTTCTGTGGCTAATCGCTGGTTGGCCGCCAAATCGTTGCCGTGCGTATGCGGCAAGGCGGAAGTGTCTTCCGTTGCTGTCCGGGTTCTTCCACCATCGTGAACAAAATCCTGGTGGCAGGGCTCGCAAACGATGGAACAGTTATCTGCTGACCGCACGTAGTCCGGCTGCTTTTCAAGTCCCAACTCTCGCGCCTCTTGTACCGTAATGCCAGTGTGATGAGCATGAGATGGCGAATCGGACAATGGATCACCACAACTCGCGCACATTTCTTGCTGCCGTTCTGCTGCTTCGGCTTTTGTCTGCTCCGAGAATCGAAATCGGTTTTTAGTCATTTCGTTACCTGTCTTGATGAAAGGAAGTTACCAACCAGTTCTTGTTATGCTTGCCGTCATTGCCTTTCCAGATCCGACCCGCTTGATAGATGTAGGCGTCCACGATTCGGTTGTTCGCTGAACCTCCTTTTCGTAGCGAGCTGAACTTCACGGCTGGCAGAATGGGTAGCATCATTCGCTGAAATCCACCCGAGACGCCACCCGCTCCCAAACTCATGTTGCCGACTGATTGCAACTCAGCACCATGCAATCGCTCGGAGTACTCGTTGGTTAATGGGCATGCGTTCGCATGAAAAACTTTTGTCTGTAGCGTGCCAAGCAGGCTGTCGGAAATGTTTACCGAGTTTCCGCTATCGAGCGCTGCGCGGAAATTGACAACGGATTGCGTCAGATATACCGAAGCCGCTCGTGATGATCGGGCGGTTTGCTGAAAGAGCATGTCGTACTTGGTAACAAAGAATTGTGCTTCGTCAGCCCATAGGAATACTGGTCGCCCATGGCTTCCACGACGCTCGACTGCCCTCTGCCAGATCGTCTTGTAAAGCACTTGGGCGTACCGTCCAACTTCACCAAACTCTTTGACTGGCAAGTTCAAGACAACGATCTTTCCATCAAAGGTGATGTCCGGTGGAGCAGTCGTTTTTTCACTAAAAAGCTGGCGAAAAGGTGATCGTAGAAGGCCCGAGAGTCTTGACATCAATGTCGCCACGATATTGCTTCGCGTGCGAGTATCTAGTTGTGCCCATTCACGAATGAAAAATTCGTATGTTTCGCGGAAGTCCGCACTGCGTTCGCTACCCTTAGTGTTCTCGAATGCTTGAGTTAAAAACTTGGCACATTCGGAGGAGTCGGCCCAAACAAACCCTTTCGAGGCCATAATTGCCTCGCGACGGGGAAGATCGTAGCTCAGAGTAGCAGCATCCTGAGGAGACAAAGGAGCGGTTCGAATGATCGAGACGATTTTCGGTAACGAGACTGAACCAGTGGCCATCAAACTAATGTCAATTGAGTTCGTCAGCAGTTGTGCGACGGAGTCTTCCCAAAATGGATTTTCGCTGCTGCCGCGTTCACGACCACCATCCAGTGCGATCTGTAGCACATTCACCAATTCGTGAGTCAGCCCTGCACCTGCACCACTGCGAGTCGCCTCGTAATCCAGGAAATTTAACGCCGCAGTTGCCCCCGGCTGAACCAGTACAATGTCGCGACCACGACCAGTCTCTTCTGCGTAGCGCTGCCACAGACGTGCTTCGTCCACTTTGACAGTCATCACCAAACCGCCAAACCCCTTCTTCAAGAACGCTTTGGCGATATCCTTCCCACTGGCCGAGGTTTTCCCTGAGCCGTTACCGCCAAGAATAAGCGTTCCCTCGTAGGCATCCTGGATTGTCCATACATCGTTGTTCGTGAGTTGGAGAAGGTTAGCATTTGACATTGGATGCAATGAGCTCCGAAGGATGAATCTGATTCGTTGTTCTTGCCGAGCGAACGCATCTGAATGGAAGTAACTGCAAACAACTATCCACATAAATGTTGACAGTTCAAAAATGAAACCGGATCTGATTGAATTGCCCTTCTGTGACTCACCTAAGTTACGCTGGTATCGGTTACGAAAGTCTCAGCAAGGCTCGTTCCAAATTGCTAATTGCGAAAGCGTTGGTTTCTTGCAAGCCGTAACCGACGCTTGATTTTTTGGCGATAATAAAGTGCAAGTCTATGGAAGACTTTTTCCTGGACACGTGGTATCGACCTTTAGTCGACATGTGGATGTAATCGGATGCGGGGTAAAATCCTCGATGACCAATGATCACTATCAACTCGCGCTAGATCGATTTGCCGCTTCTGCATTTTATTCCCCTAATTCATGCTGAACCGAATTTCATGTTCTGGCGTGGTCGGCATCATGCTCGTAAAGGACTTTGCAATGAACTCTAGGTTCGCCTGAAGTTCGTTCGAGCGAGTGAATCGCGATGCATGTCGCAGAGCCTGTTCAATCTCTTCGGTCCATTTAATTGTTGTCTGCTGCGATATTTTCGCTTTCGGTTTCGCATCGTCTTTCTTTGCACGGTACTTGTTTCGCAGTTCAGCTTGGGTTAACTGCTGAACATCATGTAGTACCTCATCTTTATTCTCTTTCGTCATCACTCCAGAAACCTCTGCCAATTTGGCCCATCCAAGTTCATTCATTTTCTCTTTCTGGATACTGTGCTGATCACAAAGGCATCGGACCTTCATGATCTGCCTTGCAGTGGTTTCTTTGATTCGTACGTGATCCTTCAAAAACTGCTTGAAACTCGTTGCTCCGAAGTTTCGCCACTCCTCCCCAGACTTGATTGCCGACAACAATTCCGCGAGCTCCCAGTTCAAGAGATCTCCTTGCCTGGCGATATTGATGGCTATTTGACATCGATTTTTTCGGTCCGTATTTTCTGTCATCGCAGTTCACTTTCGCTCTTTGGGAATACTCTAAATCTTTGGTGCTGTAGCACTCTTCGCAGGAGCGCAGTTGACTGCGCTGAGCAGCACTTCGCTTCTATATTGAGCGACGTCGCTCAATATCAATTCGGTTACGAAGTAGTCGGTTACGGAAGAAATTGCTTTTGTGTTGATTCCCGCCGCAGAGAACCAGGGAAAGTATTCGTCGAACTCTTTTGAATCTCGCAACCCGACGTGATATCCAATTGAATCTCTGATTTGATTCCAATCTGGCTACTCCTCTGGTCGGTTCAATCCAATGCGTCAACTCTGACGCAACGGTCGAGCACCCTTGGAAGTACTCCGCCGTTTTTTCGCCCTGCGACGCTCATCAGGCTTGCGAAGAGCAGACTCTACGGACTCCCAGTAGCAAGCTTCCTCATGGAATGGGCGTTCCTGTTCATCTTGACGCGATTCGTGCTCATAATAGTCGTCAAAAAAATATCCTGAAGATTCCTGCTCAATCCAAGAAGCGATGCCGTTCCAGTACTTCGATGCCAGAAGCCCCTTGGAAATCATCCAACGGATATCCTGCAGCGATAACCTTCCGCGGGATTCGAGATACTCCGCCATCTCCAAGATGATGCGCATGATCGTAACCCTAGCTCATTTGTTCTTCGATAGGAAACAAAACGACTTGACCATATGCGGGTGAAAAGTGCTTCGACCTTTGTGTTGATCTGTTCGCAATGACCCACAGAATGTCGTAAGGCATCTCCTCACTGGGTGTTTCCGTTTCGCCATCTGTTAAAACTAGAATGGATTGAATACTGGGATCCTTAGCTAGCTTTCGCATCGTTGAAGATAGGTCACTGTCGGGTAGGAGTCTCTCGCTTCTATTGGGCCTAAAATCACTTTCAGGAGGTTTAAAACTAACCAAACGAGGTTGAATTATTGGGATCCTTTTGGCACGTGGCAGAGGTTTAGCACGACGAGATTTGTACGCTCCGTTTCCATATGTCTTCTCGGGGGGGGGCCCAGCAACGCGTCTAGAGTGAACTATGTTTTTCAGTGAGGAATCCAATTGTGCGGTATCACGAACGGGTATTTTAGTTTCGTTAGTCCGATCCATAGCTCGAATCGACGCTCCCTCCAATCCGCAGAAACCCTCAACCTTATAGCGACTGAGTTCATCGACCGATATAACTTCGTCGCGAACTAGCTCTACGTCGCATTGAATCATGCGTAGAAATTGCACGCCGGCCGCATCGCAGAAACTCTGCAGCCCACTAAGCAATCCAGGTATGTAGCCCCACATTGAACCGCTAGTATCCAGTAGGACATTGACGATGGGCGATTGTGATGCACGACCGGGAAGTACTACGTCAGTACGGTCCCCGAGCCGCCGCGAGGCACGCGTGTAGCTTCGCGGGGATGGAATGTGCGCATCCAACCAAACTTGTATCGATCGCTCCCATGGCGTTTGATAAAAGCGTCGTAATAGATTCACCTGCTGTGTTGATCTATCGTCCCGTTTCCGCGTAAATGCAGCAGGTTCACTTTCCCATCGGTGCATGATCGGTTGCAAAGCAATCGAATTAACTGCGAGTTCATGTATTCTAACTGTTGCGCAAATAAACTCCTCTTGCGCCTCATCGGGAAACAACGTACGCTCTTGCGCCTTGTCGATCACATCGCGTTTTAGTTGGTTTTTGCTTTTCGGTAAGTTGGCCTCGCGACGAGGTTGGCTATGTTCCGAGGATCGCTTTGTGCTATTCGATCTGTCATTTTCCATTACACCCGCATCTGCTAGTAACCTCCCAAGCGTCCCGGCTGCTTCCCCCGCTTCTACCGGTTTTTGCTGCAAATGGTGAGGAATCTGACGTTTCCATTCTGCACATCTTACGAACCGAGGCTCTCGAAGCATCGAACAAACAAGGCTTTCGAGTGAACGATGGCTTGCTCCTGGGCAATACAGTCCACCTGCTGGTGGTTGCATTCCCAACGAGTCTCCAAGAATGTCATTGATGATTAGATCATGGGCTCGATTAACAAGTGCGGGATCGCAGTCTCCCGCGCGCCAGTGTGTTTGGAGAATTAAATGGTACAACTCGTGGGCGACCACGAAGGCTAGTTCCATTAGATCCAACTGGTCAAGGAAGATGGGGTTAAAAAGTACCCGTCCGGATGCCGTTACTCCAGCCGTCCGAACTCGATCATCTACGATCCACTTGACCTCCTGTGATAGCCCACTCAAATGCGGAAGGCTGAAACAGCACAGACGCACCGAATGCATCAACTTGCCCTGCAGTCGTTTCGTTTCGACATCGTCAGCTACGCCGTGAATCATAGTCCCGTCAACTCCTTGAGCTTCGATAGGATCGCGTCCGACGCTCCGAGCATGCCCCATTCTTTGACGCGATCCAAGAGGAGCACGTGACAATTTTCGCTCGGTAAGTTGGTCAGAAAATGATTAACTTGCCCCGGGGAAAACTTATTCAATTCACCTCCGTCAAGCATCAAACGAATACGATTCAGAATAAACCATCGAGCAGTCGCCTCGATCGGGAGCTTACTTGGATCGAGTATGTACTCCTTCAATGGTAAAATGCAGTCAATGCTTTCCTCAACCATTGCGCAGAATATCGCTGCATCTTCGGGGCTCACACGACCAAATGCCAAAGCCCGACGTGTTCGCTCGTTGAGAATCCCTGCTTGCTCTGCCAGATCCATGGCTCTTGAGAGGGAGGCCCATGCGCGCGGCGTTGAAAATGGTTGTGGTACATCAGGAATCACTCGCATCAAGGACTCGGGTTGGAAAAGTACAAAAGCCACGATCTCACGTCGAATGCCATTTTCACTGGCCCACTGCAACCACTCCTGTTGATCAACTCGGACGTTCAAGATGATCACACGATTTACCAACGCAGAGCTTAGTGATCGCACAAGCGCGCGATCCTCAACGCGATTTCCCGCAGCCACAACCCAGGTTCCCATTGGCAGTTTATGTTCGCCTATTCGTCGTTCCAACAACACTGAGTAGAACGCTTTCTGAATCTCGGGATTGCTAGCTGGGAACTCGTCCAGGAACAGACAGAAGGGTTTGCCATCTTCAGGCAAAAGCATGCGTGGAGGACAAAACACCGATCGTTCCCCAATGATGCGGGGAATACCCGAGACGTCTTCGGGCGCAATCTGCGTACCAAGCAACGAGCGGCATGGCAAACCGGCGTTTTCTGCAGCTTGTATGACACTGTCCGACTTGCCGATGCCCGGGGCTGAAAGCAACAGGATGCTTTGCTCATGAGCCATACAACTGATCATCGCTCGCGCTTCGCTTAGCGTCACTGTTTCGATTTCTAGGTTGCAATTCGCGGTAGATTTCATGCTGAATAAGCCTAACTCAGGTGTCCAGAACAAATTTGCTCGGATCTCTAACGTCTCCGATGAACCAAAACGAAGCCACAAACACTGTGAGGTTACGAGACTACTGGTTACGGGAAAGACCGCACTAGAACTTTGATCTCGCTTTGAAAACAACAGGTAATTCGACCATTCGTTTTCTACCATCCGTAACCCACTGAACTGCACACGATCGAAATATTCTTTGCCTCATACGCTTTCGATCTGCTGTAGCTCCAATCTCACCTGCATCAGAAGTTGACCAAGCCGATTTCGCCCGGAACCATCTCCACCATCACCCCAGTAGTTGTCTTTTGGGGAATGCTCGACCAAGATTGCTTCGTCGGTGGCAAGCAATGCGCTTCGCACCACCGCGTTTTGGGCGAATTTAGCTCGCAGCGCCCGCAGCATGACATCGTCCTTAACCTCGTCCAAATCCTGTCGATGCACATGCTCTGGGCTGTGTCCCATCCGCCAAGCATCATAATGATGCCGAATTACTGTGCGGATTGCCTCCATCCCGGCTGGATCGTTGATAAACTTGGAAGCTTGGTAATAGTGCTCCGAGGTCGGCCACTCCATGCCGTCGATCGTAATAGGGTAGTGCGCGAAGTTTGACAAGAAGCCGAATTCGCCGGTTTTGAAATGAAATCGAATCGCTTGGCTCATCATGTTAACCCCGATGAATAGATCCAGCAAAGCCGTCTGCGTTGACCCCAACACGGCCTGGCAAGATCGTTCGAGCAATTGCGATTATCTCGTCTCGATAGGCGAGCGTTACCGATCGCGGTTCCACTTGAGACATAGCGGTCGGCATTGGCGTCTTCTTGGTGAGCCGACCGTCTGGAGTTCCATCACCCTGGATGAAATGATCAATGACGACTGCTGAAGCCACTTGGCCAATTCGTCTGAAGAACTTTTCTGGATCAGCAATTGGAAGTAGCGGTGCGACGATTACGACAACGCGAAAGCCCTTCTGGGAAAGAAGTTCGCACGCACTCAATCGCTGCTCAACAGTGCTGGCGGGGGGAGGTAATCCTGGCAGAGAGTCGCTGTCCGTTTCGATCGATACGTGAAACCGCAGTTCGCAGACTTTACCGAGTTGCTCGTAGATGTCTAAGTAATCAGTCACGAAGCGAGAATGCGTTTGCAGGATCAATGCATCGGGGGGCAACACCAGCATCGCATTCAAAAGCGATTCTGTGATTCGGTACTGACGTTCTTGAGGGAGGAAAGGATCGGTGGCACTGGCGCAAAAGATTCCGAACTTGCCCCGCTCTTTCTGAGCCCAACGTTTCTCTTTTTCATAGTTGGCGGAATACGATTCTGCACCGTTGATTCGAAATTCGAGGAAGCTCCCCCAATCGCGTCCTTTAGTAACAAACCCGTTGGCTCGCATATAGCAGCCAACTCCGCAGAGCGAGTTCCCGAACGTGCAACCTGAATATGGGTTGAGCGAATGAGAGCAGACCGCTCCCTGGCCGCCTGGGTTCAGGAGGAATCCAGACGAGCGAGTCAGAATGTTCTTGACAGTTTTTGGCACTACGCGTTGCTGTGCAGTCATCTTTGCCTCTAGTGTTTGGCTGGTGAGACGGTCGTTGCTCCAAAAAACCACTACTCTCGCCTTCCAGAATTCAATTACTGAATCCCGGGTTACGGGCGAAAAGATACTGCTGAGCCAAACTCGAAGAAGTATTTCGCCGCGCTTTTTCGTAAAATAGTGCACGCAGGAATGTTGGGATTCGTAAACGCTAAGCTAATCCCCGAACCCTCTCGTTCCCGTACCCGACAATTCCCCTACCCTGAGCAAAATCTCGATTCATACTTGCCCTAACTACCCTCCCCCAACAACAGACGATATACTCGACTTGCTTAAGTAAGGCTGTCGACCAAAATGCCCCAAGAATTCGCCCCCCCTTCATCCCAGACAACAAGACCATTGGTTGCTGTTCTCAGCGCCATGCTTCCGCGTTTCTCTAGCACAAAATCCCCAGACGTTCGCGTCTTCAGCTACAGACAGGACTTTCGAACGCTATGGGATTTAGGTAGCGAGCCAGGGCTTTCTGATTTGAGTGCATCCAGCGTCTTGGTTGTCGTAGATGATGACTCGCTGCCTGACGAGCGTGACCTTCCCGAAGCCAACAAGCACCTGACGGCATTGGATTGGGCTGTTTGGTTCACGCTATCTCGATCGATGGCCGACAGCAGTGGCCAGGCAGGCATGCCAACGATCATCCTTTTGAGGAACGATGCTATTCAGCGGCCATCGAACAGTGATGCGGAGCGGTTCTGGTCGATGTTCCCGGAAAACAGTGTTGTTCCCGCGCTTCCGTCGATCAAGATGGTTCCGTTGGTTGGGCGAGTTGGCGAATCCTGTTGCCTCCTGCAACTCCTAAAGATCATCCATGCTAGAGAGTCCACACCGCCACGCGGCGACCTTTCAATGATCCGCCAAGTCTGGCAGTCATTTTTCCTGCGGCCAACACTTCCATCGGACAATCACGCACTTGCCAATGTGCTTGGGGCTGGACTTTTGACGGGGGATTTTGGCGATTCAGAAACTCGACGTGCGTTGGTGAAAATCTTGCGTTGGCTGGAATTGGTCCCAAGCGGACTCGATTCATCTGTCCTGGAAGGTACACGCGAATCGATTGCTCGGATGGCAACCGCAGTCCATCAAAGGCTTCCTGGGAAAGCCTGCGGGGCTTTGCGAATGCTGCTAGTGGACGATGACCAGAAGCGGCATGGGTGGTTGAAGTTCTTGGGTGAATCTGTCGGATTGCGACCTCCAATTTCCGATATGCCTACTTGGGCTGGACGGATTGGCAAATTCCCAGCAAATCTCACTGCCACCGACTCGGCCAACGAATTTCTTGAAAAGTTGCAGTGGTGTCGAGCCAATTCAGGATCCCTGCGATTCAACTCGGATGAACCAATTGATCTTGTGTTCCTTGACTTGCGGCTGTTTGAGCGAGCTAGTCTGCGAGACGAAGCGGCGTTCATGCTTCAGGTAGTGGAAGAGCTTCAGGCTATCAATCAGACGACAAACTCCAATGATTGGCCGAAAGTGGATGAGCGAGAGCTTCTGTCCATTAAAAATTGGTGCAAATCGGCAATCTCAGGTAGCGATAACGCAACCCGAAATGATGAAATGTACATAGAAGCTCTAACGCTACTGCCTCGTCTAGCAGCAATCATCGATCCAGATTTACCGATCGTTGTGTTTTCCTCAACACAGCGAAGGCGTGTAGTCGAATTACTGAAGCCCTACGGCACCATTATCACCTCCTTCTCAAAACCAGCTTTGCAGCTGGGGCACCATGAGCAGCGACTAGGCGAAACGTTCGAAAGTCTAAAACGAGCCATAGACCACGCCCTTGCAATCGTCTCCTCGAGAAAACTTCGAAGTTCATTTCTTAATGAGGATTTTTCTGTTTACTGGAACGGGCACGTTGAAAAGCCAGTGGACGAAGAATCGGATTGTCCGTGGAGTATCCAAATACTTATCGATGAAGAGGGCGAAGGTAAGTTAACGGTCGGCGGGTTCCTACTCGTTTGCCCGCCATGTGTAGCTCCAAGTGAGGTCAGTGACAGTATTTATGCATCGCTTCCACAAATACGAAAAGCCAAAAACATTCGAAAAAACAAGAAGGATGGATGGCAAAAGAAGCTGACGGATCTACTACTTGGGGCAGACAAAATTGCTCAAGAACTTGGCGCTCTAATCGTACCGATCGCAATTTGCGGTGATCGAAGTCAAACGTCAACGGCTTACTCACAATGGTCTGCTTCCAGCTTATTTCGAGACGAAATGGTTGCGGACAATCTCCATCGAGAGCTGATGAGGTGTGTCATTGAAGTGGGGCTTTTTGTCTTTGCTAGACAGATTTTGCCCGAACCAGCGTCGGTCGAGTTTCATTTTCACGCTCCCACGCGAGTCATGAGGGTATCCAAGGACGAAGCCAAGTCGCTGGACGAAATTTGGGGTATCCAGTCACGGATTGGTGAGCGAGGGGACTTGATCGCGAGACATTTCGATCGAGACTCAGCTCGTTCTCTCGTGGATGAGTTATTTCGCGAGTATTTTGGATCGACATTTCAGCCGGAGCCCGTAATGGCTCGCGGATTTGGGCTCAACTCGACGGATCCTGCTGAGGTTTCAAAGGTACATGCGATGCATTATCTCGCAGATACATGGCTGGCGATCCGCGACGCAGATGCGTTGTCCCACATACGCGAGCTATCCATCGAAGGAGACTACGGTCCGAAGTTCGTCCAATTGTTGGAAGCCCATCGCTATCTTGTGCAGGGAGAAACTGCAAAAGCGGTAGCGATTGGCGCACCAATTGCATTTACTTTGAAAGCCACGCAGCATTCAACGGCAGTGAACTCGATTGCCATCGCCTTGCAAAATGCGGCGCGAGCGTTGTCAGGGGAGGAGCGTCTGTTGCTCGCAGCGATACTCCGGCACGCCGGGGCCGAAAAAGCGAACCAGGAAGCCCTTGGAATAGTCCATTCAGTATCGGCAATAGACGGTTCCGTGAATATCCAATGGAAAGGGAAGCTCTTTAAGGCCATCGAAAAACAGATAAAATCAGCGGTGGTAGTCGGTGATTTGGTGCAATTCCTCCCACGACGGGGAAATCGAGTAGGAAGTTTAGTGGCGCATGAAGTGCGTCAAGCAAGTGAATAGCATAATTGATGCTTAGGTGGGCGATTGGCGGTAGAAGAAGAGTATCGAAGAGGAAGCAATGGAAGATTTGAAATCATCGAGCGACTTTGACGATCCACATGTGCGAACTGCTTATTGGATGACGCTTGCCTTCGCGGTCCTTTTTTTTGGTGTTGGGGCGGTACAGCAATATATAGCAATTTGGTTTCAGGATAGAGGGATTCCACACGTCGGCAAGAACACGCTTGTACTTGTATATTTATTCTATTTCCTTGGGTCATTCCAGGCTCACCGCGTTATCAATCTTCTCGGATCTCGATTTTGTATGATGGCGACCAGTTTGACCTATGGTCTGCTGATTGTCAGCATTTGGTGCGGTTCTGAGGTGCTGTCGTATGTTGCGGCAGCCGTTAGTGGCCTTATGGCTTCTCTTCTATGGACAGGGCAAACCATCGTACTGAATCGAATCACAGATAGTAAACTTCGTTCGACCGCGGTCGGCCAATTCTGGACACGGTATCCGCTCGGAACAGGATTAGGCACGTTGACACTTGGTTTGTTGGTGGGTCAATTCTCGTACAGTGCTCCCGTACTCTGTTTTGGTCTATTCGCGCTGGCATCATGCGTGCTTTTTGGAAAGATGCCGAGCGAATCGAAGTCTACGAATCCAACGTCAAGCAGTAGGGTTCCATCTTTCCATACGGTGACCGTAGGGAGTGCCCTGACGGTCTTCTTTGTTCGATTCGTATATGGGCTAGTGATTTCTCAAGTTCCTATCGATCTAAAGGAAACTATTGGCACCGCCTATGTCGGATTGGTCACGTCTCCTTTCTTTTTTTTGCCCATCATTGTCTCAAAGCCAGTCACAGTTTTTGCGAATAGACGCGGATTGTTGTCGTCAGCATGTGTTGGTTTCGTTATTTCAGGACTAGGGATCGGTTGCTTGTTGTTACCTCAGAGCGGAACGAGCATAACTCTTGGGGTTCTTTTAATTGCTCTTTCATCTGCAGTCCTAAACCCGATAGGCAACCTTCTTCCTAAATGGATTACGGATATGGCCTCGATTGACTTGTCCCGAATCGCCGGAGCATTTTCGCTAGCTGGTAGCTCTGGTATTTTGGCGGGGCTTCTGTCTGTCACATTGCTGAGTCGCACAAGTGCTTATGTTGCCGCGATTGTTCTTATGGTACTAAGTGCCATTGCTCTATGGGCCGTTACATCCACACATTCTTCGCGGGTTGCGATCTTATCTAAATAGCAAACATCGATTTTGAATGAAGTGGGAGTTTTGAGTGGCATATCCAAATTCGTCAATCAACCGATTGGAAGGCAAACGCATGGTAGTCTGCGGCGACGATCCAATGCGATATTCGATCTACAACAGTTTGGCGCAGGTTGTTGACGCAAATAGATTGGACCTTGCGAGCAATGAAGAAGAGGTTCGCGAGTGTCTGTGGACCGCTGGTGATTCCGCCCAACTTTCGGACACGACCCACCTAGTGTTTGTATCCATGTCGCCGCTTACTGCGGAAAAGATGTTTCTCACACACTGTCGCTGCCGTCCGAATGACGGACGGGACGCAACGCTTAACGGGCTTGGCCCAGGATGGTCAGGAGGGATCGTATTCATCGGGCCAAATACACAAGATCTCAATAAGCTGGTTTCGATGGAGCCATTCAATAGAGTTCGAGCAGGACATGAAGTCTTGCCGTCGTCGGCTCTATTGCTGAATTTGCTACTCGCGATAGCGAAACTAGAACCAGTTTATCCTGAGAAGTGGAAGGAAGCATTGCTGTCACTGGAGGGCCTTTCGAGCTTAAAGAGCATTTTTAGAAAGCTGGAGGCGAAGGCTACTCTTTCGAAACGCGATCTGCAAAGCCTCCTTGATGCACTTAATGATCTTTTGGCCGACGATTTGCTTGGCAGACTATTAGCTCATCGAGAGGTAATAGGTCGTCTACGTGAGATTGCTCGAGTAATTGGCGAAGTTGTAATGGACGATCGTCAGAACTACCCAATCAGTTTTGCAAATGACATCAAAATCACCTTAGCCGATTACCTTTAAGAATAGCCAATCGAATTGCAGACCAAAATTCATCATGCAGGAGTAGTGTCATGATTGTAGTAATAGTTGAAGACAATACCACTTGGCGAAATGAACTCGCTTTGATGTACTCACGAATCTTGTCTGATTCGAAAGAGGTCACGGACTACCACCCAAGCATTAGAACCTTTGCGACAGCACGAGAAGCAATTGAGTACTTCAGGCCGAAGCCTGGCGAGCGTTCGAATGCAAGCCCGAAAGTGGATGTGCTTTCGCTCGATCTCAATCTGGGGCGGGACGGAGGCGGAACCGGGCTCGACGTTTTGAAATCTGCAGTCAACGCCGGACAGAAATTCGTTACCATCGCGGTTAGCGGTTTCGCTACCGATGAAGACCTCCACGAACAGTTGGGTAGCAAAGCATCGCATTTGATCGAACTAGAAACCCGTGTAGCATCTCAGACAAAGGCAAAATGCTTTGTACATGAAAAGAAAAGCGAACGACTTGGTTCCGTAGGTCAACAAGCGAAAGCACTGGAGAAAAGACTCCGTGCACAAGTTCATGGTAACAGCAATGTTCTTCGAGATTGGACCGCAGCTCTCCGGCAGACTGCTGCTGAATTGAACGGGAAATGTCTGTGCTTGCATTTTGAATTGCCCAAGCTCTTGATGGAACCTTCAACTGAAACTTGGATGCCGGGCGTTTTGACGCAAGCGACGCGGCCTCACCTATCCAAAATTGGAGCTTGGAGTTCCAGTTTTGAGCCGATTGATGGGAACTCGACCACATCGGATTTGCTCACGCGGCTACTCTTCCTCATCAGTTCTGGAAAGAACTACCAGACGGGATTATCGCTCCGGCTTAACCACGAGCTGATCGACCCCGATACTGGCCGACATGCGTCTCCCTTATCGTCGGAAGAATGGATCTGTCCACGAATGGATGAAGGAATTCTGGCGCTCACACCCAGAGAGAGCTTTCAATTAACCCAATTGGTGTTTCAAAAGCAGCTTGAAAAGCCTAGAGACAACCTTGTACCAAAGGCGCAGTTCAGCAAGGATGGGGAGCTGGACCTCGGCAATGTAGCTGGTCGCTCCACCATGCAGACAAACGAACTGATGGTCAGCGGCTTGCTTGT
>CAIOHR010000216.1 GCA_903858115.1 uncultured Pirellula sp. | reverse complement strand
TGGCCCAGGCGGCCTCGCCGAAATTGAGTAACAAAAAAACAAACGTGATGTGGAGACAACTGGTTGTCATTTCTGCGATGAGAGCACGTGCACTCTTCCTCACTATTTGCAAATTTGTGGCAAAATAAAAATGGCGGTCAACACGCATTACCGACCCGATATTGATGGCCTCCGCGCAATTGCGGTGCTGAGTGTCATTCTCTACCACTACGAGATATCAGGAAAAATCTTCGACGCAGGATTCATTGGTGTTGACGTTTTTCTTGTCATTTCCGGATTCCTCATCACCCGAATCCTCGTCTTGTCGATCCCGAAAGGAAGGTTCCTGCTCCCCTTCTACCAACGACGCGTACAACGAATCTTCCCCGCACTGGCGTTAACTCTGATCGCGACGTCAGTAATGGGTACGTTCTACCTGTTGCCGCATGAACAGATCCAGCTCGGCAAGCACACACTGGGCGGCAGCACATCCATCGCCAACCTCTTCTTCTGGCAAGAATCGGGATACTTCGACTCCGATGCCGCCTCAAAGCCACTCCTCCACCTATGGAGTCTGGGCGTTGAGGAGCAGTTCTATGTCGTGTGGCCCATCATTCTGTGGCTGGGAATCAGGAGAGGAATCCGGCCGATCACCATCATTGGCACCACATTCGTGGTCTCGTTCATCTACAGCGTCACCGCCACATCCTCCAATCCAACTGCGGCGTTCTACTCACCTCTCTCACGCGGTTGGCAGTTAGCTGTTGGAGGTGCCATCGCCGTAATCGGGTTGCGCGGCACACGGAACTTCCATGCGGTCTGCACATGGATTGGCCTCGCCATGATCGGAGCATCCTTTTTCATCTACTCAAGCAATAGTCCATGGCCAGGAACGAGCGCACTCCTCCCCGTTGTCGGCACCGCACTCGTGCTCTTCGGTGGACTCATCCACACGAACGCGTCGCGACTCATCAGCACGAGACCGATGGTTGGAATCGGTCTTATCAGCTATCCGCTCTATCTCTGGCACTGGCCGCTGTGGTCGTTCTACAACATCATCAATGGAGAAGCGCCGTCGTTCTTCGAAAAGGTGGTGCTGGTCTTCGTCTCGTTCATTCTCGCCTACGCGACCTACGCCTTCATTGAGCGCCCCACGCGTCGCAGTGAACGTGGCGGGACGAAAGCTCTGGTTCTCATCGGGGTCATGGTGGTTGTTGGACTGTTGGGATTGCGCACATGGAAATCAGAGGGAATCGCGCTACGCCCAGCTGGCGACTCAGCGTCGACGCTACCGGTGTCCATAAATACGACAACAACTCTGGCTCTGCCAACATCCGTGCCTCTTCCCGACATCGTCGGAATCCCCGAGGTAGAGAACCTGACGGGTACCGCTGAAGTAGTAGCGGAACAATTCAAGTACTGGAAATACATCCAGAATTTGACATGTCTTAACAGATACCCGAATCCAAACGCGAAAAAATACGGATGGTGGTTCTGCATGACCAACCAGAATGCACCGCCAACGGTGATTCTCCGTGGGAACAGTTTTGCGAACCAGCTCTACCCGGGCATTACCAACAACCCGAACTTTGAGAATCAGGTCATCCTCTCTCTGGGGAACTGCAGTATTGAGCGGGAGCGGAACGTGCAACCGGTAAAGACATGTATCGAACAGCGCGACTTCGTGTACCAAACCATCGTTCAAAACCCATCCATCAAGTACGCGTTGGTGGCGGGTCTCGAATGGAATGCAAGTCCTCAACAACTCAATGACTTGAGAGCAGAGCTCAACTTTCTCATGGGTCGTGGCATCAAGCCGGTTGTCATCTACCCCCACCTGCGGCCGACATTCGGAATCTCCGCCTGCATGTCTCGCCCATCCATCTCTGCAACCTCCGATTGCCAACTCACCGAAGACCGACGCACCAATCTCTACAGCGGTTTCGCTACCACCCTTGACATGCTGAACACGGAATACCCCAGCATTCCCACCTTCGACATGAACAGCGTCTTCTGTACGTCTGGTACCTGCAACTTCCTGCGCAACGGCATCCCAATGCTCCGTGACACTGTTCCACATATCTCGCAGCATGCAAGTGACTTGGTTGGTCAGGCCTTGGCCGAATGGTCAAGAGCGAATCTGCCCGACCTACTGGACAGGTGATCCCACACTGCCGACCATTTGAAACGATCGCACTTGGGAGTCTTGTCGTCTATTGGCCTGACTTAATGTTCGAAAGTTACCGCGATCCCATACTCAGTAAGCAAAAGTGCCTCTGGTCGCTCGAAATCGCAAGCGACCACGAAAATGCCCCAAAACACGGCAAAAAGAAATCTTGGGATACCTATAGCAATGAACGGACATCATCTGAAAAAATTAATGAATAGGTGCTTTTGGCACAAAAGCTTTACTTAAAAGTGCCCCGGCATGAATCGAGCATGCGACCTGCGGTTTAGGAATACTATTCAGTAGTTCAGAGGCACTCTCTAGCGATCCTGCAGCACTGTCGTTTCCTGATTACAAGCCGAATTCGATCACTGGTGTTCGGTGGTGTCCGATGAGTGATGTTCACTAATTGTTCTCTATTTGGGAGATATACATTTGTGCGCTGGTCAAAGTATTTTCAGACAAAGTTCTAGATTCGCCTGAATACTGCCGAAATTTGTATATCACCTGATACATCACTTGCACATCGGGACTTATTTATCGCAATTTAGCCATAGTTGCGCCTGCGTGTCAGTTGGGTGTGAGAAAATTTGTCATCGTGAATACACCAAAATACCCCCGCTTAAGCATTCGCCTTAGTCCAACCATGAAGCGTCGAATCGAACAAAGCGCACTCATGCGGAACAGTTCACAGGGCCGAATCGTCCGCGAGGCACTGAAAACCTATTTCGTTGGGTCAGAAAAAATTGACGAACAATTTTGATAACCACTGAAAAAAATTTTCAATAGTTGCAATGGAATAGACCGGTTGCATGTCATCATCTTTGTCATCGCAACCGGTGAGAGACAACGCCGGTGCGTGAAAACGAGTGAAAAGCGTGTCGTTCAAGGAGTGCCCGTGCGACAGATAACAAACGACTAATCACCTAATCCGGCAGCGCCACTG
>CAIOHR010000215.1 GCA_903858115.1 uncultured Pirellula sp. | reverse complement strand
CGGCCGTTGGAGTGTTTAGCGCATGCGGCGGCAAAAGCGGAGGCGGTCGTGGCAACGCTCCAAAGCCGAACGATAAGTCGACCTCAGACACGCTCGCATTTGATGTGGAGCATTTTGCAGCCACTGACAATAGCGTGCGATCTGCTTCGTCCAGTCAAACGTCGTGGAACATTCGTGTCGCTGTGAACGGCGAAGAAAAGGCGAAGCTCGAAAAAGCAGGTGTGAAAGACGTTTCAGACTCTCTCAAGGGCATGCGCTTTCGTCGAAGTGATGTGGTTCGATTGGAGATGACAGTTACCGACGCATCGGATTCTTCTAAGGTGTTCGCAACCAATCTCCAGGATGTCGCGTATCGGAACGATCAAACGCGACAAATTTGGGACCAGCAATGCGCCGCAACGGTGAATCCGGAAGTTCAGCTACTCGACAAAGAGATTGTGGAAACGTCGGACGGTAGCCAGGCCAAAATTCGGCTTGAGATTTGCGATTTCGTTGGCTTCAGTCTAAAGCCGACCGTCCAAATCAAGCCGCAACAGCAGATGCTCGAGAAGAAGACGGTTATCTACAAATGTAGTTTCAAACCTAGCGTCGGAACGCGCGATCTTTGGCAGTACAGCAACCAACCATGCACTTATGGGTACACGACCGTAGAGGGTGAGACAGCGCCAACGATTACGATTCTGAAAGAGTTTGCGCCGGACTCCCCGCTTTTCAATGCCAATGCGCCAGTCCAAGAGCGTTTCGAACTTGATATTGGCAGCGGTGGGCAGCCCGAGCTCAGTAGTAGCTTCCGAAATCCAGCTTTCGGCAGCAATGCTGCGTGCCACACAACGAAGCTTGACGTTAAGTATTCCGATTCAACTGGGATCAAGACTGCAAGGCTAGCTTTCAAACGCTTCACAAATACTGATGGCAGCGTTGTTTGGGCTCCGCAAGACAGTGGTTCGTGGCCAAGCCTCGATACGCTCGAAGCTTACTACCGTAACGCAAGCAATGAAAAGATCACCTTGTATCGCGTCTGCGAGTGGATTCCTGAACTCGCCGATGTCGAGTCAGGGTCTGTGGTCCAGTTCGTTGGCCAGTAATTAGAGTTCTGTGTCACTAGAAGTTACGAAACAACAAAATGGAGAACGGAAAATGAAAAGCATGAAACGAGTTTTATCTGTGATGGTCCTCAGCGCTGCGCTGGCCGGCTCGCAAATCGCACTGGGAGAATCTTTGAATGCGACGAAGGTCGCAGAGTCGTCGACCTCGACCAAAGTCGGGGCGCGGGCGGGCCTTGTCGATATCGATGGATTCGGTTCGACCTTTGGAGTCGGTGGATATTCGGACATCGAGCTTTCTAAGGGACTTAGTGTCCGCCCGAGCCTGGACTACTGGCAAAAGACGAAGTCCGAGAATTTCGGATACGCAAAAGTGGACATGACCCTGTCGGATTTGGCGATCGGCGGCGCGGTGAAATATACGTTCTCGCTTCCTGGTGCCAAAGTTCAGCCCTACGTTCTTGGGGGCCTCGCGCTTCACCGCTTGAGTGCCGAAGTTAAAGCGAGCAGCGGTGCCTACGAAGGCGTCGCGTATCAAAGCGAAGCTTCGGAAACGAAAATGGGGTTCGACCTTGGCGGTGGCGTGGCTTACCCGCTTTCGCGGGAAATGGAAGTCTCCGCTGAACTGATGATGCGCAGCGTTGATGCCGCAGATCTTACGACGATCATGGGTGGTCTGGCGTACAGCATCTAGGTCAATTCGAGACTTAGTATTCAGAGGCGGGGCCACTCCCAAGGTTTACTTGGGAGTGGCTCCAACGCCGAGAAATCAACCAAAAGGAGAAGACAATG
>CAIOHR010000214.1 GCA_903858115.1 uncultured Pirellula sp. | reverse complement strand
ATGTCGCGTTCGAATAGGTTTTTAATGAGCATGGTTATCTGGCATCCCTTGGCGACTACGGAACGAGCTTAAATGCGCGATAGTAGTTATTGCTTTTGATCTTTCCGAACAATCGCAGCGATTGTCCGTCGTAGCGGCCCGGATAAAAGATCACCAATGGTGTCTTTCCCATCACAGGCTGCAGGTTGTTGAGTAAGGTGTGCGATCGCAAGAGCGGCCAAACACTGCCGACTCCGGAAACGATGACCAGATCGTGGTCTTGTGGACTTACCGCTTGAGCGAACACGGCACTGATCTTGGATTCATGCATGGGGCCTAACAGCGCTTTCTTCAACGCTTCGTCCCCTTTTTCCTTTTGCATTTGGAGCGCCTTGTCGAGCAAATTGCGGCTCTTCAGGTAATCCAACACGAACGTGAAAAGATCGATGTGCTTGACTTGCAGGTCAGGCTTTTGCTTGGGGATGTGCTCGAGCATTGTTCGGAGGTAATCGCGAACTTTCAGCTCGTCCTCTGGGGCGTAATCAAAGATGTAAAACGCGATTTCGTTTCCGATCCCGCTACCGCTAAGGAACTCGTCGGAAGTGATTCGAGGTAAAATCTTGTTCAGACGCTCGTTTAGATCGCTCATGGTGACACCTGAATACAGCGGAGCACATAGTCCTCCTGGTGCGATTTGAGATACGCGAGCACTTGCTCAGCGATATGAACCGTCTGAAGCCGGCATCCGCGGGTGCTGTCGATGTATCCCGCCTGGGCCAAGATTTGAAAAACGGATGAGCGGAGGCGTTTGCAGGTAGATTCATTCCACTGTTGCATCTCTGGATCTCGCTCTCGGCAGGTCTCCAGGTAGTCCGCGAAGTGTCGATGCGATAGCGTGGGGCTAAAAAGCCGATATTGCTCGGCGACAATGAATTGAAGGAAATCACCCAGCAGCTGACTGTGTTTTACGACTGCCGCCAGAGCCGCGTGTGTCGCAACATTTCCCTTTCCATCTCGAATGAGCTTCCATAGTGGAGGCTCCATAGTCTGTAGACGACTGCGGATCAGATTTGCCAGTCGACGAGAGGTTTCATAGGTTTTGGACTGGAGAATATTTTCTGAGTAAACAGCGGTTTTCCAATCCTCTGGGCTGACGTCGCGAAGTAGCAAATCAGCAACGATACGGCTCTCCGGGATTTTCAGAGAGCCGGCGGTCAAATCCGCTTTGTAGATGCCGGGTTTACTTCTTGGTGGTTTACTCAATTGAATCATTCAATTTCTTGACTGGTTGCGGTCTTGCGACTTTCGCCAAAAACTTTTTGAGATCCTCTCGCTTAAATAGCCTGTAGCCATTGGCTGGATTCCGGTGCATCGGAATCTTGCCGTCGGCAGCCCAGGTCCTGACCGTCCCTAGGGAAACTCCCAGGATCTCGGCCGCTTCTGCAACTTTCACGTATTCACTCAGTTTGGGCTCAATTCATCCCCTAATCGATTGGAGCCTCGACGTGGGGCGTAAGTGTATCAAACACTACAGCGAAATGACAGCATTGCAGATGCCGTAAATCCTTGGGATCTGGACATTTACCGTCCGATTTCCACCGGTTGGTGGGGGAATCAGGCGTAAGCCATTTGGCCAGTATCGTGCTAGCTCGTGACACCTTTGGTCACTCGCTAGCATTTTTTTGGAAATACTGGCTGGTGCGCTTCGCCGCAGATGGCGGCATGAGAAAAGTTGATGCGATGATTCGTCAGCTTATTTGAGGATCCGATGCGCCACAAACATCCCCACAGAGTGCGGGTAATTCGGATCGATGTTGAAGACGTGCGTTTGGCTCAGGAGATTAGCTAGCAGTAGATT
>CAIOHR010000213.1 GCA_903858115.1 uncultured Pirellula sp. | reverse complement strand
TCAGCCCCAACTTTTCCAGCAAACCGACATCCTTGGTGATGGACGAACGATTGCGGCGCAAACGACTCGTCAACTCGTTGATGGTCCTGGGTTCATGCATGACCTCACTCATCAGGCGGCGACGCTCATCCGACAACACGGTGAGCATCCGTTGCGGATCTTCAAACGACAAAGTGACCTTGCCTTCAAAGGCCTGTCCGCGATCGGCTCTGCGTGCAGCGTCTTTTGCGCGCTCGAAAAATCCGTTTACATCATCGGTGCGTATAACGACTTTGCTCATGATCTCTTTCCTCCAGTTACCTTGACGATCGCCAGCCATTCCTGCTGGAATCTCTCCAAGTTTGCTTCGTAACTTACAAATTCAACCGCTTGAACATCACCCTTGTAATGTCGGTGGTGGTAGCCATGGGCATTGTCAAAACCAAGTACTCGACCGTTGTCCATTTGGTAGATCGAGTGGTTTATGTAGGCCAGGTTGTAGCGGGTCACAACAGTCACGCCCTTCTGCTCGTAGCCCCAAACCTCAAAACTTAGAAGGCCACCACCCGACCGCGGTCTGAGCTCGAAGCGCTCCTGCTCGAGCAAGGCTTCAATGGGTTTCTTAACCATGACTTAGATGTATTCAGGTGTGTCCCATCCTAGCACACCTGTAGCATTTCGCGATGGTCATTTCAATTGTCAGCAACGCGTACAGTCATGCGGCTTCATGGCCTGTAGACGACGGTTTCATCAATTGCGTAGAGCTGGCAAGCTTCACCAGAGCGTTTCGCACACCGACGTAGCGCCTCGGAAACATCGTTGGCACCGATATTCCAGGCCCAGTGTCGGCGCGTAGCGGATACGGCAAACGCACGCGGGAAACTCGACTCGAGGAATCGTTTGTAGTTGTTGACGCCGTCAACCAAATCAAGTGGAACCTTGCCTACATTATCGATATCACTATATCCGCTGGCTGGATTCTGGTGAGCACGCAAACGGTATGGAAGTGCTGCTTGGTCCGGGCTGGAAATGCGTCGTGGGTCGGTGATTACACCTCTATCCATCGCGTTAGTGGCCAAAGGTTCGCAGCCCAATGGTCGGTTACCTTCGTTGCCAGTACAGAAAAAAACGCTTGCTTTGCGCCTCACCGCCACATCCGGATGCAAGAAATTTGCCGCTCCCGTGCTTTTCTCAATATTGATCCATCGATTTACCAGCGCCTCATCAGCCTTGCCGTCTGCGTACTTGATGATCCACCGGTAAAGGCCGAGCTGATTCACAGACTGCAGGTTGAGCTTACCGAGAGAATCATAGTGGCCATGAAAGCCAACGAAGGTCTCCAACGCCGGGTAGTCATCGGTGAACATGCGTTGCTGCCCCCCCAGAAACATGCGGGAACACGATGAGACGCAATAACCGGACACTGCGGTGGTAAGGCCTTTGTCGCGAAATAGTTCACCAATCCGATACCCCGTCCATGCATCGCCTCCCCAAGAATTGCGCAATACAGCAAGATCGATTGTGGGGGTCTTTGCGAAGGCGTCTTTAACCTTGACAAGTTCGTCGCCCACCACTGGACCGGAAAGAATCAGGGTGTTGCCAACCACCGCGACTTCCATTGCCCTGGTTACTGATGTGCCGAATAACAGCATACCTATCGGAAACACGATCTTCAGTGTCCAAAAAAATTGGAGCCGCAATCTTGTAAAGACGTTACCTATCCACACGCGACGCCGAAAAAAATCTCCCACGATACTGAGCATTCTGCGCGTTCCATCCGAATATTGAACAATGGGTTTGGGTGGCAAGTTGACCCCGATAGATAGATAGCGAGCCTACCGTTCGAGATGATAGGTACAGAAATGGCGCAGCCTTTTGTGCCCCTCCAAACAAAAAGCCCATCACAATGGACGGGCTTTTTCAAAACTCTTGGTGGCCTGGGACAGAATCGAACTGCCGACACAAGGATTTTCAACTCTGTCTGACCGTACGAAACCTGTTGTGCAACTTGCATTTTTGTTCGCCGCGGCATTTGGTGTGTAGCAAACATCG
>CAIOHR010000212.1 GCA_903858115.1 uncultured Pirellula sp. | reverse complement strand
TCTTGGAGGAGCCACGCGGAACGTACGCATCTGGAAACCAGATGATACCAGCGAGTCACCTTTGTATCCACAAGCCGAAATCGAGCGGTAGTCATAGATTCATTTCCCGAACTGCAGAGGCGTCAATCGTCCCAACGGGGCAAGTCGTACCCCAAAAACAAACGCTGGTCAACAAAACAATGCCTGTCCCTTAATTGCTTTCTAACAAAACAATGCCTGTCTCTTAATTGCTTCTTCAATTCATGGGGCATTCTTGTTCGGGCTGGAACGATTGTTGTCAGTGATAATTCCAATGAGGTACCGCCAAATGGTAAAAACAGATGCTCCACTGTCATCGCAAAAGTTGACAGGTAGCATGCTGGTTTTGCGGTCAACATTGACTATTCTTAATGTTGTTCCCATGTTGAGATTCCCTTTTTCATCGTCCCAAGCCACTCCTCGCATCTGCGAATAGCCATAGCGAACAAAACTGTTTTCCCAGACGTCGTAGATGGCCTTATCCGTCAGGACAAGAAATCGGGTTCCATTTAAACTGGGATTAAACCTATCAGCGAATGAGTGGTTGGGCTGCCAGCCAATCAAATGTTCATCCGTTTCGGAGACGCTTTTTCCGATCGCCGCTCCCCATTCGGGCAAATCGCTTGCTGCCTCGCAAAAACGAAAGCACTTTACTCTGCGAAACAACCTTTTTGCACGAATCGATGCAAGAGTCGCGTTGCTCATTGATTAAAGCTCTCTGCTCAACCAGATTTTCAATGAATCAGAAAAGCCGTTCCATCCTTGCCTTTTCAAAATGTCCATGAGTCTACCTGTTTGTTCCTTGATTTCCGCTTTTGCAAATAGACTCTTTGCTCCCATTTCTCGAGCCGAGTTAATCAAATTGTCCGTTGCTCTCAACAGGCCATATCCAGAACTGCTTACACCTTCCCGAAGTGCGACCTTTGAAATGTAAGCATACGCGGTTCCGTCAACGATAGTCATCGATCCTTCGACAATGTATTTGCTGCCGTCCAATCGGAGCATTTCGCATGTCAAATCTCCGTTGTGAACCAATAACCCCAAAACGCCGATCTCATACACATGCTCGCCGTGGACTTCGATGTTGTAGACGGGGAGCGAATAGGTGACGAGGGCAAGCGATAATATCGTGGCGATACCATCTGACGCTCGAAGTGTTTCGCCTTCAGTGAGTTCACCGATTGGAACCCAATCGTTGCTGTCGATCGACCAGATGGGGTGAATGGGTGTACCTTCGATAATCTCGATTTCTCCATCGGGGCCGATGATTTCAGCCTTAACAATCGAGTGGACTTCGCGAGTCTTGAAGGTAGCTGTAACAACACGACCTTCTCCACCTGCGATCTCTGGGCAATCGTCGATCGAAGTTACCAACGCGGAACCGTGGACTTGCAGCTCTTCAATGTTCATCGGCAAGTGTTTGCCAGCGACGATGTTGTGCTGAGCGATCCACCAGCGCGGTCGAATTAGCTCGGCATCGACAATACCTCCATCGTTACGGTGCATCGTGATCGAGATCTTGGCCCAGTCAGCTTGCACAGGATCGGGTAGGCTATCGTCGTATTCCCATGGCTTCGGGTTCTTGGTCGGGATGCGAGCGCCGAGGGGTACTTGCTCGATCGGAATGAGGAGAGAAGTTTGAAGTGCGAAGGGTGAAGTTTGAGAGTAAGCAAGATTGAAGCCAAGCCCCTCATCCCCCGGCCCCTTCTCCCCGTAGCGGCCGTAGCGGGGCGAAGGGGAGGAAGAATAGTTGTCGCTCGATAGCCAATCTGTTTCGGACCAGATGCTCGACTCGCATGCCTCGGAGTATGGTAGTTGGGATACGGTCACTTTGGTGCCAGCCACAAAACAACCACCATGGACAAGCTTAGTGAGCATGCTTGCGCATTTGCCGGAGTCGTCGAATTTGTTATAGAGCTTGTAAACGAGGGTCCCTTGTTTGGCAATCGCGCCGGGAGTCGGCGCAAAGGCAGAAACAAAATCGCCACCGAAGTATGCGTTGCCGTCATAGTCCGCTCGGTCCTGGAAGAGGCCCGAGTTTTGACGGATCACTTTTGATAAGCCGAAAGATGCACCGTCTCCAAGACCGTACGTGAAGTTGAACACTTGATCGATGCCGTCACCGTTCTGGCCTGCGATCCAACCAAGAAAACTATTACCGGTGTACGGATTCGGTGGGTAGACCGTGGGTGGAGCGATCGGTGGCTCGCTTCCGCTGGGTGGGGGTGGATTCGGATCGGGGCTGCCGTCGAGTAGGTGCTCGTAGGAGTTTCGTGGGTCCCAATTCGTCGTGTCGTAATGTCGAACCGTCGGATCGTAGACTTCCGTATACGTCCCGGCGCCCGTTACCAAATCGGGAATGTGGTCCCAATTGTGGTATTCCAGCTCGCCCGTTGTTGGCGAATAGGACCAAACATCAAACTTCCAGTGCCCAGTTACCGAGACTCGATCATCGCCGCTTGAAGTTTCCGAGGGTGTGACTGCGCCCGTGGTAGCATCCAGAGTCGCCCCATTTTCGTAAGTCTTGTTGTATTTCCCTTTGCGAAGCTGGTCGATCTTGTCACGGGAACCGTTGGGGTATGTGAAATCTTCATCCTTTCGAACATACGAGTTATAGCTGATCGTTTCTTTCGACTTGGCGTTGCCAGTACCTGAATTGGAAGCATCCCCTTCACCGGCAACGGATGTCGTCGTGTCTCCTTTTTCGGATCGAGCGAACGACCAGATATCGTGATCGCGGGTTACATAAATGGAATGCCCCGTAGCTCCTTCAGGCGGACTCTTGCGGATCATCAGCGTTGATTGGATATCTTGGAGATTGTATGCGTCACCTTTCCACTCTGCTTTCAGTTCTCCAGAATCTACAGCATCGTTCGCGACCTCCAAAGACCCACTCGAGTCCCCTTGCTGGAAGCTGGCTTCGACCAGAGTCGCACTGGTGTAGGTGGCTGTGGTCGGCGACGTATTGAGCGATGTGGTGGTGATGTTGAGTATTTCAAAATCAAGCCCATTGTCACTTCCTCCGCCAATGACTTTTTCAACTTCTTCGCTGGGGTTAAGCTCGAGTTCCTTTTCGCTATTCATCTGGAACGTCTGATCGAGTTCACCGAGGACATCAGCTAGCTTGTCGTCTTTGATCCCATGGCCCGTGATGATCTTCCCGGTCCATGTACTAATGGATCCTGGCGATTCCGTTTTCTCGCCAGTGGAATAGACCAAGATTTCATTGTCACGATCTCCGTCACCGTACTTGTTATTGAGGCCATCGCGAAGCGAGCCGGCAAGACTTTGAAGCTCCGAGTTGTTTCTCATCTTGCCAGCGAACCGTAAGCCACTGGAGGAACTTGCACCTGCATTGGCATTGAAACCTCCGGAAGAGCCGTATTGATGCCCATGACCAACGGGTTGATTGAACGGGATATCTGTGCCAATGTCGGGACTTCGCATATCTCCTGTAGAGGAAGATCCGCCCATTCTCCCATCCGCAGGTACCGTCACAGGTCCAGACCCTAAAGAGGGTGACGAAGCAGCGGGTGGCATCGCTCCCTCCAATGCCTCTTGCGTTCCCTCAGGCGGTTCAATGACCGTCGCGTCGGCTGGAGTATTCAGGTCGCCTGAGCCCGATGAACTCTGCCAGTTTCCACCGAGCAGGACATCGACTCCGACTCGGACTGTGTCTTCGTAGGTAAATGAGGTATCAATTGCCGATAAAGACTCGGTCCCGATCATGACAATCTCGGGTGTTGCACTGAGGGATATACTGCCTCGGGCCCAAACGGTTACCGAAGCGGAGATACCAAAACTGGACTCTCCCGCGAAGTCGTCAGGAATATCTCCCTCTCGACCGCCACCACCTTCCGAGCCGTCACCCTCGGAACCATCTCCTTCTGAGCCTCCTTGGCTATTGGCAGTGCCATCCGACTCTTCGCCTGGTTCTTTGGGGGTCACCGTTGACTCTCCGCCGGCTTCAATACCGATCGTGATCGCATCGGAATAGTTGACGTTAAACGACCACTTGACTCCGGCTGCGGACGGAGTTGTGATTCCACGTTCTGCATGGAATACGAGAATGACAAATCCCTTTCGGGTAATCGTAGCGATCACGGAGCTGGTCGTTTCAACGTTGTGTGTCTGACTCAAGTCGCGTGAAGAACCATCCGTGCCGTCACCACTCGAACCATCGCTTCCTGACGAATCGTCGTCTGGTTCGGTTAGTGGCACATCAACCGTGATATTGAATGCAAAGATCAGCGATTCAGTCACACTCCAATGCTGCGAATCGATCCAGACTCGATTGATCGTATGTACGGAATGAACCCCAGGAATTGTCAAGTCCGAATCGGAAGTCGTGCTGGACGTAAAACTACCCAGCGTAGATATCGATTGGCCGTTTGTGTTTGTCCGAGGCTGATAAGTGCTAATGGAGCCTGAATGATTCCAAGCTTCTAGTTCGGGCAACGTGACTTCGGGAACGAGAGATTCATCGTCTTCTCCTTCCGCAGTTAACATTGCATGGCCGCCAACGATAGGTTGACCGTTTGAATCGAGGACTAAACCGTCTGCCGTGCAAAACCAACCTATGGCATTGTCGGGTAGCATGGCGTAGCTACTCGCAGACTCGAGGGATGCCGTTCGTTGTGATCCACTGAGCAATGGGGCATTGAACTGTTGCATTACCAACTGGGTTGTTGGCACTACGGGACCAAAAGTGGTCGAAGAGTCCAACGGAGATCTGTCGATAGAACGAGCACCGAGGTCGTTGTGAAGTAGTTTCGATTGAAACGAGCTTGGGTTATCCGCAACGCTTTGAATGATGCCAAACGATGCTTTGGACGCATCGGGCACATTGGCTGTTCTCTGATGGAAGTCGCTCCATGCCGCATCGACAGCTTCATCGCCAGAGACTTTTGCACCCTCTTGAACACCCGCGATGAGTGTCGAGAAGTAGTTTGAATCAGGGAACCGTACCGCATTGCCCGCAGTGAAGGCCTCTTTGACTCTTCGCAAACTCTGCTTCGGTTCTTCGATTTGAGCAGGTTCAGTGATAGGCCCGGAATCACCAAGGTGCAGCGATGTGTTCAGGATGTCGGCTGCGAAAAGGGATCGTTGTTCAAGTGTTTCGAGGAGTATTGTTCGAAACTTCAGATTGCTTTTAGATTTGCTTTGCTTGGTACTTGGTGCTTGGTGCTTGGTGCGTCGTGCGAGAATTGGCATGAGACGGACCTTCAAGCGAGGAGAGACGTTTTAAGACGGTACATTGCAATCGATTACACGAGTTAGGAAATCAGATTGCAATAGGGGGTATCTGACATTTCATATGAATTTTTCAGACCGTTAGCTGAACGCGTCATTTGGCCGAAAACGGTGAATCTACTTTTCATTACGCATGCGACGAGAAATCCGAAGAGAATTTCAAAAAACTCACAAGCGGCTTCTTTACTCATGGGCGCCGCTTCGGCTAGTAGAGAGATGACGCAATCTGTTCTAACGCAAAGATGACTCGGGCTAGAATCGGGTAGCCGAATTTCATCAGGCTGATACACACTACGCCTCCGAGGTATCTTCGAATCCGCAAGAGACTCAGACCCCGGAAAAGCTTACATTTTCAAAGACCAATGTCGGCACTTTGGATGGACTATATCTCCAGGGATCGTTCCCCAATGCTCTTAAGTCGCCGAACAGTGATAGCAAATTACCAGTAACGTTCATCTCGCTGACAGGCGCACCAATCGCTCCATCCTCGATCAAATGGCCTCGAACGCCCAACGAGAAATCACCGGTTGCGCCATCCGAGTTTCCGCCCAACCAACTGGTGACGAGAATCCCTTGATCGATATCCCGAATCAGCTCTTCCATGTTCTTGGTACCCAGGGCCAGGATCCGGTTCGACGGGCTACCTGTTGTCGGTGCCATCCCCAGTTTCTTGCCGTAATAGGTATCAATGTAAAAGTTCTTGAGCACGCCCGCTTCGATGATGGGTAGCGGCTTCGAGGAGATTCCTTCGCTATCGAATGGTCTGGAAGCCAAGCCTCGCACCACCAACGGATCGTCAATGATCGTCAGCAGCGGTGACACGCATTCTTTTCCGACTTTATCAGCCCAAAACGACCGCTTCTGTTGCAAAGCACCACCATCGAGCGAGCTCAATAATCGGCCAACAATCGATCCCGCCGCGCGCGGATGCACGACCATCGTCGTTTTTCGGGTTGGACCTTTTGAACTTCCCAGTCGATTGCGAGCGAGCTTCAATGTCATTTCCGCGGCAACTTCAGGATCAGGCAACTCGCTTCGATGACGACCGCCCCCGAAGTAACCTTCTTCAGGTCTTTTGCCACCCTCTTCATCCAGTACAACACCTGCACCGATCCACATGCTTGTCGATTCAAAGCTACCGGAGAAGCCGTTGCTGCTGGCTGCTGCTGACTGATCTTGGGAGGTCGAGACGCTAGCTGTCGCTGACAAAACTTTATCCTGCCCCTGAATACGGTCATTCATCTTCTTCAGCAGTTCGATGCGTTCCTCGCGACTGACCGATGCAATCGACGAATCGACAAGATCCAGTTGGATGGTTGAACGACCTTGGAACAGAGAAGGTTCGGGGATGACGCGAAAGGGATCTTTTTGGAGAGACCGCGTGATAGCGACGGCTTCCTTGATAAAGTTCTCCAAGATGACGGGCCGAAGGTCATTGGTATTGTGGACCGAATACCTACCATCTACCCAAAGGCGAATTGATAACCCTCGGCTGGTGCTATCTTCGACACGTTCCAACACACCGTTCCGCATCTCAAAGCTGACGCCATTGCTTCGAGAAGCACTGGCCCAAACATCATTGGCACCAAGTTTCTTCGCAAGATCAATCGCTTCTTTGGCACTATCGAGTAATGAACTAGCCATTGACACCTCCCACCGTCATCTTGGAAACAAGCACTGTCGGCATCCCTTGACTAACCGGGACGGATTGGCCGTCTTTCCCGCAAGTCCATCCACCGGTATCTAGTTTGTAATCGTTCGCGACCATCGTGACATTGCGAAGTGCTTCAGGACCATTTCCGATGATGTTGACGTCTTTGATAGGCGCCGTGATCTTCCCGTCTTCGATGAGCCATCCATTCTTGATGTAGAACGTAAAATCTCCTGCCCCGATTTGAACTTGTCCGTTGGTAAACGTTTCTGCAACGATTCCGTTCTTCACACTCTTGATGATCTCCTCTGGAGTGTGTGGCCCCGATTCCATGTATGTCGATCGCATACGTGGCATCACAACATGTCGGAAACTTTCACGACGACCTGAACCGGTTGGCTTCACACCGTAGTGTTTCGCGCTAATCTTGTCGTGCAGATAACTCGTCAAGACACCGTCCTTCACCATGTAGGTCTTTTCCGTGACGTTCCCTTCATCGTCTACATTGAGTGCCCCGCGTTCGAACGGTTGGGTTCCATCGTCAACAATATTGACGAACTTGGGCGCGACCTCTTTCCCCAACATAGAGGAGTAGATGCTGGTTCCTTTGCGGTTAAAGTCCGCTTCCATGCCGTGGCCAATCGCTTCATGAAGCAGTATGCCGGAAGCGCCGGCTGCCAGCACGACGGCCATCTCGCCCGCAGGTGGACGCTTTGCATCGAACAAGAGCATGGTTCGGTCCACAGCTTCCTTGGCGACCTGTCTTAGTTTGTTCTCATCGTAGGCACCTAATTCTCGACGCCCGGCCAGGTTACTGCTATGGGCTTGAAGTTTGCCACCCTTTTCTGCCGTCACCATGACTCCTAATCGACTCATCGGGCGCCTGTCTCGAACAACTCTTCCGGTGCTATCGGCGATCATGACACGTTCATCCGAATCGCCCCACGAGACACCGATCTTTTTGATCGCGGGATCCATCTCGCGTGTTATGGACTCCGCCCTGAACAGTAATGGCAATTTCGCATCGATCCCCACTTGATCCCAAGGTACGGTCGCTTGGTAAAACGAAGGAGTCTTTCCTAAAGCAAAACGCTGTGGCGAGGGGGATTTATTGCTCCCTTTCGCGATGGCTGCCGCGGTACGAGCGGCACCCAGCATGGAGTCAAGGGTCAGATCTTCTGTAAAGGCATATCCGACTTGATCGCCGATCACCACTCGGAGCCCGACTCCTTGGTCGATGTTGGTGGAGGCGGAGCTGATCAAGCCGTCCTCCATGCGAACGCTATTGGAGCGTGTATGTTGGAAGTAGACATCGGCAAAGTCAGCACCACCCGACATCAGTTCGGCCATAACACGAGCGATCGTCGACTCGTCGATTCCAAACCAATCGCGAAACGGATCCTCCGGTGCATCCTCTAGTAAGGAAGCGTGTGCAGGATTGCCGGAGTTTGCCAAAAAAGAGGGTAGAGTCAATGCGGCAGCTCCTGTAAGTCCAACGCCTAAAACGTTGCGTCGAGTAAGTCGGGACATAAACAACTCCAAAAAACAGTCCGTTCACATCCTCTCCTCGTTTCGATATGTTGAGGAAAAGTCTGATCTGAGGACTTAGGAAAGTTAAAAATCCGAGCACCAAGAATCCAATCTACTTGCGAAAAGAGTTTATCCAACTTCTCATTCGCAAGCAACGACAGGCAATTCTCGATCCGTGGGGGATTTTACCCGAGTCAATGCTTTCCATTGACAGTCGAAGAAATCAGCCGCAACAACCCTTCCAGCGGAAATGGCAGTCGGCGGTTCGGACACATCGAGTATGGCCCAATCGGGGAGCTTCGGATTCTGAAGCGAGTTCGTTTTGTCATGGGCTTCTCGGAAAGTGAGTCCGGAATTGATGATGACATACTTGTTGGGGTTCAACGGATTCGGATAGCAAAGAACAGGGACACTTTGTGCAGCGGACGATTCCTGGGTTCCAATCCGAACGACACGATCATCCCATTGAAGCACACTCTTCAAGCCGGGGCCTGCCATCGCTTTCGCAATCAGAGAGTTGGATGCGGGCGTGCCCCATAGCAACAGATGGCAATCACGGATATCAGCCTCAGAAACTTCGCTCGCCTTGCGAACGATAGGATCGCCGCGCATCAACGATCGCCATCGAACGAGAAAGTGGCTTGACTCTTCTCGCACCCAACGATGAACTGCACCGGAGTCTGGTTCGCGGTCTGGCAATACGACGATAAAGCGAGACTTCAAACCATCATCGATCGGCCCCTGCAGCCCTGGTCGTTTGCGCCAACTGTTGCCATCCTTTTCGTTCTTTTGCCAACTCCATGTCACGTCGCGATCCCGTTTTACTCCGCTGGCGGTTTCAGCGCCGTTGAGAAACACTTTGGAAATAGTCGGCAATCGAAGCTCGATTCCGCCGACGTTTTTCGTAGTGATCCGAACCACATTTCCGTCCTCCCAAACAGCCTCCGCTCGCGCGTCCTCCCATTGATTCTCAATGCTCGTGATCTGCAGCCAATGCATCCGACTGTAAGCGAGGGTTCGCGTCTGCAACACCACTTTTTTCGGTGATGTATTCAGACCTTGGCTAACGTGCGATTCAATCCTCGACTGTACATCTTTGATCACTTCAGGGTGATATTTATGTCCCATTTCGGGTCCGATGAGGTGGGGTGGATGAAGGCCTTCTTTGTCGAGGACCTCGACCATGTATTCTGCAGAATCTCGTTGTGGATCGACTTCGCCCGAGTAGCAGACGAGTGGAACGTTGTGAAAGTTTCGAGCATAGGCTGGTACATCGTAGACACCCCAGAGGGCTTGTTCATACCAAACAGGCATCTTGTCCGGCGTCACTTTTTGGTATCGCTTTACGTCGACAAAGCCGGCGCCTGTGTGCACGCAAGCCCATTGGTCTGCAAAGTGCGCCCCGATATGCCATGCTCCGGCTCCCCCCATGCTAAAACCCGCGAGTGCAATACGAGTCCGGTCGATATTGAATCGCGCGATGGCGTCATTTCGAGCTTCGAATACATCCGTTTCCCCTGCACTCTTCCAGCCATTGCAGTAACGGCCGAAGGGATGAATCACGATCGTTCCTGCGGGTTGGAACTGTCCAGGCTTCTTTGCCGTCAGTCGCGAGTAGACAAACTGAAGATCGGTTGTTGTATCACCTCGCCCGTGCAGCCAAATCCACATTGGGACACTGGATTGATTCGCGCCGAACGCAAGTCCCTCTGGAACTTCAACTCCATACGGTTGAGGCGAGCCATCGATCGACGAGTAAAAACCGAGAAGCTTTTGGCCGCTTCCTTCCATCCACGGTGTTTGGTTCTTCTGGAGAGCATTGATCCTTTGGGAGGCTTCGTCCAAAAGAGCATTGGCGACTCGCTCGCTATCTTCTGGTTTCTTACCGTACCATTCTTGAAACTCTATGGCGTAACGGACCGCCTTGAGAAAAATGTCGGCATCCGCAGCGCGTGGATGGGACTTCACGGACGCGAACGCTTGAGTTAGTTGATCCAGTCGCTGGCTCCAAGCGGCGATCTTGTCGAGACTCGGCATTGCCGTTGGTTTGGGAGGCAACGAGCCGCGAAACGAAGCGGTCGCGCCGTCAGGTTGAAGTTGTGCGTTTAATCCATTTTGTCCGAGACACAAAAAGGAGCCCAAAACGAAAAGAAGTCTGCGAAGCATCACGATGGAAAGTCCGTACGGCGGGAATGTAGCGGTAGAGCGGTTTGCTAATTCTAACGGTCAAAAGCACTGGAGGATATTGGGATTTTGGTTATGCTTTTCGCAGGTTGGCGGATCTGCGGACTTGGGTAACCAGGTTTGCGAAGATCTATCCCGGCCTGGTTATGGAATGTTCCCAACAGCGTTTCCAACAGCGTTTCATAACGAATCCTATCTAGAACGACTCTTGAGAAGGCAGGTCTGCGTTGTATCGCCAGCAAAAACCAGGTTTCTTGGCCCTTGAAGATGGTACAGTATTTGAAGGATTCTCTATCGGCGCTGATGGCGAACGCGATGGAGAAGTGGTCTTCAATACCTCTTTAACTGGCTATCAAGAGATTTTGACTGACCCGAGTTATCGGGGGCAAATTGTGACGATGACCTATCCAATGATCGGAAACGTAGGAATCAACCCAGACGATCTCGAATCGTCTCACCCTCGAGTTGCGGGCTTCATCGTCCGGGAGAGCAGTCGCATCCATAGCAACTTTCGCTCGACTGGTTCTCTCTCCGATTATCTCCAAAAGCACGAGATTGTCGCCATTTCGGGAATCGATACGCGGGCATTAGTACGACGAATCCGCGACCGTGGCGCTCAAAAGGGAATCATCTCTTCCATCGATTCCGATCACGAATCTCTTGTTCGAAAAGCAAAGAACAGCCCAGGCTTGGTCGGACGCGATTTGGTGAAGGAAGTGATGCCCACCTCGAAGCATGATTGGAACACAGATCTACATCCCTATGCGACCCTCGGTAATGAAACAGCCTCGACCGGTAGGAAGCCACATGTTGTTTGCTTAGATTTTGGAATGAAGTGGAACATTCCTCGCCATCTTGCCCATCGCGGTAACCGTGTAACGATTCTGCCAGGATCTGCGACAGCAGAGGAAGTCTTGGCGCAGAATCCCGACGGTGTCTTTTTGAGCAATGGACCTGGCGACCCGGAACCGTTAACATATGCCATCGAGTGCATTCAAGGGCTGCTGGGTAAGAAACCGGTGTTCGGTATTTGCTTGGGTCACCAGCTTCTTTCGCTTGCCGCAGGTGCAAAGACATTTAAACTCAAGTTCGGTCACCGTGGTGCGAATCAACCTGTTCTCAACTGTTTGTCAGGCAAGGTCGAGATTACGTCGCAGAACCATGGGTTCGCAGTCGAAGAAGAATCTCTGCCCGATTGCTTAGAGATCACACATCGCAATTTGAATGACAACACGATCGCCGGGGTACGACACAAGCAGGTGAATGCCTTCAGCGTTCAATATCACCCTGAGGCTTCGGCGGGTCCGCACGACAGCAGCTATCTCTTTGATCAATTTCAATCGTCGCTCATCAACGCAACAGCGAGTCATTAAGATTCCATGTTAGCCAAACGCGTGATTCCTTGTCTCGATGTACATGAAGGACGCGTCGTCAAGGGAACGAATTTCGTGAACCTTCGAGACGCGGGCGATCCTGTTCAGATTGCGCAACGCTATGAACTAGAGGGAGCCGACGAATTGGTCTTCCTCGACATTACCGCAAGTCACGAGAACCGGGCAATCATGCTCGATGTGGTGCGTCGAACCGCCGAACAAGTCTTCATGCCACTCACCGTTGGCGGTGGAATTCGAACGATAGAAGACATTCGGCGACTATTGCAAGCTGGTTGCGACAAAGTTTCCATCAACTCGACTGCCTGCAAGAATCCTGACTTTGTGAGGCAAGCGTCCGAACGATTCGGCGCTCAGTGCATTGTGGTGAACATCGATCCAAAGCGTGTGTTGCGAGACGGCAGGGAGTTTTGGGAGGTTCACATCAACGGGGGACGGACTCCCACGGGTTTGGAAGCCGTCGAATGGGCCCGGCAAGTGGAGGCGTTGGGGGCGGGTGAGATCGTCTTAACCAGTATGGATCGGGACGGAACCAAAGACGGGTACGACCTCCCAATCACTGCCGCAGTCAGTGACGCAGTTCAGATTCCCGTGGTGGCGAGCGGCGGTGCAGGCCATCCGTTGCATCTGATACAAGCCATACAGACAGGTCACGCCGACGCTGTTTTGGCGGCAAGTATCTTTCATTTTGGTGAATTTACTATCCAGGAAACCAAGCGGATGATGGCAGAACACGGAATTCCGGTACGTCTCTGATCGAAGCTGTGGGGATTTTCCTTTGGATCGACTAGAATAGCCCGGGTAAGTTGTTTCCTTATCTGCTTTCCACGGTATTGAATTTATGGCAACTGTTGAAGCTCGTCCACCTGTCCAGGCTCCTCCACAAGATGAACTCGTCGCATCTCTATTGCGTGAGAAGAAAGAGCTCGAAGTCGACAAGCTCTTCAAGGCTTGCGTCAAATTAGAAGGTAGCGATTTGCATCTAAAGGTAGGGACTCCGCCGATTGTTCGAGTCAAGGGTGACCTAAAACCACTGAACCGTCCACCCATCGATGTCGAAGAGATGGTTCGGCTATTGATCCCGATGCTGGACGACCGTAACCGCCGCATTTTCGAAGAAGAAGGAGGGGCTGACTTTTCTTACACCGTCAGTGTCGATGGCGAGAACTGGCGATTCCGCGTAAATATGCTCAAGCAACTCGGAAAACCCGGCTTGGTAGCACGTCGTATCAATAACTTCATCCCCAACTTTGAAGGGTTGTTTTTACCACCCATTCTCGAAGATCTATGCAAATTTGACCAGGGGATGATCCTCTTGGCAGGTGTTACTGGTTCTGGAAAAAGTACGACGATTGCGTCGATGTTGAATTGGGTCAATCGAAATTATCGCAAGCATATCTTGACGCTAGAAGACCCAATCGAATTCGTTTACACCGAAGATAAATGTTTGATCAACCAACGCGAGGTGGGAACCGACGTCAAGGATTTTGAAATCGCGATGAAGCACGCGGTCCGGGAAGATCCAGACATCATCCTCGTCGGTGAAATGCGAGATGAAGAAACGTTTATGACGGCCATTCACGCGGCGGAAACAGGGCACTTGGTGTTCGGGACGATTCACGCGTCGACAGCACCATCGACAATCGGTCGTATCTTGGACTTGTTCCCCGAAGAATTGCATACTGCAATTCGTAACGCGATGGCGTTCAATATGAAAGGAATCGTCGCTCAAAAGCTTTTGCGTTCCATCAAGACAGGCGTCAGCCGGGTACCAACGTGCGAGATCATGACCTTCACTCCGATGATTCGAAAGCTGATTCTCGAAGGAAAGGATCAGAAGCTCTCCGATGCAATCCGAATCGGTGCAGCGGAAGGGATGCAAGATTTTACGATGAGCCTTAAGCAGCTGATCGATGACGGTCTAATCGATAGACCGACGGCATTTGAAGTTGCCCCGAACCCGGACGCTCTCAAGATGGCTCTCAAAGGAATCAATGTTAGCCAACCAGGGATTATCTAGTCGATATTCCTACCTCTCTTCAAAATACCATCTCTTCCCGTCTACAAGATTCGAACCTCGGCCTACACATGTTTTTCGGAAAAAAGAAAAAGACTTCGTCGGATAGCAACGCGATGGGTGGAGACGTACCACTCCCTGCGCTTGAAATCAAGCAGATGGGAATCGCTCGTGACACCGCTCAGGGGCTGTCAATTGCTGCCAGGCAATTGCCTGGTTATCCCGTAGCATTGATCGTTTTGGCCAATGCAATTGCAGGTCGAGCCGATCGGATCTTGATGGATTTCTCGGCTCAAGGGGCTGTACTGCGGTATCGAATTGACGGCGTTTGGGAAACACTTCCTCCGATGGATCGACCGACCGCAGACGCCGCGTTGGTGGTGTACAAGAAGATCCTGGGATTGAATCCAGCGGAACGAAAAGCAAAACAAGAAACAAAGTTCGCGACCAACTTCAAGGATACGGATTGGGTGGTTTCTTTCATGAGCGCTGGCGTTCCCAATGGAGAACGCGTGCTCTTTTCAATCGATACGAAGAAGCCAACGTTGAAAACATTGGCGGACTTGGGCATGCGCGACCCGATGGCCCAATCGTTCAAAGCGATGCTCAATGGCAACAACGGTCTTGTCATCATTAGCGCTCCCCCAACGCATGGACTACCAACACTGTGGCGAGTCGCGCTTGAGAATGCAGACAAGTTTGTAAGAGACTTTGTGTCACTCGAGTCAAAGCCGGATGCGGATCCGGAAATGATCAATATCACACAAACATTTTACGAGCCAGATACCGCTCCACCCCTATCGTTCTTTGCCAAGCTGTTGCTAAAACAACCTGATGTTTTGGTAATGCCCTCACTTTTGGACCACGACGTCGCAGAAAGCGTCATGGATCAAGTGCTCAAGCAGGATAAGCATGCGATCACACGAATGGTTGCAACGGATTCGTTTGATGCGATTGCCAAACTTTTTGCCATGTATCCATCGCAATCCAAAAACATTGCAAAGGCTCTGACGGGTGTGATCAATCAACGATTGATTCGTCGACTATGCGAAAAGTGCAAGCAACCGTATCAACCCAATCCGCAGTTGTTACAGAAGCTCGGCATTCCACCGGGGCGTGTTCAAAAGCTCTACAACCCCACCATTCCTCCACCGCCAGAACAGCGAGTGGATGCGAAAGGCAATCCGATTGAAATAGAGATCTGTAAACGTTGCAATGGACGTGGCTACTATGGGCGGATGTCTATCTTCGAATTGCTAACAGTCGACGACACGATGAGACAAGCGATTCTGAAATACGGCAACAATCCAGATGAGATGCGAAAGTTCGCGAAACAACACAATCATCTCGGATTCCAAGAAGAAGGAATCTTGGCGTGCGCACTGGGCAGTACATCGCTTCAAGAAGTCCAAAAGATGGTTTCAGGCAAATAGAACGAGTGGATCGCTCCACCTGAGTTGATCTAAGGAAAAACTGTTCCGGTGGTGTCGCTTGCTGCCGGCTGCACGCCTTTGTCTTTTAAGGCCATAACGTGAGGGGCCACGCAGGCACACCAAGCAACTCCCCGACTTTCAGGAGACCTCGACATTTTCCGCGATCAGTGTTTCCGGTTTATCTTTGCCAGCTTTTATAGAATATTTGCCTGGCGCATAGACGCGGGGTTGAAAGCTTTCGGTTCGCGATCTCACGGTGTACAGAATCTCCCCCGTGGACTCCGCGATAATTTGTACGACGGGATTCAAAACGCCAACGAGTTTCACTGACGGCAGATGCGCGTAGACTTTGCGTCCGTCGTTAGACTCCTGGGTGATGGTGATAGGCCAACCGGGGAACTGAGCTTTGTCACCGTCAGCCACTTTGGAGAATCGCGGCCAGCATTCGAAGGTGATCTTCCGATTCTTCTTGTCAAAACGAATAAGGCCGTAGCCGTCAGCTCGTTTCTTCTCGTCCTGGATGTCCTCGGGGTTGGCGTATGCGTGCATGCTAATCGGATTGCCGAGGCCATCCTTGAAGTCACCCGTCCAAGGCAATGGGCTGTTCGCGATAGGATTCGGACCGGGTTGTTCATTGAGAGGATGCCACCAGCGACCGTAGATCGTGTTCACGATCGCTGGACTTGTGAAGCCGAACGGGCCGTCGCCAAACTGCTCGATACCATGTTTCACAACGACGGCAAGATGTTGATCGCCGCACAAATGCGGAGCCCACGCGCGACGCATTTCCAAGAGCGCACGTTTGCGTCCGGATTGTGGCCAGCCATTGCAGTCGAGATCGGCAAGCAAGCGACTATTGCGGCCTCCGTGCATGTGGACGGCTCCACAGAAGGCCGTTGCGGATAGTACGCACTTCATTTCTGCGCCACCGCTGTAGTCCTGCCCCCATTGGCGAAGAAACGTCTCTTGCCGCTCGCCGAGAAGCTCCAAACCAGGTAGATCGATACTTTTCGGATCGTAAGATGGATCGTTAATGTGATCCGGACGTGGCCCCATTTGAGGAATCTTGCCTGCGGGCCCAGACTTAAACTTTCGATCTTCCAGAATCGCGAAGTCGATGCCGCCGACCGTCATCCGTGTGAAGTAGACGCGGATGTCCCGGTTCACGGGGGCGGGGTCAGGCGAGTCGGGCAGATGCCAACTTTGCTGACGTTGAACTTGATTGACGTAGGCTACCGGGTAGCGGAAGCCACCATCCGAATCTCCTTCGATAGTCGAGACCTTGCCACTTTCCCCCCAAAGATTTCCGTGACCGACATCGTGATCGTCGGGAATACAGACCGTCGGGCGATCGCGAATGATGTCGCGAAACTGCAGGCCGAACTCAATCCAGCCGGCCGTGTGTTCCGTGTGGCGATAGGTTTGGTCGCCACCAAAGAAGAGTACATCGGGATCGTGCGAGCGAAGTTTGTCGATGATCTCAGTGCGTGGGCCAATGGTACGACTCGAGTTGCAGCTCAAGTTCGCGACCACGATCACTTCTTTCTCCACTGGATCGCGGCGAATCAGTCCCTCGAACATCGCCTTCTCCCCGTGGCGCACGCGGTAGGGAACATTTTGCGAACCATCCCAACCTTCGACGCGAAAATGTGCATCCCAGCCGGGATAAAGCACCTCGGCTTTCGCGACTTCTTTCCATTCATCACTCCCTTGTTTCAATTCAAGCCGCGCCGTCCGATCCTCCGCCGGCTTCAAGGGAAAGAGTTGCGCGCTCATCTTTAGCACGCCGTTTTGATGCGTGTAGTATGCGAAGCAAACCACTTCGTCGCGCGGTACATCCATCGTTGGAGGCGGGTTTGCGGCACCAGCGTTTTTCGCCTTGCCCTTCGCATTCTTGTTCGCATTCGGCGGTGCGGCGATCCCACCTTTGGCCCACCATTCTCCGGTTGAAAGCGAATCCAGCTTTGGAAACTCAGGACCGAAAGGAAGTTCGGTCCCGGACTGGGAGCCGATGACAGACGGTTCGCCGTATACGGACGACGAAGCTCGCCAAAAAAACAATGGGGATATCTTCAATAGCAAGCGTCGTGTGATATTCATGGTTGGTCTGGAATGTTCTATCGATATTCTGTGATGGGTAGTGAATCTACCATATCGTAGGGAAATTCGCTCCACGGAAAAGCAGACCACCCCAATAGCCTGACGCTTCCTGCATGTATTTATGCATTTTGGAAATGCTAGACTTTTTCTAATTGTTTATGCAGGGAAATCGTTATTTCCAAATGGACAAACTGCCGTACTATATTTGTGTCTATTCAAGCAGCTTCAGATGAAGAACTGATAAACCTACGGGAAGAGGTGCAAGAGTGCAGGTATTTATCCATTCACATGGGATCAATCTTTCAGAATCGGTGATTCGTCAAACGTATCAAAAGCTCGAGTTGGCTCTCGATAGGCTAGAAGAGGACATTGAAACCATCCATGTCTATTTGGTCGACACCAACGGGCCGCTTTTGGGTGGCGTTGATAAGTCGTGTCGCATTGTGGTTCAAGTTCGAAGGCAAGATTGCATCGAAATGGAGGATATTGACTCACATGTAGATGCTGTGATTGACCGCCTTACGGACCGTCTTGGTGTTGCTGCAAGCAGGAGGGTGGAGGCTTTGCTTCGCAATAAAAAAACCACACGTCGCTGGCTTGGCTTTGATGACTCACTCGTCTTCGGCGACCATGGTAAGAACTAAAATGAACATTCTTGTATCCATTCCTATCTCGGGAGTATTTCATCTACAATACCCCGATTTTCGAAGGGGAGACGATTGCTTCGCACCTTGGAGGCGCGTGACTCCTCAATAAACGGGTCCTGAAGTTATCGGCAATACACTCGATTTTTGAACAAAGGCGGGCGGTGTGAACTGGTTGAATTACCACCATTTGCAGTACTTTTGGGTCGTGTCTCGCGAGGGATCCGTGGCACGTGCGAGCGAAGTATTGCACGTGACTCCTGCGACAATTAGCATCCAGCTTCGTGATTTGGAAAACGCACTGGGTGTTGAGCTTTTCCGCAAGTCAGGCCGCGGCTTAGCTTTGACGGAGATGGGTGTCGCCGTTCAGGCGTATGCACAAGATATATTCACGACCGGCCAAGAATTGTTGGACATGGTAAATGGTCGCCCGGTTGGCGGGCCCATGATTCTTCGGGTTGGGATCAAGGACGTGATGCCGAAGCTGGTGGCTCATCAATTGCTTGAGCCAACCCTTCAGATGTCCGAGGATGTCCGATTGCTATGTTATGAAGGGGACGTTTCCAAGCTGATTGCGGATCTAGCGATTCATAAACTCGATGTTGTTTTGTCGGACACTCCTATCGATCCCGCGATGAAGGTCAAGGCTTACTCTCACCTACTAGGAGAGTCAGAAGTGGTGCTGGTGGGTACCAAGTCGCTAGCGAAAAAGCTTCGGATTGGGTTTCCGGGTTCCTTGACTGGGGCGCCGCTGTTGTTGCCGATGAAGAATACACTCCTTCGTCGATCCATCGATTACTTTTTTGAAGAGATCGATGTACGGCCCAAGATTGTTGGCGAGTTCGAAGATAGCGCGATGCTCAAGATGATGGGGAAGGCCGGCGTCGGTGCTTTTCCTGTTGCCAGCGCGATCTGCAAAGAGGTGGAAGAAATGTACGGAGTTGAGATGATCGCCAAGATCCCGAATCTCACTGAAAAGTACTATGCCTTGTCCGTAGAACGCAAAGTAAAGCATCCGGCCGTCCTTGCCATTTCTGAGGTGGCTCGAAGAAACCTAGGTTCTAGCAAATTCTAAGCCTAGAGGACGTGATTCTATAATGCTTGAGCTTTCTGTCGTTGGGTGTCGCTTGTCGACTTTGCAATCTATATGTAGTAAACTGATGGGATCTCCATCCCACCAAGAACTCACAGAAGATTCATGCAATTCAACCCATCGCAGGTGATTGTTATCGTTCCGAATTCAGTAGCCGTCGGACAACGCCCAAGAGAGACTGCAACGTTTTTTCGTACGCAGATAGCGTCAAAGTGGTGGTGCATTGTTGCGGTTTTGTGTGCTGGCAATTCTCATCTCTTGGCACAGGAATCATCGCAATCATTCGAAACACGCGTTCGGCCATTCCTCGCAAAGTATTGCAACGATTGCCACTCGGGTGAATCTCCTGAGGCAAAGCTTGATACGACGATCTTCCGAAGCCCGAGCGATGTTGCTTCTAGTTGGTCAACATGGCAAGCGATTGTATCGCGCGTTCACGAGTCGGAGATGCCCCCTCCTGATGTTGCGCAACCAACGGCACTTGAGAAACAGCAATTGGAGCAATGGACTTCTTTCTTTCGCAAATCGGAAGCTGAACGGCTTCGAGGCGACCCGGGATTGATCAGCACGCGGCGGCTGAGCAACGCCGAGTACAACTACACGATTCGGGATTTGACAGGAGTCGACATCCGCCCGACCAAGAGCTTCCCAATCGATCCAGCGAATGAATCTGGTTTCGATAACTCTGCAGAGTCTCTTACGATTTCGCCCGCGTTGGTATCCAAGTACATCGACGCGGCGCGGCTCGTCGCAGACAACATGCTGCTGACACCTGATGGCATTCGTTTCGCCCCATTTCCGGTGGTGACAGATACCGATCGTGACAAGTATTGTGTACAACGAATCGTGGATTTCTATTTGCGGCAGCCGGTTAGCTATGAAGCGTACTTGTTTGCTTGTTGGACAGTACAAACGGAACTTGAAGATCAATCTAGATCGGAGCTGCAGGGAGATATTGCTCGGAAGAAAGAACTTCTTGCATCAGCAGCATCTCAATTCGGATTGAGTGAAAAGTATTTGTCGATCCTTTGGCAAACGCTTCATGACCCCAGTGTGAAGGTTGGGCCGATGGCCAAGCTTCGCGAGAATTGGAAACAGTTACCTACCGATCCTGCTGACATCGAAATCTCTCGCCAGCAATGCTCTGAGATTGCAAAGTTTATTCGCGATACACGGTCGAAGCTTCGATGGCGCGCCTCCAATGTCCGAAGTCCCGGGATGCATGGAGGGACGCAGTCGTTCATCCTTTGGAAGAATCGCGAAATGGCATCGCATCGCCGATTGTACCCCGAAGAAGACCTCGCGTTGGATGGAGAAGACGCGCTGGCTCCGAGCGAAGATCGTGTGCGACTCAAGACAGGAACAAACGAAGAGCGCGAGGAAGTTTTGTCCTCGTACCGAACTTTTTGTTCCGTGTTCCCCGACAACTTCTTCATACTAGAGCGTGGGAGGGCGAACGTTGATCCGAAAGAGTCTGATCGTGAAGGTAAGGGGAGGCTCTTGAGTGCTGGCTTTCATAGCATGATGGGATACTTTCGCGACGATCAACCGCTCTGTGAGTTGATTCTTTCGGATGAGAAGAAGCAGGAGCTAGATCGATTATGGGGCGAGTTAGATTTTATTGCACTTGCGCCGTCAAGGCAGTTCAGCGGTTTCATTTGGTTTGAGCGTGCTGAGGCATCCTTCATCAACGATGAGCAGTTTCAATTTATTCGTGCCGAGGATCGGTCTGCTACGTCAGAACCAGTCATGCAGCGATTCAAAGAGCTTTACTTGGATAAGGTTCGTTCGCGAAAAGCAAATGCGCAAGCCATCGAAGCGGTGGAGTATCACTTTGATGATATGAATCGTCAAATCCGTACACTTGAAGCCCGGCTCGAGGAGTCGAAACCGATTCAGTTAGAATCTCTTCTCGAGTTCGCCCAATCCGCGTACCGTCGCCCGATGACTCGGTCTGAACGCGATTCTTTGGTTGAGTTCTACAAGCGTTGCCTATCGCTACCAAACGCAGACCATCGATCTGCGATGGAGGACACGCTCGTTTCAATTCTGGTCTCCCCAACATTTCTCTACCGATGGGATTTGCAATGTTCGTCCGAGGAAGTAACCGAACTAAAGGGAGTCGAGCTAGCGTCTCGTTGGAGTTATTTCTTGTGGGCGAGCAAACCGGATGGTCCATTGCAAAGTGCGATCGCGTCATTGCATGGCGATGCTGACAGTCCTGACTCCAAGGCGACTTTGCAGAAGATGTTAGCCGATGATCGAGCGCGAGGGATGGTTCTCGAGTTCATGGGAAACTGGTTAGACTTTCGGCGATTTGACAATCACAACGGAGTCGATCGAGAACAGTTTCCAACGTTCAGCGATACGCTTCGGCAATCGATGGCAGAAGAACCTGTCGAGTATTTTCTCGATCTGTTGCGGCGAAACGGTTCGATATTGGAGCTACTTCAATCCGACCATATGATCATGAATGGTCCGCTGTCTCAGCATTATGGCATCGGCGCGATTCCTGCTGAAGCGACGAACCGTTGGGAGAGAGTTGAGGAAGCTTCGAAGGTAGGGCGAGGTGGATTATTGTCGATGGCAGTTTTCTTGACGCAGAATTCGCCGGGGCAACGAACGAGTCCGGTAAAGCGTGGATATTGGGTGGTTCGTAAATTGCTTGGCGAGGTTATTCCGCCACCACCTCCGAATGTACCCGAGTTACCTGCGTCCGAACATCAGCTTGGGGATCTCACGCTTCGAGAGTTGTTAGCAAAACACCGAGAGCACGCCTCCTGTGCTGCGTGTCACAATCGATTTGACGCGATCGGGCTATTGCTAGAGGGTTTCGATCCTATTGGAAAGCCCCGAACAAAAGATTTGGGAGGACGGGATGTGTTCGTCGATGCTGTTCTGCCGAACGGGCGACAAGCTAGCGGTTTAGTGGGCCTCAGGGCTTTCATTTTGGAAGAGAGACTCGATGATTTCCGGAGGCATTTCTGCAAGAGTTTGTTGTCTTATGCGTTGGGAAGAAGTCTAATCATTCCCGATGATTTGCTGGTCGAAGAAATGCTTGATAACTTGCGACGGAATGACGATAAGATTCAATCGGTGTTCGAAACGATTGTCGCAAGTCCACAGTTCAGAACCAAACGGAGCGGTACAACTGCCTTGAGTGCAGCATCGCTGAGCAAAACGCCGTGATAGAGAACGTCGTGATAGGAAACGAAATGTTATGAAGAATGAAACTTTGTCTCGCCGCAGATGGCTTCGAGGTGCAGGCGTCGTTGTTGGGCTTCCTTGGCTGGAGTCGATGCCGGTATGGGGACAGTCGAGTGACTCCAATAACTCTGGTGTTGATTTTCCGAAACGATTTGGCGTGATGTTCATGGCGTGCGGTGTTCATCCCGAACACTGGTGGGCAAAAGGAGAGGGCAAAGAGATGGAGTTGAGTCGCTGTTTGCAACCGCTCGATGGGTTGCAGAGCAAGCTCAACGTGATCGATGGATTGTTCAACAAGAACGCGACTGGCGTTGGGATCCATCCTGGTCAGACAGGCAATATATTGTCGGGGGCTGCGTTAAAGAAAGGTGCCGAGTTGCGAGGTGGCATCAGCGTGGATCAAGCGATTGCGAATGCCATCGGACAGGACGATGTGGTGCCTAGTTTGGTATTAGGTTGTGAACAACCAACCACAGGTTATCACGAAACGAATTTTTCGATGGCTTATAGTTCGCATATCTCATGGCAAAATGCGACCTCGCCCGTCCCGATGGAAGTGTATCCGTCGCTGGCATTCGATAGTCTATTTGAGAACCGCGGTTCGCAACGCAACAAAAGCATCTTGGATCGCATCACCGAAGAGGCGAGTGCACTCCAACGGCAAGCGAGCGCGAACGACAAAGCAAAATTAGAAGAGTACTTGACCAGTATTCGCGAAGTGGAGAAACGAATCGATCGGCAGCGTGGCCCCGTCGCCAAGGCGGCGGATGCGGTAGAACAAAAAGGGAAATCCATTTTCGCGATGGAGCGTCCTGATAACGGACTTCCCGAAGATATTCGCGAACATATGCGATTGATGTGCGACATTATTGCATTGGCGTTTCAATCGAACAAAACCAGGGTTGCTTCGCTTCTTCTTTGTCGAGACATTTCTGGGTTGCTCTATCCATTTTTGCAAGTTCGAAAGCCACACCACTTGGCATCGCACGACGAATTGTCGGAGGAGTGGGAGCGTGTTACGACCTACTACTGTAGTCAACTCGCGTATTTGGGGAAGAAACTGGATTCGATGCCTGAAGGCGACGGGACGGTACTGGATCATTCGTGCTTGATGTTTGTCAACAACATGTTCTCGGGTAGCAAGCATGATTCCAGCAAGGTGCCGTTATTGACTTTGGGAGGCCTCGATGGGACGTTGAATACCGGAAGGGTCATGAATTTTGTCGATCGACCGGAGTCGGAAAAGAAGCTATGCAGTTTGTACTTGTCGTTGATGAATCGGATGGGAGTTGCAGCAACTCAGTTTGGTGATGCGACAGAGCCATTGGAAAAGGTTTAATCCCGTCTAATCCAAGAGCATGGTTGGATCGAGCGCTCGTCAGCGAATCGTTATCTGGTGGCTAGATAGTAAACTGAACGTTTGCGGCTGGGACTTTCCTCAGCCAATCTGGGTTGGCAATGGCAAGGTCAAGAAGTTCCGGCAGGAGGATTGGACGTTCCGAGTCTGACAGACCCAAGCTCTTTGCGATCATTCCGATGATGGATTCTGGTTTCCAGCCTAGCGCTCGTAGCGTGCTAATCCGCGTATCACCGTGTCTTTTTGCAAGGCGTTTTCCATCAGGCCCAACGACGAGCGGGATATGCAACCAGCTCGGTGGCTTCCATTGAAAAGCGTTGTAGATCGCTATTTGTCGATACGTGCTGTAGATCAGATCATTCCCCCGAACGACATGATTGATTCCAGAATCATGATCATCGGCGACGACAGCGAGTTGATATGCGATGGGGCCATAATTGCGTGCAACGATGAAGTCTCCGAGCACCTGAGATGGAATGCAACTTTGAATGCCACAGAGCTCGTCTTCCCATGTCACACTATCGCCTTTCGAAAATCGAAAGCGCCATGCATACCTTTGATCAAGGTTATCTAATTGCTTGGCATCCGCAACGCCGTTTCCCGCGCAAGTTCCAGGGTACACAGTGCCATCCAATTGAGACTCGTGCGGAGCGCTGGAGGCATTTTCGATATCCGTTCGAGAGCATGTGCAGGGGTAGACCATTTCTCGACTCTTTAGATCTTCGAGGAGTTCTTGATAGCGAGAAGTGCGTTGCGATTGCAAAGTAAATCGTTGCGAGTTTTCGCTCCAATCCCAATCCAAACCTAGCCATTCAAGATCCACGAGTATTTGTTCATCTGCTCCCGTTTTGGTGCGTGGAGTATCGAGATCTTCGATACGAAGGAGCAGTTTGCCCGAAAGCGTCCGGGCGATGAGCCATGCGGTGATGTAGGTTCTCGCGTTTCCAAGATGTTGTGCGCCGGTCGGTGAAGGGGCCAACCTTCCAATGTAGGGGCTCACGCTCCTAGCCATCGAAACGATGCGGGGGTATTGCAGGCATACGTTTTTTCAAGAGTCAACTCCGGCCATTGAGTTCGATACTTGTCGATGAGCCAATGTACTTGATCTTCGTCTTTTGTAATCAACGCGACCGTTGGGCCCCAACTGGTCTGAACAACACCGTGGATTCCGAGTGAATCACCGAACGCAACGAATTGCTCCATCTGAGGTGTGCGATACATGCCACCTTGGGCTTTGGAAAACACAGAGCCAGCGAGTCTGCCATATTCACCGATCGCGTGATCAAATGTTGCCCAGTCCGCGTGTTCAATAGAGGGGACAATCACATCCTCCACCAATTGGAGCATTCGAAGGCGATGCGAGTTTGGAGTTCTCGAGCATTCCTCGAACCACTTCTTCTCGAGAGGTCCATGTGTACCAACCGACGATGGATTGCGGAGGAGCAAAACTGGCCAGGATTCAGGAAAAGGGATCGTCTTGGTTCGGCTGAGATCGCTAGCGGATTGTCCTAGATCGACCACGAAGCCACCACCCAAAAATCCAGCTAGTCCGATGTGGGAACGGAGGCCACGAAGGCTCCATGCAGCCAGCTCCGAAAGAGTTGGATGCTCAATTGTTCGTATTGCACCGGAAGTATTGTCGTCTGCATTCTTGTTATCTCTGTTCGAACGTGAGACATGCCAGAGTAGGAATGCAATCATCGAGGCAATTTGCGTTCCCGATCCTAAGCCTTGATGTGGAAGTGGGGCGCTCAGTTGAAACTTGGAGACGGGTAGTGTGATGGATTGGTGTCGATCGAGCCAGTTTTTACAAACGGTGAATATGCGGTCTTTCCAATGTGGATCGGATTCGATCTGCAGGTCGTCGATAGAGACATCTGCAACATAAGCGTCCAAAACGGCGATCGGAGCAGCCAGCATCAACCCGATCCCACCGAATAGATTGGGAGAATGATCGCAGATCTCAAGCAATCCGAAATGCAATCGACCGTGAGCCTCGATTCGGCAATGCTCTTTACCGACAAGACTCCGTTCACCGTTCATTGCTAAATAACTCCGACGACACGAGCAGGGACCTATTGAACTTCTACTTCAACTGCCGAGAGGACGAGATCATCTTCGGGACCACCGGTCCATGAGGGGAGTTCTACTTTTCCCGCGATCCAACCGGGATGGACAATCGTACCTTTGCTGCCGGTTCCTCCTAGGACTTTCCATCGAACCGGAGAAGGCTGACTTGGGATATCGATTCGTTCGCCTTCAGATTGTTCAACGATAGGACGAAGAGAAAAGAGCTTATCCATGCACTTTTTCGAATCGCGAATGACGTCGCGAGCAGCAGCTCCAATCTGAGAGTCGGAATATTGGTCCAGAGGTTCGCTCATCAAATCCAGAAGTCGAGCTTCTCTCTGTAACGCACTGAGCAGTGTCAATGCTTCACTCCGAGTCGATTTCTGCGACGCTGCTTTGGTCGAAGGAGATTTCGGCGGAAAAGGGTCGGTGGACGCTTTTTCCGGTTTTGTCGGTAAAGCCGTAGGCACTGGAGCAATCAGGAACTTCTGAATCTCGGTCGCTTTTTGCTTGTCAGACAAAACGGTGAAAAAAGCTCTGAGGGCAAGAAACAGTCGCATAAAATGGTCGTCGTCAGTGTTGGAATGTTTAAGCTCTGGAGTATACCGCTTTTGAGTCATTTGTTGGAGATGGCGCAGCATTGGGATTCAAGCTATACTATGGTTCGATTGAGTTTCACCTTTTAGCCTTTTGGATTTAGCCTTTTGGATCACGGACGACTCGGATGAGGCAACCACAGAAAAGACCGTTGGGATCCGATCCCGTTCCGCAAGCATCGGATGCGCGAGCGAAACGCCCGATTGTTGTGGAAAGCGGGGCGGGACAAAAGAACGAGGGTTGGGATCCCAAAATTGTCGGTGCGACCGTAGCGACCAGGATCGAGCGTCAAAAACGGCTTGCGGAATTGCTCTATTCCTCGCCGCACGTTTGGGCGGACAAGCATCACAAACAGCGGATAATCGCAGACCGAGTGCTTTCGAGATCCAAGGTGATGAACAGCCGCAATTTTCAATCTGTGGCAAAACACGATTTAGAGCTGATGGCCTACCTCTATGATGAGCAATTTCTGGGCGGTCTCGCATTGCCTTTGGCGGAATCGTATGGATTGTCGTTCCGGTTGAGTTCGCGTATGACCCGAGCCGGGGGCAAGACGACCCGGACTGTTTATCCAGCCACTGCGGGGCGTCCGAGTCGCACGCATTATGAAATCGCACTTTCTACCTCGTTGCTTTTTCAGTCTTTTCGTGGAGCGGATGACAATATTCGGGTGTGCGGTTACGATTGCCGGGATCGATTGACCGCGATGCAGCGAATTGTTGAACATGAGCTGATCCACCTTTGCGAGATGTTGGTTTGGATCCAAAGCGATTGTGCTGCCGGAAGATTTCAGTCGATTGCCCATGGCATGTTTGGTCACACGGAACATCGGCACGAATTGATCACCCAGCAGCAGAGAGCCGCAAAGGATTACAACATTCGAGCAGGGAATCGTGTCGCTTTTCGCTTCGAAGGAAAAACTATCGTTGGCGTTGTGAACCGTATCACTCGACGAGCCACTATCCTGGTGGAAGACAGTCGCGGTGAACGGTTCAGCGACGGCAAACGCTACCTAAAATATTATGTCCCCATCCATCAATTACGACCGATAGCCTGACCATCGCATGAGACACCTTGCTGACGTAAAGAACAAGAAACACGCCGAGTCGTTCGTGGCTCACCTGTTGACCTTAGGAATATCAACACATGTTGAACACGAAGGTACCATCAAGCAGAGCAATGGAAGCAGGGGAGAGAGCGATGAGTGCTGGTCCCTTTGGGTTCGGGACGAAGATCGGTTACCGGAGGCAATCGCCGAATGGAATCGATTCCAGAGCGAACCAGACAATCCAAAGTACAGCCAAGCGATCCAAGGGGCGAGAGCGATCGTTCAGCAAAAACGAACGGAACAAAAACTGAGAGAGAAGAATATTCGAACGCTTCGGCCCACCGGGAACCCGATGATGGGCGGTCGGCTACCACCATTGACTTTGGCACTGGTAATCATTTGTGTGGTGCTCGGTTTAGTCACCGGTTTTTCTAATCCAGGGCAAGGCAATACGCTTGGGAGAATTGCCATGCAAGAACTGAAGTTTGTCGACATGAGTTTGTACATTGAGACAAATGACCCGGCGGCCTCGTTGAAGAAATTCGAATTGTGGCGTTTGCTGACCCCTGCGTTTCTTCACGGCGGAGCAATTCACCTATTGCTCAATATGTTTTCGCTGGCGTCTCTCGGACGTCTCACGGAAAAACTGGAAGGGGTCGGCAAGTATTCGATTCTATTGATCATCATGGCGTTGGGGTCCCATTTGCCACAAGGGCTGTTGCCACCGCAGTTTTTTGGGAACCCGAATTTCGTGGGTATCTCCGGGGTTGTCATGGGATTGTTTGGTTATTTGGCGGTGAAATCTCGACTTCGTCCTGATTGCGGGTTCTTTTTTCCACCCGATGCGTATGTCATGATTGGTATGCTGTTGGTACTCGGCTTTGCAATGCCTAATGGGCTTGGGATGGCCAATGTTGCTCACTTGGGTGGATTGGTAACGGGCGCTATTGTTGGGCTGGTTTGGAATCGTTGAAATTCCTCTTGATAATGTTCTTTGATGGGAGTTTACCTTACTGTGTTTTCCATTGTCTCCATGTGCTGTGTGTTTTTGGCCACAGCGTTTCAAACCCCGTATTCCGCAGAATTGGTTTTCCCATTGGATGCCAATCACAATCATGCGCCGGGGATCGTCGAATTGCCAAACGGCGATTTATTGACCTCTTGGTATCGCGGATCAGGCGAGCGCAAAGCCGATGATGTTGTGGTATTGGGAAGTCGCAAAAAGAAAGGAGAGTCGAAGTGGTCAGAGCCCTTTTTGATGGTCGACACTCCAGATTTTCCTGATTGCAATACTTGCATGATGATCGACTCTTCGAATCGGCTATGGCTATTCTGGCCGGTGATCATCGCAAATACATGGGAGTCTTGCTTGACCAATGCATTGGTTTCCGAGGACTACACATCGGACGGAGCACCGGTATGGAAACGAAGGGATGTTTTGTTTCTCAAACCGAAAGACTTTGGACCATCAGCCAAGATCAAGCTTGAACAGTTTCTGGCAAAAGCAAACGTGCCACTTACAGACAAGCAAAAAGAAGTCGTCGCTCTATTGAAGTCGCGATTGGATGACAAACTTTATCAACGGCTCGGTTGGCAACCGAGATGCAAGCCGACCGTCTTGAAGAATGGACGCATTCTATTGCCACTTTATACTGACACCTATTCAATTTCGTTGATGGCATATAGCGATGACTCAGGACTGACATGGAAAGCAAGCGAACCTCTGATCGGGTTTGGTAACATTCAGCCTGCTGTTTTAGAGCGGGCGGATGGCAGCCTCATTGCTTACATGCGGGAGAATGGAATCACTGGAAAAATACAAGCTTGCGAGTCCGTCGATCGCGGGGAGACGTGGGGAGATGTCTATTCGATGTCGCTTCCGAATCCTGGTTCCGGTGTCGATGCTTTGCGACTTTCCAGTGGCAAATGGGCTTTGGTCTACAACGATACTGAAGAAGGACGATCGAGTTTGGTGGTATCGTTGTCGGACGATGAAGGAAAGAGCTGGAAATGGACTCGATCCCTTGAGAAGCAACCTGGCGGCTCGTTCCATTATCCTGCCATGACTCAAGGGAAAGACGGCAGGATTCATGTTGTCTACAGTTACTTTGTTCCCGAAGGAAAAAGCATGAAGCACTTTGAGTTCACTGAAGCATGGCTCTCAGGTACTAACTAAGGCCGAGCCCTAGACAACCCGAAGCGTACGCTCACTCTTCGGGTTGGGAATAAGACGTTGCATGTCGAGGAGATGTTTTCAAATCCCTTGTGCATAGGCTTGGTTTCTAAACTGGTTTTCACGTAGGCGCTTCTCTCTCGGAGACGCTTCCATTTCGCGTCTCGCAGAGACGCGACGACGTGTTTAGAAAGAGAGCCTATCTAAGCTAGTTGCACTTTTCCTGTGCCATCTCCGAAGACAATACTCTCCATTCCGACATGCTCGAGCATGGTCGAAAAGAGGTTGTTCATCGGCGTGTATTCAGGAAACTCGAGAAGGCGTCCTGTTGGGAGATTGCGACCACCTTTACCAGCCAAGATGAGAGGCAAGTTATGGTGGTCGTGGCGGTTCCCGTCGGAGATGCATCCACCGTACACGATGAGAGAATTGTCGAGAAGGGTATTGCCGTCAGCGTCTTTCGTCGACTTTAGTTTGTTCAAAAAGTACGAGAATTGTTCTGCATAATAGGTGTCGATCTTCGCAATCTTCTCAATGCTCTCGATTTTGTTTTCGTGGTGCGAAAGGCTGTGGTGACCGTCCTTGATTTCGATCATTGGAAATGTCCGATTGCTGCCTTCGTTTGCAAGCATGAAGCTAGCAAGACGCGTGGTGTCGGTTTGGAAAGCCAAGACCATGAGGTCGTACATAAGACGGATATGTTCCGTTGCATTTTCGGGTTTAGAGGTTGGTTCAACGATTCCATCAGGAAGCTTGACGGGGGTTGAGAACATAGCGATGCGTTGTTCGATCTCGCGAATACTGGCGAAGTATTCTTCAAGTTTGCGACGGTCTTCGGAACCGCTAATGGATTCGAGATGCGTTCGTTGTTCCGAAACAAAGTCGAGAATACTTTTGCGGACTTTGTTAGCTCTCGGATCGCCGCTTTGGCCATCTCCTCCGCCGAACAATCGCTGAAACGCTTTTTGAGGATTGATTTCCTTTGCTGTTGGCAAATGCTCGCTTCGCCAAGAGATATTATTGGAATAGGCACAGGCATAGCCGGAGTCACAAGCACCTGCATCTCTGCCTTGTTCGGTTCCTAGTTCTAGGGAGGCGAGTCGTGTGGAACGTCCGTAAACGTCAGCCGCTATCTGGTCGACACTGCGGCCAGCCTTGATCTTGGCACCTTCTGTTTTGTAGGGGTGTGCGCCCGTGAGAAAAGCAGCAGCGCTTCTCGCGTGATCGCCAGGACCGTCTCCGAGCGATTGTGCATTCACTTGAGCGAGTCCCTTTAGGATATTCAGATCGTTTCGGTTCTCAGACAGTGGTGCGAGGCTTGATGAAAATTCCCAGTCTTTGCCAGCCCCTTTTGGAAACCATCTTTCGGCGTTGGTACCGTTGGGGAAGAAGACCCAGGCGAGTCGCACAGGCGAGATAGGATTGTTGAACACGCTCGCTGACGCTGTCCCCATGATTTGTAACGACGGAAGAGCAAGCGAAACGCCTAGTGCACGGAGTGCAGAACGTCGATTGATCGAGTTCGTTCTTTTGGAACGATCCAGGGATACCGAGAAATTTTTGGAATCATGGTTCATCGTTTCGATCTCCGGTGGGTGAGGTAGTGGCAGGTGTAGAAGAGGGAATGGCAGGCGAAGGTTGAATCGTGGGGGATTGCAGGAAAGTGTCGCTAAGAACGATGGCTTCCACCATCGCGCGAATCGACCGATTCCTGTCTCGCGAGTATTGTAACACTTGTTCAATGGCACATCGATCAACTCTCTGTAAACCGCGGCCGATGGCATAGACCATCATTCGTTTTGCGAGATTCTCCAGGATTTGGTCTTTTCTGGCTCCGAGCAATGTAACAAGTTCGGCGGGAGAGGTGAATTTTGAACCATCGACCAGTTCACCTTGGGCATCGATCGATTTATCACCGTCCTTGTCTCTCCATCGGCCGATGACATCGAAATTCTCCAAGCCTAGTCCGATGGGATCCATGATTTTATGGCAACCAGCACAGCTTGGGTTGCTTCGGTGAATTTCTAGTCGTTCTCGCAATGAAGCTTTATCATCGGCTTTCGCTTGCTCGAGAGACGGGACATTGGGAGGTGCGGAGGGGGGAGGATCCCCGAGCATATTCTCCAGAATCCACTTTCCTCGCTTTACGGGGGAAGTGCGGGTTGGATTAGAGGTTAAGGCTAAAACTGCGGCCTGGGTAAGAATTCCTTGACGATTTTTCGGTAGTTCGACGCGAATCCATTCGTCCTCTCGTTCGAAGGAGCCCGAGCGTTTCGATTGGTCGAAGTTTCTGCGGGAAGACGAGAGATACAAGTCAGCCGGGTCGGTCCCCGCGAATGAAATTCCATAGAAATCTGCCATGCGGGGATTCATGAAGGAGTAGTTCGCGGTTGTCAATTCATCAACAGATCCGTGTAGCATAACATGATGGCAAAAAAGTTCTGTCTCGTGGATCATCGCATCCCGCAGTCGATTATTCCAGGTGGCGAACTGTTTCTTGTCGATCTCGATCTTATTTAGATTTCGAAGCCCCAGCCATTGTCCGAAGAACCCTTGGACAAATGCAATAGATTTCGAATGCTCCAGCATTCGATTGACTTGCATTCGCAACACCTCGGGATGCCGAAGCTCACCTGCGGCAGCCAGGTTCATCAGTTCTTCGTCTGGCATGGATGACCAGAGGAAGTAAGAGAGACGATTGGCGATCGAGTAATCGTCTAAGCCGAGAACAGGGTCAAGCTTTTCCGATCGAAATAAAAACTTAGGAGACGCCAAAACGCCCTGGAGCCCAAACTGCAAGGACTCCAGATAGTTGAAGCCTTCGCTCTGAGCGGCTTCGCAAATCTTGACGACAGATTCGATTTCCGTTGCATCGACAGCCCGTCGATAAGCCTTGGGGAGAAATGCTGCAAAAACACGACGAGAGGCTTCGGCAATACCGATCGATTCCGAGTTCGGTGCATCTTTCAGTTCTGGATAGGCTACAACAAAAGATTGATGGATCCGTGGGAATGCGGGATCGCTTTTGCGAGGACCATGGGAGCGAATATTCTCGATGTACAGTTTGCGTTTGGGATCCCCTTTCTTTTCCGGCGCCTCATCTGTTTCATATTGAATCGACAGGACATGTTCTCCCTCTGGCACCTCCAACGTGAATTCAAAGTTCTTTGCTTTAGATTCTGCATCCCATTCGCGGACCGTTTGATCATCGAGCTTGGCGATGGCGAAACACTTGTCGTTTTGGCCGTCACCAAAACGCATTCGAACGTTGAAATCGTAGGTTCCTGCTGCTAACAAGAAAGTTGCGCTGTGAGAGGAACCAAACGTCAATGCTTTTCCTTCTCGGCTAAGGCTCCGTAGTGTCTCGCGGTCCGTGACGATCACTTGTTTGGCGACTAACGAGGCCGCCTGTAAGTATTTTTCCATCATGATCGGAGCGATCGAGAGAACTTCTCCTTGGTTATCGAAACCGTTCCCTACATCATCGGAAACAAAGGCAATTTGTTTCGACGGATAAATGTCGATACCGAAAAGATCTTGAATCGTGTTGTCGTACTCTTTTTGATTTAGCCGTCGAATGGTGACAACGGGAGTTGGAAACTCACACTGACAGTCAACATCATGTAGAACGGATTGGATCCAATCCGATAACTTCTTCCTTTCTTCTCCAGTCATGTTGGAGCTATCCGGAGGTGGCATGGCTTCAGCGCGGACAACTCCACGAATCTGTTCCCAAGTGCTCGTATGTTGGCGGATTTTATCAATCGTCGTATAGTCGTCGAAGCTGACGCCCGCTTCGTTTTCCCCCTCCATGTGGCATGAGCCGCAATGCTTCTTCAGGAGAGGGAGTACCTCTGCTTCAAGTGCTTTCTCGAGTCTTTCGTCAAGAGACTCTACATAAAAGGCACAAGCAGGCTTTGAGAAAGAGTAAATCATCAAGCCAATGAGCGAAATCACTGTAATCAGAGATTCTTTCAACAGAGATTCTTTCGTCAGAGACGTTGACCTGGCTTTTTGGCCGGACCATTGGGACATTATCACAATGAAAACTTTTGGAGGGGGACCAAGGCGGGGCTCATCATTTTACACACTGAATCGTCCTGAAATAACCGCAACTTGGATTAATTTGATCACGATCACCTTGGGAGATCATGAGGCGAGGTTTCCCAGCAGGCCGACTCTTTCTCGATGTGCTTTATTGAAAACTTCCGATGATTCTTGAATTGTACGGCATGGAATGGTCGGGGGCTGGTAGACATTTGGGGGGCCACCGTGAATAATGAAGGGCTATCTGGGCGATGCCGCCGATTGAAACTTCTGGAACTTATTGGAGACTGCCATGTTTCGACCATGGTTATTGATGGCTTCTGTTGTATGTTGTTTCTTAGCAGTCGGATGTGGGAAAAAAGAAACGCCGATTGCTGCCAATGCACCATCATCCGCGACGGCACCATCAGGCGGTTCAAGCTCATCGGGCGGTTCAAGCAGCGGTTCCATGGAATTCGATTCTGCAGGTGGCGATTCTTCGGGAGGGGCTGTCCCCCCGGGAGGCTCTTCATCCTCTGAAGAAGGTTCGTCCGCAGGCGGGGGATACTCAGGCAGACCTGATATGGGGTACCCAGGCGGATCCAGTAATCCAGGTGGATCTGGATATCCAGGTGGATCTGATGGCGCGGAGTACGGGTCGGGAGGGCAGCCTGGGTTCGCAGGATTCAATCCAGGGGGGCAGATGGGCGGGGGTAATTCAGGCCCACCGAGAAGAAATTTACCACCACCGAAACCAAAGAAACTTACGGCGAAAGAGCGAGCTACCATCGCGTTTGAAGCCGGAAATATGACGAGAGCCTATAGTCTTTATCATGCGTTTGCGATCAGCGGCGATGAGGCTCAAGCGAGCGAAATAGCCGACGAAATGCGTTGGGCTGCACGGCGCCCACAAATTGGATTGAAAGTTGCTGTCGGGCTGGCGATGAAGAATCCAGCAAACGTTCCGACTGGTTCCCTGAAACCCATTGGTACAGACCTGCAGAGCATTCTTGGTTCCCTCGCAGGCGGGGGAGGAGCTGGAGGTGCCCCCGGTGGTGAAGGTATGGGAATGCCTGGTGGTGGTCTCAATGGAATGCCTGGTGGTGAGCTCAATGGAATGGAACCTAATGCAGTCGGTTCGTTGAAGGGCGTTCGAGCAAAAGCACTTGCAGATGCAGCGGGACTTTTGGCTGAGAAAGTCGTTGATACCTTTCGCGATGAATTGTCAAGCGGAGCATACACCGTCGCTTTTAAGGAATACCCAATGTCTGGCAGACCAGGTGCGAGCTTTCTCAAAGGCTATGCACCGACAGGTACTCAGGGAATGGGCGGCGGGATGGGATATCCCGGCGGCGATGGGATGGGATACCCGGGCGGCGATGGGATGGGATACCCGGGCGGCGGTGGGATGGGAAACTTCGGCAATGGCGATAATGGTGGTGAAGGCGGAATGCGACCCTCAGGCATGAGGTTCTTCATGTCTCCTCAGCTTAGCGAAGCGGGATTATCGGGTGGTGGGGAGACCATCCCTATGCCTGGAATGGGACCGCCCTCAGCACCGGGCCCTGGATTTGCTGGACCTGGAAGAGGTATACCCGGTGCGATGCCAGGAATGGACCCATCGGGTTCATCTGGTTACCCCGGAGGAATTCCGGGGCAAGATCCATCGGGCGATGGGTATTCTGGTTTCCCAGGGCAAGGAGGGCAAGGGTTTGAAGGACAACAAGGTTTCGGCGGCCCGCAAGGTCAAAATCAACTGCCTCCTCCGCCGAACATTAGCAAAGAGATTCGCCCACCAGAAGGCGTGACGCCGCTCGCTTCCTGTTTGCACTATATCGGTGCGGACGAACAGGGCAAATTGATCAAGAAAGCCTATGAAGAAGGCTATGACGCTTTGCTACTTTTTGAAGTAGAAATTGCTCAAAACCGACAAACGCGCGTCGTGAACAATTCCGCTCGCGTCAAAGCGATTATCCCCGCCGAAACGCAGAAAGAAGCCAAGATCATCTTTTCTTCGAGCGAACTCGTCAATGTTACAGTTGCAAAAGCAAAAGCAAAGAATCAGAACGACGGAGTGGAAGATGCTGCCAACCGGGTTATCAAGAAATTAGTCGAAGCCATTGCGTTGAAAGACATCCCCGACACTCTCACACCGGAAGCTGTTGTTTCGAATCGAATCCCCAAACTCCTGAAAGAGGAAGGGCTTAGCAAGCTTGAGAAATTGGGTGAGATCAACTTTTACTACTCGAGGGGTTTCATCGACGAGTCGCAGCGAGATGATTTTTTCAGTAAGATCGGTGGGAAGTTTGCCCGTCAATTGATGACTGGAAGCGATGAAGAAAAGGAAGAAGCGATCGACGAACTTTTAGGTGATTGAAAGTAGGCGAATCGGATGAAACGAACGACATGGATATCATTGTTGGCTTTGATGAGTTGCTGGAGTCTGTCGAGATCGGCCGCTCAACAGGCTGATGTTCTTGACACACGCGAGCGGTTAGATTTTTTTGAGTCTAAGGTTCGACCGCTTTTGCTCAAACAGTGCATGGATTGCCATTCCCACGAGTCTGAGCTGAACGGTGGCCTAAGTCTTGATTCACGTGCGGATTGGGAAACGGGGGGAGACTCGGGGCCTGCGATTGATTTGAATTCGTGGGACAAAAGTTTGTTATGGAAAGCGGTCGAGTATCGCAATCCAAAGCTTCGCATGCCACCCGATGGAAAACTGAGTGAACGGGATTTGGATACTTTACGGCAGTGGTTAGAGAGTGGAGCTCTGGACCCACGCGAGCGAACCCAAGTTTCCACGAAGAAGCAAATTGGGTTGCCGGTATCGGAGGCAAAAAACCATTGGGCTTACCGCCCTGTGGACACTGCATTGATGCCACCAAATCAACATGCGGGTTCTTCGATTGATGCTTTTCTTCAGAAACAACGCCAGGATGCGGGGCTTTCCGACTTAGACATCGCCTCCCCGGATGTGCTTGCTCAAAGGCTCAGTGTTGATCTTCTGGGGACGCGATCGATTCCCGAGTCTGGTTTCGCGAAATTGGCATATGAAGATTCTGTCGATCAGATCTTGGCGTCGCCGCAATTCGGCGAGCATTTCGCGCGGCACTGGATGGACTTGGTGAGATTTGCGGAATCCATCACGCTTCGTGGTTTTGTAGTGCATGACGCATGGAGATATCGCCAATACTTGATCGACTCGTTCAATCAAGACAAACCCATCGATTTGTTCCTACAAGAGCAACTTGCAGGGGATTTAATGCATAGTGACGATATCCGTATCCGACAAGACCAGTGGGCTGCAACGAGTATGCTGGCTCTTGGGGATACGAACCTAGAGGAGCAGGATAAGAAACAATTAGAGATGGATTACATTGACGAGCAACTCGATGTGATCGGCAAGGCGATTTTCGGTCAAACGTTAGGTTGTGCCCGTTGTCATGATCACAAGTTCGACCCGATCCCTACGAAGGACTACTATGCCTTGGCAAGCATATTGAAGTCTTCGGTAGCGATCGAGCATAGCAATGTCTCGCAATGGGTTCGCATGCCATTACCTTTGCCGTCCGAGCAAGAGAGCGACTTTAACGAGGCCGAAAAAAACCTGAAGTCGATAAAAAAAGAATTGGATGCTTTGAAGAAGAGAGTTGGAAAGAATCCGGCCTCTGGCAAGATTGTTGCTGTATCTCAATTGCCAGGTATTGTGATAGATGACTCGAAAGCAGAGAAGCGAGGTAACTGGACAAACTCTTCATCGATAGCCGCCTATTTGGAAACAGGGTATCTCCATGATTCTCATGATTCGACGATGATCAAGAGTGTGGTTTTCGAACCGATGGCGATTCCACCCGGTCGGTATTTGATCCGTGTATCGTACGCGCCAGGAGAGAATCGAGCCACCAATACGAGAGTCAAGGTTTTCAGTGCGGACGGTGAGGATGTTGTTCAGATCAATCAGAGAGTGACCCCGAAGGATGGGTTATGGCATCCCATAGGAGAATATACATTCGAAACCGGTGGTCGTGCGGCTGTTGAAATCTCGACAGAAATGGCAAATGGGCATGTCATCGCCGATGGGGTTCAATTTTTGAGTGTTGCGGACCAAGCATCACCATTGGAATCGGTGGCGATTGCGGATCCAGAGCCCGAGGTAGAACTGAAGGATCGTATTGCTTCGATGGAAAAGAATCTAAAGGAATACGAGAAGGTTGCCGGTTCCCGTCCGATGGTCGTATCGCTTCGTGCGTCCAAGGAACCCGTCGACCTAAAGGTCCATGTTCGAGGGTCGGTGCATCAGTTGGGCGAACAATCCACGCGAGGCTTTTTGACCTGCCTCTCGTTCGATGAGGATATTCGCATTGAATCTAAGAGCGATGGACGGTTGGAGTTGGCGCGTTGGGCGACTTCGTCAAAGAATCCATTGACTGCGCGTGTTTATGTGAATCGTGTTTGGAAATGGTTGATGGGAACGGGTCTTGTTCGGACCGTTGATAACTTTGGAACGACCGGGGAACAACCAACCCATCCGGAGCTTTTGGATTGGTTGACGACACAGTTTATAGAACATGGATGGTCCACGAAGTGGTTAGTTCGAGAGATTGTCACGTCGCGAGCTTACCAACTGGCATCCAAAACCACTGATGCGGATTATCAATTGGATCCGGATAATCGGTACTATGGTCGTGCCAACGTGCGGCGGTTGTCGCCCGAAGCAATTCGAGACACTGTGCTTCGTTTGTCAGGTGAGCTCGATGGGAACATTCTTCGCGACAGTGTAGTTCCTGCCAGCATGAAGGAAGATTATCGTTTCCAGCACACTGTGCGGTATCGCTCCGTGTATGGTCCGTGGTTTCGGAATTCGTTGCCGGAATTGTTTGTAGAGTTCGACGGAGCAAATCCGAGTTTTTCATCGGGGCAACGAAGCAGGAGCACGGTGTCAGGGCAGGCGTTGCTCATGCTTAATAGTCCGTGGATAAGCACACGTGCAACAAAGATTGCTAGTCGTTTTTTAGCAAGCACTAGCAATCAAGATGAAGACGCGAGAATCGAGGAGTTATTCGGTTGGATGCTAAGTCGGCGTCCTTCGAACGAGGAAATCGACTGGGCAAAGTCGATTCTGGTTGGTGGATCGTCGGAATCCTATGTGGGTTTGGTTCATCAGCTCATGAGCAGTCTGGACTTTCGATTTGTCGAATAGGTCCGGGATTTGTCTTGAAGCCTGCTATAACTCTTACAATCGGAAGACTTTTCACGATTTCTCGGGTTGAGTCCTAGTCTGATCCGCTTCCAATGACTTAAATTACGGAAGCGTTATAGGGCATGAACATTTTCGAACCGATTCCGAGGATGAGGGTATTTCCGATGATCAGGGTTTTAACGATTCTCTGGGCCATCACATTGATCACGTTTGGGGCCAATCGTGGGCTCGCCATTTGTCCGTTTTGTACGGCGGCAGGGCAAACTCTGCGGCAAGAAATGCTGTCGATGGATGTGGTCGGAATTGCGACATTGGTTTCCGACGGTCGAGATGACATAGATGGCGCTGCCAACTTCAAAATGGAGTCTCTTCTCAAGGGAGATTCTTTGGTCAAGGTCGGTCAGGTTTTTCAGGCCACTTATTTTGGTCCAGGCAAGTCAACGAAGCGATTCTTGATGCAAGGAGTGGACCCGCGAGATTTGGTTTGGTCATCGCCGGTTCCGCTGAGTGGTGAAGCTGAGCAATACATTGTCAAGTTGACGAAACTGCCGGAAGACCCGATTGAGCGATTGGACTTTTTCCAACAGTATTTTGAGCATCCCGATGCACTATTGTCTCGCGATTGCTACGACGAATTTGCACTTAGTCCTTATGACGAGATCGTGCGCCTCAAGAGCAAAATGAAGCGAGAGAAACTTATTGCTTGGTGCAAGGATCCGAAAATGGCTCCCGATCGCAAGAGACTTTACTATACCATGCTTGGAGTCTGCGGTTTACCTGAAGACGTCCAGTGGATGGAGAGCATGATCAAAAGTACGAAAGCAGAGGACCGCGTCGGACTTGATTCCCTGATTGCAGCCTATCTGAATCTTCATGGAGATGCGGGTTTGCCACTTATAGTTGAATCCATTCTGAAGAATAAAGATTCTCAGTATGTAGATATCTTCGCCGCTGTCATGGCGCTTCGATTCCACTCTACGGAGGGAGTTGTCCTCAAGAAAGAGGCCGTTGCAAAATCTATGTGCACGCTTTTGGATCGGCCAGATCTTGCGGATTTGATCATCCCAGACTTGGCGAGAATGGAAGAGTGGACACAGGTCGACAAACTCTTTGAATTGTTCCGCGATGCAAAGGACGAGTACGTTTGGATACGCATGCCGATCGTCAATTACATGCGAGCGTGTCCGCTACCTGAGGCCAAAGACAAGATTGCCGAAATGGAGAAGATCGATCCGGCAGCAGTCAAACGCTCGAAAACTTTTTTCCCTATCCCTGTACCCGCAGGTCCGAAGAAAGGCCCGACGAGCTGGAATAATCCACCTCTTCGTCAGGCCGGACTACTCGCTCAGTCCGATTCTGAGAAATCGCAGTCCGCACTTTTGCTAAGCCGAATCGAAGCACGCCGCACAGTCCGGGTCGTTTCTTTGCCTGGTGCGGAAGCCCCCGAGCTTGCACTTTACCCTGCGATACCTAACCTATTGAACCAGCAAGCATCGTTGGCCGTAGTTATGCTTGCGACATTGACCTTTGGATCGGTGCTGTGGTGCCTTGCCACTGCTGGACGTTGATTTCCTTGAATGTTCGAATCTGTCCTTATTCACCTGACACCCCACTTCGATAGATGCTACAGACTACGGAAAACGTTGATAGCGAGTACTCCTCCTCGTCGGATGATGCTGAGTTTACTTACAAGGCATTGAGCCGCGCCGCAATTCTTGCAACAACCTTTGCTGTCATGGGATTGATGGCGTGGGTATCGCCGCTACTGACTTTTCTACCCTTACTCGCCGTCATTTTTGCTTTTGCAGCATTTGGAAATTTGAAAAAGTACAGCGAAGAGCTCACGGGAAAAGTCTGGGCTTGGATTGGACTTGTTTTGGGTGTTACGTTGTTGATCGCTGCTCCTGCGAAGCATTTGTATGTTTACTTTACTGAGGTTCCCGAGGGTTACGAGCGGGTTTCGTTTGGAGCTTTAAAGAGCCCAACGGGTGGTCAGGACATTCCAACGCAGGCTGCCTTTGAGATGAACGGCAAGAAAATCTTTCTGAAGGGTTATATCCACCCAACATCGGTATCAAGTACGAATGCGAAAACGTTCGTGCTGGTCCCAGACTGGGCTACCTGCTGCTTCGGTACTCAACCACCTAAGACACATATGATCGAAGTTCGTTTGACGAACGACAAGTTTGCACAAAAGTCGTTCAGGCAGCACTCATTGGCGGGCACTTTCTATGTCGATCTTAATCCGAGACATGTCGATGGGCTCGACGGCGTCTATTACTTCCTTGAGGCTGAACATTTCGAAATGTCGCGTTAATGAAATTCTTGAAATTACTGGTGCGGCTCGATAGCGTCGTGTTTATTGGGCAGTAATCACTTGGCTCTGACTGCGTGCGTCAGGAAACCAGCACAGAACGTAGGTGTTTCGCCCATCGATGACTGTAACGTCTATCTGCTTGGAAGGACCGACAGGTCTGCCCCCACGCAAGGGAGTCAGTTGGATAGAAGGAGTTCCTTTCGGAGTCTCGATTCGCATGACTTGGATATCGTTCGGCAACAATCCCCAGCATCGAGTGTCGGCACCTTCCGTTGCTTCCCAGGCTATTCCTGCAATATCCATCCCTACGGAAGCTAGCCCATCGGTTTTCATGGTTTCTTTGGCTGCAGCGACTGTAGCTTTCTTGATGACACGGCGAGCGACGGCCCGTGCGACGATAGCGTTGCGGTTTGCTCGATAGGAATCCATAGCGAGTTGCCCAACATCTGCGATGCTATAGGTTGGTCCAATGGCAGCGCCAGCGACTGAAACACCGACCGCATCCACGTCAGTTGGAGGCAATGCGATATCGGGCACTTTGATGGGGGCGATTGTTGGAGGTAGTTTGTAAGGGCCCACCGCAGATACGATGCGATCCGCAATGAGAAGCGCGTCGCTGGTCGGCTGCTCCGAGACTTCGACTTTGTACGGACCACGGCCTACAAGTGCGAACACATAGACCACGCCGTTTCCTGGTTGAGAATGCGTTCCGTGCTTGGCTCGATTCAAATCCCATTGGATGGGCTGGCAGTGAGGAAGCAAGCTAGCGGTTGCTTCGTAGTTGCGAATAGCATCGTCATAGTCTCGTAGGGTCGCTTCTCGCAGCATACCGCGCAGATAGAATCCCAAAGGTAGTGGGGTGTACGAAGGCTGCGTGTTGGATTTTGTTCGCTCGGCGCAGGCTTGAACTAGTTCTTCATGTTTCGCTTGGAGTTGAAGTGTGTAGCTTTCTGCATCGGCTCCATCGGAGAGCAGATTGGTAAGGGCAAGAAATGCATGAATCAAAATCTTCTCATAATCTTCCCCTGCATACGATCTCACTTGGTCGTCGGTCCACATCGAGACCGTCTTTTCAGTGAGCGATTCCGATTCTAGCGCTTCGAATCGATTCCGAGCCAACTTCAAGCGTTGTTCGGAAATCTTTGGCTTTCCGCTCAGAAGGTCAACGATAGCCAGATCCAGATTTACCACGTCTTTGTCGTGTCGACTCTTCGACAGCTTTTCAAGTCCTTTCTTGCATTCATCCAAACGTCCGTCATAGAAATGATTACGTGGGGTGGCAAGTCGTTTTGCATGAGTCGAGCAACCGATCTGGCCGCACACCAAGAGGCAGGCAAAGGAAGCGAAAATGCAGTCCATGATAGTGCGTGCTAAGAACCACCCTCGTTCCGGAACGACAGCGGGAGCATAAGTTGAAGTGGACTCGGCAACAAACTCTGGCATCCCATCATCATCGCTTGAAGGGATTGTAATTCCAAACTTTGCCCGCCGCAGTCTTGTGATAGCCCTTCCGAACTTCAGCCGACTGCTTGTCGGTAACGCCTGTGTGGACATTCACCAGTTCCAGCGTTAGGTCGTAGTCACGCTGAGTCGAGGAGTTTCTTGTTGTTGTGCCACTCGTCAAAACGGCATACAACAGATAGTCGAGTGGCGCGCCATTTCGTTCCAACACTGCCGTGAAGAGACGCATGTTGTCAGGGATCATGAGCGAATCAGGACGAAGTCTCGTTTCAAAGAGTGCCGCATCCACCATTCGTCGACTGATCGCTCGAAAGGTCGAGGCCTCTAACAAACGGGAGTCGATCTGTTGATATAGTTTGTCTTTAAAGTCTCCGATGTCTTCCATGCTCTTATTCTCGATGCCGACAAAACAAATGGTTTTGGGGCAGGGCAAGCCATCGGGGCCACATGGTGCATCCGGGGTAACGGTTTGTTGACGCGCCAGCAGCTTCGCCACGGCTTCATCGACCAAAGGATCAAAGACCTCGGCACCTGCTTCGTGGCTTCCTACCAGGTTCGGTGCATCCGGCTTGATGATATGACCGTATTGGTAACCTTTGCAGCCAAGGGCGGGACCGCAAATCAAGAAGCCAAACATTCCAAGCCATTCTCGCCGATCCATGGGATTCCTTCCCCGAAACAAGAGCAATACATAGTGCGCGCTGTGCGTTATTGGTGTGACACGAACACGCGTCATCTGAATACCGTATTTAGCGACTGGAGGAAATATCGGTCGTTCTCGAACTAGAGGAATATGCTAGCAACTGGTATTTGCTTTAAATTGGTACGCAGTCCGTCAAAGCCATTCCATTACGCTACAACCACTTTAATCGCTAGCATTCGACTGCTGCGGAGTGTGTTTTGCTATCTTTGTGTTCAATATTCGAAGTTGTCGTGTGAGGCTGGTCGATAAGTTCCGTTGCGAATGGAGGTGCGCGACCGCTGTGGAGCATTTCGTAAGTGCTTGTCGAGGCTCGGAGAGTTTCGTTACCAGATGAACGTCATGCAAGAGTTGCAAAGATCGTTAAGTTTGGTCCCGATCCATGATTTCCAATTTTATTCAGAAGCCATTTGGTGCCGCGGCAGTGTTGGCTGCAGCTATCGGCGGCCCTTACGCAGCATTTGAAACCGAAACTGGCACGTCGCTTCGAAGGTCCTTGTTCAATGCAGGGAGTGGGCTGAGTTCGGGCGGAGACCAGGAACAGAGCAACTCTTCCCCATCCAACGAATCCTATTCGCTCCATGGATCGAATGGCAACCTCGGGGCTCCATGGTCTTCTAATGGCAATTCACCGTATCCTGCAGGTAGTACCTATGTAAATGGAGCATCAACCCCGGGAGTCGTTCATCCAGCAGCAATGCAAACAGGCATGTCAGGCATGCCTAGTGTTACCGTTGGTATGCCTGACACTTACCGTTATGGTGCTTCGGCTACGCCAGCGTCACCTACCATGTTGGGCACAGGCAATCCCGTTTCAGCATCGATGCCATCGGGGATCCTGGAATCGCGACAAGGCCCGGCGAGTGCGATACCCGGTGGGACAAATCAACTGTGGGACTATACGCTTGGAGTTCCAACGATACAGCAACTTCAGCAGCAGCCTTCTTCGCTGGGTGGCGGGGAAGTGCATGATCTGCGCGAAGTACTGCGTTTCGATATCGCGCCCCATTGGTTACCACAGCGTTTTTCGCGGGTCTCTACAGTCCTTTCCAATGTGCAAATGGATGGGCTTCGAGTGCCGTTGATAACGGGAACCCGACCAACGGATCTGGCCGGCACGTTGACCTACTACTTTGATGCGAGTCAGTCGTTGCGTCGCATCAACCTTCATGGCTTGACGGGGGATCCATCGCAATTGGCAACGTTGATGGTTCAGTATTACGGGTTGCAACCTGAGCAGTCTTTAGGGGGGCAGCTTTTCACAACTCGCTGGAATAATCGAATCGCAAACCTATTGCAGATAGCGCCGGCACCTGTGATATACGCTGGTGCTGATCACTCGAAGTACACTGTTTTCCTGGAGCTGAATCAGGCCTCGACGAATTTCGGTTTAAGCCAAGAGGCTAGCGACATTTTGCAAAATGCCCAAGCGACACGCCGTTGGTAGGGGGATGCGAATCGAATAGCCGATATGCAGGAATATTCAGAGTAAACAACGGCGAAGTGAGTTGGTATACTTTGGGGAACTTATATTGCGGTAAGGATCGACTGTGCGTACCGACGATCGTAATTGCTGGCTGAATTCTCCATCAACACACCTCTTGGAATGATCTCCAATCTACTTGTCTCGGCGCGGTTCGTCGTGATTTGGATTCCAATCCTCATGGCTTCCTGTAGCCCGACCCAAAGGCAAAAGAAGACACCTGTCCATCGAGGTCAAGTCGTCCAGTCGTATCCGCACGATCCGGCTGCGTTTACTCAAGGACTGGTGATGCATGAAGGAAACCTTTTGGAGGGAACCGGTCAGAAAGGAAATTCGACGCTTCGAAAGGTCAATCTAGAAGACGGAAAAGTATTGCTTCAAGTCACCCTTGCTCCTGCGTACTTTGGCGAGGGGATCACGGTTTTGAACGATAAGATTTTCCAACTGACTTGGCGTGAGAACACATGCTTTGTTTATGATGTGAAAACGATGATCTACGAAAAATCCCACCAGTACGCATTCGAGGGTTGGGGGGTTACGAACAATGGGAAAGAGCTCATCCTCAGCGATGGAACTTCTGTGCTTCGGTTCATCGATCCCGATACATTCCGAGTACTACGACAAATCCAAGTTTCCGACGCCGGCGGCAAAAAGATAAAGCAACTTAATGAGCTCGAGTTCATCGATGGTGAAATCTGGGCGAACGTTTGGTACGAAGATGTCATTGCTCGAATTTCACCCGACAACGGGCGCATTGTTGGCTGGGTCGATTTGGGAGACGTTTATCCAAAGCAGCAACGCGATAAAGAATCGGTCATGAACGGAATTGCATATGACAAAGATTCGAAGCGACTTCTCATCACCGGCAAAAATTGGCCAAAACTTTACGAGATCAAAGTGATGGATCGATAGGATATCGACCTTGGAGTTACTCAGCAGCAATGGATATATCTAAAGACTTTCTTACTCGAAGTTGGACTGTTGCAATGATTGGAATCAAGAAATCGCTCGAGTTGTTGGAGTTACGACACCTGAAAAGGCTTCCGACAGCGCTCGCTTTTGTCTTTGCCAGTCTCGTTTGCTGGTGCTATCGATGTGAGGCAAGCGAATCGAGTGGTGTTGGTCGCTTAGACATTTTTCGACCTGGTTGGTCAGCGACAGCTGTTGATGGGAAATCTTTTCAATGGAAGATGGATTCCAAGGCCCAAGTCTTTTGCTTTCTGGGTTGCGAGTGTCCCGTTGCGAGATTCTACGCAACTCGATTGGCATCGCTCTATCGAGACTACAGCCAACAAGGTATCGATTTCGTCGGTGTGATGAGTAACCAACACGATTCGAAGGAAGATGTTATTCGGTTTGCAAACGAGTTATCGATACCGTTCCCGCTCATTCTCGATTCGGGCCAGGAGATCGCCCAGAGCTTGAATGCATCGCGAACAGCGGAGATTGTTGTACTGGATCCTCAGTCGTCCATTGTTTACCGCGGGCGAGTTGACGACCAAATGTCTCCAGGTGTCAAACGTACCACAGCCAAAAGTGAAGAACTTCGAGACTTGTTGGACGGAGTTACTTCTGGAAAAACACTTACGTTGCCACACACGACGCCGGTGGGGTGCTTGATTACATTCGATCGAAAGCCCGAAGCCACATCGGGTATTTCTTTTTGCAAAGATGTCGCACCGATCTTTTACAAACACTGTTACGAATGCCATCGATCCGGCGATATCGGCCCATTTGATATTGCAGATTTCAATGAAGTGAAAGGATGGGCTGAAATGATCGGTGAAGTTGTTGCGAATCGTCGAATGCCCCCTTGGCATGCCAGTGATGGGCATGTCCCGCTCCGCAACCAAAGGTCGATCGAACCTGTCGAGTTAGAAACAATCCAACGTTGGATTGCTGATGGTTCCCCCTATGGAAACAAGACCGATTTGCCAGACCTTCCCTCGCTCCGGAAAGGCTGGTTACTATCCAAGGAACCGGATCTTGTCGTGTCGATGCGGAACAAACCATACAACATTCCGGCGGACGGAATTGTTGACTATCAGTATTTTGTCGTGGATCCGAAGATAACTGAAGACAAGTGGGTGAACGCAGCGCAAGTCATTCCAGGAAATGCGGGAGTCGTTCATCATGCGATTGTATTCATTAGGCCACCAGATGGTGAGAAATTCCAAGGCATTAGTTGGTTGACTGCATTCGTTCCAGGGCAGCGTCCAACGGCATTTCCTGTAGGTCTTGCACGGCGAATTCCAGCCGGCTCCAAGCTTGTTTTTCAAATGCACTATACCCCGAACGGCATAGAGCAAACAGACTTGACGAAGATTGGCATGACGTTCGTTGATCCTAGCACCTTGACTCACGAAGTATCGACAATCATCGGAATCGACCAGTCGTTTGAGATTGCCCCCAATGAAGCGAATCACGTGGTCTCGCGCGAGGTTCGATTGCCATCGAAAGATTCCATTCTATTGGCGGTTTCCCCACACATGCACTTGCGAGGCAAATCCTTTCAGTTACGTTCGAAAGGGCAAGATCTAAAGTCGAGTATTTTGCTCAACGTTCCCTATTACGATTTCAATTGGCAGCATACGTATGAATTCGAGTCCCCGCTGATTACATCGCAATTGGGTGCGTTGGAGTTCGAGGTTGCATTCGATAATTCCCTGAATAATCCGTTTAATCCCAATCCGGATGAATATGTCATGTGGGGCGATCAAACGTGGGAAGAAATGGCGGTCGCTTTTTTTGAAATCGCAACCCCCTTGGCATCGAAGGATTCGGAGACCATTATTCGAAAGGGACGTGACGGAGCTTCGTTAGCAAAAAACGATAGCTTGGAGACTAGTTCTGCGGCCCTTGATTGGGCGAACAAGTACATGGGGCGATTTGACAGGAATGGCGATGGACGCGTTGCATTGTTGGAAACGAATGATCTGATCAGACGTTATTCTTTCAACACCATTGATAAGGATGGTGATGGCTTCCTGACTTCTGACGAACTCGTAAAGTCCTTCGAGGGACGACGTGGCCGATAAAATTCCTAGTCAGGGTTCTAGAATGTTTGGACGCATCCTGGACTTCCCTTGGCTTGCAGTCGTTCTGTTGCTAGTGATGACTGCTTTGGCTATCGGTGGGTACCGATATCCGAGTTGGCCGCGAGACGTGGCCAACCGGATCCTTGGAACGAAGGATTCCGGAAAGAGCGACGGGAATCGAACCACGGCAACTCCAGGAAAAAACGCAAAGTCGCAATCGGTACCTCGTGAATCGCTCGGACGCGCCCAAGCGGTGGTCATTATCGACACTCCGGATTTGTTTACCGTGGACGGAGCTGCAGCCTATCGCGCTATCGTCAAAGCGTTACAGGATTTGGATGTCGTTGCCGCAGCACGTTCGCTGGATGACGTTCCCCCCATGAATATCTTCGGCTTGGCAGAACCGATCCTGCCATACGGTAGAGCAACGCCGCAGCGATTTGCAGCTTCCAAAGAAAAGGCGTTGAACAATCCGCTCGTAGTTGGTGTGATGCTCTCTCCCGATGCTACGACAGTACTGATCGAGATCATGTACGATTTTGTGTTCGTGCAAGACAGCGCAGACTTGACCAGCGTGCTTTTGGATACAGCAAAACAAGTTTCAGCACAGTATCCCAACGTCTCGATGAGATTCCAGGTAACCGGACCTGTTCCTTTCTATCAGATGTTGGATCGCAATAACCGTTCGAATGAACTCAAGTATCAGGTGATTGGTTATGGAATGATACTCCTCATGGCAATTCTCTTTTTTCGAGGAGTCGCTGTCGTGTGTGTGGTTTCGGCGGCGCCTATCGTGGGTGTCGTATGGACGCTCGGCATCGTTCGATACTTTGGATTTGAAGATAATCCCTTCAGTTTTGTGATTTTGCCCGTCATGCTGAGCTTGGTTGGATTCACGGATGGGGTGCATATCATGGTCCATATACGAACTCTGATGCTCGAAGGACAGAAGCCGTTGGATGCATGCAAGCGAACACTTGAACTGGTCGGAATGGCCTGTTTCTTGACCTCTTTGACCACAGCCATCGGAATGGGATCTTTGGTTTTCGCTCACCATGAAGTGGTGCGTGAATTTGGCTGGTCCTGCGTCATCGGTGTGATCTGTACTTGGTTATCCGTGATGCTCATCATTCCTCTCGCTTGCCGAACATGGATAGGTAAGCGACTGAAACGCACTTCAAGTCGCGATGTGTTGGATCGCTTTCTCGAAATCATTGGACCTATCGTAAAGAGCACGGTTGTCCATGCAAAAGTTGTCAGTTTTTTCTCCATCAGCCTCTTTGTGGTTTTATTGGGAGTTTCCTTTACGCTTACGCCCGATGACCAAAAGTCTAGTGCAATACCAGAGGGAAGCGATATTCGTCGCTCTCTTGACTATCTCGATCAGAAAATGGGTGGTTTGGACATTTGCAATGTCAGTTTAAGCTGGAAAGAAGATGCAACGCTTTCGGAAGAAGAGATTGTCTCCATCTTGGTAGAACTAGATGAACTGCTGAGGAAAGAGCCATTGATCGCTTTCCCACTGTCCTTACCTAGGCTTCTGGATTCGTTGCCAGGAGAAGGGACAGCACTCGACAAGGTCTCGATGATCGAGCTTCTTCCTCCTCCGCTGAAGTTAGCTGTATTCGATGTTGATAACAGACGTGCATCGATTTCATTTCGATGCCAGGATTTGGGGTCGGCGGCTTACGCGGCCACTTTCGAACGCATTCAGCAAGGCATCGAGTCGATAGAAAAGAAGATGGCTGGCACTTCGATTCAATTGCAAGGCGATCCCGTCAGGCGATGGCGAGAATTGTACCGCATCGTTACCGACTTGGTTCTTAGTCTTGGATCTGCAGCGATCGTAATTTTTGCAGTGCTCGCGATTGCTTATCGCTCTCTTCGGATAGGACTCATTTCGGTGGTTCCGAATTTAATGCCCTTAGTGGCCGCAGCTTCTTGGATGGCGGTTACCGGACAGCCGCTGGAGATTGTGAGCGTTTGTTGCTTCACAATCTGTCTCGGAATTGCAGTCGATGATACGATTCACTTTCTATCTCGTTACCAGGAGGAACGACGACATCCTCAGTCTATCGATGAAGCGATCGAGCGAGCATTCCAGGGTGTCGGCACAGGGATGGTGATGACGACTGCGGTCTTAGTAGCTGGATTTGCTTCGGTGACATTTAGCGAAACGCGAGACTATCGCGTCTTCGGTTCCCTTGGGGCGATAACGCTCTTGACCGCCTTGATTTGCGACTTATTCATGCTGCCAGGATTGCTGAAGCAATTTGATCGTCGCTCGACTGAGAGCAAGACTCCGAATGTCTAGACCTAGCGTTGTTTTCGCTTCTTGCAGAGACGCACAAGACTATTTGCGTCGACGTTGCAGTCTCGAAATCAATTGATGGGACTTGTTCGACAATCTTGTCATGATCGAAGTCGACCCATCCGAGAGTTTTCCAATGTCCCGAGAAACGGATTGAAAGATATTGTTGTTTACTTCGTTCTGGGCTGCGAACTTCGATTTCATCTGTTCGTCTAGTTTTTGGATCTGCTCTTTGACCTTTTCGATAGCTTCCGAGGTTGTAGAAACTCCGCAAATCGTTGAGGATTTAAAATTTTCGTGGCTCAAGATACTTTCGTCACGTTGCAGTTCTTCGAACATAGCCAGTCTCTTCCAAATTGATTTCCACTTCAAAGTATTGCCGATCCTCGAAGCATTAAAGGATTACCCCCAATCGAGTTATTGTCAAGGAATTCTGGAAATACGTTTTCCCGTTGGTAACGCATCGAAAGTGTTAAGATTTTCCGTGACGAAACGGAGCACCTTCCATTGTTATTCTCGTTACAACGCTTTCGATTTCGCCTGAAGAAACGCGAGTGATGATTGATTGACCGGCTTTAACGGATTCAACGCTATTTACGATCTTGCCGGTTTCCTTGTCGTGAGTGACAGAGTAGCCTCGTGCCAGTGTTTTGAGTGGGCTGAGCGCCTCCAGCATCTGGGCATGGCTTTGCACGTTTTGCATCGTGTGTTCGAACCATTTATCCAATGCTGCATCGAGGTCTCGAAACACGTCATCAAGTAATTGTGTAGGTGATTCCAGCAAGCGAGCGGGGTCCTCGAGAATAGCTCGCGTTGCTAGCGAACGAAGTTTTGATTCGTTGCGTTGTACGTGGTTTTGGACTAACGAGTTGATTCGCGACTCGGTGTTTTTAAAAAGTTCTAGCAGTTCGTCTTTGCTTGGTGCGACGATCTCTGCGGCTTCGGTTGGCGTCAAAGCTCGTACATCCGCTGCTAGATCGGAGAGAGTAACGTCAATCTCGTGGCCAACGGCGGAAACCGTAGGAATTGGGCAGTCGACTAATGCTCGAACGACGATCTCTTCGTTAAAACACCAAAGGTCTTCGACAGATCCACCACCACGCCCGACAACGAGTATGTCCAGTACAGGTTGAATTCTTGCCGCAACTCGAATCCCGCGTACGATCTCTTCCGCCGCGCCCTCTCCCTGGACTTTCGATGGAATTACGAGCACGTTTGCGTTAGGCCATCGACGTCCCAGAACTTGACAGAAATCGTGAATCGCGGCGCCAGCTGGACTAGTGACGAAGCCAATACGACGTGGAAATCGAGGAAGTGTTTTCTTTCGTTCAGATGCGAATAATCCCTCTCGCTCAAGCTTTTGAAACAACCGACGAAAGGCTGCTTGCAAGGCCCCGACCCCTTGTTGTTCCATTCGTTGAATCACGAGCTGGTAGCTACCGCGAGGCGAGTAGACGTCGAGCCGCCCCTGCACCAAGACAGCCATCCCTTCCGTGATATCCATCCCGATTCGTTCCAGTATTGATCGCCAAACGACCGCCGAAATTTGCCCGCTAGGATCTTTCAATGTCAGATAGACGTGCCCGGCGGCAGACTGAGTCAGGTTGCTAATTTCTGCGGCGATCCAAACCATTGGAATGGATTGGTCTAGAGCTCTCTTGATCCACTCGTTTAGTTGCGAAACAGTTAAAGGCGCATCTTGGGAAGTACCTGGCTTCGATTGTTTCTGGGGTTTGCCTTTGATGGAATCGCCAAAAAAAGCGTCGGCGTCATCACTCCATAAGAAGCCGGTCATGGTTCAAGTGACTCTTGTCGTGCGCAATAAAAAGGTTCCTCGCCAGGCTTGGTGGAACCATCGCATGCCCAATCTTCAGCGATGGTTGTTACGTTTGACAAACGTTGCTCCACAAGCTGTCTGTACTCTTCAACACCGTCCTTTCCAAGTTTCTTTGGGGCTTGTATCGGATGGTCGAGAACAATTCGAGCTCGAGACCCGAATCGTGGGCAAGCAAACTGATCCCAGGTCCGTCGAAATCGCCATGGTCGGTCGTAACCGCAGCCCAGTGGAACGATCGGTATACCAAGCAGGCTTGAAAGATAAATACATCCACTGGAGACCTGTCGTCTCGGACCCAAAGGACCATCTGGCGTGATCACTAAACTCTTTCCTTTCAGCTGCCGAACGATGGTCAGTACGGCTTCCGTGCCTCCGCGACTGGTGGAACCGCGAACGGCTTCATAGCCAAAGCTTGACGCCAACCCGAGCAGCCAATCGGCATCTCGATGGCGGCTAGCCAAGAGGACTAAATCACACCCTCTGCGTGCCCAGCATGGAACAAGCATGTACTCATGCCAAAAGACAAAAATAGCAGGTCCTTTGAATCCGCGAACGACGGGATCTGCGAGCGGGTCGTATCGAAGGATCTTGCTATCGAGTGTCTGAATCCATCCGACAATACCGGCAGCCATGATATTTCCAACCGAACGAATACCGCTTCTTCGCAGACTCGTTCCCAATCTCGTTCTCAATCCTGTCACAACGATTCAACCCGCCAATGCCCAGTAAACACCTCTTTGGCTGGGCCTGTCATGAAGACATGGTTGGTTGACTCATCCCATCGTAGCTTCAATTGTCCGCCGATCAAATTATTCAGAATAGTTCGGTCTGTATGGCCCGTCAGTACTCCGGCGACGCACACAGCACTAGCGCCGGTACCGCAGGCCCATGTTTCGCCAGAGCCTCGCTCCCATGTGCGTTGTCGCACTTCACCACGTGCAAGTACCTCCACAAACTCTACATTGGTTCTTTTGGGAAATCGGTCGTCTCGTTCGATCAAAGGACCGATCCCCAAAACCAATTCGTCATCTGCTTCTGGGACAAAAATGACACAGTGTGGGTTTCCCATGGAGACACAGGTAGCAAAAAAGCGTCTTCCTTTGAACTCTATGGGCACGTTGACAACGCGCTCGTCCGGCGCAGCAAGAGTGGTAGGAATCTTAGCCGCTTCGAGTACCGGTTCTCCCATGTCGACCGTGATCTGTTCCGCCAGTCCGTTCTGGATGTCTAGTTCTAAACTCAGCACGCCTGCACCGGTTTCTATGCGAAGCTTATCTTTCCTTGCGATACCGTGGTCATGAACATACTTCGCGACGCATCGAATCCCATTGCCGCACATTTCAGATTCGCTACCGTCCGCATTGAACATGCGCATTTTCGCATCGGCTTTGTCGCTGGGCAAAATGAGAATTAGGCCATCGGCCCCCACTCCGAACCGCCTATGCGAGATCTCAACGGCAAGTTTCTCGAGATCTTGGGGCAGTGGTACAGAAAAACCATTGATGTAAACGTAATCGTTCCCGGCACCATGCATCTTGGTGAATTCAATAGATATCATTCGTTGTAGATTTAACCTGGCAGTCGAAAATCAGGATCAGCGATTCCGCGGATCATCTCTGAAATACGACTATACATTTGAAGCATTAATTGCCAAGTGGCCAAGTCGACATCGATCTTCGCTCGCTTTTCATGTACGTGAACCGCATTTACCACCTCACCGAGTCTCATGTGAAAATACTCAAACAACTCGGCCAATTGAGCCGCTTGGCTTGGGCTCAATCGATCTGGCAATGAGGGTGGTTGATTCAAATCTCGCAATGCTCGAACGGAGTCAACTAAACTGGGAGCTAAGTCAAAATCTGCCAAATCATCATCGCTGGCAGTTTTTTTGCTAACATTGGGTTCTTCAATTGCGGTTAGACTATCTTGAACTCGCGAAGCGATCTGATCGTGGGTCCCGAACAATAGCATGCTTCGTCCTACAGCAATAATATCTCCAAAGCGAAGAATTCTTAGCTGGCAGTCTTGTCCATTCACCTTCGTACCGTTCGTGCTCTCCAGGTCGGTCAGTACCAAATGTTCATTGTCTTCTTGGATTTTGCAATGAAAGCGGCTGATTCGTTCGTCATTGAGTTGGATGGAATTGCCTTCTTCTCGGCCGATAGTAATCGGAGTCTTTATGTCCGAATAAACTTTTCCTCGGTCTGCTCCCTGAACAATTCGGAGCGTCAGTCTAGACATATCTGCCTCATCAGACGGGTAATTCTCCTGCGCGATCGTGTAGATCCATCATACCACAGAAATCGAAGAAATTCACATCGCTGACTTACTCTTGCCGATTCCAGAAAAGTAATACACAGCCCCAATCAAGGGAACCACCATTAAAAACAAACGAAACAGAGTCGCCATAATCAACGCTGAGTATCCAGAAGGTATCTCGGGTAGCTCCAAAAAAAGTCTAGAAATTGCTGCTTCTTGGACCCCGATTCCGCCCGGAGTGAGAGGTAACGTTGCCGCAGCCATCGCAGGTGGAATGGTCATGAAGTGTTCCAACATTGTTGGATGTGAATCGTAAATGGACGCCGAGATCAAATAGCAAGATACCGTCATGCAAAAATGTACACACATGCTGGCGCCCAAAATTTCCCCCACTAGCCGTGGCCGCCCTTGAAAGATCATACAAGCGTTCGCCAGTCGATACATGGTGTGACCTATCCACGGAATCTTTCCAAGCCATCCGAACGAAACGAATTTGCCACAACAGACAATTGCGAGAATGAACAACAGAGCTGCGCCAGCGAAGCTGATTGCTGCCCATTTAATTGTCAAAAGTCTCGGTGAAAGTTCAGAGGCTAATGACAATCCTATACTTGCAACTACCAATAGACCTAGAAGCCCCATCGCCCGATCTACCAGCACGGATGCAACAACCTCGGTGCGTCTGGTGTTCGTTCGTCTCGCGGCTTCTATCGCTTTGAATAGATCACCCCCGACTGCCCCGAAGCTGACCTGGTTCAGGAGCGTTCCGAGAAACCCCAAACGTATGGCTTCGAGTAAACGCATCGGGACATTCAACGCATTCACCAAGATCTGCCATCGCCAGTAACTCACCAGATGCGCAATCAACACGAAAGACAGCGATTGCGAGAGAAGAAGCCAATTCTTTTTCTGGGAAAAAAGAAACTCAGCATCCTTCCTGGGAAACGTCGAAACTAACCAAGCTACGATTCCAACCAGAGCCGCAAACTTTAAAAAGGTCACGGCTCGAGTCGCATAAGTGGACGGCATTATTGCCTTCTATCGTCGAGGGCTTTTTACATCGCACATCAATAGTTTCACAATCGAGTGTGACCGCGATCGCGAAACTAGTATCGTTCCTGTCCCTTTGGCAAATCCGTAGGTGTGATGGAATCCCAAAACTGACCTGTAGCACTCAGCGCAATCGAAGGATTACGCCTTCAACGCTGCAGCCAATTTCGATGCATTCGCCGTGCTTTCCCACGTAAAATCGGGGTCATTTCGTCCAAAATGCCCGCCAGACGAAGTCTTGCTGTAGATCGGTCGACGCAGGTTGAGGTACTCGATGATACCTCGAGGTGTGAAGTCATAGAAGCTTTGAACGACTTCGCAAATCTTCTCGTCCGATATCTTGCCGGAACCCTGAGTATCAACTCGCACGCTAACGGGCTTGCTGACGCCGATCGCATATGCAACCTGCACTTCGCAACGATCTGCGATTCCTGAAGCGACGATATTCTTTGCGACATGCCGAGCCATATAAGCCGCACTGCGGTCCACCTTCGTTGGGTCTTTTCCAGAGAAAGCCCCACCGCCGTGCCGGCCCCATCCACCATACGTATCGACGATGATCTTTCGACCTGTCAAACCGCTGTCACCGTGCGGTCCACCGACCACAAAGTTTCCGGTCGGATTGATGTGGTAAACAATGGTGTCGCTAACCATATTAGCTGGCAAGCAGGGCTTAATCACTTTCTCGATAACAAAGTTTCGAATTTCCGCTTGCGACACTGTTGGAGCATGCTGTGTGGAAACAACGACGTTATTGATGCCAATCGGCTGAAAGTCGTCATAAACGACTGAAACTTGACTTTTCGAGTCTGGTCGCAACCAGTCGACTTCTTTATTGAATCGAGCTTCAGTCAAACGATTCGTGATTCTATGAGCCAAGGCGATAGGCAATGGCATCAACTCAGGAGTGTCGTTGCAAGCATATCCGAACATCAAGCCTTGATCGCCAGCTCCGACATCTTTATCTCCAGTAGCATCAACGCCCATGGCAATGTCGGGGCTTTGTTTATCCAAAGCAACCATAACGTTGCAGGTCCGACCTGAAATTCCCGATTCGTCGTCGTCGTATCCAACTGCAAGAATAGCTTGGCGAACAATATCCGAGTAATCGACGATCGCTTTGGTCGTGATCTCACCTACGATCAAAGCAAGACCCGTTGTAACAACGGTTTCACATGCCACGCGACTCATTGGATCTTGGGCCAAAAGCGCGTCCAAAACGCTATCCGAGATTCGGTCTGCCAGCTTGTCTGGGTGACCCATGGAGACCGATTCACTAGTGAAAATGTACTTGCCTGACGCCACGAACAACCTCCCTCGGAGGAAAATAGGGGAACGGAATGGTAACGACTGGAAGAGAGTGTAATCCGCCCGTCCACTGCGTAGAAGTCTTAATGAACCGATGGATGGAGAATCGACCTCATATTGGCCAAATTTAGCGACTACCGTCTAGCCAAAGTGCGTAATTTATCGAATTCTCGGGTCTGACCCTCGGATTGAGCCATCCCAACGCTTCTTCAATCCCTCGGAAGCTTCATCGACTCCCAGACATCGCGAATGATCTCGTCCATCCCAAACCGTGGCTCATAGCCGATGGACTGCCGCAGTCTGCTCAAGTCCGGAACCCTGCGCCGAATATCTTCAAAATCTTCATCGTACGCTTTTGCATAGGATTGAAACTCGATTTTCCCCGACGGATTGACAATTTCGCAGACTCTCTTTGCCAGTTGTAGAATCGAAATCGGTTGGTCGGCTCCGATGTTGTAGATCTTTCCGTAACAGTGCGGGCTGTCCATCAATGTCGTAATCGCGCGGATTACATCGGAAACGTGCGCGAAGCAACGTTGCTGGCAACCATCGTCGTGAACCAAAAGGGGTTCGTCACGCATGGCGGATTGAACGAAACGGGGCAAAACCATCCCATACGCTCCTGTCTGTCTTGGCCCAACCACGTTGAAAAATCGTCCGATGACTACTTGCAGGCCACATTCACGAACACATGCTAAACCCAGAAATTCGTCAATCGCTTTACTAGCTCCATAACTCCATCGAGGTTTCGTGGTCGCACCAAACACCAAATCGTCTGTTTCCGACCAAATAGACTTCGGATTCTTTCCGTAAACTTCGCTGGTGCTAGCTAGGAAAATGGGAATGGATTGTCCTTGCAAATGAAGATGCCGCAATTGTTCCAGCAATAATTGAGTAGGGAATATATTGCGGTGTATGGTCTGAATCGGCTGTTTTGCAATTAAAGCCACCCCCACTGCCGCCGCTAGATGGTAAACCCGGTCCGAGTTCGCGCAAACCTCCTCGATAAGCTTCGCGTCTCCGAGGTCTGCATGAACAATTCGAAGGCGTTCGTGCGATCGAAGATGGTGGAGATTCCGGCTCGATCCAGTGCTCAAATCATCTACGACCAGGACAGAATCGCCACGACTCAAGTGGTAGTCAACCAAGTGAGATCCGATAAAACCGCTTCCACCTGTGATCAAAACGTTCATGTGGTCAACTTGGCTCAAGGTGGTTTTCCGAAACGACAGCTTCAAAGAGTCTGTACTGAGTAAAAGTATGAGGTGTGAAGATACCGTAAGGGTCAGGAACAATAGCAAATCTGGGATGTTTCGAGCGATTGCAAAACGATTCCAGCCTACCCGAAAACTTTCCAGCACCATCCTACTACGGTAAACTACGATTCAGGTTTGGCCAACGCCGATTTTTAGACTTCATACGCTGTCATGTTCTGTGAAAAAGTCGATACCATTATGGCCCATTCGTTTAAGTCAACTCAAAAGTCAAACGTTACCAAATCGGAAATGTCGAGATCGCGAAAAAAGCAGCGAGCAATTTTTCTGACATTGCTGGCAATGGTGGCAGTCCCAACGCCTGTGGAGGCACAACCACCCAAAGGGAAAGGTTCTGCGAATACCTCGCAAAACACAAAGACTAATTCCAAGCTTTCTGAAAAAGAAAAGCGTGCCGAGCGAGCTCGTGAACTCTATGCCGACGCCGCCAATGCTCAGAACAATGGGGCATTCGAGCTAGCCGTCGAAATGTGGGCGAAAATGATCAAGGAGTTCCCGGAAGACGCCTTGGCACCTAGCGCACACCATTTTTTGGGGATCTGTCACCTGCAAAAAGAAATGCCTGAATTCGAGCTGGCGATCAAAGAATTCAAAGTCGCACTTCAAGATCCGCAGTTGAAGCAACGGGAGGAATCGCTCGTCAATCTCGGGTGGAGTCTATACCAAAAATCATTTCAAGAAGGCAACGATGCAAACTCTGTTGCCTTGAAGGAGGCCAGCAAAGTCCTAGCCTTGGTCATTGACAAGTATCCCGACGGGAGCTTCCAAGACAAAGCTCTGTTCTATGCTGCCGAAGCGGAATCACGCATCGGCAACAAAGAGAAAGCTATTGGCCTCTATAAACAATTGGCGGAATCGAAAAGATTCGAAAGCTCTGCCGTTCGGCCCGATGCTTTGTTTGGTTTAGGATTGACGTTTGAGGAAATGCAGCAACCGCAACTTGCGGCGGAGAAATACGAATCCTTCTTAAACAAATACCCTTCACATCCGATTGCCTCTTCCGTTCGTTTGAGGGCTGCAGAAGTCGCCTTGCAAAAAGAAGACGCGAAACTTGCAATTTCTCTTCTGGAATCTGTTGCCCAAACCAAGAGCTTTGAGTCGCTAAGCAACGCGGATTACATTCTATACCGCTACGGGTTCGCGTTGGCCAAAGCCGGAAACTTCAAGGAGTCGGCTTCCATCTACAAACGATTGGGGGAGACGTTTCCGAAATCGCAATATGCAAAGAATTCCTCGTTGGCTGTTGGGCAATCGTTGATGCGGGAAAAGAAGTACGACGAAGCTGTTCGTGCTTTCGAGCAGTTGCTCCCCAACAAAGATGAACGGGCGGCAGAAGCAGCTCACTGGATTTGCCAAGTGAAGACGATGCAAGGCAAAATGGCGGAAGTGATTTCCGTAGCACGCAATGCATTGGAATGGGGGAGCAAATCTCCATCCAACATCCTGCTCCAAATGGACTTGGCTGATGGACTGAACGGAGATGTCTCCACGAGAGCAGAAGCAAAGTCGATCTACGAGCGGCTTGCAACACAGTATCCGGATGATGCGATTGCCCCTCGCGCAACTTACAATGCAGCTTTTAGCTGCTTGCAATTGGGGGCCTTGGCGGATGCACAACGCTGGAGCGAAGCGTTCGCGAAAAGATTTGCAAATGACCCTCTCGCGGCTGATGTAGCCTATGTACGCGCCGAATCCACATTGCAATTGGGACAGCACGAGTCTGCGGTCAATGCATTCGAACAATTGATCGCATCGCAACCCAATGATGCGATGCTTTCCACCTGGGAACTGCGACTCGCAACTGCTAAATACTTGCTTGGGCAGTATGACAAAACCATTGGACTCGCTGAAAAACTGCTCCGACAACCCCTTGAAGATAACACACGCGCAGAGGTTCTGTTCCTCAGAGGAGCGAGCCAACTCAAACTCAAAAAAAATAGCGATGCAATAGATTCTCTTCAGGAATCGCTCGAAGCATCGGCCAATTGGCAACAGGCGGACGAAGTTTCCGTCATGTTGGCTGAAGCGTTCTCGCTAGAGAAGAATTCAAGTCGAGCTGCTGCTACGTTGGAAGATCTGATCAAACGAGCACCGCGATCTAGACTTCGACCAGACGCAGAATTTCGACTTGGACAAATCGCTGCGGCTAACGGAGAGCACGACAAAGGAATCGAGTACTTTGACGCCGTTCTAGCAACCACCAAGGTGAAGTCGATCGTCGAGTATGCGACATACTCTAAAGCATATTTGCTCATCGAAAAGAAAGCCTATGACTCTAGCTTGGAACTCCTCAACAAGATTGAGCTGAAAGGTCGCGCAGATAGTTTCGCACTCGAAGTCCATTTGGCTCGCGCGATTTGCTTACGACAGTTGCAATTCGTCGATGAAGCCATCCGCGTCTTGTCGCCCCTACGCGACAGCATTGGCGGAGACCAAAAAGGAAATGTGCTGTTCGAATTGGGGCTCTGTTATTCCTTGAAAGAAAACTATGGAGCTGCGATCCAAGCTTACGAACAAATCATGGAGCTGATCAAGAACAGCAAAGGAGCCAAACTTCCTTCCGAAGAGAAGGTTCTTTTTGAGCTCGCCTGGGCTCATAAATTGAATGGCAATGTCGCAGAGTCGGTCGAACGCTTTCAATCTTTGGCCGCGAAGTATCCGACGAGCGAATTCGCACCGGAAGCGAACTTTCTCGTTGGACAAGCGGAGTACGACAGCTCCAATTTTGATCGCGCCATCAAAGCCTACACGGTTGCTGCAACCAAGAGCGCGAACTCCAGCCTGCAAGAGAAGTCTTTATACAAACTGGGATGGTCTTTTTTCCAACAGAAAAAGTTCGACAACGCGATTGAACAGTTCCAGAAACAAACCTCTGTTTTCAAAGATGGCTCGCTCTTCCTCGATGGCAAGTTCATGATTGCGGAGTGCTTTTTGAAGAAAGAAGCTTACAGCGATGCTTTCGAGAACTACGTCGCTATTCGAAAGGAAATAGAATCCTTGAAGGATGGAGATTCGAAGGTGACCGAACAGGTTGGCGCGTTGGTTTATCTCCATGGCGGACAATCCGCACGAGAACTCAAAAAGTGGAAAGAGGCCGAGTCATGGGTTTCTTTCGTACTATCCAAATTCCCTCAATCGTCGTATCGATCGATCGCCATGTATGAGCTGGCCTATGCCAAACAGAATCAGAAGAAGACGAATGAAGCCATCAATCTCTACAGTCAGATTGCAGAAGAGTTTCGCGACGAGATCGGTGCTCGCTCTCGTTTTATGATGGGCGAAGTTCTTTTTGCAGACCGCGAATTCGCAAAGGCAATCTCCGAGTTTCAGAAGGTCATGTATGGCTACAACGGAACTCAGGCTCCCAGCGACATTAAGAATTGGCAAGCCAGAGCTGCATACGAAGCCGGTCGATGCAGTGAAGTACTCGTTGGCGATTTGACGGCAGAACGCCGCCAGAAAGCCGCCGAGGTATCCATTAAGTTTTATGAGTTTGTCGTTCAGAATCATCCGGATCACGAACTCGCGAAACAAGCAGCCGATCGTATCAACGATCTAAAGGGAAAGAAGTCATAGAACAACCTTCCCATTCGTTCATTGGCAATTCAACGCGTGTGCCTTGGGGCTGGATCATCCTGGGACTTGCGCTGCCTACATTGATCACGTGGGTCTATTTCGATCTGCTATCCAACGCGGATTCGATCTACCAAAAAGCCGCCTATGCGATAGGCAAAGGCACACAGTTTTTGCTTTTATCGGTAGTTGTTGCGGTTTGGCTTCGAAAGGAACTGTTCAACGATCTCTTGAAGAGTTGCAGCTCGTTGTATTTGAGTATTGGTTTCATTTCTGGAACACTGATAGGCCTCATCATCGTTGGAGCCTATTTTGCGGTTTTGATCCCGCTGGGACTGCTGGATACCGTGTCGGCACAAGCAAAAGAAAAGCTCTCGGAATTGGGCGCCGATTCGCCTGCCATCCTTCTGCTGATTTCTGGTTTCTATGCACTGATTCACTCAGGACTCGAAGAGATCTATTGGCGTTCTTTCGTCTTTCGTGAACTTGCGAAGCGAATACCACCAGCATTGGCTATTCTAGTTTCGAGCATCGGATTCATGGCACATCATGTCATCGTGCTTGCTAAGTACTTTGGCTACCAATCTCCTATGACTTACATCTGCTCTTTAGGTGTCGCCATTGGAGGCGTTTGGTGGGCATGGCTTGCGTTACGGTCCAATAGTTTGCTACCCGGTTGGATTAGTCATGCGATCGTTGACGCGGCTATCTTTGGTGTCGGTTATTTGTTGGTGTTCGGTTAACGCGCAGGCCATTTCCAATCAGGTCGATCCAGTATTCCCATCCCTTGAACTTCTGTTTGGCCAAATCTCTTGACCAGTTCATAGTGTTGGCAATCCTGTAAACCAATCAGTTGTTCCACCAGCGGACGTGCATGCGTCACTACAATGATCTGCTGATTTTCAGCATAATGAGCGATCAATCGTCCCAAGGCGGGCAGTAGATCAGGATGCAAGCTCGTTTCGGGTTCGTTCAGGACCATGAGCTCTGGCGGGCGCGGAGTCAACAATGCAGCAACCAGCAACAAAAAACGCAAGGTTCCATCAGACAACTCGCTAGCGCTCAAGCATCGCAACATCCCTGATTGTTGCAATTGTACCTGTAGGTGATTCCCAACAGGTTGAACAAACAACTGAGTGCCAGCGAACGCGTCTTGAACGGTCTGATGAAGCGTCTCGCTATCTCCAATCTCAAGTATCGTCTGAAGCGCCGCAGCGAGATCTGATCCGTCTGCACGAAGTGATGGAGTAAATGTTCCAACCTCAGTGCGTCTGGCTGGTGAATCCATATCCGTTCGAAAATGATCATAGAATCGCCAAGAGCGAATCGTGTTGCGAAGCAACACCAATTCCGGCGCATGAAATGGGTCCGCGTACTCCGTCATCATACTGAGTTGACCGGGCAGTTGTAGATTGACTTCCTGCCATTGGCCATCGCTATCTCGGCAAGTTATGTTTTGCCCTTTCCTGTCGACGATGAGGGCTTTCGGCTTCATGATTGGCCCGGTCCAAAGACACTCCCGCTTGATCGTTGGATCGAGACGAAATGCGCTGGCCTGTTCGTTGTTCACGTTTGGATCATAGATTGGTAGGCCTAAGTCGACTGTGTACGTAAAGTCATCCGCAGAGAACCCTAGCTTCAAACTGATCGGGTTCTTTCGCTTCGTTCCTTGAATAGGTACGAACCCCTGTTCCATCTCTCTTGATATATTTTCGGGGCCCGCCCAAAGAGTGGACTGCAATCCTCCTTCCTTAGCCAAAGCTCGTATCAGTTCACCCTCCGCCGCACTCGCCAACAATCGAATGGAACGGTAGATATTGGACTTGCCGCTCCCGTTCGGACCTGTGATGAGATTCAACGAACCAATTTTCAAAGCGACTTCACGTAACGATCGATAGCCGTGAATTGCGAGGGTGTGCAACATAAGTAGTCAGAATCTGGACCGTGGACAAAGCGAGTTTGCAAAATGATATCTCCTCCATGCAAGACCGTAAACAATTTCTAGAATTGGTGCGGCGTCTTCATCGCTGCTTAAGGTTTCACACGGTAACATTCCGTACTCGACGACGGCTTAACGCCATTTGCGAATACACTAAGACCAAAGTGCCCAGACCGAAGAAGATATTGCAATTCTCAAAAAGCTCTCCAAATAAAGGACTCATAGTGCTCCAATCTTTAACTCGTTCGAGTCATTCAAACTTCGGCTCGCTATGGTTAGCAGTGTTCGCTTTAACCGTATTCTGTCCGTGTGGAGTGGCAGACACAGTGCCTGAAGGTCTCCGATCTATAGGTGGAAAGTGGTTCGTGAAGGAAGGAGCCAAACCGGTTTACCATTACCAAGATGGGGATAACTTTGTCGACCTTTTTGAATATCACGCTCTTGACTCCAATAAAGATGGAATTGAAAACGTTCGCTTGAGCCATGATGAACGATTCTTGATCCTGCAGAGTCAAGGATACCCGAATCATCCTACGGCGATTTACCCGAATAGCGGGAACCCAAATTCTATCCGCGTTCAGGATTTTACGTTTCGGTTGCCATTGGAACCCAAACGTGCAGATCAAATCACGCGATTGCCCATGGGGCCAATAGGTACCGCACTCAATGGCGTCGTCTTCTTCAATCCCTTTGAAATGGAAGGCATGAATGCCGTGGAGGGGTATTCGGAAGTATGGCTTGATTCTTGCTGTGGGCATCCTCAACAAACCGGTGTCTACCATTACCACAAATACCCCACTTGCGTGCGTTCACCCTTCAAAGACGACAGCAAACAGCATTCACCCATTATCGGATTCGCATTCGATGGATTTCCGATTTATGGTCCTTACGAATCGGACGGTATCATGGCGATGAAATTGGAGGGAGGGCAAGCGTTGGATGCATGCAATGGTCACACAGATGAGAAGCGAGGCTATCACTATCACGTGACACCGGGGCGATTCCCATATATTTTGGGGGGATATGCTGGCGTCGTTGAGCCGTCCAACAATCGTGGAATGCGTCGCGCAGGAACAGGTGCATTGGTGGACAATACGCAGCCAGGTGACAGTCTTATGGACAAAGCCCTCGTCGATGTTCGCCCGGGCACGGCATCTCCGGGCTCAAAGATTGAGGTACAGCTCGAATTAGATCCTTTGAGATCGAAAAGACAACCGTTACCAAACGGCATTCCAACTTGGGCTCAAATCGGACCTTTCGAGGCTACGACGATTTCGCGAAACGGAAATCTTGTGAAGATACAGATTGAAATACCTGACGATGCACCGGTAGGTGTTTTTTTCGATTGTCACATCGAATTTGAAGGTGGCGGAAGACGCGGTCCCATCGTTTTCAAAAAGAATAATGCCTTTCGCATTAACAACTAGTCGCACCTGAGCTGGTTTTGCCTCCAAAATCAGGTTCCGTTCGAAGCCCTCTGGTAAACCATGGATAAATACAAGGGACAACAAGGGAGGTCAGCAAGGTTGAGGTGATGATTCCGCCGATGACCACGGTCGCCAGCGGACGTTGCATTTCGGCACCGTCTCCGGAAGACAATGCCATAGGCAAGAACCCGAGGCTTGCTACCAATGCAGTCATCAGGATGGGACGCAATCGAACGAGAGCTGTCTCTTGGCAAACCGCCTGAACAGCCATACCTGTCTTTCGAAGATTCTCCGCTGCACTTACCCAAACGAGTCCATTGAGCACTGCGACTCCGAACAACGCAATGAAGCCGACACCCGCAGAGATACTAAATGGCATCTGTCGAAAGTACAACGCAAAGATTCCCCCCGATGCCGCCATAGGCACCGCTAGAAAAATCAACATGGCAAGCCGCAGTGAACCGAGACTCGTATGCAGCAACAACAAAATGATACAAAGAACGAGGGGAGCGATGATTGCCAATCGAAGGCTTGCCGATTGAAGGTTCTCAAAGTCTCCACCCCATTGGATTTCGTAACCGGATGGCAAAATCACTTTTTCTCGAATCGTTTTCTGCGCCTCGGCGACAAAAGAGGCAACGTCTCTCCCTCGAACATTGGCGGAGATAAAGGTTCTTCTCCGAGTTCCCTCGTGTTCGATCGTCGGAGGGGTCTCTTCCAGTCGGATACTTGCCAGCTCCTTGAGGGGAACACTTTGCCCATTGACGTCGGCGACAGGGATCTGCTCCATCAAGGAGAGTTTTTCCCGCCATCGTTTTGGAACCCGAACCAGGATGGGGTATCGAGCCCTACCCTCGAATATCTGGCCAACCGCATGGCCTCCCAATGATGAAACAACGTCGAGTACGGTTTGAGCATCGATCCCATAAAGAGCAAGTGCTTCTTGTTTGGTTTCTATCGTCAATGTGGAGAGATTCGACTGGATATCTGCCTTCACATCTACGGCTCCAGGTATCGTCCGTAGATAACCTTCAATTTCCTTTCCCTTGTTACTAAGCATCTCTAAGTCGTCGCCATACAGCAGGACCGCGACATCAGCTTTGACACCCGCGACCAATTCATCGACTCTCATTTCGATCGGCTGCGTAAAACCGAATGCAACGCCAGGCACCGAGGATGACAATACCGAAGATATTTCCTCAATCAATTGATCGCGAGATTTGGCGGCAGGCCATTGGTGCACTGGATGAAGAAGAACCCAAACATCGGTTTGATGTACTCCCATCACATCGTTGGCAATTTCAGGTCTGCCCGTCTTGCAAAAAACGGTCTTTACCTCAGGGAATTCCTTGAGAAGTTTTTCGATCTGAGTCGACATCTCAATCGAACCTTCTAGTGTGGCACTCGGCAGCCGGACGGCTTCGACCAAGAGGTCTCCTTCTTCGAGACGCGGCATGAACTCAGCCCCTAGCTGACGGGCCATTGGAAGACTGATGAAGAAGACGGATAGTGCGATGAACACAGTGGTAATGGGATGCTTCATGGCAGTGGTTACGACTGGAACATATATCCATTTGACCATTCGCACCAACAACACCTCTTTCTCGTCCATCTTCTTTGGGAGGAAAAGAGATGCCATCGCGGGCATGAACGTCAGGGACAAGACAAGCGATCCAGCCAGGGCAAATAGAACGGTGAATGCCATCGGACGAAAAAGCTTTCCTTCGGTACCCTCGAGCAAGAGTATCGGCAAGAAGACGACGGCGATGATCAGTTCTCCAAACATGGTGGGTTTTCGAACTTCGACGGCCGCGTCCAAAATGATATCTTCGTGCGGTGTTTCCCCGTTCTCGTGTGAGAGTTTGCGAATACAGTTCTCGACCATGATAACTGAACTATCCACGATCAAACCGAAGTCGATCGCCCCCAAGCTCATGAGGCTAGCAGTGACACCCGTAAACAACATCAAATTCGTCGCAAACAACATCGACAGAGGAATGGCCATCGCCACGATGATTCCTGCCCTTAGGTTCCCCAGCATGACCAATAGAATGACAATCACCAACATGCCGCCCTCGGTGAGATTGGTCAGAACCGTCTTCAGAGTTCTGCCGATCAATGCTGCTCGATCGTAAGTAACCTCTAGCTTGACATCCGTAGGGAGTATGGTTTCGATCTCTTTCAGTCTACTTTTGGCTGCGGCAACGACTTCTCTCGAATTCTCACCGATCAACATCATCACGAGTCCAGTGACAATTTCTCCTCGACCATCTCGAGTCACAGCCCCCTGCCGTGTCATCGGCTCAATAGATACGCTTGCAATATCGCGAACAAGCAGTGGCATGCCATTGGACTCGCGTCGAATCACAACGGATTCGATCTCCTTTTCATCTTTGAGAAGCGACACTCCTCGAATAAATCTTTGCTCACCGTGATGAACAACGTAACCGCCACCCGAAGTGGAGTTGTTGTTCTGCAATCGCTGAAACAACAATTCCATGGATACACCATAGCTCGCCATTCGATCTGGATCGGGTTGGACTTCATAGGTCTTGTAGTATCCTCCATGGGTATTGATTTCTGTCACCCCGGATACTTGTCTTAATCGAGGAGCGATCTCCCACTCCAACATCGAACGCAGTTCCATTGGAGTATGGCTAGGGCTTCGCACTTCGAACTGAAGCACCTCACCGAGGGCTGTTGTTAAAGGGCCAATTCCCGGTGTGCCGTATCCTGGTGGAATTTTGCTAGCAGCGTCTGGCAATCGTTCCGCGACCAGTTGTCGTGCTCGATAGACATCGGTTCCTTCACGAAATACGACGGTTACGACGGAAATTCCGAATTTGGATACGCTCCTTAATTCCTCGATGTTCGGTAAACCCGCCATCGTTCCTTCGACAGAATAGGTTACATAGCGCTCCACTTCGATCGGCGACAAAGACCCAGAACTGGTGACAATTTGGACCTGCACATTGGTCATGTCAGGAACCGCATCGATCGGGAGTTTCCATGCGGAATACAGCCCTGCGCCCGCCATGAAAAGGGTCAGGATGATCACGAGCCCACGATTGGTAAGCGAAAATTCAATAGTCTTTGTTAGCATAGTGCAGGGAGATAGACGGTCTACTCGGTCTCGCCCTTCAGTAGTAATTCCGACTTGAGAAGAAACGCACCGCGAGTGACTACCAATTGCCCTTCCTGCAATCCATGGGTTACTTCGACCCAGTCGTCCGTAGAATTCCCCAGAGTTACGTCCACCTTTTTGAAGCCTTCCCGCTTCATGTCTAAAAATACAAACGGCTGGTTGTCATGCTGTACGACGGCCTCTGGCTTTATGGACAATCCATAACGCACTGGGCCTTTCGGAATAGTTACTCGCACGAACATGCCAGGACGTAGAAAACTGTCACAATTCTCAAGCGTGGCAACCAAAGGAATCGAGTTTGTTTCAGTCTGAACTTCACGTCCAACATAATGGACCTTGGCTGGAAACGATCGATGATTCAACGCCGGTATCGAGACCGACAAAACCGTACCTCTTTGCAAGGATACGGCTTCCCATTCGCCCTCTCGAATACTGGCGGTTACAGAAAAGGAATCTGTATTGGCAAGGACAAAAAGGGATTCTCCTCGTGAAATCCGCTCGTTGTTTGAGAAAGCTCGGGACTCCAAATAACCCTGGATAGGGGCCCGAATTTCAAGTCGCGAAAGCTGAGCCTCGCTATCGAGACGAACATTCTCTCGATCTTCTTTGTAGCCTAAAAGGTCCTCAACCGTTTTCCAGGCAAGTTCACATTGGCGCTCCGCCTCGGATAGGTCCGCTGCTGCTTTCAGCTTTGCTTGTTCAGCTTGATACTTGGCCTGGTCACGAGCCGTTCGAAAAGCGGTCTCTGCAAGTTGACGCTCTGTTTCACGTTCGCGAAATAGACGGCCTGCAATCGAACCAGAATTTGCCAGTGGTTCAATCTTTGCCAATAGTTCAGACGATAGAAGCATCTTGGAATAGGTAGAAAGAATTTCTTGTCGATAGCTCCCCAGTTCAAGACTGTTCAACGACTCTCCAATCGACTGAATCGATTTTCCCTGATCCAACATCGACGTCAACAGACTCAAGTTGTTCGCAGTCGTTGTCTCCCGTTGCAGGGTACGGGCTGCTATCTGGCGTTGCCGCTCCTGTTTCACAATTGCCGCTCGCGCTTGGCCAATCTCGGCGGTTCTGATGACGGCAATCAATTGCCCCAGTTCTACTGGATGACCTGGTGTGACGAGTACTTCAGCAAGGATGCCATCCATGGGAGCCTTTACCTCGATGTGCTTTGCCTCGTCATATTGAATTCGCCCTGGTACAACGTAAACGTCTTGCATCGGCTGGGATAGAGCAGGTTCTGATTCCAGTTTCGCAGCATCCAATTTTGCTGCCGAAAGCATCACTACGTCAGATGAATGAATCTCCATTTCTTCTTGTGGTTCACGCTCCACCTCATTGAATCGATGGATCAAGAACCAGCAAGCAATCGTCACCAACGCGACGGTTGCCGTCGGGAGGACGCTGACAAGGGAGCGAAATTTTTGGGCAATCATGGAAGGCACAACGGTCGGCTCTGGCATGGAGAAATAACAAGCGATGGAGCATAAAGCCCAGGACTTCAATGGAATTTCTTTATGCAAGCAAATCGCGAGCCAATATTGGACTTCACCAGTGTCACTTCGCTATCGGGAATTCCAAGGCCATTGACGAGAACTTTCCATAAGTGGGAACTTCCTTTCCCTTATGTGGAAAGAGGCTGTCCACTTCCTCTGTCTACGACTGAGCTTCCCTGGATCGAAAATAGTTCCAGATCCAAAACGCGACAAGACCGCTCAGCAGCACATAAAAACAGGGGGCAATCAACCCCGATGTCGACCAGAGAAAAACCCATCCGATAAATGCGACAAACGATGGAATCGGATAAAGCCACATGCGAAACGGAAGCGACACTTCGGGGCGGTATTTTCGAAGCATATGAAGAGCGAATAACTGGCCGATGAACTGCACCAGTATTCTGACCGTTACGGCTGCATCAATAACAATCTGTAACGGCAGGAAGCAGAACACTGCAGTCAAGGTTCCTAAAGCCAACAACGAGTTTACTGGATACTTGCCGTTCTTACTTACCCGGGCGAAGATGGAAAAGAAGTCTCCATTTCTTGCCGCGGCAAAGGGGATGCGTGAATACCCAAGCATGATGGCAAACGTGCTCGCGAGGGCTGTCCAAATGATGAGCCAAGTAAAAACAACTGCGACCTGTCTACCATAGACCTGCTCCATAAACAATGCAGCTATGTTTTTCGATTGCATCGCTTCTTGCCATGGGACCACTGCGATAATGCACACGTTCATCGTCAGATAAATGATCGCAATAAGGCCAACAGAAATCAGAATAGCTCTTGGGATGGTCTTTGCCGGATCTCGAACTTCTTCGCCAAGATGACAAACGTTGTAGTACCCTAAATAGTCGTAAACGGCGATTCGCATGGCCGCACCGAGAGTGATGAACCAAGCCATGTTGAGCTGAAAAGCGTTGTCTGGCATCGTAAGCAACGAAGCATCGAAGTGCATAAAGCCAGTAACGATAATAACGAGTACCGTTAATAGCGTTCCAGCACAGAGAACTATACTCAACCAGCCGACGACGCGAATATTGCGGCATAACAACAACGTAATCGCAATACAGGCGATCGCGGCAATCATATTCATTCCGTACTTTAAGCCCCAGCTTTGCAACGTCGGTTCCAAATTAGGAAGGGCATAGCGAAGATAGTCGACCGCACCGATGTAGCCCGATGCAATCTCCAGAGTTCCTCCAACCAAGAACTGCCATACAAACAAAAATGGGACGACCCTACCCCACCGAGTCTTCCCAAAGGTCTCGCTTAGAAAATGATAAGAACCGCCGCTGCCAGGCAAGGCCGCACCCAACTCTGCCCATACCAATCCGTCGCACAAGACCAGGATCGCTGCAATCACCCATGCCACCATCGCCTGCGGTCCATTCATCGTTCCAATAAACAATGGGATCGTAATGAATGGCCCGATTCCAACCATGTTGGCTAGGTTCAGTGAGGTCGCAGAAACTAACCCTAAGCCGCGATCTAAATTCTCTGTCTCTGGTTCAGCGCTCTTCATACGTCAATCGAATCCTTCGATGCTCACTGGTCTTTCTTTCGGAGGACAATCTTTCGTATGTCCATGACTGCAATGGTTGCTTTTGTTTTGGGACGCACTTCGAGCCGATTCTTTCCTTGGTTAAGCTTTAGCTCACCGATGGGTTCGTAAATCATGCTTTGAAAGTGCCCAGTATCTCGGACTTTCCATTCCTTTGTCTGCTCACCCACTACCACGCTGGCAATAGAACCACCATGCCCCTTACCACATCCACATTGGACCTCAACTTCGTACACGCCCTCAGATGGAACATCGAACTCCCAATGTGCCCAGTCCTCAACTTCCGTCCAAAATCCAAGCACGTTCTTTTGTGGCTCCGCTTCGTATCGCAATTTTTTACCATGTACCTTTGCATCCGATGCCCACAACGTGACCTCGCCTGCAGGATCTTTGAGAACCGCCTTTGAGCCTTGCGATGCTTGATTCATGAGCTTACGCCATGGTTTCCATTGCTCGGCAATTGCGTCTGCCGTCTTATCGGCTCGCAGTTGCGATGAATCGAATGCAGCATAAATGGCCGCGTGTTTCGACAAATCAACTTTTGGATTCGGCTGACATCTCTGAGCACCAACCGATCCTAACCAGGAATCAAGCTTATCATGCAACCGCTTCGTTGTTTCTGGATTGCTAACCGCTAGATTCACTCGCTCCTCCTTGTCTTGGCTGAGGTCGAAGAGCTCCAGTCCATCATCCTCATACGAAACAACCAGCTTCCAATCTCCTTCGCGTATTGCACCTGCTGGCCTGCTTCCCTGATTCGTGTAGTGGGGCATATGCCAAAACAATGTTCTATCATCTCGAAGCGGCTTCCCCTCGAACCAGTTTCCTCGCAAATCTATACCGTCCACTGGCCCTATCGTTTTTGACACCTCGACACCGGCCAACCCAAGCAATGTTGGATAAAGATCGAGCAAGCTGACTGGCTGATGAACGACACGAGGTTCTCCTAGTCGGTTGCGAGTGGAATGAACAATCAATGGAATTCGAAGGCCGCCTTCGTAAAGGTATCCTTTGCCTGCTCGAAACGGAGTGCAATGAGTCATCGGCTGGTCATGTCCCTCAGGGACATGCAGACCTCCATTGTCACTCGCAAACAAGAGTATTGTGTCCCGGTCTCCCTTTAGATTTTTTACTGCGTCCCGTATCATCCCAACAGAGCGATCAAGGGAAGCGATGCTGGCGGCGTAAAGTGGATTAAATGTCTCTCGAAACTCATCCATGGCTTGAGGAGTTGCGTCCAATCGAATATGCGGAGAATGGTGTGGGACATAACAAAAGAATGGCTTGTCGCTAGCATCTTGAATGAAGTCACAAGCGGTTCGAGCAATTAGAAATTCATTTTTCGCACCGATCGAATCGATCAACTGCCCTTTGGCCCCAGGTTCGAAGACAACATCAAACCCTTGCTGTTGAGGGCTACTCGCTCCAGATCCCAAATGCCATTTTCCAAATATGCCTGTGCGATAACCGACTTTTTTTAGTTCCTCCGCGACCGTTCGCTCTTCCGGGGGCAATGCATTATGGATTACTGCATTCAACAATTTTTGACTAGGAGCGTCTGGTCTGCCCGACAAAAATGTGGTGAGATGCAATCTCGCAGGAGACTTTCCCGTCATCAAAGCGGCGCGAGATGCGGAGCAAATCGACAACCCGCAATAAGCACTACTACAGCGAATCCCTCCCTCGGCCAAAGAATCTAGGACAGGAGTCTTGTGCTCCTTTCTCCCAAAGCACCCGAGATCATTGATCCCGAGATCGTCGGCGAAAATCAGAACGATGTTTGGCGATTCTTGGGCTCCCGCGATCGGACCCAATATCATCATGGAAATAACTATGCATAACCGAATAGAAAACGATTGGCTCATGATTCATCACGTACAAGGAGGGAGGTTTCAGGAACCACATTGTACGACGATTCCTCGTGTTCGTGTTGCGAGGACAAAAATGCGAAATCATCCCAAATTCACCAGCCAGGACGTCATGCCAATCACTTCGTTGAGTTTGTCCCAGTAACGATTAACTGCGTCTCGACGAGACGCAGTTGCGAAAATTCGACGTAAAGAAGTCAAAAACAAAGCCTAGACTTTTTCAGCCACCTTCAGCGGTGCCAATTGGTAAGCTCTCGATCGGAACAAAAAGTCGATAAGATTGCCTTCGTGCGGCTGTAACCAGTTGAGCCGACTTGTCGGAATGGGGCCGATGTTCAACCTGTCGATGTGAGTTGCGTTGGTCAACTCGTCAATCCAAGCTTCATCACCGGTGAGCGCGGTTCCAACCAGGGTCGAACCAATCGACTTGATCATTTCCTTTTGCGGGCATTGGACGACGGAAACGAAAGGAAACATATATTCCTTCATTGCGACTCCACGCGACGGTGAATCGGCATGCAACACCATGGGGCGAAGATATGCACATCGCTCTCGTTCAATGAGGCGTTCCCCGTAGCTCGCCGTCATGTCGGTCACACCCGACTCCGCAAGATCCTGTTGCACCATACCCCACGTTCCCTTGGCCATTTGAGAATTGGTGAACGCGGCCAACGCCGACTTCGGATCCGTTGGTGAGGTGACGTCGATCGAGCCAATCCTGGCAGCTATAGCCTCGGCGATAGCTTCCGTGTGGCGCGACGCCCAAATTCCAGAACAATTGATGCAGCTTCTGCCCGAATTGCTTAGAACACTTTCGACCATCATGTCCAGGTAATCTTCCCAAGAATCAACAACATCATCGCCGATAAGAATCTTCGAGAAACCGGGTCCGTGTGCTTGAACACGAGGATTGCCTGCATACTGCGCTACTGTTTGCGCACTACCGAAAATCATGCTTCTCTGACACTTGGCCATCAACGTCGAGCCGACATCATGCCCCCCTGGATAGAGACAGAAAGCCTCTGCTGGTATTCCAGCCTCGATGTACGCCGAGATCATTCGATAAGGCGTCCATGGCTCTTGCGAACCCGGCTTCAAAACTAGACCAACCTGCAAGGGGACCGCAGGTAACCATAACGTATGAACACCCGGTGAATTGTTCGGCAATACTGCGCCTAAGACAGGTGTCTGGCACTGAAAGCTTACCGTGACATTTCGTCCTTCTTCCCCATAACCCTTAGAGAAAATCTCAAGATCAAGACCTCGAGTTAATGCATCCAAGATTTTATCGATGTTGCTCAGTACGAAACAATTTTTTTGCATATTGTTTCGGCACATATGCTCGGGCAAACCGGTGCTCGCCGATTGCTGGTGGATAAAATCGTCCACAGTTTGTTGTCCGTCACCCACCGGCAAAGTTTCATGCTCGAACAGATATGCGGCTTTCTTGCAGCGAGCCAATAGTTCGGCAGTAGGAATGGAACGCAACGCTTTTCGTGCGTTGTCAGCTTTGCGAATGTCCATTTGAACCATGGAACCGTTCACTTGGCCAATTTTCGCAATAGACTCTCCAGTTTCGAAATGGATTACATCTTGATACTCGAGTGACTTGTATTGCTTTCCCCAGCGGATCGGATTAATCGTTATCATTTTTGATTCCTTTGGCCTCTAGTAAACGCCAACCGTTGTTGAAGATGCAAAACCACGATACGGCTTCACCCCGCTCACGCCATCCCATGGATATTGATTGAATGGCATTTCTCGTTCCCCTTCATCACGCTCCATAAAGCCGGGAACAAAGAACTCCTTCGTCATCGTGTAAAGCTTCACTCGACCCGTTTCGCCGAACCCTACAAGCTTGTTGTAGTCATCGAAATCCACCACTTCCACAACAGCCCGTGGTTGCGGTGCGTAGTACGCAATCGTGTAGTCATCTTCAGCAGTGACCGGACGCGAGCAAGCCAATCCCATGAGTGTGTTTCCGTAGGTGGGAGTCATATAGACTCCGCTTTCTTCCGCCGGACCACCCAATAACTCTTCGACACAAAACCTCGTCCACTGCGGGGTGAATTCAGTACCACCTGAAAAAATTCCTGTGATGCCTATCTCTTGAATCGATGTCCCTTTGTCCGCTAACCCCGACGCGAGCGCTTCCAAAAGCTTTGGTGTCGTAAACATGCACTTGATGTCATGGCCCGCCGTTAAAATCGTAATCGCTTGATCGATGCAGTGCTTCTTGTATTCTTCCAGATGCTCCATCCATCCCTTCTTAATCAACTTAATAACCCAACGCGGGTCTAAGTCGATACAAAAGGAGATGCCACCGCGAAATTGACAGAGGTGCTCTACGGCTAACCTAAGTCGCCGAGGTCCGGACGGACCAAGCATCAACCAGTTTGATCCTTTTGGAAAATACTGATCGGGCAATGTGTAGCTGAAGTTCTCGTAATCAATTCGGAAGTCATCAACAACAACTCGGCTCTTTGGGATACCAGTCGTGCCTCCTGTTTCAAAGACGTACGTCGGTCTTCCTGCCAGCCCCTTTGGAACCCATCGGTTCACGGGGCCACCCCGCAACCACTCGTCTTCAAACTCTGGAAACTTTTTGAGGTCATCGAAACCGTGGACCTCTTTCAACGGATCGAACTTGAGACTCTTCTTTTTCTCAAGCCAAAAAGGGGAACCCGTCGATTCATGAAAGTGCCACTGAACCGTTTCATAAGTGTGTTGATCCAGCGCCTTTTTGGCTTCTGAAATCTGTTGATCGTTCGCAATCCAATGGGGAAGTGCCACTGTCATAATCGGAAGGTATTTAGGTGGGGAACTAAAAAATGCTACAGTCGCATGACTGTAATCTCTGCGGCATTGTAACCAATGTTCAAGCACTACTGAAGCAACGATGAACTTCAATCAGACGATTTCGCGATCCCATTGCTCGATGCAAGCGGCAAGATCCTCTCTCTTGTCTCGATAGGAATGGTCAGCCCCATCGATCACCTCAACGGATTGACGAAACAAAGATGACCTCTCGATTTCGGACCGAAGGTGAATGTCGGCGTCGAGAAAATTAATGGAGCCATTACGAACTTCCGAGCCTCCAAAAACCCACAGTACTTTAGCTCGGATTCTTTCCAGCTTTGTCAGGTAGTCGTATTTGTTTCCGCTTCCGTATTTGTCGAGAAAAGTAGAGGCCGATACCCAGTTCGGTAAAGGAAACCGGACCTTGATCACCTCATCGGGCTTTCCCTGATCGCAAAGCGATTGAGCCACCTGGAGATGCTCTGCGAAAACGGCTGCCCGCTTGGGGTCTCCCAACAACAGCTGTGTATTCAATCTAGGAGGAGAAATAGCGATGAAGCGATCCAATTCCATACCGCTTTCAGCAACCCAGAATGCTGCCTTCACCGCACCGAGACTATGTGCCGCAACACCGAAAAGAGTTGAGCCACGATCCTGAATCCATCGATTCCAAGCTTGAAAATCGAATTTACAATGGCCAAGGTTCTCGAACTCGGAACCAATCCTCATTGGAATGGTTCCGTTATTAAAAGAACAGATATCGTGGCCTCGTGTATTCGCCAGCAGGACAGCAAAACCCAGTTTACTTAATTGCTCGGCTACAGACTTCAAAAGGTTGGATGCGTAAAAATTGCCATTTACTCCGTGAGTGATAATCCAGACGGAATTTTCCCTCTTCTTGGAGATCGAGAATGCAGGCACCGACAAAAAGCCGTCAAGCCTAACACCATCCGTCGTTTCGGTTTGTACAAGTTCGCCTAGCACGTTCACTCAACAAAAAAAGGCCACGTAAAAACGTGACCTATAGAAAACTCAATTGAGACTAGTTTGGACTTACGATGGGAGCATCATTATTATCTTCTGATGCAACGATTGCAGCTACGGTCGCTAGACCCGCGATTCCCGCAAGACCAACCCAATTGGTACCGCTACCTCCAACACCACCACCGCCGCCGCCCATTCCACCACCCATCATTCCACCACCCCAACCACAACCACAACCAGGAGCAGCAGCTACTGGGCTATCGACGACGACTTCTCCACAGCTGGCTACTTCTGATACAACCCCTGCAGTTACCAGCTCCACCGGAGTGACTTCGCAAACTGTCACCGCCGGACATGGAACACACACTACGTTCATTTGCGAGCAAGCATGCTTAAACAGGCCGATGAGCCGTTCCCCTTTGGAATTCACTGACTCTGCACTTTCCTTTACTAACTCAAACGACATCGCCGCAAAACCTGAATCGCCAACAGCGATAAATCCATAAACGCCTGGATTCAAGCCATCCACAGAGTAGGAACCGTCTTTTTCAACGCCAGCCTTAGCAACCTGAACGCCGTCCTTCATCACAAAAACGGTCATGTCGCTCATGTTTTTGTCAAGATCAGCTGTACCAATCCTACCAGATAGCTTACCAAATTCATCTATCTTGACCGCTTGGCTCTTTGCGAATGTTCGCGACTGCCCGAGTGGATCCGAAGGATTCACACCCCCTAGGTCTGCAGCCCGCATCGCGTAAGTTGGCAACGACTGCCCTTCGAGAATCTCGTTCACCTTCGCTGCCGGTTTCACCACACGAACTTCAACATCAGAGCTGAGCAATTTCCCGTCCTGGGAAGAAGCAACCTGCAAAGAAAATGCACCGATGGTGTTCGCATCGCGAACAACGAGCGAGTAGCTTCCCGGCTTTACCGATGGCAGCGTGAAAGACCCCTCAGAGTTCGTCCTAGTTTTCATCTCGATTTGACCGTCTTTGACCAAGAAAACAGGCACCTCCTTTACTGGAGACTTGTCACCGATCGACAATCCAACGACTGCCCCCTTGATGTCGCCCGCGGCGTTGGGAGTTACCCACTGCTGAGAAAACAACCCATTTACCGAATCCGTTGCTGAAGCATTGACAGTCGCGGATCCCTGATCCGCAGCGATGCACATTGTTGGTGCAAACAGCAAACCACTTGTCAAAGCCAGCAGGAAGGAAAGCCGCTTGATTGTTTTTGAGCTCATGTTGTTGATCCTTGAATGATCGGGCCGAAGGTAGATGGTCTTAAAATATAGCAGTTGTGCGGATTGTTCAAGCAAATAATCCAAAAAAATACGGATTTGCTTATCTCACTCAGGTATGTTGCGTTTAATGCGTCCGTCAGAGTTTTGGTAAAGGTTCGAAACTCGTCCTGCACCGTTTTGCTCGGCGCGAGGAAGATACTGACTCGCTTTGATTGAAGTGCCTTCGCCCGTTGGAGCCGCATCGATAGTTGCCTGAAGCAGATTCATCAATTGATCAAGGTTTTCTCTTGGGATTCCAAGACTTTTCGCGGTGTTGTCTAAATCTTTTCGCTTCTTCGCTAAAGCAACCTGTTCGGGATTTAGCTCTTCACCTTGAACCGCCTTGATCTTTATATCTTCCCCGATAACCAACTTGGTAACTTCCTCGATGTTTCCAACCGTTTTCCCGTCAGGAAAAACTTCGAAAACGACTTCTGCGCCGTTTTGGCGAATCATTTTTTTGATAAGTTCTCGGTCATCACGTCCATCTCGGTCGTAATCCAGTTTGCCAACCAATCCCATTCGAACTGGGGTATGAGGTTGCCAGAATTGAGAATAAACTTTGTCGGTCGTTAAGATCGGTCGGTAAGATTTGTCATCGATAATCTTCGCGCGGCTGAGGTTTCTGCTGGACTTCATGATCTCTACCACTTCAACCTTGGCCTTGGCTTTGGACTGGCCCACTTGGCTGACATCCGAATCGTACACGGAAAACATCACACCAGGCTTTAAACCTTGTTCGGCTCCAATGTTCAGCCAGACATCTCCGTTGGCTACCTGGGTGATTTCCCCTTGAATGTACTGGAAATTCTCGTTTTGGATTTCTTGTAGTTTTGCCACAAGATTTTCAAGCCGTCGGGCTTGCTCAGCGTTCTGTTTTGTAGCTTGGTCGATCTTGGCGATCAAACTCGCACGCTCACGGGCAAACTCCTGGAATTTCTGCTGTTTTTCGGACTCAATTTTTTGGTTCTTCTTTTCCAGTTCGTCTACTTTTTTCGTGTAGTTGGCGAGTTCGGTTTCTTTTTCCAAATTGATCGCTTCCATCTTCGCTTGTGCGTCCGTTCGCAATTTCGTTTCTAAAGCGACAGATTTCTCGTAGCGATCATTGTTTTCGATTTGTTTTGCCGCATCTGCTGCAATTTGGCTGTTCCGCGAACGCAGTTCTTGCATCAATGTGTCAACGAGCTTCGCGTACGTTCTGTCGGACGAGCTTGGACCAAACAATGTCATATGATCCGTGTAGTTTTTGAATGCAGCATCGAATTCCGCATCGCCCGTGATGCTGGATTTCAACTGGGTCAGTTCTGCGGGGCTAATCGATTTGCCAATGCCAAGCATGCTTTGCAAGAGTTGATTCCGAGAAGACGCATTTCTAAGTTGCGTTTCTGCTTCTCGCTTGTCTTTTTGAGCTGCTTCTGCGACTTTCGAGTTCGTCCCAGAAGTAAACATCATAAACGCTAGGGTGCCCAAGCACAGGAAACTAACTATAGACATGACAACCACGTACGCTTGCCAGACAGTCACATTGCGGTCGCGAGCCATGAATTCCTCAATTGCCAAACAGTTTTGTACGAAAAGAAGGTTTTGAGCCCCATAAGTCGCCTTTTGGGCGCAGCGAGCTCTCCCATGCATCCTAAATCCCTCGTCGTTTGCCGTCAAACATTTCTTTGCTAACCAGCCTATTTTCACCCAACCAGTTGCGATCGAGACGGCAAAAATCCATCCGCTCAGGGCAGCCGCCTCGTTTTCCACTCTTGTTCGTTTCTGTGGACCTCCGATAGTCTTTTCACTCGTGCACTACATCAGGCTATTGCTTTGCCAATAATTCGGATTGAGCAGATTGTCGGGATTATCTCGGCCGAGGAAAACAACTGGAGTTCAGCGAATGCCTACTCTCGGCCGATTGTAGAAGCTAGACTAGGATTTGTTTCTAAACCGGAAGTAGCGATCGCCAGTACTGCGATCGCCAGTACATTGTGACTCTGGGGAGTATTGTGACTCTGGGGAGTATCCACGTTCTGGAAAACGTAGCTAACCCCAAGTTCGATCTTTAGAAACGAAGCCTCGCCCGCTAGAACGACGTTTGTTGCAGATTTGTGCCTTTTCCTTGGATCAATAAGAAATGTCGACAGTATCAGCATCCTCGGTCGCTGTTGCAAAGAGTCATGTGAATCACGCTTTCCAAAAGTGTCTCAACATCGATTGCAACGCTACTTTCGGCATCGACGAAGTTCGAACCAGTTGCGGGAAATGCGGCGAGCTTTTGGATGTTGCCTACGAATGGGATAAGCTGCCAGTTCCTACGAAGATGTCGGATTTCGAAGCGATGTGGAGTCGAAGGTACGAACCTTTGCGATTTAGCGGGGTCTGGCGTTTTCATGAACTGCTCCCCTTTGCTCCTCCAGAAAAAGTCATCACCGTCGGCGAAGGACAAACACTTCTACAGCAAGCAAACTCGGTCGCTAAATACGTCGGAATCCGACCTGGACAGCTTTACCTTCAGTACGAGGGGATGAACCCATCCGGGTCCTTCAAGGACAATGGCATGTGCGCAGCTTTCACGCATGCACACATTGTGGGCGCCAAACGTGCTGCATGTGCATCGACAGGAAACACAAGCGCTTCGCTCGCGATGTATTGCTCGGTGACTCAATTGATGAAGGCAATCATCTTCATCGGCTCTGGGAAAATCTCCTACGGGAAGCTATCGCAAGCTCTCGAATACGGTGCACTTACCGTTCAAATTGCTGGCGATTTTGATGATGCGATGGCTCGCGTTCAGGATGTTTCAAAAGAGCTTGGGATTTATCTCGTTAACAGCATCAATCCGTTTCGACTGGAAGGTCAGAAGACGGTCATGTATCGGGTATTAGAAGCCCTGCGATGGGAATCGCCTGATTGGGTCGTCGTACCGGGTGGCAATCTAGGTAACAGTAGCGCATTCGGAAAAGCGTTTATCGAGCTGAAGCAATTGGGGCTGATCGATCGAATTCCGAGATTGGCAGTTATTAATGCCGCCGGTGCTGATACGCTCGATATCGTCTACAACCAAAGAAACCTTCGCTGGAATCGTGGGCGTCCACGAATGGATATCGCCTGTTGGTACTATGACGAGCTGGATAGAGAAAAGAGAAAAGCGGACACCATTGCAAGCGCTATCGAAATCAATCGTCCCGTGAATTTGAAGAAATGTTTGAGGGCATTGGATTTCTGCGATGGTGTGGTTCGCAAAGTTTCCGATCAAGAAATCCTCGACGCAAAAGCGCAGGTTGGAGCTGGCGGAATCGGGTGCGAACCTGCAAGTGCGGCTAGCGTGGCAGGCGCCAAGCTGCTTCGCCAGCAAGGGGTCATCGGTATGGATGACCGAGTGGTCTGTATCCTTACGGGGCATCAACTCAAGGACCCGACAGCGACCGTCGCTTACCATACAACGGATCAAGACAAGTTCAATGAGGTACTTGGAAGTCGCGGTGTTTCACGAGCCTCCTTTGCAAACCGAGCCGTTGCTGTCCCAAATGAGCTCGACGCAATCGTCAAGGCGATCCAGCTATATAGCTAAGCAGGCTTTGGCGGAGCTAAGCGGGCTTTGGCGGTTGCGTTGGGGATGCTACAGACAGCGTCTTCAGAGAGCCTAAACCACCATCCACTCCCAGCGTCTGGCCGGTCACCCAAGACTGCTCGGGGGAGGCGAGCCATAGAATAGCCCGAGCCACGTCTTCTGGTTCCCCAAATCGACCGATTGGATGCATCGAAAGTGACGCTTCCGCACTGCGCGCTGTGGACCAAATCCTCTCGGTAAGCGGCGTCTTCACCAGTCCTGGAGCAACAGAGTTAATCCTTATACGCTTGGAGGCGTAAGTCGTTGCCGCCGATCGAACGAGCCCATCGATACCCGCTTTGCTGGCCGCGATAGCTTCATGATTCTGAAGCCCGACAGTTGCTGCTGCAGAACTCATCAAGACGATGGAGCCTCCGTTGGCAAACATACGAGGAACACAGCAACGCACCAGTCCCGCAGCCGTAGTTAGATTTGTTCGCACGGTCTTCTCCCACTCGGCTTGCGTCGTAAGATGCATCGGCTTGAGAAGAACCGAACCGGCTAAATTGATGGCAACATTGATGTATCCCATAAGACCTTCCGAGCTGGATACCATTCGATCGAGCTCCTCCCAATCCGCTGCGTCTGCGGCAGCAAACCCCCACCCAAATCGGGACGCCAACGTTTGAAGTTTGGAACTGTCTCTCCCAATCAAGAACGCTTCCCCCCCAGCTTCTGCAATCATTTCGCAGACCGAGCTTCCAATCCCTCCGCCTGCTCCAACGATGACTGCTTTAATCGGTTCTTTCGATCCCATTCCTTCTCCTGTTAACATTGAAATTCAAGTGCATACGGCGCTAAGGCCAGCGACAGAGAAAAGCAACCTGTAGGACGGCTCTCTAGGCCCGTCGAGACAGTACAAAAACAGGACGGGAATCCCAGAACCTACAGACAACACTTCCACTGCCATTCGTCTTAAAGAACTTTTGCAGGTTACAATAGGTGCGTGGCAAGTCAACCAAGACTACACACTCTTGCCCCGATACTGCCAGAAATCAGAAACGGAGCTCGACGCTCTTAAATACAACAACCAGAGTGACGATCGACCAGTATTTTGAGTCCGTCAGCTTGACACAGCTTCTGGGTTGTGCAACAATCTCAGTTATTGTGTTGGGGTTTCGTTCGCCGTCAGTTGGTTGAAACGGCCTTGGCAGGTTGCCTTGCTCAGGGAATGGAAATCCCTCAACACGTTCGCGAAGTCATCCGCGGTACAAGAAAGCCATCACAGTTCTGCCTGTGGGTGGGAAATTAGATCCCGGTTGTGACACTTCAAAGTTGAGTTCGCGAATGCCTTTGCTGGATTCTTAGGAGTCCACTCATCGTTCTGAGCGTGGTCGACACCGTCGCTCGGTTCGCATTCACGCCGTCCCCGGTGAGTATCGGAGAAGCTGTTGTTTCTCGGTGCTCGTAGTCTCCATTTCGTGGAAATTCCATAGTTTCCGCCTTTTTTCAAATCTGGATTTGGCCGTATGCCCAAGAAAAAGCGTTTCCGTTCTCGATTCCAAAACGACACCGCAAGTCCCGGCCCTGCAGGAGCTGGCTCTCGACCACGTGTCAAGAGACCTCGCCGCCGACATGGCCCGAACTATCAGCAAGCATTTTCGGATCCGAACGATGAAAACGCACAACCCGTTGTAGGGGAAGACGGAGAAGTCATTCCATCAGGTGCCGAAACAGAGGGCCAGGCACCCGCAGATGAGCCGGGTCAAGAGTTCTATGGCTTATTGGAAATGCACCCCAATGGATACGGGTTTCTACGCGCTCCTTTGAACAATTACGCGCGGCTTCGCACCGATCCCTTTGTTCCCGGGACGATGATCGAAAAATTCAAATTGCGTCAAGGCTTGAAGATCAAAGCGATCATGCAACAGACCCGACGCTCGCAAGGCCCTCGAGTCAAGGAAATCCTCGATATCGAAGGGATGAAGCCAGAAGATTACATCAACATTCAGCCCTTTGAGAATCTGACGGCAATCAATCCCGAACAATGGCTACGTCTAGAAGTGGGACAACAGCCGATCACCAATCGAGTTATCGACCTGTTGGCTCCGCTCGGTCGAGGACAACGAGCGCTCATAGTCGCGCCGCCACGGTCCGGTAAAACGATTATGCTTCAGCATATTTCGAAAGGAATCGCTACAAACTATCCTGAGGTGGAGTTAATCGTTCTCTTGATCGATGAACGGCCTGAAGAAGTGACGGATATGCGCCGCAACGTCGAGAGAGGCGAAGTGATTGCCAGCAGTCTTGACGAAGATGTGGAATCTCACGTGCGATTGAGCCAACTCGTTGTCGACAGATGTCGTCGGTTAGCTGAGATGGGTAAAGACGTTTTCCTCCTCATGGACTCTATTACTCGACTCGCTAGAGCATTCAATAAATACGTTGGCAACAATGGGCCAACGATGACCGGTGGTGTCAACATCAAAGCTATGGATGTTCCGAAGAAACTATTTGCAACGGCTCGCGCCTTCGCGGAAGGTGGCTCATTAACCATTGTTGGCACAGCCCTCGTCGATACCGGCTCCAGAATGGATGAGTTGATTTTCCAAGAGTTCAAGGGGACCGGAAATATGGAACTTGTGCTCGATCGCAAATTGGCCGACCGACGTGTGTGGCCGGCAATCGACATCTCGCAATCCGGTACTCGCCGGGAAGAATTGTTGCATGATCCAGAAACGTACCATTCGGTAACCATGATTCGTCGGACGCTAAACTCCATGCATCCTGTTGAAGCGATGGAACAACTGACGAAGCAATTGGCTCGGTTTCCAAGTAACCAAGAGTTCTTGAAACTGATCGCTAATGCGAAAATGATGGATTAGTTCGAATCCTCATGGTTGGATCACGACCCGAACAAGAATCTAAATTTGGGAGAGGTGTCATTTCAGGCCAGACCTTTTCCCAAGCAGACCGGCTTAAATCACCTCTCCTCTTTGAAAAGGTGTTCAAGAGCGGTTCAGTCGCTGCTGACCAAGTGCTGGTCATTCACGTACGGTGGAACAATCTAGAGCATCCGAGATTGGGGCTTAGCGTTTCCAGACGCGTCGGGAACTCACCAACGAGGAATCGTTGGAAAAGACTCATTCGCGAATCGTTTCGAAAGCAAAAAGACTCGTTTGCTTGTGTTGATATCGTCGTTCGCCCAAAACGGGATGCTTCTCCAGAATACGATGCAATTTTCAACTCTCTTCCAACGCTCGTGGCTCGCGCATGTAGAAAGCTGCCTCCCCAAAAGCCATCGCAACGCAAGTAACCATTGGAAGGAATTCTGACCAGCAAAGACTTTGAATTGCAAATTGAACTACTAGACCAATGCTTTCCGCTTGCACATAATCCAACCTAATGGCACTTGTTAACATTTCGTGAGTCTGTGCGGGTTGCGCAGGCTGCGACGACCTTCAGGAGGCAAAAGTGTTGACGCGATTACCTGAATCGGGATATGCAAACAGATCTGACCTAGGCTTCCTCGTCCGTAGAAACGTGAGTGCAAAGTGCTATCACGTCCTTCGCACACGGTTGATTCGAATTGCTTCCTGCCTATGACATCCCAGGAACGCCACTTGATGGGTGTTGAATGCGTTGTTTCTCTTTATTTAACCATCTGGAAACCAAGAATGAAACGGTATCGAAATTTGGTGATGCATTGCTCACGGCTCCTCGTGGGCGTGCTGGGTTTGCAAGCCGCTCTTAGCGGTTCGGTTAGTGCACAAGAGGGTGCTGTCCCCGAGTATCCACCATTTGAAAAAGTAACCGAAGGATTTGTGAAGTCGGAGACCAAGTCACCTGATAGAAACAATGCTTTGTGCGGTGTTTGGACTCGTGAAAAAGACGGACAAATGCTTTTGGAGATTCCAAAAGACTTCGCTATGAAGAAGTACTTTATCGCTTTGACCGTCAGCAGCGGAGATCAGTTCGCTGGCCTTCAAGCGGGTGATTACTACGTCTACTGGCGGCAGTACAATAAACGTCTCGCGCTCGTGGTGCCCAATTTGGATGTTCGATCCAATGGAGAACCTGAATCCAAATCCTCTGTGAAACGTCTCTTCACCGATACCGTCCTATTGGATGTGCCGATCGTAACGATCGCGCCTCGTGGCGGTCCAGTCATCGATGCTGATGCATTGTTTGTCGGCCAAGCCTCGAAGTTTTTTGGTCCATCTGTTCGTATTCAAGATCCGCAGTTGACCAAGATCGTAAAGGCCAAAGTCTTCGCAAAGAATGTGGAAATGGCTTTCGAAGTCGTCGCCCAGGGGGGAAAGTTTCAGACACTCCATTATTCGTTTAGCGAAGTACCTGAAGACAATGGATACCGACCTCGGAAAGCGGATCAGCGCGTTGGCTACTTCGTAACCAACTATACAGACCTAGGTAGCTACGACGATGACAAGAAGCGAGTACGCTATGTGACTCGTTGGAGATTGGAAAAGCGCGACCCAAGCCTCAAGGTGAGCCCGCCAGTAACACCAATTCGTTTCTACATCGAACACACAACCCCTGTCCGATATCGCCGATGGGTCAAGCAGGGAATCGAACATTGGAACAAGGCATTCGAGGCCGTAGGATTCTCAGACGCTATCGAAGTTCTCTACCAAGATCCTCGCTCTCCAGCCACCATGGATCTGGACCCAGAAGATGTTCAGTACAATTTCGTACGTTGGCTCAACAATGATATCGGCACAGCAATCGGACCTAGCCGAGTGCACCCAATCACGGGCGAAATTCTAGATGCCGATATCGTTTTGACAGACGGTTGGATTCGCCACTTCAACTTTCAGTATCATGATTTGATGCCTGAATTGGCGATGGAAGGGATGAGCCCAGAAACGCTAACATGGCTCGGTGATCATCCATCATGGGATCCACGCATACGATTGGCTCCTAGCGCGAATCAGCCTTATCTTACGAACATACTCGCGAATCAATCCAGGCTTCCGTTCGGCGGCCATCCCATGACGAAAGTGGATGGGAAACTGATCGGCGATCAGGTATACGATGGTCTCATCGGGCGAACAAGCCAAACGAACGGCTATTGCAATGTCGCATTGGCCAAAAGGATGGATATGTCCATGGCTCGCATGAGTTTGGGGCTTCTCGAAGAGTTAGCACTGCAGGAATCTTCGCCTGCCAAGGCGGAAGACAAGAAGCCGGAAGAGAAGAAAGACGAAGACAAGAAGCCGGAGGACAAGAAGCCGGAGGAAAAGAAAAAGGATAAGCCAAAAGAAGAAATGCTAGATGGAATGCCAGAGTCCTTCATCGGTCCACTCTTGGCTGACCTAGTAGCGCATGAAGTTGGACATACACTTGGTTTGCGTCACAACTTCAAGGCTTCGAGTTATCTGACTTTCAAGGAAATCAATTCGGACGAGGTCAGAGGGAAAAAGCAATTGGCGTCGTCCGTGATGGACTACATCCCCGTCAACATGCCCTACAAACTCGAAGGGTCAACGAAGGGTGAGTACACGATGACAGGCATTGGCCCCTACGACATGTGGGCGATTGAGTATGGTTATTCACAAGATGAATCGAAGCTGCCTGAGTTGCTCAAGAAGTGCACCGAGCCAGAATATCAATATGCCACCGACGAAGATACGGGTGGTCCAGATCCACTTGCTCGACGATACGATTACTCGAAAGAGCCACTCGACTATGCCGAAAATCAGATGCGCCTGGTCGAGCTCTATCGATCGCGTCTTCTGGACCGGTTCGTAAAGGACGGTGATAGCTGGTCGAAAGCGAGAATCGGTTACGAACTCACGTTGGGTGAGCAGATGAAGGCCGTTAGCATGATCGCAAACTGGATTGGCGGTGCGCACGTCAATCGAGATAAGAAGGGTGATCCAGGCAATCGCCAGTCGCTCGTTCCAGTGGCTGCCGATAAGCAAAGAAAATCGCTGGAGTTTGTGATTCGGAATGCTTTCCGGGATTCCGCCTTTGGTCTCTCGCCCAAAATCTTGGAACGAATGACCAACGATAAGTGGATTGACGAGGGTTTCAGCGCTATGGGTGAATCAACATTCCCAATCCACGATCGAATTCTGGGTTACCAGGCTTCAACACTAACGATGTTGATGAACCCGACGACCTTGCGCAGGGTATTCGACAACGAGCAGTTGGTTCCGAATGATCAGGATGCGATCACATTACCGGAGTTGATGGATAAACTCTTCGCTGAAATATGGTCTGAGCTGGATGCAAAGGCAGAGGGTGAGGTTTCTACACGAAAGCCAAGAATCAGTTCTCTTCGAAGAAATCTTCAACGTGAATACTTGGAACGACTCGTGGATTTAGCTATCCCTACCAAGGGTAACGCTTCTGCCAAGGCAGTTGGTTCGCTGGCGATGATGCAACTCAAAGACCTGAAGCGAAAACTAGATGCAACTCTCGAAGGGCGAAGCGGTCTAGATCCATACTCACTGGCCCACTTAAGCGAAGCACAACAGCGAATCGCCAAAGCATTGGATGCAATCTACGTCTACAACATGCCATCGAGTATGGGCAGTGGGCGAGGAAACGTCATCACTATCGGCCAACAAGAAGGCAAGACGGTCATTACCGATTCGCAGGAAACCGATCTACCCAACTAACCGGATCTCCAATACAAGGTGATCGCTTCATCCGCATTTGTGATATCAAATCCACGATAACGAATGCGGTCCAAACGAAATAAAATCAGCCCGTCGAGAAGACTCGACGGGCTGATTTTCGTTGATCATGTCTTGTGACGAGCAGTCGTCATTCGCTTATTAGCGAATGCGTGTGCTGCTTGCTTGAATGACATGACGCTTGGTGTTCAGGTATGCATGTGGATCAACCACTGGTGCTGGAGCAGCAGCAGGAGAAGCATGAGGTGCTTCCACTGCAGTTGAAGCGCACGAGCTGCAACCAGCTGGTGCTGCGTCGCAAGCTGTAGCACAACCGCTATCGCAGCCTGCCTTTGACTTGCACTTGAAAATCTTGGCGAGCAATCCGCCCCCAAGCTTTTTCGAACCGCAGCCGCTATCGCAAGCTGGGGCTGCACATGGATCGCAAGCGCTGATTTCAGCACCGCAAGTTGGTCCACAAGGTGCTGCAATTTCAGCACCGCAAGTTGGTCCGCATGGATCGCAACTTACTTCCGCGCCACAGCTTGGAGCGCAAGCATGCTTGGCTTTCAAGGCTGTGAGCTTGCACTTTAGTTTACCCTTCATGCCTTTGAGGGCATCAAGGATTGGTGTACGAACGTTGCAGCAGCTCTCTGGTGCACATGCTATTTCAGCACCACAGCTCGGTCCGCAAGGAGCAGCGATTTCAGCGCCACAGCTTGGTCCCGCTCCGCATCCCGATCCGCAAGGTGCAGCGATTTCAGCGCCGCAGCTTGGTGCACAACCACTACCACAAGGTGCCAATTCAGCGCCGCACGATGGATCGGAAACTGAAGTGTCACAGCAAGAGCTGGAAGCACCGCAGCCTTTTCCACCGAGCAGACGGCTCAAAAGGTCACCACCGAAGCTTTGACCGCTAAGGGTTGCTCCGAGAACCATCGAGCCTACAATGATATTCCATTTCATCTGAGCCTAATCTCCCTACTTTATGTTTACTGGCAGTTGCTTAACAGGTCCGCATGGTACGACAGCGTGGAGACCGATTTCGGTGGACGAAGTCGCCGCCGAAATCGCCCTCAACCGGCGTGGCTTCTATGCAGTTGTTGGACTGCAATGACTTCGTTAGCCTCGTTTACAAAGCAAGCCCTATCCTGTTAAGAACTTGCTTCTCCGTACTATGCGTCGTTCTTGTCAGCCCCTCTGCTGAATCAAACTCGCGTCTGCTGCCGGCCGAGTTTCGAAACTCGTCCAGTATTGGTCACCGGCAATGATTCAATCGCATCTATCACACTCGCCAGAACGTTCTGACAAGTTAAGATGCGAAGTCTTGGCTAACTATCGGCCAGTTAGCGAAAGAGGCTTGAGGTGGTAGCCTTATTTTTCAGAAAATGCTTGTCCATATGAACTTACGTAAATTATTCCGGTTGAGAAGGTTGTTGCAACTACTTAGTCTGCGCGACCGAAAAGTCGCCCCAACTTACCACAGCAAACCCTCAAAAACTTCTCAATCGTTAGCCCTTCCCTAGCTTCAATCATGGTGACTTTATGAAGATCGCTTACCTAACAGCTGGGGCTGCTGGAATGTACTGCGGCTCCTGCCTACATGACAACGCTTTAGCCAAGCAACTTATCCGGTTAGGTAATGATTGCCTATTAATACCTGTGTACACCCCGATCCGGACCGACGATGAGAATGTAAGCATTGACCGGGTCTTCATGGGAGGGCTCAATGTCTTTTTGCAGCAAAAGCTACCTTGGTTAGCTTACTCGCCCCAATGGATCGACAATTTTTTGAATCAAGGATGGCTGATTCAAAAGCTGACCAAGAATGTTGGGAAGACTTCTCCGAAGCTTCTTGGCTCGCTCGCTGTTTCCATGCTGGATGGCATTCATGGCCGTCAACGAAAAGAGTTCGCACGGCTATTGGGTTGGCTTACCTCGGATATTGCCCCCGACGTCATTGTTTTCACAAATCTCTTGATCGGTGGAGGAATACCAGAACTAAAGCGACGCTCAACTGCGAAGATCGTAGTCACATTGCAAGGTGACGATATCTTCCTTGACTCTCTCCCGGCCAAATATAGAGAGATGGCCATCGATCGTCTCAAGCGATTGGTGCCCATGGTCGACGCATTTATAATACATTCGCACGACTATGCTGCACGCATGTCCGAACTGCTTGCTATTCCATCCCGCCAAATTCACGTCGTCCCGTTGGGAATCCCCACAAAGGACTTCATCACTTCGTCGCCTTCTCGTATCGGGCCCGTTAGCGATACGTTTACCATTGGATACTTTGCGAGAATGGCGCAGGAGAAAGGGCTCGAACGGATAGTCGATGCCTTCCTTGCTTTGGCTACTAAGCCGGGATTTGGCCATCTCCATCTGAAGCTTGCTGGCTGGATGGGGCCACAACACGAAGACCTTTGGAGCCGACTGAAAGGCAAACTGGAAGAAGCCGGGCTTTCGAAACGATGGGAGTATTGCGGTTCCATTGAACGATCGGATAAAGCAACATTCCTGAATAGTCTAGATCTTTTTTGTGTTCCGACTGTGTATGCCGAACCCAAGGGATTGTTCCTGCTGGAAGCTGTCGCATGCGGAGTTCCCTACTTGCAGCCCTCACATGGTGCATTCCCAGAGATCCACGAACGATTAAAAAAAAATGCAGACGGACTTCCGATTGGCGAATTGTTCGATGCCCATTCTCCAGACGATCTTGTGCTAAAATTGAAGGCAATCGCACTCCAAGCACGAGGGCGGTATCAGATATCTCCAAAACTATTGACTGAGATTGGTATCGAACAACATGCCGCTCGAGTTCTTGAGATACTGAGTTCCTAAATCTCCACTTGTTTCGAACGCTTCGCTCGTGAGTTTACCATGCTATCGAATTTAGAAATATTCAATGATCGTGATGGACATTTCCGTTGGCTCAGATCTGTGATTGGGTTGGGGCTCGGTCTGATCGCTTCGACCGCTCATGCTCAATCATCAGATCCCGGGACACCAAAAGCCGCGTCCTACGCAGATCTAAAAAAGTCGTTGACGTTCCATGCTGCATTCGATGATTCCGTGGATGCGAATTTTTCAAAGGGTGATGTGTCTCTTTGGTCTTCTGTGGAAATGAATAAACGAGAGACTGCCGTCAAAGGTCTTCCTGCTGGCGAACGCGTGGTTCTGGAAAAGTCTGGCGGTCGATTCGGTGGATCGCTTCGATTCATGACGGCGAAAGGACCAATGGTCTTTTATCGCGGCAAAGGAAATATTCTTGCACCAAAAACGGATTGGTCAGGGACGGTTTCGTTCTGGCTTTCTACCGATCCGCTGAAGGATCTAGCACCTGGGTTCTGCGATCCAATTCAAATCACATCCAAACAATGGGATGATGCCGCGATGTTTGTTGAGTTCGAAAAACGGCCCGCCGGCATTCCTTTCCGATTGGGTGTTTATGCGGACAAGAATGTGTGGAATCCGAACGGTCGGAAGTTTGAGGATATACCACCCGCCGAACGCCCACTAGCCTCCGTCGAGCAACCACCCTTTCTAAGCGATAAATGGGTTCACGTCGTTTTTGTTTTCGAACATTTCAATTCGAACGAGCCCAACGGCCAAGCGACACTATTTCTCAACGGAAAAAAGGCCTCGGCCATTTCCAACCGCGTCCAGACTTTCACATGGGATGTAGACCAGTCAGCAATCATGCTTGGACTCGGGTACGTCGGGAAAATGGACGACTTGGCGATATTCAACCGAGCTTTAACTGAGGCCGAAGTTCAAATGCTTAGCGGATTGCCACGCGGGGTAGCCGAACTGTCTTCCCCGTGAGCCGTCATAATCGGAACAGAGTGCCCAACTTTTGCGATCCTAGTCTGGTTGGAGCTTGATATCGAACGCACCCCAATTAGCCTGAAGTGCAGGGGAATTTCAATAAAGGTGCGAGAGAGATGCTGAAGAAAATCGGACTTGGATTGGTTGTTGCGGTTACTGGATTGATGGGCATTCAAGAGAGCGTTCAAGCTCAAGATCCGTTTGCATTTCAATTTGGCTACGCGCTAGGTTTTCAGAATAGTTTCCGGAACCGATTGCCAGCACCTCCATACTTTGCGGTCCATCCGCCGGTTTACTATGGACAACGGTATGCTCGTCCTTACGGCGAAAGCCCTTACGCTTCGTGGCCACTTTTGCGATCTTCACCGTCGTATCACGCCGTACCTGCCGAAGGCCATTTTGTCCGTCCGCACGTAATGGACAACCCACATGCGCATGGTCATCACGGCGATGCTCCACGCGTCAAGGTAAGTGAAGAAGCAGGGCACGCTCCGATTGCTCATGCACCGATTCCAAAACCTGCCATCGTTATCATCAATCCATTTTCATTGGAACAGTACGCCCAGAAGTAAGGCGGTTGGATGTTCTCTGCTACCCCCAGCAGGTTCATGGTCCCAATGTCAGGCAAGAAGTCCGCACCTCAGTAGGTCACCTCAGGTGCAGGCTTTTGGACTTTAAGGATATCATCCATCTTTTCGCGAAGCCTTTGGACTCGCTCTGAAGCTTCTTTAACCTCGTCTTTGAGGTCGCTTCGCTCTTGCTGAAGTTTCGCAACCTTATGCTCGGCAATCTCCACTTCAGTCTCTTGTTGCTTGTATTCGAGCTCTGATATAGAGACTCCTCGGAGTGGTACAAATGTCGTAAGCTTTAACTTAGCCCGATTAAGCTCATTACCTGCCATGTCGAAATCGCGAGTCTTCAAACGTTCGGCGCTTTCTGTTTTCTTTATCGCAGCCTCTAGATCAAGTTCCAATCTTCTAAGTCGCTTTCGAAGAGTCAGTCGATGGACCTCTTCGATTTTTCTTTCGGGAGTCAAGCCATCCAGCTCTTCGAATTCGGATTCGAGATCAATCGCTTCCTCCGTAAGCGATGCAAAATTGTTTGGAGTTTTCGCGGCAGGTGCGGGCTCTTCCGATGTGAACTTTGGCTCTGGTGTGCCAGCAGACGGGATTGGTTCGGAAGGTGTGTTGCTCATCGGAAAGCTGAAATTCAATGGCGTTCCGCTCCCGGGGCTCGCAACTGGTCCGGCTACGGGATTAGCATTCTGCGGTGCTGATTGGAATGGAGGAAGGGAGTTATTAGGCTGAAGAGAGTTAGGCTGAAGAGAGTTAGGCAGAAGAGAGCTACTAGGCTGAAGAGAGCTACTGGTGGGCTGAAGAGAGCTACTGGGCTGAACTGGAAGAGAAAGAAGCGGAGATAGTTGTGGGGTATTTGCATTTGGAACGTTGATATCCGCATTCCACGCAAGATCATCTGGTTCACTCAGAAGTTCGGCCACCCGCCTCTCCATAATCTCCTCCTTTCTCTTCATGCGTTGAGCCAGTTTCTCTTTTGCTTCGGTGACTCGCTTTTCCAGCAAACTGAGTTCAGCAGCTTGGCTTGCAAATCGGCCATCTAACTCTTGCTCTACGAGACGCATCAGTTGATTTCTTGCTTCGGTTTTTTTCTCTGAGTTGCCCTCTTTGGGAGTCGATCGAATGAGTGAAACAAGTGTATGCTGCTCCAAGGGTAAGGAATTGTGAACCACTTTCGCAAAAGACACCGATCTTGATGCATTCGGAGTCAGGCTGTAGTTAGCTTGTGCAGATGCGTTTTGAACATATAGCCCGGAGCCGTATGGCTGAGCAGTGTAATTCGGGGCTACCGCATACGCTCGCATCGCTTCATTCGTTGCTCGCTCCTGTTGAATCCATGCAAAACAAGCCGTTGCGCCAAGGATAGTCATCACGGAGAAAACCACGGCAATCGTAGCTCTACTCCAGCGTTTTCTGTTCGTCATCAGATAATTCTCCATCATTGGGATTTCTTGGAAGTGAAAGACTCATTTGTGAGCGACTCAGGAATTGGTCGATATCTTTGGAGATCTGTTTGATCTCGGACTCTAGTGGATCCGACCACGGGTGAGAAAATCTACTTTGCTGGACCATGCTATTGTCGTTTGCAGAACTCACTTCAATAGGAGTTCCTGTACGCCGAGTCAATGAATTCTGGTAAAAGACTACGCCACCGATCAATCCGCAAAGCGATACCATTGTGATCATGACAATGGTTGATCGTAAGGATATCGTTCTCCACAGAGACGGAGTGCGTAACTTGTGCTGATTCAGCTCTGTCGGCAACGATTGATTTGGGTTGGTTGCATGAAGTAGGCAACCGCGGAGAAGCTCTGCCCCTAGTGTAGCGTTCGCAACTCGTTTGCCAGGATCGGATGCCGTAAACCTTGCGATCAATGCATCAAGCCAAATAGGAAGATGCTCTTGGTATCGATGTACCGATTGAAACGGAGCGTCCGAAACTTCACGTAGAAGTTTCAACGTACTCGAAGCTTGAAATGGAGAGTGCCCTGTGCACATGGCATACAGCACGCTGCCGAGGCTGAATAGATCAGTGCGATGGTCCACCTGTTCCCCTCGGGCTTGTTCAGGGCTCATGTATGCAGGCGTTCCCGCAATCAATCCGCTGGCCGTGATCGAGGCGTCGTCGAGCGTTCTTGCCAAACCAAAATCGCTCAGCACGACCCGTTTGTCTCCATCTTCGAGCAAGATGTTCGCGGGTTTGACATCTCGATGGATCACTCCATTTGCGTGGGCCGCCGCTAACGCTTCTGCAATCTGCAATCCGATACGCAAAGTATCTTCCAAGCAAAGAGGGCCGTCTTGGTCGATACGATGTTGCAAGCTACCATTTGTAATCAGTGGCATGACTAAAAACGTTTTGCCTTCTTCTTGATGCACACCAAAAATCGGAATGACGTTGGGATGGGTGATCGATGCGGCGGACTGGGCTTCGCGAAGAAAACGCTGCCGTGAGTTTCCTGCTTTCGCGAGATGAGGATGCAGAACTTTGATCGCAACCGCTCGATGCAGTTGGGGATCAAAGCCGCGATACACGGTTGCCATACCGCCATAACCGACGATACCTTCGACGTGATAATGTGCGAGCAGAAATTTTGCGAAGGGTTCATCAGGGGCACATTCATTTTCCTTCTCATCCTTGGAGAACTCGACACTCGAGAAATGCTGCCGACTCTCGTTCCAAAGATCATCTGGAGCAGCCATCGCAGATAGAACCGTATTGCAGTGACCGCATAGTGCAATGTGCTCCGTCCAGTGCTGTCCATCGACATGGTTGCAGCGGTCCAGCAATAACGATTGCAGTTCTTCCCGAGTCGCGCATCGAATTGGTGCTACCATGTTCGCTCTCCTTCCCCAAGATCTTCTCGTGTCATTCTATCAATCTCTATTCTCAGCTTCTCCATCACGCGACACCTAGAAACATAGACACTTCCGACGGATACTCCTAACTGCTCCGCAACCTTCGTAGGAGGAATCGACTCTATGGTAGATTTCCAAAACGCTTGCCATTGCGCCGATGACACCTTCTGCTGTACGACTTTGGAAGCGATCGCAAACATCTGGTGGCGAACTTCGAATTGAAGGCTATCTTCATCATTGGCTGCTCGATCGATGAGTTGAGCGGTCGCCTTTTCTTTGCGAGCTACCTTACGAACAAGGTCGATGATTCGATTTCGTGTGACCGTGGAAAGCCAAGCTCGGAATTTCTCTCGTCTCGCATTCGATGGGTTCGAGGCTAATGTACGAACACTGAGCAGAACCTCCTGAACGACTTCGTGAGCATCTGCGTCTTGAAGTCCCTGTCGTCTGGCAAAACGATAAATCGCTGGCTCATACAACTTCATGAATTCCACCCACGCAACATCGCTATCGCTGCCGTGCAATCGTGCGAGCAAACTGTGTCGCGTTTCGGGTGCATCTCTCATAGATCGTGAGCTATCAACCTTGGAATGTCGCAACCTGGTGGTTCCCGCGAACTCACCCCTCTATCCAATAAGGCGACGGTGAAGGCTAGATCTTACAAGAAAAATTTCGAGATCGGGAATTCTTCGACTACAGAAGTCGTTGCCAATCATCGAGAGAGAATTGATCGACCAAAAGATTCTCAGGGGCGATCGCTTCTTGAGGACCGACATTGCTATACGAATGAATCGTCCGAGCAATGTCCAATATCGAAGGGCTAGCTTCTCCAGTACCGCAACTAAACGCGGAGCAGGCTGGGCAACCACACGACTCAGGAACATTGGAAATGCGTCGAGCCCGCGATGATGAACTGCTTAAAATGCGTGTTGAGAGTTGGTCGTCGCTTTTGTCTTGAACAAAGGAGTTGAAAGGTGCCAAGCGACCGCTATTGGGAGCCATCTCCCCTTCACCGCCAGCTCCTCCGCTACCGCCTGATCCGCCAACGCCAGCTCCTCCGCTACCGCCTAAACCGCCACCGCTTAACCCACCAGCACCACCAGTACCGCCGAGCGAGTTTTGCCCACTGTTGATGAAATTGATAACCTGCAACACATCGAGTGCATCCAAAATGCGATCGCCATTGGGGTCGTAAAAGGGAGGCGACGATAACCCAGAAGTCGGTAAACTTCGAGCGCCGTTCTTGTTGATTTCATTGATCAGCACGAGTACATCTAACGCGTCGACGCCATTGCTTCCATCCACATTCTCGGCCTGTGTCGGATTCCGCCATGGACTAGGAGGAAGATACAATCCAAAGTCAACATGGCTAACTGTGACACCTGCGTTATAGACGATTGTACGAACACCGCTGGCGGGAGTGGTGCTGACGTAACCTAACGACGGACCTTCTATCTTAACATTGTAAGTGCCAGGAACTATGTAGCGAAAGCTGAAGCTCCCATCGTTTGCTGTGTTGGTCGCAGAGCGTGGACCGAAAACCAAGTTGTCGAACTTTACGAACGAATCGTCATGCCCTCGAGCTATCACGTAGGCAATATTCGCTTGGGAAGAACCAATCTCGAGGGTTACTCGTTGTCCAGCCAACAGTCCTTTGCGTTCGGTTCTTGCAATCAGGTTATTGCCGCTATCGTATGCATCTATACGTACGTCGGTATCGTCCGCGATGGAAATCGCATCAATGGCAGCAAACGAGGTTGCGACCGAAAATCGTGCTCGTAATTCTTGACCTTTGCCCCGAAAAGCATCGAGCACTTGCCCGGAAATCGAACTCGGACGAAATACCTTCGAACCTGTGGAGGCAGCAGAATCCGTCTCGATATGAATACGACCGTCTGTGTTGTTCCCGAGAACATCGATAAAGACGCCTGATTGGCTGGAATTCAATTGCCCGATTGGAAAGTCGTCTGGCTCCAATCGCCTTTGCAATTGCAATGGTATCCCGGAAGCGTCAACGAGAGTTACGATGGCCGACGATATTCCATTTTCGTTCGAATTCCAAACGGAGTTCTGGTCGGAATCTACCCAGCTAAAGCCATTGATTCCAGACACTACCGTAGTATCTGGAATCGCCCCGATCTGTCCCTGGAAGACGTTGCTTGTGATTCCGAGATCGGCATCGATAGCACGGATCTCAACCGTACCTGACGAACTGTTCAAGGGAATCGTGATATCGACGTTTGTTAGGTAGGCGTTCGGTGTTGCAGCAACCGTCCAATTGCCGTTATCGATCCGATATTCGATCCTATCGACTCGATTCAAAGTAATGTCGTTCTGCAATCCGGATGAATTTCTATTTGGCAAAGCCTGTGCCTCAGCTCTCCCAACGAATCGATACGATAATCCGTTCAACGTCGTTCGGCCGGTCCCCTCAAGCTTCAGAGGTACATCCAGCACATCAAAAATTCCGTCACCGTCCGAATCTCTCCATCCTAATTGTGCCAGGGTCGCATCCGCCGAGACGATTGTGTCGTACGCGGTTTGCAGTGAAGAACCGGATGACATAATACTTGGTTGTTGGACAAAATTTGCGTTGGGATGTTGCTCAACGGAATTCGTGTTCTGAGCATCGTAGTAGCCACGGCGACCGTAATAAGAACCGCTGTTGGCATACTCGTCGCGGGCCCAAAACATATGGCCAGTCTCGTGGGCGAATGTAGAAGCGGGCCGAGTCGACGGGACAATTTGGAACAATCCACCGGCAAAGGCAAAAGCCCGACTAAAGGAGCCGCCAGGTGCAAAAGCACCATCGCTATCGGCCTCTGAATTCACAACAAACATCGTGAAGGACCAGTTCGCATTGTGGCGTTGACGTTGTGCGTGATTAAAGTCACGCACATTCGCAAAAACATCCGCCCCACTCGCATAGCCAGCATTGCGCAAAAAGTCGGCAACCCATGTTGAATAATGATTCGACGGCCGAGAAATAGGCTCGTAGGGAGTAGCAACTCGGTTATCGACATAGGTTCGATCGATAACCCAATCAATCGTATGCACGGAGCTCTTGGTCGCGAGCAACTGGTTCCACCAGTTTAGCCCCGTCTCAATCTTGGTCATCACGCTATTGACCTGCGCGGCAGTCCAGTTCTCTGTATTCGCGTCGATCGAGCCGTTGCTCTCCAGCAAAACGGGCGTTACCGCAATACGACCAAGGAAGAACTCACCCAGATCATCTGGGTCTGCTCCATACGGCAAAGTCATTACCCGACGACTCTCAAGGCACTCGATCGCCAGCTTTCGTGTCTTTTTTCTGGAATGCAGCATAAGAAACCTTGATGAGAAATGCCGTTACCTATGATTGGATGTTAGTACGCCGAAAAGATTCCCCCAGAACCTAGTTGAAACAACAGCTTTTCTTCTGCCACGAATGCTACAGCCGTAGCCGATTTTGCCAGTTCTAATGATTTTGCAGCTCCATCGATATCAAAGGGAGTGAACCGTTTGACCGGAAATGATCTTCCATTTCCACCAGAAGGAACGTAATGTCACCTTCGCACGGGCTCGCTCCGAACGGCCAGGAAGGCAGACTCGGAACTAGACCAAATGTTAATCTATTCCCTTTAGGCAAAAGCTAAAGAAGAACTAGATTATGTGCCGATAGACCGGATACACCCTACTTTGCTTAAATATTCACAAGCAAGGTTTGGATCGAAAGGACTCGACCTATGGCAAATCACGCAACAAGACAGGGCAATGAGGCAACAGCTCCAATGGGCAAAAGCACTGTTCCCGTATTGTTCTCATTAAAGAACGTTCAGCCTCTCATACTTGGTGCATCTGCCGTTTCGCCGTCGAAAAGCATTGAATCATCAACTGCCGATGTTGTGAAGGCTAGCGTTTCGGGTGGTTCTACCCCTGCATCAGCTGTGCCGAGTCCCCCCGCTTTGGAAAACATCGCCGTTCTCTCTCGACCGTCGAAAGTTTCCTATGGGAGTCAGATTCTAAGAACCGTTGGAACTCTACTTTTGATACTCTTGGTGATCACCGTAGTTCGCATGTCTGTTCCGAGCCGCTTGCAAGGCGACAAAATTGCAACCCAAAAAGCTGCGATCGATGCTTCTGCGGATCAACAAAAAACAACTGAGGCGAAACAGATCGCGACTTCTCAGATCGCGACTTCTCAGGTTGCGACTTCTCAGGTTGCGACTTCTCAGGTTGTCGTGCCTCCACTGCCAAAGCTAGCGGTTTCCTCGCTAGATCTTGGAACAAAAGACGAAGCCACTCTTGTCTCTCCCTCGAATGGAATGGAAAGCGGCCTTTCAGTTGGCGAAGCGAACTCTTCGCAAGAGTCTTCCATAGCACGACGAGACGTCTCGTCTGGCATCGAACTGTCCAGCAGTCCAGTGCCAACGTTGCTAGCCGCTGCGCCTACTCCTGCCGCCGCTGCAGTTGATTCTGGTCCGGCCTTTCCGAATCGTCTTCAGAGCGATCGCCCGGCGGTACCTTGGACCACTTCGGGCGAAACAAGCTTGAACGAAAAGGAAGTGGAGCCCTATACGAACGCACCTTCCAGTGAAGCTCCTTACACGGCCACGCGGCCAGAGCTCTATTCGACAAACGAAGTCAGGGAAACGTCTACGCCGAACCTGGACAGCAGCGTGACGGATTTGATCACTCTTTACCGAAACGCAAGGGGGAATCCAGTTGCTGGCAACAGCGTGCCAGCCAAACAGTTGTCTTCTAGCAGCCCAGTGACTCCAGCTCAAACCACGTCATTTGCTCCTCAATCCGCAACTCCCTACATCCCTACCACGCCCTATGCCCCATTGAGTACAGCCACAAATTGGCCAACGAACTCCACGGCTACTCCGGGTTCAAACGTTGGGAGTGTTGCGCGTTCCGAAGCCATTTTGGCAACTGCACCCGTGAGCAACGATTCTCTGCCAATGGCGGGGCAGTCCTATCCACCATCACCGAAAACCTATGAGCCATTGACCGTTCCTGCTTACGAACAGCCGAACGTCGCATCTGGTACGAGTCAGAACGGTATGAATCGATATCAGTCGACTCTAAACCGCCAACCGGATGGAGGGAGGTCAGCGCCCATCACTCAGCCCAAACTGCCCTACACTCCTGTCGGGCCCGCAGCTGCAGGGACCGCAGGTTCTTCGTTCGGTTATCCTCCCATTAATGTGCCATCCAACTAGCTTACAACGCGCATAGAAAACTGGTCTATCCCTATGAGTAACGAAGTCAACCAAGCTTATCTTCGTGCCTACGTAAAGAGTCGTGCGGAGGGCGCTCCGGTTCGTTCGCGACAACCAGCAGCAGGAAGCAGTCCTGCAACCGAGCCCGTTCGCAAGCCGATTACGCAACGAATTGATTCGGGAACCCAACAAGTACCTGCACCGAATCTGTCCGTTTCTTCTCGCAGCCCTTCCGTCGCACCACCGCAAAAGGAAATGTTGCGACAAGAAGCCACAAAGCCAATCGAGCCACCGCAACAATCCAGTGTTTGGTCGCCACTCGGCGTTGAACGCGGCATCAAGGCCACTGGAGTTTTCCGCTCTCAGCCAGCAGTCGTCGTCAATGGCAGTAATGCAAACCGACAAGTTTTGCATGTTGCGGAGTCAGCGCCGCGAGTCTATGAACCAAAGCCCGAAAGTGAGTCCGTAACGCGCCCAGGGAGAACGTCTTCTCAACCTGTCAAAGGACCCACGCCGGCGGGGCATTCCTCCGTTCCGAGAATCCGAATCGACCGTGCACATACAAGAACGACCACCGATGGGAACCGATCTGAAGTCCCAGCGAGCTCGACCGCAGCCGATGTAGCTCCAAAGCCGAAAGCAATCCAGTCTGTTGCACCTCAGGTCTATAGTCCCGACCCTACTCAGCATCGAAGACTGGATCCTGCGCGCGAAGCGTTCGCTCAAAGGAAACCGCCCGTTTCGCAATCGAGGGCTCCCGAAGCTCGTACTCCATTGCCATTGCCCGTTACCTTCTCTGCAAGCTGGGAGGTTGATCGTTTTTTTTGGCCTGAAGTCGCGATCCAAATCGAGAAGTCGCACGGTGATGCCTTTCAACAAATTGGAAAGCATCTTCGGCTTGCGAATCAAGAAGGATTGAAAGTGATGGCGGTCACTAGTGGCGAGCGTGGGGTCGGAAGGAGTACCGTTGCTATACACTTGGCTCGATGCGCTGCCGCCGCCGGATTGAGTGTTGCTCTTGTAGACAGCGACACATTTTACCCGAGCTTGGTAGATCAATTAAGACTCGATATCGAACACGGATGGCAAGACTGCTTGTTTGAGAACGTCCCATTGGAAGAAGTTGCAGTCCGTTCCATCGAGGATCGAATCACGGTGTTTCCATTGTCTAGCGTTGTCTCGGCTCAGCAAATGCACGCCAATCTTCACCGCATGTCCAAAACTGTGAAACGCATCGCCTCTGCATTTGACATCGTCATATTGGATTCCAACCGACTCAATCTAGAGCAACGGGAACTAGTCGGTGTTTCCCAAGAGACGATCGTCGATGCTGCTATCGTAGTGGTTGACACGGAGCTAAGCATTAAAGAGAAAGTCGACACCGCGGTCAGTATTCTGCAAGGAATGGGAATTACATCTGTCGGTATAGTCGAGAACTTCAACGGTTAACTGAGGCACTAAAAAGATGTATCTTACACATTGGGGGCTCGAATGCTCGCCGTTTGAGGCCAAAGTCGATTTGAAGTCTTACTATCCATCGGATTCTCATCAAGCAGCCGCACTCAAATTAAACTATGCAATTGAGCAAAGACGGTCCGTCGCGCTGTTGTGCGGGGACTCCGGGCTTGGCAAATCGATGATACTGGAGTCGTGTTTACAGCAATTGGCCGACGAATTTTCTCCCATCGCAAGGGTGGTATACCCCGCGATGCCTCCTGATTCGCTCTTGAAGCATATCGTACGACAGATTGGACCGCGGGAGTCCGAGCCTCAGATGGATATGGCAAGCGTCGTCGAGGGGATGGAGCGTATTTTGAGACACAATATCGGGAATGGGCTGCATGCGGTCATTGCAATCGACGAAGCGCATCTGCTTCAGCAATATGGCTCACTGGACGCGCTTCGATTGATTTTGAATCTAGCCAGTGATGCGTGTGCTACGGAATCGGCACTAACGCTAGTTCTTTGTGGTTCGACCTCGTTAGTGTCCCACGTTGCCAAAAATGCTTCCTTAGAGGATCGGGTTGCCGTTCGTTGCGTTCTCGAGCGGTTTACCCTAAACGACACGGTTGCGTACATTTCGCATCGCCTGCGAGCCGCTGGATGTCTGAACGAGGGTATATTTATGTCTCGAGCCAGCGAAACCATTCAACTCCTTTCCCAAGGCGTTCCTCGACGCATCAATCGATTGTGCGATCTTGCGTTGATGATCGGTTTTGCGCAGGATCGAACGAAAATCGAATCTAGTACGATCGAAGCGGCACACGCGGAACTATCTTCGTTTCGTCAGATTGCTTAACTGGTAGGCTCGGTCGTTTCGTATCAGCAGTAATTCTCAAGAATTTCTCTAGATCTTCTAAATGCGCTGAATTAGCCTGGATTCAGCAGCCGATTTCATCCTATAAGAAATCCTGCGGTGATCCCATTCGAGCCAGCAGTCGATGGCACAAGCGGGGTTTTCCCATGCGTGGTTGATCGGTTGCTCGTTAGTATGTGAGGTGATCGAATTGCTTGATCGTTTGATGATGTAGCGCGGGACTTTCTCTCCGGCCCCTCTCTTTTTGCGACAGCCAACCGCACACACGATCTGTCGTGATCAGTTCCGCGTTCCATAATCGCGGTTTCGTGATCCTCCGGTTCACTGGTGAGCAAATTGTTCACAAAAGAACTTCATTGGAGAGGTTGCGGTCATGGTTTCTAGCACATTCATGCTATTGTTTTGTGTTACTGTCGCGGGGCGAGTCTCGAGCGATGGTACCCTTTCGGAGTGCGTTGATCTTATTGAGCTGAATCATTTCTATGATCGGCAGGGGAAGCACGTTTATGATCAAGTGATCTTCTACGAGAGGCATCCCGGAAATGGCAAGTATCACGTTCGCGCTTGGTGTCTTGTCGAAGACAGAGAGTCTCTGAATCGACGTCCGTTGAGAGATGAGGTTTCGAATTTGTATCGAGTCGATTGGTTTGACAACGATCAGCAGGTGCGACGAAGCATTCGCAGTCGATTGTTCCGGGAGAGCTGGACACATACAGATCCGGAGAGAACCGATAAACGGCAACTCGATGAACGAATGCGGCTTCATTTGGTTGCCCCACACAAAAAACGTCTATTGGCGGAAGAGAAGATTGCCAAAGAGTCGTTCCCGGCATTGGAGGTTGAGCGTTCGACCCTCGTTGCGTCAGTCGATACAGGCCAAGCTGTTGCTGTTCATAGCAAGTGAATTGCACTCCATGGGTTCGAAGACCTCTTTCATTCGTGAGACTCGCTCGATGAGAGGTGTTCAATTTCGATCCGATGCCGTTCCTCAATCGCTTTTCTCACGTCCTCAGCCGTTGGACTTACTCCGATAATGGAGCATACGGGGAATCCTGTTTCGAATTGCATCGGCTCGTTGGGTATATCCGCGAACCAACAACCCGAAGATGTCACTATTTCGTTCGCCAGAGGTTCAAGCGGTAGTCGGTGATTCCACCATCGCTGGATTGTCGCTTCGTTCACTGCAATACTTCGCGGTGCATACAGCACACGTTTTGCGAAGCAGCGTGATGGTGCCATTCTCGTTGATTGGTTGTTCAGGAGTAGATTCTGCCAAAGATCGTTGGCTAATTGACCCGACAATGCAAGACAATGCAGTCTCACAAGCTCTATCCCCATGAAAGCTTCGAGGAGTTCCATGCTCGCTGTCCAACGCGGGTTGATTTCTAACAAGTACCATTGGCTCCCTTTGCGAATAAAGTCTGCTTGCCAAAGTCCTTGCCAATGCGAACCATTTGTGACATTCTGTGCGAAAGCGTCCAGAAGCTGCCAGTCTTCTTTTGGCAACGAGATAGGGCCTACCGAACCGTGGTAAACGAAGGGACCCCAGGGATGTGGTTGCGTTGGCCATGCTTCGGTGCAGCCCAAGGCTATACTGCCGTGAGTGGAACTTAGAAATGTCACGCCAACCGACTGGCCATCGATTCGCTCTTGAACGATACAGTTGCTAGCAGCCGAAGCCATTTGCGATGCCGAAGGGGTCTCTTTTCGATTCCACATCGAAATTCCCAACCCACCCGCATGATCGAGTCTCTTCAAAAGATACTCATTGGTGCTGGTCGAATGGATCGGCATGCAGGGGATATCGACGGTCCCGGACAGGATGGTGCCCAGTTCCCAAGACCGAGGAAAGAACATTCCGCTACGCTCGGACCAGCTTCTCCAATTCTTCCAGGATCGCATGGAAGCATATTGCTCAGGCTTCATCATGTCCGGAAACTTCCGAGATAGCCCAGCAACCAACTCGATATCGTTCTCGGTTCCACCTGCGAGCATGCAGTGTTGCGGAAAGCAGGATGTCGCATCCAACATTCTTGGACCAATATTCAAAAAGACTTCGATCGTCTCGTCGGTTAGTTGTTCATCTGACTGCCAGAGGGAATACTTTTTCGCAACTTCGCGAGTGTCTCGGTCTCCGCATCGATCGATAACCAGCGGCGAAAATCCCTGCCGATTTGCGCTTTGCGCAAGAGATCGACAGGTAAAGCCGACCACAAGTAATGCATCCGAAGTATGAGCCATCAATCATCCAAACACGAGGGAACGGTTCACACTGCCTAGGGTTCACACTGCCTAGGGTTCACACTGCCTAGGGTTCACACTGCCTAGGGTTCACACTGCCTAGGGTTCACCAACTTATTTGCGCACAGGAATTCGTCTGCGAAACCCCAAATCGACGAATTGTGGTAGCGGTCGAGATCGACGGTTCTAGAATATCGTTAGTTTGCGGCTGATACAAACAAATGTCAACGCGAAGCGTTTCCGTGTCAACATCCTTCCCACTTCCGAAAAAGCTGAGATCCACAACCATGGCCAAGAAAAAGTCGAGCTCGAAACCAGCCAAAGCCAAAACCAAGTCCACGGGACGCATCGTCTTGCGAACCGGCGAGGCGCTTGTCGAAGCCGAACCAGCCTGGTCCGCCGCTGAACCCGAAGTCATTATCGGCGAACTAGACGGTCCGGTTGGTTTCGCTTTCGCAAACCTAATCGGCAGCCAAGTCAAAGGCCACACCAAGGTGTTTGCCATTCTCAACAGCGATGTGCAAGTAAAACCTGCGACGATCATGGTCAGTAAAGTCACGGTAAACTCAGAGAAATACACGAACATCTTGATGGGCACAGTTCAGGCAGCGATAGCGCATGGTGTTCTCGATGCAGTTCGCGCTGGCTCGATTCCAAAGTCGAAAGCAAACGACTTAGGGATCATTGTTTCCGTTTGGCTGGATCCATCTATCGTTGATGTGGATTATGATCCCAAACTGTTGTTCCAAACCAATCGAGAAGCTACAGCGAAAGCCATCGCGAAAGCGATGAACAACGAGCCATCCATCGATTGGCTTCTGAAGAATCAAGACACCGTGCCTCACTTTTTCCATCAATTGGCGCTCGACGGTAAACTCTAAATGCACTCGGTCGTCGTGAAGATCGGTGGTTCGATCCTGTTTTCATCGAATTCCCTCGATCGGCTGATAAAGGATATCGCCGATCAGTATCCCGATAGCAGCCTATTTGTCGTCGTAGGAGGTGGAGAGCTTGTCGAGGCGATCCGCATCCTTCATCGATTACGTCCGGAACTGGATGGCGAACGGCTGCATTGGAAGTGTGTAGAATTATTGGATACCACCTGGGAGTTAGCATGCACCATTGTGCCGACTGCCGTCCCGATTTTGACAGTCAGTGATTTGCACACTGCCTTGGCTAATCCGGTGCCATCCACCTACATGGTTCGTGTCGGATGTTTCTACACAGATGCCATTCACTCGACCTTGAACGAAGAAGTTCGTCCCGCATTAAACTGGAATACGACTACCGACGCGCTGGCCTGGCTGCTGGCCTACACCATAGGATCAGACCAATTGGTGATTGTAAAGAGTTGCGATATACAAGAAAACATCTCGCTCTGCCAAGCAGCCCGCGACGAGATCGTCGATGGCGAAATTATGAATCTATCCCGGTGCTGCCCGAGTATCGCCGTTCGATTTCTAAGCACTTTCAAGCAGGCGGAGTAAATTTCGGCGCATTCGATTCGGTCGTCGATTCCGTTTCATCCGCAGGAGCATAAGTCAGCTTTGGCTCGTAGGTCTCGACTGCTTCAAATTCACGCTTGAATTCATCAACGCTCTTCTTGAGCCCGCGATAAGTTCCACCTAAGTTGCGGGCCACCTCCGGAAGCTTCGATCCGAAGAGGAGCAATGCGACAATCCCGAGCAGAACCATCTCGGAAGTTCCAACGCCAGTAAAAAAGGCTAAACATAAACCGTCAGTCACAATTTTCCTTCTTCCACTCAGACCAGTTGGCTAATCGCGACATGCGTGTCGACTTAGATAAGTCGCTGATTCACACACGCCGTAGATTGAAGCATAACGTCGATTTAGGAGGGCTTGGAAGCTGGGTCAGCTGCAGGCTCGGAGTCGTCGTCTCGCATCCCTTTTTTGAACTCAGTCGCACTGCGTCCTAAGTTACGCATCAGAGTCGGGAGCTTTGCGCTTCCGAACAGCAGCATCGCAACGATCAAAATGATCAAGAGTTCCTGTGTGCCGACAGAGGGTAGAAAAGCAAGCATTTTCAAATTCCAGGGTGGGAGGTCTATCAGTCGCGAAACGCGACGCTAACTTCATTTTAGGCGGAGGAGCATGAGTGTCAAATCGCCAAACATCCAATCGGCGGCGTTATTCCATTAGTAAAGGCAGGTATTCGGCAGGAAGCGGAATAATCGGCAGGCTTTTACAGGTTTATGGGGATTTCTTGTAGCGGCTTGCATCGAGGCTTTATTGCGAACTTTCGTCACCATGGAATAGAGAACGATGAATTGCGGCGGAGTTCAAACGAAAATGGATGAAAAAATGGCACAACATTTGGAAAATCCTGCTGTAGTCTTGCCACTTTGCCGCGATTTTTAGTAAGAATGAACGTGCTCAAGATCCTCTCCATGGGCGCTTTACGATTTTCGTTGTCGAAGTTCGCGATCGGTCGATCCCGTTTCAACAAACCACTTGATACGGTCGGGCGTTCGCGCAATAGTGAATTGGATCGAGTTGGTAATGCAGTCGCAGAAAATGATGGTAGATGGCGTAGAATTGCCGGTTGACCCGCCAAACCACGACCCGCTTGGATTGACATCTTACCAATCCTTAGGCTTCTTTGATGAGATGTTCGATGACAAGGGAGCACCTCGAGGAGCATCCAAATTTCTGACGAATAAATTGGGTGGCTTGGCTTATGGTGAATTACAGCGTCGGCAAAAAGCGGCGGACCATGAATTGCTGAACATGGGGATCACCTTCAATGTCTATGGGCATGCCGCTGGTACAGAAAAAGTTTGGCCTTTTGATCTAATTCCTCGGATCATTGAAGAGCAAGAGTGGATAGCAATCGAGTCTGGACTGAAGCAACGCATCCGAGCGCTCAACATGTTTATCGATGACATGTACCATGACCAAAAGATAGTGAAGGATGGTGTCTTCCCTGAATACATGGTGCAATCGAGCAAGGGATTCTTGCATCAAATCAAAGGCATGAAGCCGCCCAAGGGGATTTGGTGCCACATCACAGGTACGGATCTGGTTCGCGGTGGGGACGGACAGGTGTATGTTCTCGAAGATAATCTTCGTTGCCCATCGGGCGTTTCCTATGTAATCGAGAACCGAGAGGTGATGAAGAGAACATTTCCGCAACTGTTCGACGGGCAAAGCATCCTTCCTGTCGAGACATATCCAGAACAGTTGCTCAAAATGTTACAGTATGTGGCGCCTGAGCCCGCCAGAGATCCCACGGTCGTTGTGCTATCTCCAGGCATTTACAACTCAGCCTACTTTGAGCACTGCTTCTTGGCTCAGCAAATGGGTGTGGAATTGGTGCAGGGAAGCGATTTGCTGGTTCATCGCGGTTACGTGCACATGCGTACTACGAAAGGACTAAAACAAGTAGACGTCATCTATCGCCGTATCGACGATGCATTCCTAGACCCAGATGTTTTGCGAGCCGATTCAACACTGGGCGTTCGCGGATTGATGGAAGTCTATCGACAAGGTAAAGTCGCACTCGTCAATGCTCCAGGAACTGGAGTCGCCGACGACAAAGCGGTGTACGCTTACGTTCCGAAAATGGTGAAGTACTATTTGGGTGAAGACATGACCCTACCCAATGTTCCAACGTATTTGTGTGCCGACGAATCGGAACGAAAATACGTTTTGGACAACATCCACGAATTGGTCATCAAGCCCGCCAACGAGTCTGGAGGCTATGGCATTATGTTGGGGCCAAAGTCAACCAAAGAACAACACGACCAATACCGTGAGTTGATAAAGGCCAATCCGCGAAATTATGTAGCGCAACCAATGCTCGCACTTTCTACCGTTCCTACATTGTGCGGTGAAAAGCTGGAAGGAAGGCACGTAGACTTGCGTCCTTATATCCTTTACGGAGAAGACATTTACATCGTCCCTGGCGGGTTGACGCGTGTGGCCTTGGTAAAAGGCTCGCTCGTAGTAAATTCATCACAAGGTGGTGGAAGCAAAGACACCTGGGTTCTTAGGACAAAAGGTTAAAGGCCAAACCATGCTATCAAGAGTTGCTAATTCTATTTTCTGGATGAGTCGTTACACCGAGCGAGCCGAGAATGTTGCTCGCTTTATTGACGTTACGCTCAACTTGACGATTGATATGGGGCAAGAGCGACAGCTCCAATGGGAACCCCTGATCTACACGACGGGTGACCAGGAATTGTTCTTCGAACGCTATTCGGCCGCAAATCAAGAGAATGTCATTCGGTTTTTGACGTTCGATGACGAGAATCCGAATTCGATCATATCCTGCTTGCAGATGGCTCGCGAGAATGCCAGGACCACTCGTGAAATGATTAGCAGTCAAATGTGGGAAGAACTGAACAAGTTCTATCTCCTGGTTCGAGATGCCAGGAATGATTCGCGAGCTATTTCGTCCCCTTTCGAATTTTTTGGAAGAATCAAACAGGCCGGATACTTGCTCGAGGGTGTGACCTACGGCACGATGTCCCATGGCGAAGCGTGGAACTTTGGGCGACTCGGCACGTTGATCGAACGAGCTGACAAGACTTCACGGATATTGGATGTAAAGTTCTATCTGTTGCTACCTGGACTAGAACATGTGGGGACACCACTTGATATCAGTCAGTGGGGGACGCTGTTGAAGAGCGCGAGCGCGTTAGAAATGTACCGGAAGAAGTATGGTCGACTGCTGCCAAAGAATGTTGTTCAGTTCTTGCTCTTGGACCGAAACTTTCCGCGGGCTGTGCGATTCTGCATTATTCGCGCTGAGCAATCACTGTTGGCGATCACTGGGGGCACGCAAGGAAACTTCAACAATCGCCCAGAGCAACTCCTTGGTCGGTTGAAAAGCGAATTTGATTATTTGCATATCGACGACATCATGGATGTCGGTTTGCATGAGTCGATCGACGATTTGCAAAGCCGTCTTAACGAAATTGGAGAGGCGATTTCTCTGTCGTTCTTCGTCGTGTCTCCAGAAGCAGTCGCCATCTAGTGGAGCAAAAGTCAGCTGAAGTTATCCCTAATAGCTAGCTACCCCAGTCCCGAATAGGTAGGGACTCCAGTCCCGACTCTTTACTGTCTCAACTAACGTGCAATGTGACCTCGCATGCGAGCCTCTTCGAGACTCGCAGCCAGTTTTTTACATCTCCATCGACGAGTTAAACGCGTGACTGACATCGCCAGATGCTAGAACTATCGACCGATGCTCGGTGGATTGTTTGCGAAGAAATCTCTTGGGCCTCTCGTCGTGTAGTATGGATATGCTGTGGCTGGAGCAGGAACACCCGAACCAACTTGGTTGTTCTCTGCATATGCATTCTTCTGTGCAAAGTGCCCGCCAACGTGGCCAGACGCTAAGTGGGATCCCAAGTGGGTTCCATAGTCTGTACCGCCTCGTTGCCAGCCTACTGGGCATGGGCGGCAGCCGAGATGTCCACTGCACTGATTGCAATTACCACCACGACGTTCCATTAGATTACAGCCAGTCATTGTGGCCATCGTTACGCAAAACAAGGCGAGGGCTCGAATGCCGCTTTTCATGTCAGGGTCCTTCCAGTGTACAAATTGCTGGCAAATTCAGGTTGTTGAGTGTCGATCACTCTTCAGCAATGAGGGTACTATCGAACTATCCAACACGAGTCATGCAATCGCTTCAGTCCGAACGGAAGAGCTTACCTAGATTGCCAAAATCAGAAATGCGGATTGTCGCCTTAGGTTGATCGTCGAATGCCGATGACACTCAAATCGTCTGGCTTCGAAGGCAAGTCTTTTGTTGCTTCTGCCATCCGCGCCAACGCTAAATCGGTAAGGTTCTTCAGTTTGCTAGCGAGTCGTCCTGTGCGCATTCCACTGACAACTTCACCTGTCGTGAGATTGTCAAACAATCCATCGCTTGCCAGCAACAGCGTATCACGAGCCGCCATTTCAAGTGTCGGCCCCATCTCAATTCGCATTCGCGGATCACCAACAATATTGGAGACCACATGGCGTTCTTCGTGATGCATCGCTTGGCTCGGCTCCAAAAATCCAGCTTCGACTGCGAACCCAACAGGGGAATGGCAAATCGATTGATAACGAATTTTTCCCCGATTGCTCATCAGCAATAGAACGGAATCACCGACATGATACGTGCGAACCACTCCTCGATGAAACTCTGCGACAGCCAACGTGCAAGCAGCCCCGATTCTCAGATTTTGGATCGATCGATTCGCGTTCTCGATACCTTCGAGAATTGCCATTCGAATCTCGCCACCCATGCTTTCGCTACCACGACTCACACCGTTTAACGACTCAGCCAAACAATGAATGGCAACCGAGGACGCTTGTTCACCACCTCGCATGCCACCACAACCATCGGCGACTGCAAACACGGCCGTTTCCTCGTCGATCGAGATTACCGCTGTCGCATCTTCGTTTGGTGTCGATTTGGTCGGTGAACGCTGCGAAAACACAGATGCAATCCAGCAATGGCGCGAAAGAGAAGTGACTTCTCCGCACTCTTGTTGGAATAAAAAATGGTTTTCAGCAGATACAGGCATACACAATTTTTCGATGGGTTTGGGCCAACGAAATGTAGGAGTTTGCGAAGATTCTGCGATCTGAACTTGGTACATTCGCATGCTTTCCTCGTACAATCCTGTGGAATTGTAACGATTGTAAGGAATTTGACGAGTACGACCTAAATCGCATTGGCCGGATGATGGATTACGTAGAGCTGCATTGCAAATCGAACTTCTCCTTTCTGGAAGGGGCGTCGCATGCCCATGAACTTATCGAACGTGCCCATGAACTCCAGTATGCTGGCATTGCAATCACAGATCGCAACACGCTCGCGGGTGTCGTACGTGGTCATACTGCCGCAAAAGATGCGGCCATACCGTTCTACGTCGGATGCGAATTAGAACTAACGGACGGTCCGCCACTGCTCGTCTGGCCCATGAACCGAATCGGATATGCAGCATTGTGTCGACTGCTATCCACGGGTCGTCAACGTGCTGAGAAGGGAGAATGCAGGCTACATAAGGCGGACCTATCCACGATCTGCAACAACAATCTCGTTGGACTGGTGCCAAGGCAGCTAGCGCATAGCCCCCCCGAAGACTGGTTGAGTCAAATCGAAGAAGCCAGGGAACTGTTTGCCGATAGACTCTATCTCGTCTCTCACTTGCACCGGGGAGTGGACGATCATCGCTCGCTGGCAATGCAAACATCATTGGCTACTCGAGCGGACGTTCCGCTCGTAGCTACGGGAGACGTTCTCTACCACGTCCCTGAGCGAATGATATTGCAAGATTGCTTAACTGCGATCTCCACTCGAAGCACGATCGAGTCTGTCGCGGCAGTGAGACCATCCAATGCGCAACGATCGCTCCGCTCCTTACCGGAACTGCAACAGCTTTATCGAGATAGTCCGGATGCATTAAGCCGCTCTGCCGAGATTGCATCGAGGATCGAGTTCTCTCTTGATCAACTACGCTATGAGTACCCCATCGAATGGAGTCCAGACGGTCTTACGCCGATCGAGTTCCTAAAACGACTCGCATGGAAAGGGGCCAAGCAACGTTATCCCGCAGGAGTTCCCGATCGAGTCATTGAGATGCTGCGACATGAGCTGAAGTTGATTGAAGATCTCCGGTACGAGCCCTACTTTCTCACGGTGTGGGATTTGGTTCGATTTGCTCGTTCGCGTGATATCCTATGCCAAGGCAGAGGTTCTGCAGCAAACAGCGCTGTCTGCTACTGCATTGGTGTGACCAGCGTCGACCCCAGTCAATACGATCTACTTTTCGAACGCTTCATCAGTCGCGAACGGAACGAAGCTCCCGACATTGATATTGATTTTGAACACCAACGCCGCGAAGAAGTGATTCAATATGTTTATGAAAAGTACGGTCGCGAACGAGCGGGGATGACTGCCGCCGTCACCACCTATCGTACACGTTCGGCTGTTCGCGATTGTGGCAAGGCGATTGGACTATCGCAAGATCGTATTGACTCACTCGCGAAGATTGTCGAAGGCCGTGGAGCCGAAGAGAGTTTTGAAAGTCGTTGTGGAACCGCGGGGATCGATCCCGAATCGGCAATTGGGAAACGGTTTATCTACCTTGTTCAATCGATTCTTGGATTCCCAAGACACCTTTCCCAACACACCGGTGGCATGGTCATGACGCAAGGTCCACTGTGCGAACTTTGTCCCATCGAAAATGCGGCCATGCCCGATCGTACGATCATCCAATGGGACAAGAATGATCTCGATGAACTCGGCATTCTGAAGGTGGATTGTCTAGCGCTCGGAATGTTATCAGCCATCCACCGAAGCTTTCAACTGCTAACGAAGCATTATGATCGTCCGCTCAACTTGGCGACCATCCCGCCCGAGGACCCAACGGTCTATGACATGATTTGCGACGCTGATACGGTCGGCGTTTTCCAAATCGAGAGCCGGGCGCAGATGAGTATGTTGCCTCGGTTGCGACCAAGATGTTTTTACGACCTTGTGATCGAAGTAGCCATTGTTCGCCCCGGCCCTATTCAGGGCCAAATGGTACATCCCTACTTAACAGCACGACGCTCGGGAATTCAGCCCGAATACCCAACGGAAGCTATCGCTGAAGTACTGCGAAAGACAATGGGAGTCCCTCTCTTTCAAGAGCAAGCCATGCGATTAGCTGTCGTCGCTGCCGGCTTCACGCCTGGCGAAGCGGATCAACTCCGTCGAGCCATGGCAGCCTGGCGCAGGCCCGGGGTTATCGATAACTTTCGACGCAAACTGATCGAAGGTATGAGACTGAATGGCTTGGATGAAGTCTTCGCGGAGCGGGTCTTCAATCAGCTTCGAGGATTCGGCGAGTATGGTTTTCCCGAATCGCATGCGGCAAGCTTCGCACTTCTTGTTTATGCGTCCTGCTGGATCAAACATCATTACCCTGAGGTCTTCTGCTGTGCTTTGCTTAATAGCCAACCGTTAGGGTTTTACGCGCCGGCACAATTAGTTCAGGATGCACAACGTCATCATACTGCGGTATTGCCAGCCGACATCAATTGCAGCGATTGGGACTGCACACTGGAACACCATCCTCCAAATAACGACCCAACCGACAGACGATCCGGAAAACCTGCGTCGTTACGACTCGGGTTGCGAATGATTCGCGGATTGCAAGAACGAGAGGGGGTGGCGATCGCTTGCGAACGCGAACGCAAAGGCCCATTTCGAGATCAGATGGAGCTGGTGAAACGTGTGAAGCTGCAACAATCAACGCTTAGTCTTTTGGCAGACGCAGGCGCGTTGCATTCGCTATCGGGAGACCGCCGCGCCGCCTATTGGCAGTCCCTCGCTCGAGACAAGAACGACCGCGAAATGCCTTTGTTTGCTCATTCGCAAGTGGATCATGACGAGGAAGTACCAGAATCGTTACGACGCATGAATCCTATTGAAGAAATTTACGCGGACTACCAAAGTACAGGTTTATCTCTTCAAGGGCATCCAATGTCCTTTCTGCGATCGCGTTTGGCGGACAAACGCGTCACGACGGCGCGGGATTTGGAAAGTACTGCTAACGGTAGGTTCGTTCGCGTCGCAGGAATGATACTTTTGCGTCAACGACCAAGCACAGCGAAAGGGATCACGTTTGTGACGATGGAGGATGAGACAGGTTCCATCAATTTGGTATTAAAGCCAGAGCTCTGGAAAGAATATTATCTCATTTGCAAACAATCCCACGCATGGTTTGTACACGGAGTTTTAGAAAATCGAGAAGGTGTCATTCACGTCGTCGCTGCTCGCATCGAAGACCTACAGCAATCCATAGGCCCGATAACGATCCGCTCTCGAGACTTTCGTTGAAGTTGTCCAATGAGTCAACTCCTTCATGAATGCCGACCGAATTGTCACGCCCACACATGAGGCCTGAAGATCCGTCCTTTGCTTTGTTCCATATCTGCCGCTCGCATTATGCTTGCCGCACCACTCGCATATACAAAGTTAGGCAACCTGTGACCGCGAGCATGGCAACATAGGCAATGATCGCTGAACCAATAAGTTCTGTGAAGATGAAGTTCGGTGACCGCCTAACTCTCTCAAACTGCATAGCGAACAAACAAAGGCTTCCAACGACAAAGGAGCCCAGGTACGAGCTTTTTAGAGTACTTCTTTCAGATCGGACCTGCCCTAAAAGAATGCCAGCGAAACTACCAAACAAATAAGCTCCTATTTGGAACCAACCCCAACCCAAAAAAGCGAGTGCAAACCAAACCAGCAGTGCAATTCCGAGGGCCAACGTGAACTTCAAGGGTGTCGGTTTGTCTGCTCCGACGTCGACGTTAGGTGGTTCGTATGGATTAATCATACTTGGAATTCTGGCATCATCTACAAACGAAAGCGGCGTCCACAAGCGGACGCCGTTCGTTGAAAATTGTACCACACGTCAGACGATGATTCGACTCGTGTAATTATCAACTGACGATCAGCGTGTAGGCCCCAAATCGAAGCGATCGAGGTTCATCACTTTGGTCCAAGCGGCAACAAAGTCTTTCACAAACTTTTCCTGCCCGTCCCTACTCGCATAGACCTCTGCAATCGCCCGAAGCTGCGAGTTCGATCCGAATACAAGATCCACACGGCTTCCCGTCCATTTCACGGCACCTGTTTTGCGATCCTTTCCTTCGAAGAAATGTTCGCATACCGGTGACTTTGCCCATTCCGTATTCCAGTCTAACAAGTTCACAAAAAAGTCATTGGTCAATGCCTCAGGCCGCTTCGTGAGTAACCCAAGTTGCGGGAACGTGGTGCTCGTGTTCAGTACACGCAATCCACCGATGAGGACCGTCATTTCTGGCGCTGTTAGTGTCAATAACTGTGCCCGATCGACTAACAACTCTTCGGCAGGCCGATCATGCTCCTTACCAAAGTAGTTGCGGAATCCATCTGTTACAGGCTTCAGAACCGTAAAAGACTCGACATCCGTTTTGTCTTGGGTTGCATCGGTGCGGCCTGGTGCAAATGGAACTTTCACTTCATTGCCTACCTTCTTTGCTGCCGCTTCGACTGCTGCACTTCCTCCCAAAACGATGAGGTCTGCCAACGAGACTTTGACACCATTCTTTTGCGAGCTATTGAATTCCTTTTGAATCGTTTCGAGCTTTGCTAACACTTTGGCAAGCTCCGCGGGATTGTGGACGTCCCAATCTTTCTGCGGTGCCAAACGAATGCGAGCACCGTTCGCACCTCCTCGCTTGTCCGAACCGCGGAACGTGGAAGCAGACGCCCAAGCGGTCGAAACCAATTGAGAGACGCTCAGCCCCGAAGACAGAATTTTGTTCTTCAAGATAGCAATCTCCGGTTCACCGATCAGTGGATGATCGACGGCTGGAACAGGATCTTGCCACAGTTGCGCTTCAGGCACCCATGGTCCGAGGCAGCGTGACACCGGTCCCATGTCGCGATGCGTCAGTTTGTACCAAGCTTTCGCGAACGCAGTCGCAAACTGATCGGGATTCTCGTGAAAACGTTTTGAAATGGCGTTGTAACGCGGATCCATCTTGAGCGCCATGTCCGTCGTGAACATCATCGGTGCATGGCTCTTCGATTTGTCATGTGCATCGGGAACAGTTCCTTTACCTCCGCCATCCTTGGGGGTCCATTGCCACGCGCCGCCCTGTCCCTTGACTAACTCCCATTCATAATCGAATAGGTTTTCAAAGTAACCGTTGGACCATTTGGTGGGAGTCGACGTCCACGCTCCTTCCAGTCCACTGGTGATGGTGTCGGCTCCGTTTCCTTTTCCGAATTTGTTGCTCCAACCTAGTCCTTGCTCTTCGATGCTCGCAGCCTCTGGTGCGGGACCTACGAATTTACTCGCATCGGAAGCACCGTGTGCTTTGCCAAACGTATGACCGCCGGCGATGAGAGCTACCGTCTCTTCATCATTCATTGCCATCCGTCCAAAGGTCTCGCGAATGTCCTTGGCGGCAGCAAGTGGATCCGGCTTTGCGTTGGGTCCTTCGGGGTTGACATAAATAAGCCCCATTTGAACAGCAGCCAGCGGATTCTCGAGTTGCCTATCGCCCGAGTAACGTTTGTCACCTAGCCATTCGCTTTCAGGTCCCCAGTAGATGTCTTCTTGCGGTTCCCAAACATCTTCACGACCACCTGCATATCCAAACGTTTTGAATCCCATCGACTCCAAAGCGACGTTGCCGGTCAGCACCATCAGGTCAGCCCAAGAAATCTTGCTCCCGTACTTTCGCTTCACAGGCCAAAGCAGCCGTCTTGCCTTATCCAGATTTGCGTTGTCGGGCCAACTGTTCAACGGAGCAAATCTCAACGTTCCGAAACCAGCACCACCCCGTCCATCGGAGATGCGATACGTCCCTGCGCTATGCCAAGCCATACGTATGAACAATGGACCGTAGTGTCCGTAGTCAGCGGGCCACCAATCTTGCGAAGTCGTCATGACTGTTTCGATATCCTTCTTCACCGCATTCAGATCCAGTTTCTTGAACTCCTCGGCATAATGGAATCCAGGCAGCATCGCATTACTCTTCGATGAGTTCTGATGCAGGATTCGCAAATTCAATTGCTCCGGCCACCAATCTCCTGTCGTCAAGCCTCCCGCCGAGGTGTTGCGTTCAGAGGACGGCCGTTGGCTTCCTCCGATGACGGGGCACTTCATTTCAGCTTCCGACTTTTTCTCGCCGACAGTTTTGCTGCTGGCATTTGGAACAGGACTACTCTGAGCGAGGGCGTAGGTGGCTTGGCTCAGCAATGCCATGCTGGCTATCCATCGAGCGAAACGAATTTTTGAGGTCATGGTCTCTCCTGGATTGGGAATCGAAAATCAATTGGGCGTCTTGCGCCGTTTCTTTTGAGTTGTCCAAGGGTAGGGTGCTCCGTGGCATTTGTCGAATGCATTGGGCAAATAAAATCCATGCACTGGACGCATGGATCGCACTTGTTAGACTGCTTTTTGTGGGTTTTGGTGTTGAGCGTGCGCGAGGAGAGAGGGATTCGTGCAATTCCTCTCTTTCGGGAATTTTGCTTCTTTCCCAATCCGCGTATCCAAACACATAGAAAAATCACCCGTAACCAAAGGACACACGGACAATGGAACTCGACCAGTTGCGGCATTTTCTCAAGGTTGCAGAGCATTCGAACTTTACTCGGGCTGCGGAAGATATCGCTCTTTCCCAGCCCGCCTTGAGCCGCTCCGTCGGACGCTTGGAGGAAGAGCTGGGGCAACC
>CAIOHR010000211.1 GCA_903858115.1 uncultured Pirellula sp. | reverse complement strand
TGCATATCAAACGCAGCGCGAAGCGTCTCAAAGACTATCGCCATGCCATCAAACTTGCTCGCAAACTCCTTAACGCGTGGTGAAACATGGAAGCAACAGTACCCATTCAAGACATTACCTTTTGCATTAAGACCATTCATCGGCCTTGGGCCTGCCATCGACTTGTCCAGTCGCTCCGTAAGGAGTTCGGCGAACCCAAGATTGTGGTCGTGGACGATGGCTTGCCTGAATACTGGTTCTCGCGCAAGTATCCCGAGACCGCCAAGCACTGCAAAGTGATTGATCTTGAGCAACACGATGTAGGCGTCGGCATTGGACGCAATACAGCAATCGATGCCGCAGAAACCGAGTTCATTTTCTTGCTCGATGATGATCAGATCGTAACGCCCGATCTACACCTCGATCGAGTCTACCAGCGGTTCATTGAGTACGACCTCGACATTCTGGCTGTGCGACAGGGAGAAGGTGGCCGGCCCATGCTCTTTAGCCCACTGATGAATGGCACCCGGATCTGGATGCATCGCGGCGAACGAAAACGTATCGGCGAAACCTGTTGGTGCGACATGGTCAGCAATGCATTTCTCGCGCGACGCGAGACGATCGCTCGTGTTCGTTGGGATGATGAAATCAAAACATACGAACACTGGGAGTTTTTCTACCGGGCGTCCCAGATCGAGCATCTGCAAATAGCCGTGGCACTGGATTGCTCGGTAGTCCACGACCACGTTGCAGCCAAGCCTTATGGAGCACTGCGAGCCCGACCCAAGTTCCGCCGATTGGGGCTTCGCAAGCACGGCTTTGATTCACTGCGTTATCCAGGAGGAGGCATCGTCCATGCGTGATCGCGTCACATTCTGCATCAAGACCATCCATCGCCCTCATTGCTGTGCAACACTTGTGCGAAGCATTTACGAGTATTGTGGAGATGACCGTCCGCTGATCTACGTCCTCGACGATGGGAAGCCTGAGCTGCAATTCTCGCTGACCTGCCCTGACGAAGCGGCAATGGTCGATCGACTGATTGAGACCGAGTACGACATTGGATTATCTGCTGGTCGTAATCGCCTTGTTGAAGCCGCGCAAACTCGCATGGTGGTCTTCTCTGACGACGATCACGTGGTTGGTCCACAGACTCGGCTTAATGATCTCGTTCGCAAGTTCGAATCGAGCCGCCTCGATCTACTGGCAACACTTAGCAAGCAACCCCATCGTCCGAATCCAGATGGAACTCCGAGGCTGCTCAATTCGTCAGGCGGCGTTCTGCACATTCCTCGGGGCGAATATCGACGCACTGGTGACATTGCCGAGTGCGCATTCGTTTGTAACTGCTTCGTAGCACATCGCGACATCCTGCAGGCGATCCGTTGGGATGAAGACCTCAAGGTAGATGAGCATTGGGACTTCTTCTGGCGAGCCAAGATTGCCGGCGTCAGGGTTGGTGTGGCGCTGGATCATGTCTTCCCGCACATCCACGTCGATCCACCGGCTTACAAGCGACATCGACCAGTGTTCTTAAGAGCGGCACTTCGTAAACACGGATTAAGGAAGGTACTTTGGAAATGAAACGAGTCATCGCAATTCTGGATCTGCCACCACGCCGTACGGTACCGACAGTACGAGAGAGTGTTGAGGCGGCTGCCGAGAGATGGAACGTCGAGCTGCATTGGATTCGACGTCCTCTGCAACCATGCCATCCGTTTTGGCAGAAGATGTTCGTCTGTGGTGATGTTGCAAAGCGGTTCGGTCCGTCGCATGTCCTGCAGATCGACAATGACATGGTGATTCGAAGCGACTGCCCATCGCCGTTCGAGTTGGCTCAACCCGGCCAATTCGCAATAGTTGCAGAACGCCAGTGCGCTCAAAACCGAATCGACAACGGCGGATGGCAAAAGACAGCGCACGAGATTTGGGCCAAACGTTGTCGACTAAATCCCGCGCCGACTTGGATGCATCCCAACGGTGGGCTTTATCTCTATGACACCGAGACGTTCTCTCGCATGTTCGAGCGAATCATTCAGTACTTGATCGTGACCTTCGGAGCCAACGATCAAGCCACCGACGAGTCGCTGATCATCAACCAACTGTGGAACGACCACGCTAATTTGATCACTTTCCTGCCTCCCGATTTCAATGTCAGTATGTTGCAGACTCCCGAGTGGGCAACCAATCCAGTGATGCAATCCTTTGTCTACCACTTCATTGGCCCCAGCAAACCGCACCTGGATCGATGTCGCTGGCAGCGAAGCAAACCACCAGAGTTGCCATTTCCTGACAACCGTCAATCGATCGAACTGATAAACGAATGGAAAGACGATCCACCAGCGAGCTACGACATTGGCTCAATCTTCCGACCAGATCTCGCAGCGAATCTTCTGGCTGTTTATCCCAAGCTGCTCGTTTCAGGAACATGGTCTGATGAGCTGACGGTTTACGACGAAAGACTGACGAGCTTGGATGAAACGTTTTCATCCCACTTGGTGCTTACTCGGTTTCTTATCCGTCTTGGCGTGAATGCGCGACGTTTCAAACTTCGTATTAAGGAGAGCGACGATGCAACGCTTCAACTTGCCCGCTCTTGAGTACCACGTTGCTCATGCTTGCAATTTGTCCTGCCAGCAGTGTAGCCACTACAGCAACTTTCACCTGGCCGGAAGGCTACCAACGCTAGCCGACGCAGAGTCAGAGTACTTGCAATGGTCTCCTCGACTTAAGCCAACGCGATTCGCATTGCTTGGCGGTGAACCGCTGCTCAATCCTGCGATCTTGGAGCACATTCAACTCGCTCGACAACTTTGGTTCGACAGTGAACTGATGCTGGTCACCAATGGTTTCTTCCTGCACCGTTTCCCTGAGTTGGCGAAGGTTCTCGTTGATACAGAGTGCCAACTTGAAATTAGCCAGCATGGAACACATCAAGACTACCTCGAACGATTCCGCGACGTGAAAGCGATAGTTTGGAGTTGGCGTAAGCAGTATCCCAAGATTCGCATCAACATTCGCAAATCGCACAAGGGCTGGATGCGGCAATACAACGTCATCGATGGCAAGCCGATGCCTTTCAATTCCGAGCCAGATGCCGCATATCGCGTTTGTATGCAGCGAACTTGCACCCAGCTTGTGAATGGCTGTCTGGCTAAATGTCCCGCACTCGCATATTGGCCACAGCTAGAGACAAAAGCCCGCCTCGAATCCATTCCGGAGTGGGATTTGTTCCGTATTTACGAAGCCTGCCCGCCAACCGCGAGTGACGAC
>CAIOHR010000210.1 GCA_903858115.1 uncultured Pirellula sp. | reverse complement strand
GACCAATCCTTGCTGGCATTCTATTCCTCAGGGGGCATGTGAATCACAAGCCGGCGGAACGTTCGGGGCTACCGCCTCGGACTTGTTACCAGTTCAAGCGTGGCACCGGTTTCCCAAGTGCCAATCGCATGGAATTTTTCTGGAAAGAATTTGCGGTACAGGGTCGAATGTTTCACGCGGAGGCGCGGAGGAGGGATCCGATGGGAAACCTAGGGTTGGAAATGGCTCTCTAAGGTAACTGGCACTCTCCGAGTGCAGGCCGCGGATCGAGTGAGTGACGTGCATCGCGTGGCATGATAGCGTCCGATGGACGCAAACCGCGGCTAAGGCCGATCGGCTGATGAGGTTAGCCTTTCGTCCATCGATTAGCCGGTTGGGCCTTGGCCCCGGTTGATGCGGTGTTCTGGGATCGAATTGTTTCACGCGAAGACGCAAAGACGCGAAGGGAGATCCAAGGGGGAAAACCGATAAAAGCGTAGGGGATCCTTGCGAAAGATCCCCGTCGCCTTGGACTTAAGCCTTACACCTTACACCTTATGCCAAACAATTCTTCAGCTGGTTTGCCAATGTTCCCAGATGATCACTTGGGCCAGTGTGTCCAAGCGGCAGTAGCGGAGAAGCGATTCACGAACTCTCTCGCGATGACCCTCTGCGTTCATATTAAGCCCGTAAATCATATCTTGATACGCGCGCATCGCCTCAACACCATCGGTCACACCGCGCGCTTCCCCCGTGTCAGAAGCTTCGCTCTCGAGTCCGGGCAGGTCGAGGCTTGGGAGCAACTTGTATGGATTCTCTGGACGATTACCTGTCTCGGGATCGAGCAGGTTCACGGCCTGTAGCCATCGATCGATTCGTTGTGAGGATGCCGCTTTCAAAGCGGCTGGCAGTGCGACTTTAATCGATGTTCGTCCAAACATTACTGGATGAAACCAATGCTTCACGGTCAGCTCATGTTGGTCAACGAGCCTCGATGTTTCTGAATCATCGTCACCGAGAAGTTGCACAAGCCATGTTATTAGGTCTTGGTATTCCCCTGCGTGGTTCGCGTGTAACCAATCTCGCAGACTTCTTAGCTGCGTTCGCTCATACTTGCTCCAGATAATTACGGAACCACTGTCGCCGATGGCATCACGCAACGTCTCCAAGAATTCGATCGCTGGATAGTAGCTTTCTGTATTGAGGAACTCTCGATGGAGTGGTTCGCCACCTTTTTTCTTGATCGTGTGACAACTCCACTGGAAGACAACTGTTTGATAGGGTCTCATCCCACGGTGGTAGGGAACCGGGCTGATGCTCGCTTCGAAATCGATGAAGTGCAACGGGTACTCCCAACGATCCATTTCCGCACGCAGTGCGTCGGTATCCATCCACTCGGTCGATGTATTGGTGTGTTGGATTTGGGTGAGGATCCGTTGGCCGGTACTCCCTAATTGCCCGTCGGAGTTGAGCAGATCCGCTTCCTCGATGTCATCATGGGACACGCGTCCGTCGTCGATCCATTGATTGACCTTAGGTGCTCTAAAACCACCGAGTGTTCCAACCTTGTACAAATGACGAATGTGCCTTTCTGGGGATGCCTTGGCACCCCAGCACTCACGAAAACCGTTACGCCCATCTTTTGCGTTAAACTCACAGGAAAAGCAATTTTTACTGATGGGAGTTCGAGGATGACGCAACTCTGGACTTGCGAGCCATTCTTCCAAATCATTAGCGCATCGATCAATTTCTTCAAGTCGCCGCTCTACGAGTTCGTCGATGTCCCACTTGCGCAGCAAGCCGCTCGATCGGATTGCATCTGCTACGGATGAGTCACCGACGAAATCGACGGTGGTATCTTTGAAGCGGCCGACTTTACCGTTTTCTTTATGTTTGAAAAATGAAGTTAAATGGTCGATGGTTGCGGTATGGGATCTGTCTGGGGTCATTAACCATGGAGTGACACGGCAATGAGGAAGGGCCCGTCGGACGACGAGCAATTGAAATGCCACATCATCAAGGTATGGTCCCCATTCACTGCCCCATTCTGTATTGTTGCTGTCCTGGAGTTTCGATTTGACTTCGATCAAATCGACGTTTCGTCCGCTCTTAACGAGGATATCGCACCGTATCAACCGTCGGCCGATTTGAAACGCGGGTTCGTATAGTACGACGTTCTCTTGCGCGAGGCACTCTTGCGTCATTGTTAAAGCACGAGCGGTGGTCTCCTCGTAGTTTGCCTTCGGTTCGCGTACCGCGTGTTGGATATCGATACCCCCTGGTACGACGAGCTTTGCGACCGCGCCGATGAGATATCCACCCTCCGCCAGAAACGTCAAGTATTCATTTTCGGTTTGCGTGTTCGGATAATTGAGCTTCTTGTAGTAAAGCTTGGTTGGGCAATCTCTCCCAAGTTGGAAGTCCGATTTGGAGAGAGTACGTTGGATGGTCATCGGCAGGAGCTTTCAAAAAGGAGCGGCTATTGAATTACCGTCTAAGGTGTACGCTTTGATGTTTTTTTCCGGAGATCTTTCGATAAGAAAATACCGTTCCAGTGTTACTGAGAGGAGTTGCTAATAGTTACCGCTACGCGGAAGCCTATTTGTTTATTACGATCCAATGGGTCGTACCTTCGCCGGCCAGCCGACCGACAAAACGCAGCCGCTAAATCCCAGCAGCCGCCTCGGCTCACGCGTAGCGTTCCCACTCTTGGTCCTGCAGGATCGCTGATCGACCCATTGGAATATAGGTCGTACCAATCCGAACACCACTCAAACACATTGCCGTGCATGTCATACAACCCCCATGGGTTCGGCGTTTTCTGGCCTGCCGGGTGGGTTGTTTCAACCGAGTTCTCGTAGTACCAACCATATTCACTTAACTGAGCCTCTTTATTTCCAAAAGTAAATTCCGTAATACTTCCCGCCCTACACGCATACTCCCATTCCGCCTCAGTGGGCAAACGATATTCGCGTCCCGTGGCCTTCTCCTCGGGCAATTCCGTTAACTTAAGACAGAACTTTCCTGCATCTTCCCAAGATACTTGTTCTACTGGATTCTGCCCCCCCTTGAAGTGTGAGGGATTTGTTCCCATCACCTGCTCGTACTGCGATTGGGTCACCTCGTATACACCGAGGTAAAATGACTTCGTTAATGTCACTTGTCGCGCATCTCTACCATCGCCCATGGTAAAGGTGCCTTGTGGAATGAGTTTCAATTGCATTCCAATGCTATTGTCGATTGGTTCTATTAGAAGGATTCGGTTTCTCTCATTTTCAATTCCGAGTACTTGCTCTCTCTCTACCTCTTTCGCTTGTTTGATTTCTAAATCTTTTTTGTAAAGGTAAAAACATATTCCGATACACCCGGCAAATAGTGCGATTCCAAGACCGATCTTTAGCTGCTTTCCGAAAACTTTTATCGCTACTTTCTTGTTGATCTCCAACTGGATCTCGGACACATGTTCGTTGAAGACCTCGTCTTTGAGGTTGTTGCTCTTGACGAGTGCCTCGTACGGGCGTGTTGCTTCCAATGCTTCTTCGTAGCGCTGTGACTTGTATTCGCTCTGTGTCGCGGTAATCACGCGCCGTCGCATCGTTTCTAGTTCACTGCATGATGCGACCAGCGAGTCTGCTTCATCGCTCCAAAACTCGGCAGGGATGCTCTGTACCAACGTGCTCGCCGCTTCGAATTTGCACGTCTTTCTCAATCCTTGTGCTTTCACAAGGATCTCCTGTGCACGGGCGCGACCCTTTTCGTCTCGTTCCTGAAGCTGAGACTGAAGCTGTGGCATGGTCGCGTGATCGGGCTTCAACAACAACGCTTCATTAACTTTGACCAGCAGTCCGTCATACCGTTTCTCTTGCACCGCTTGCTGGATCGATTCCAGTAACGATTGCAATGTTTTTTGCTTATGCTCCGTTTCGGCACGCAAAAGTTTGATTTCCTGCGTTGCGACGGATGGGTCGATTCGAGAAAGCGATGCAAGTGCGCCATCGTAGTCGTACGAACCTAATTTGCTCTGCGCTTCGATGAAGGCATCATCGCGAGTTGCGATGAGTTTCGACTGACGCTGCTCCAATTGCAATTTGAGTTTTTGAACTTCCTCGAAGTTCGGTCGCAACTTCAGCAGCTTTTTCACCTCCTCATCCAAACCGACCAATTGACGTTTCGCCACCCGCTCTCGGATGTGGTTTTCTAGCTTCTGGCATTCCTGCTGGATTTTGGATAGCCGCGTCAGGTCAGATGCTACTGAGGATTTTTCACCTGGAAGAAAGACACTTCTTAGAATCTCCGGTGCTTGTTCGAGTGCCCTTATGGCAGCAGGATAGTCATAAGCCTTCTCATGGCTGGTGGCTTCCGCACGTAGTTGCTTTAAATGCTCTAATTCCCTTGTCTGTCGCTTTTCAATATCCGTTAAAAAACCATCGCACCATGCTTGGAGATGCTGGAGTCTGGAATCGGATTCATCGCGCAGTTTCTTAGTCAGTGCAATCGATTGAGCAAAATCAAGCGACTCCAGGAGCGCGATGGCGTTCTCCTTCTGACTCTCCATCGCGGCCCTTCGGGCCTCGAGGAGTTCCGCTTGCTTAGCACCACAGTCACCGCAGACCTTATCCCAGATCGGAATTTTGGACTCACAAGACAAGCATTGCACCTCTAGCGTCTGCGCGCAATTGCGACAGAATTTGCGGTTGGATTCGTTTTTGGTGTGGCAGCTAGGGCACTCTCCGGCTCCAAGTTGCTCGACGGTGTCGCTCGCGGAAGCCGTCAACGATTGCCGGAGTGCTTCTCGAAGATCGCGAGCGTTCTGATAGCGATCCTCTTTCTTCGTCTTGAGCCCTTGGGATAGGACCGCACGGAGTTCTTTAGGGCAGAGATCGAGATCGATCACCCGAGGGGATTCACCAGTCACCATCTGGTAGAGGGTGGCAGCTAGACTCCATAAGTCGCTTCTCGCGTCGGCGAGTGCTGCATCGCGACGTTGTTCGGGAGGCATGAAGTCCAGAGTGCCGAGAACGGCACCCGCCATGGTCATTCCTGTATCGGCGGTTTCGGCCTTGGCCAATCCAAAGTCAGTCAGTTTGGGGGTACCATCGGTAGTCAGCAGAATGTTGGCGGGTTTAATGTCGCGGTGGATGATCCCCGCATTATGGGCCTTGGTAAGACCGTCACAGAGTTGGCAGGCGAGATCGACTGCGTCCTGGAGAGGAAGAGCCCCTTTTTTGCATTGATCGAGCAAACTCTCTCCGTCGACGAACTCCATGATCAGGAAGGGGCCATCTTTCGCTCGACCATAATCGTAGATTTGAACGATGTTGGGGTGGTTGAGCGCGGCGATGGATTTGGCTTCGGTGAGGAAGCGACTAACCGCCGTTTTGCTGCGGGCTGCATCACCCAAGATCCGTTTGATAGCGACTTGGCGATTGAGCCGCGTATCGGTGGCGAGGAGTACTTCCCCCATCCCCCCCTTACCGAGGGTTTTTTGAATGGAGTACCTTGCTTCAAGGTCGACGATTTCCATGCCATCGTCTTCGAAGTCGCCTTGGTCTGCTCCCCCAGCGAAGGTGGCTTGATCACCCAGGCTACGGGTATCGAGATCCTGGGGGCTCGGTTTCGCTTGGCCTTGAAACGTGTTCTGGTCACCGAAACTTTTTTCGAAATCCTTGGCCATGATTGATGCACTCTCTACTGCAAGTCAGGAAGTGGGCTACGCATGGAGAAGCGTTTGTCGAGAGAATCGGTGCCAAAAATGATTGCGGATTTTTAGGGCAGCCCGCTTAGCGGGCGCTACCAGGACCACTAGGTAGGAGGTACGCAATCTTTGCAACCGAGGGGATCCGCTCGGGCCGTGTCCGGCCCATAGACACCCACTACGCTCGACTGTATTGACCTCGATCTGCCTACTTTGGGATTTCCGATGGACTCATAGCAACGCGAAAACCAAGGAAGTCGAACCGACTCGAAGGCGTAAGCCCGTGCCGGTTAGCCGACCGGCAGTCCACTGCACCGATGAACCAACTACCGCCTCGACGGATACGGCGTGAGCCCTGTATCGGTCCTACTGGATCGGTAACTGCAATTTTTGGGTAATCGCTGTACCAGTCGCTACACCATTCCCACACATTGCCGTGCATGTCATACAGCCCCCACGGATTAGATACCTTTGTTCCTACCGGGTGCGTTCTTTGTTTCGAGTTCATGTTGTACCAACCGAATTCAGGTAAGCTCGCCACGTTTTGCCCAAAACTAAAAACTGAATTGCTTCCAGCTTTACAAGCGTATTCCCATTCCGCTTCGGTTGGCAAGCGATACACACGCCTCGCCTTCTTCTCCTCAGATAAATCTGACAGTTTTCGACAAAACGCAACTGCGTCTTCCCAAGAAACTAGCTCTACAGGGTTGCGAGCGCTCTTGAATTCACTTGGATTTCTACCCATCAACCTCTGATACTCATCCTGTGTTACTTCGTAGATGCCAAGATAAAAAGGCTTTGAAATTGTAACCCGGTGCATTTCCTCTCCTTCACCCATCATAAATTCCGCTGCGGGGATCAGTTTCAGCTTCATACCAATACTGTTTGTGATCGGTTCTAAAGATAAAATTCGCTCCCGTTCCTTCGCTGCGTTCTCAGCGGCAATACGCTGTTGCTCTGTTTTCTCCGCAGCGATGCGTTCCTGCTCCGCTTTTTCGGTGGCGAGACGCACCATATCTGCTTCCTTTGCATCCTTCTCGGCTTGCATCACGGCGAGTTGCGTCTGCTCTTCCATCCAACGGTTGTGGTTATTGATCGCAACGATTGAGCCGATAAAAATCGCGGGAACACCGATTGCAAGCACGGCGATGAGCACCTGCTTGGCGATCGCACGATTGGCTTCTGAACGTTCGATCTCCTTCTGAAACTCCGGGATCAAGCGATTGAGTTCTTTGTCCTGCAAGGAATAACGCTTAAGCAACGACTGGTAGGATCGGATTCCGCTCAAGGCTTCTTCATGGTGTCCATCCTTGATCCCTCGGCGAAGATTCTCAAATGCACGTTTTCGCTCCGTTTCGAGTTGACTGCAGGAATCGGTCAACGCGTTGGTTGCTTCCGTTCGATATTCCATCGGTATCGTTAAAAGAAGCTTTAACGCATCTTCGAAAT
>CAIOHR010000209.1 GCA_903858115.1 uncultured Pirellula sp. | reverse complement strand
CGTCGTACGAAAAACGACCAGCGTAAGGAACCTTTTCAAACGTGGGGAAAACCGAGCCGGTTGCAGACGTGCCATTTGGAACCCAAGCGCCAGGCTTCTCGCCTGTTAGTTCAATAAAAGTCACTTCAGAGATGCAATAGATCATCCGGTCAGGTGAGCAAACTGGGAAATCAGCGCGAGGAAGAATCTCTGCAGCTGCACTTACCGTTTGCGATGAAACTGCCAAACCCAGCAACGCTGGAACAATCAACAACCAAGCAAACTTGCGTCCGAACTGCTTCATGACTTACCCCCAGAGATTAGGTTTTGCGACATTTCTAGTATATAGAATCAGAAAACGTAAGGACAAGGGGCACAATCGTGGTGAAAGCACTAGGTCATAAACCCATTCGCAGGGCTCTATTGCTGAGCATCGCCCTTGTTTCGGCAGTTATGCCGCTCAACCAAAGCCTGCGTGCCGCTGGCGCCGATGTTGACGCCGAATACCGCGACCCCAACGAGTCTGGTGACGGTATGCAAATTGTGATCTTTAAAGATTCGACACCAGTCAGTGGTTTTTCGTATCTCATGAACGGGAACGCCGAAAATCTGTGCACTTCACTTGATGATGAAAAATGTGCTGGCGGCGGCTCGATCAACTACACCGCAATCATGCCACCTTGCACCACTGCCGCACAGTTGGACTGCATAGCCGAATTCGGAGTTTCTAGCGAAAATGACGACAAGACACCGGGTTCCTTTGCCGGAACATTTCCAACGGTAAGCCGAAACCAGTTTTCGGGTGACAGCGGTCGCAAACTTCCATTCGGAGGTGCGCCAAACCTCTGGAATATTCCTTCATTGCCCCACGCTGGTGGAACGACGTACATGGTGCAAATGCAATCCCGCGGTTTTTCAACCGGTGGAACATTTACGTTTACTGATTTCGGAATTGAAGTAAAACCCGTTGAGCTTGTACCCGATGTGTGTATTCCAAATCAGGGCTCTGACGATTCATGCTTGCAGAACGGCGGACCAGGGTTCTATCCCGTGCCCACAAGCGCAATCGAATACGACGAAAAAGGTAACGAGCTTCCGCGCGAAACCATGATTGGAATGGCATACCGTGTTTCAAACACTTCGTACGACTGCGTCATTATGGCTCAGGACCAATGCGCGCGCCGTCACGCTTTCCCCGCAGGTGCACGTATCTATATCAAGGCAAAACTTTCGCAGACGCCACGTGGTTGGATGCATGGCCGTATTTCAAAGCCAACAGTGACACTTACGTCGCTGGGTGGAACGGCGGTGGAATTGTCCATTTCCGCATCCACGGTAAACATGCCTGTCGTTGCACAAGCCAGACGCTTTTCAACACTTCCCGAGTCGCTACAAAACGCGTATCGCGCCACCGGAGGATTTAATGGTGCTTCACCGGGAACACGCAATCGTCCAACGATCAATAGCGGTGCCGAAGTGAGAAACGCAATCAGCCAGCCAACATCATTTTCCAGTCAAGGTATGGCCGAATTGCTTGCTTGGCTCCCTCACATCAATGACACCGCGACGGCAAACATCAGCACATGGGCTGTGCGATCGCTTTCGGATGGCGAACTTTCCAATGCAACATCGTGCTTCAAAAACACTGCGCAACTCAATGGCTTAGTCATGACCAATGCAAGCCAGTACTCGGCTGGGCCACCCGTCTTTGATAAAGCATCAGGTTCTTTGGAATATCAAGTGGCGGCACCCCACTACACCTCGGGGGGCAGTGTTTTCACAGGAACCTACGACCTGGTGATGCGATCGGACGTGGCTCGCTGCCTGTACGGGTTTAGT
>CAIOHR010000208.1 GCA_903858115.1 uncultured Pirellula sp. | reverse complement strand
GACTGCGGCAAGGGAAATGTGAAGTGCATCTCGTGGCTCGGATTGGGGAATGCCATATCGGAGCATAAGTTCGGCAGCTAGGCTCTTGGCTTCAGCAGTAATCGCGAGGACTTCGATATCCGTTAATAAATCAAGCCTTTCCGCGGCGGCCGTCGAATCTCCTGCGGAACACTCGTCTATCACGACTTGCGAGATAAAAATTCGGTATTTGTCTCGACCCTTCCACCACCGATTGGATGAAAGTTGCCGAGCCGCAACGATGATGTCGGACTGCTGTCGGGCTGCGATATGTCCGACCACGGTAGTTTCAAAGTACACGGTTGGTTTTGGCATAGTCGTCATGTCTCATTTACAAATCTGTCGGACCCAAAAACAGCAACTGGTTTCAGGATGGCTGGCTCAGAACGTCACAACCTGATTCTACCAAATCCACGTTACAGGGTTTCAGCCAACACGGCGATGGGCTGGAAGAACTCGAACTTACGCACCGAAATGACACGACTCTTACGACGCGCCGGAGTATCGGGTTGGCCACGATTGTTCCATTCGATGCGAGCTAGCAGACAGACAGAACTCCAACGCGAGTTCCCATTGCATGTGGTTTGTTCCTGGCTTGGCAACTCACCACGCATCGCACAACAGAGTTACTTGCTAGTCACCGAAGATGATTTTGCCAAGGCAGCTGGCATGGAGAAGGTGATGGTTTGAGTGAGTCGGTGGTGTGGTAAGGATGCCCGGCAACGGGCATCCTTACCCGATTTACGCCTCAATTCACGATTGCATCGTGTTGATTGTGTATTTTCTTGACGTGATCGAGATGTATTTTGTAGCGCACCTCGTCCCGATAAATCATTGACGAAGTAACATAGAACGTCAACAAGTAAAGCACGACCGAGGCAAGTAAATAGGGTAGCGCAAAAAATCTTGACAAGCCAAAAAACGAGTTCCGAACATCTCGCATTGATTGACGAATCATCCAGCCATGGACTACCGCGCCCAACATTGAAACCAAAAACTGCATTTCGCGTTGCGGCTTGATCCAAGGAGCCCAAGAAGTGGCTAGCCAAGAAAACGCAAGCATGACGTGAACTGCGAGTGCAAGGGAAGCCCACAATCTAAGTGTGCTAACGCGGTAAGTGGCGTTCTCGACAGGGCGATCAGAAATTGGTAACTCGTGGGGATTCAGTACGGTGCCCTCTTTGGCAGAACGACCCCGATGACCGAGCGGGGACAGGTAATTTTTCCATCAGGAAGCGGCCGAACCCCCGCTTCGGTCCATCGGATTTGTCGTCGCTTCCTGTTTTGTCACAGCGTTGTTTGGATGAATGAATTCGCAATGGTCCAGTAATTGTTCAAGCCGATCGTCGACGACCACATCAGGTTTCGGCAGGAAACAGACGAAGCAATCTGCGATGCCTAGTTTAGTCGCCACGTCGCGAGAGTATTGAGCACCCCCACGACTCCAGCAATATAGCAAATTTCCAGCACGGAACATATCGCGAACATACTGGATCGTGGTTGGTATTGCGATCTGTTTTGTTCCAAATGATCTTATCAACGTATCGTCGACATCGACGAAGATCACGGATTCTTTCTTTGGCGTTGGATTGGTCATTGTTTGGTCGAGGATTTCGGTGATCATCCCAAGGGCAATGTTCCTCCCGCCCTCTGCCAGTGTAAACGAAGAACCAAGTTGAAGTCGCGATTGTTGCGAGTCAGGACGATAGAAGGATAACAATGAGTCCGTCGAATCGTCTGGTTCGATTCAAATGTCTCCGGGTATAGTGATCGAGACGTCGTTGTCTTGACCGCGATATCGAAACTGCGGTCGGTAGCCCGTTGTGAACGCACCGCGACGTCCATCAAGGACGGTTGGAGTTGTCAGCAATTTGATGCGCAGGTGAGGTTCCATGGTATGGCGACGAAAGAATCCATGTAAGTCCTGGGTTTGGGGTGGGAGCCATTCGAATAAAATCTGGCGACTCTGACCCGTGATCTTGTTCTGCGCTTGCGACGCAGAAACGTCACAAAATTCCACCCCCAAACCCAAGGAGACTCATACCTTGAAAATTCTCGCTCTGGATCTCGGTAAGTTCAATACCAT
>CAIOHR010000207.1 GCA_903858115.1 uncultured Pirellula sp. | reverse complement strand
AGTTCATGGGCTCCATTCCCGCTGCTTCACGAGCGTGATTCACTTCTAGGCCGTAAGCCGAGAAAAGTGCCATCACAGTCAGAGTAGCCGAGCCGATTGCGAAGCCTTTACCGATAGCAGCCGTGGTGTTTCCAACGGCATCGAGCTCGTCGGTGATCTCACGAACTTGCGGTGGGAGACCGCTCATTTCAGCAATCCCGCCGGCGTTATCAGCGACTGGGCCGTAAGCATCGACAGTCATCACGATTGCGGTACCCGCAAGCATTCCGACTGCGGAAAGGCCAATGCCGTACATCCCGAGCTCTGCCATCGCAAAATTAGCGAGGAATGCCACGCCGGCGATCAATAGCAAACAGACGAAAACCGATTCCATGCCGACTGCCATCCCTTGGATGACGTTCGTGCCTGCGCCCGTTTTTGCGGATTCAGCAACCGACTTCACGGGCTTGTAATGGCCTGTGTAGTATTCGGTCAGAAGTCCGATCAAAGCGCCACCAATTGCGCCTCCCGCAAGAGCGACGGTGACCGACTGCTTCACGCCGAACAAAGGCAAAATGAAGTAAGTGAGGATGACTAAGATCACCGGAGGAAGAACCATCGCCGCACGAAGTACAGTGGAAGGAGCGGAGTTCTTCATCATTCGCGTGATGAAAATTCCCAAAATCGAAACCGCCAAGCCAATGCCCGCGAGGATGAGAGGCAAAGCGACTGCGGTTGCTTTAATATCATCGGTGAGGCGCGATGCATCGGTCACCAGGGATGAAAGGGCTGTAGGATCTGCAGTTAAGCCGATGGCCATCGTTGCGACGATTGCAGCAACGAGTGACTCGTAAATGTCGGCGCCCATTCCGGCAACGTCACCCACGTTATCTCCCACGTTGTCGGCGACAACGCCTGGGTTCCGTGGGTCATCTTCAGGGATGTTCTCGAGCACTTTGCCAGCGATGTCTGCGCCGACGTCAGCAGCCTTGGTGTAAATGCCGCCACCAATGCGAGCGAAGAGGGCGATCGAAGACGCGCCGACTGCGAACGAGTGGAGCATCGTGCCGAGTTCCGGCTGGCCATTGTAAACGTGATAAACGGCATAGAGGCCGATCAAACTGAGCGCTGCAACACAGAGGCCCATCACTGCGCCACCGTCCAGTGCTGTGACCAGCGCGTTGGCTTTCGAACCGCTTCGGGCTGCTTCGGCAGTGCGGACGTTGGCGAGCGTCGCGGCCTTCATGCCGACGAAGCCTGCTAAGAGGGAAAGGACTGCTCCGACCAGGAACCACACACCGGCCGTGACCCCCAGAGCGTAGGAAAGAAGAGCAAAAACCGAGATCGCATAGACAGCGAGCACTTTGTACTCGGCCATCAAGAATGCCATGGCGCCTTCGCGGATATAACCGGCGATGCGAGCCATCGTTTCGTTGCCTTCAGGGAGGCTCGCGATACGGAGGTAGAAGAAAACGGCGACACCGAGGCCAAATACGGACGCGATGAGCGTGAATTGCGTCCAAGTCTGTAAATCATGCATGAGTGCTATTCCCCTTTGATATACAACCGCGCGGAACAGGGTGCTGAGGCGCTGTGCCCTAGCCTCTGTGCCTTAGGCGCTATTCCTCAGGCCTTTTTGAAGCCTCAAGGTTCCATTCAGTCACGGCTTCGCATTGGGTCGACGAGGGTGAGTGATTCTAGTCGCGTTTGACGGAGTGGCAGATCCTCTCGAGGATTTGAACTCCAAGCGCTGAGTAGAACCTCGACCCGCAAAGGACAATGCGCGTCATGGTACTCAAGAAGTTTGAGTGAAATGGAAGGGCAACATGCCACGAAGGTTGGGCATGCGCAAGAATGGCCTTGAGAGGGAGTTTAGGAATTAGCCGCGTCCGTTGCCCCGGGAGTCTTCCGACTCCTCGATTGCATCTTCTTTATTCTT
>CAIOHR010000206.1 GCA_903858115.1 uncultured Pirellula sp. | reverse complement strand
TCGTTCGAGCATCAATGGTTTTGGGACGGACATGAGCATGTCGACCCAGCCAAAGAAGCCAATGCCCAGAAAATCCGCCTCGCCAATCATACGACAACTCTGGCCCATGAATACGCGAGGCAGGGGCGTGATTGGGAGGCGGAACTTAAACAACGCGCGAAAGAGATCTCGCTCATGCGCGAGCTGGGACTCTCGGCCGATTCAACTTCACTTTCTCCAGGAGATGTAACGGATGACGAAGACATTGCAGTCGAACCAGCAGAGTGAGGTGGATGCCGAGTCGGTACCCAGCTCGCTACGAATCGTTTGTGACGATGCCAGTTCGATCAATTTACAAGCCGCTGAGGCTGCCGAAGAGGGCAAGCCGGCGCTGCGAAAGTTCTCAATGGTTGCGTACACCGGTGGCGCAATGCGTCTTGGTGGTTGGCCCTACCCTGTGGTTGTGGACTTAGCAGGCATGCGAGTAACTCGCAAGTCGCGCCCAATCCTCAAGGATCATGATCGTGCCAGTATCGTTGGTCATACCGACGACATCATGGTCGGCGATTCGCGGCTTGAAGTCGCAGGCGTGATCTCGGGCGTGGGCAACACTGCTCAGGAAGTCATCGCAACCAGCGAGAACGGTTTCCCCTGGCAAGCATCGCTTGGTGCCAACGCCGACAAGGTTGTCTTCATTCCTGAAGGCAAGACTGCAACCGCCAACAGTCGCGAGTTCAAAGGCCCTGTGTACATCGCTCGCAGGTCAACGCTCGGCGAAGTCTCGTTCGTGGCCCTCGGTGCTGACGATGACACCGAGGCTCGCATCGCTGCTGGCCAAGCCGGCGATGACGAGGAGCTCGACAACGAAGAGTCGGACAACGACAGCACCGATTCCGATGATTCGGAGCTCGACCCGGTAAACGCCAGCCTGGATATGGGCAGCAAGCCCAAGCGTCCTGTCACTAGTGGAGTCGTTTCCAAGATGCGCATCGAAGCCGCTGCTGAATCCAAACGTATCGCCGGCATCCGCAAGGTTTGTGCTGGCAAGCATTCAGAGATCGAAGCTCGCGCCATTGAAGAAGGCTGGAGCGTTACCAAAACGGAGTTGGCAGTGCTACGAATCGAACGACCTAAGGCTCCTGATCAACAGGCGAGCCAACCGATGTACCGTCGCGAAGTTCTCGAGGCAGCTTGCTGTCTATCGGTAGGACTCGACGAAACCAAGTTGCTCAAGGCTTATGGCGAGCGCACGCTCAACTCTGCCGACCCTCTGCGGCACATTGGCTTGCGAGAACTTGTCGCTGAATGCGCGCGATTGGAGGGCCACGACATTCCGCGCGTGTTCGGCGACGGTACCGCAACGATTCGTGCTGGCTTCTCGACGATGTCGCTCCCTGGCATCCTTGAGAACGTCATGAACAAGACGCTCTTGTCTGCCTACGAGTCGACGCCGATCGCTGCGTTCGATCTCTGCAGTATCGGGACTGTCAGCGACTTCAAGGAGATCTCGCGTTACCGTTTGCTCGGTACCGGCGGTTTCGAAAAGGTCGCGCCGGATGGTGAATTGAAGCATGGCAAACTCTCGGACCAAAAGTACAGCAACAAGGCTGATACCTATGGTCAGATCCTCGCACTGACTCGGCACGACATCATCAACGATGATCTCAACGCATTCATGGACATCCCTCGCCAAATGGGACGAAGTGGCGCTGAGTCGATCGACGAGTTGTTCTTCACGCTTCTGCTAAAGAACACCGCGTTCTTCTCCTCAGCCAATGGCAACTTGCTCACAGGTCCCGACACCAAGTTCGGTCCCGAGTCGCTCACCGTTGCTAAGACCACCTTCCGTAAGCAGAAGGTCGGACCTGGCAACAAGGCCAAGGATCAAAAGCCGATCAACATTCGTCCTGAGTTCTTGGTCGTTCCCGTTGAGATCGAAACCGATGCGGAACTGCTGATGGGCTCGGCGCAGTTGATGATGGATGCCCAAGGGACGCCGACCAAGATTCCAGTCGACAACCCTCACCGCAACAAGTATCGCGTTATTTCAACGCCGCACTTGTCGGACAGC
>CAIOHR010000205.1 GCA_903858115.1 uncultured Pirellula sp. | reverse complement strand
GGTATGAGGTTCCTTGGGTTTGGGGGTGGAATTTTGTGACGTTTCTGCGTTACAAGCGCAGAACAAGATCACGGGTCAGAGTCGCCAGATTTTATTCGAAGGGCTCCCACCCCAAACCCAGGACTTACATGGATTCTTTCGTCAGGAAAGCAGCTTGACCCAAGAGAGTAGCTACAACCGGCTTGCAGTCATCACGCGGAGTTCGTTCGCCGACTTCCTTGATAGATACGCCGACAAAAAAACCGGAACGATCGAATGGGATCACTTTGTCGTACAGCATTACGGCGATAGCTTCCTCGAAGAAGTTCGCCGCTGTGTCGCGCGCCTTGCCACGAACAAGTTACAAATTCACGGCGATACCGAAGCTGCATGCGATCTAATTCGATCATGGGCAACATTGCTTCGATCGTCCTCGAACTGCAACGTTGATAGAAAACCGGATGTTGCCACAATTGACATGACGCCGTCAGAAGCGGTCTTGCTAGATTCGATTTTGCGTCGGTACTCGGAATCGAATATACTGACTGTCGAAAATGCAGCGGAACAACAATGCCTTTGGAACATCCAATGTTTACTTGAAAAACATGGAGACCAACCGGTTTGGCCAAGCCTTCACGATGCAACTTCGGAACTCACTCCCGAACAATCCTGACGAACAAAAAAATCCACCCGAGTTGCCGATCGGGCGTTTCCTCACATCGACGTCTCTTGGCGGCAACCGGGTGATTTTTGCCGTTCTGCTAAAGAGGTCGATGTGCGACGGTTGCCCGATAGCGATGAACTTAAAGACATTGTCCGAAATGCAATCATTGGGGACTATTGGCCGCCTTATCTTCAGGATGAAGACGAAATTGAAGCGCACATCCACTCGACAGTGGACAAACTGAAGAATTGTGGACTGCTCGACGTTGACGCCGACTTCAATAGTTACGGTAGCGGTTTCGCATCGTACGTTCATGTCTTTTGCACCAAGGCGAATCGTGCTGCAACAAAGCGATCTGGAGAAACGGACTGGATAAACGGAATCACCGTCTATCTGGGACGACTTGTGCCCTTTGCTGCATTTGGAACAGAGGAACGAACCAGACATGCCCGAGGAGGTTCCGCTGGTTTCCTGGATCCCAGCAGCCTAGAAACAACACCCGATGATTCTTGGAACACAGAGCTGAAAACGATACTCGAAACGATCAACGCGGCCGGATATACTGTACTTCCAAAATCAGATTACTGTCGAGAACTTCCAATTCGCATGAATTGGGAGACGAACTTTGGAACAGATACGTACTTCGACGCTATCTTTTACTGGTACGACTAAGCAGAACAATCACGTGCACGTGCGTACTGGAAATGATTTGAAGGCAAGTGGTAGGGATTCCCACCTGGGTAATCACTAGCCATGAGCCCAGTATCGAGTGTTGCAGCTTGGCTATAAGGGCTGGCTCGCCAACCTGAAGTGCCCGGTTGAAGCGTACACAGAAAGGTAGCGAGGATGAAAGGCAGGGGCTAGCTACCCCGCCCTGAATGGTATTGAGCTCCGAAAGATTGTAACTGTCGGATTCTGCCCAAGGTGTGTGCATGCTGGAAGGCAATATTCTTCGTTTCGTCACAGGCGAGAAGCGAAGGAAGACCCGGAGTCGTTAGGCCCATTCGCGCTACACATCATGTCTTCAAAGCAACTAGTGAGCGCGTCAAACATCTGGCGGTACGAATTCTGATATTGCCCGAACTAGAATTCGCACATTTGTTCGCTGTTACCTATCAATCGCGGTTGTTAATACTAGGCACTGACCAGACTTTACGAACCAATACCAAACATTAGACTGACGGCAACGCATTGGTGAATCACTCGAAACGCCAATCGCGACGGAAATCGGGTAAGGATGCCCGTTGCCGGGCACCCTCCCTACACCACCACGGCATGCGGGTGCGCACTCATCTGCGTTGTTTTCCCATTCGAATCTCCTCGCCCATTTTCTGCCCAACGGCAACCATAACCCGGGTGAGCTTAGAAAGTTCCAGCTCGTGTTTTCTCCACCCGGTGGGATATGCCATGTCGAATCAATCTTTCTCGGATCCTCAGCAGGCGATAGGCCGGAGGCGATAGGCATTAGGAAGAAGACATGAACGGAACAATCAGGACATAGGTGGCGCAAGTGGGTCAGGACATGGGTGGCGCGGTTCCTCTCAAATCGTTGACTCACGATGAATCAAACGGTGGGATCTGGTAAGAACATGCTTCTAGTAATCCAGCATGAGCGTAGCGAAT
>CAIOHR010000204.1 GCA_903858115.1 uncultured Pirellula sp. | reverse complement strand
CTGATATGTTTCAGTTAGTGATCGGGGGAATCTGGCCTTTCTTTCATATCCTCTAAACCACTGAAACCCCAGTTTTTACTGACAAAAATGCTTCACAGCGTTGCCCAGCCCCTCTCCCCTAAAAGGGGCGAGGGGAGCAAAGTCAGAAAGATGTGGGTAAAGATGAGGGTTAGCACCCCTGGCTATTCCATTCCGACCCTCCGGGGCTCAGAACCCTCATCTTTTTGACTCCAATCACGAATAAACGCCTCGAATAGCGGCGAAACAGGACCGGAAATGTGGGTAATGATGGGGCTATTGCCCTTCGGCTATCAGCTTGTTTCATCCAAAACACTCATACCGATGTGCTTAGAGCGAAAAGGAAGACGAGGTGGCTGGGTTTATCTAGATCACTTCAAAAACACCTTCATCTCGGCTTCGTATCGATCAATTGAGTCGTAGTCTTTCGTGAAAGGTTGCCCGTAAAGCCATTCGACATATGACATGTACTTGTCCACCGTGCTTTTGATCTCCCCCTTGGACCCTTCGAACATCAGTTTGGTCAATTGCCAAGTGTCCATCCGACCAGATGCAAAAACTGCGGATTTGTCGTCTTTGTACTGTTGAAAAGTGAGATAAAGATCACGTTGTCCGCAGATATACGTCTGTACAAATGTATCGCGATACGGTGACGGTTGGCTTGGCAAAGCTATCCAACCTTGTCTTTCAAGCTCCCGATCATAAAACGCTTTCAAGTCCGCCGACTTCATCCACGCGACAGCCACAAAAGAGCATCTGTTCCCAAAATCAAATTCCACAAAGTTGACACCGGGTGGTGATGGGACTGAACACTCAGACAGCCCATCTTGCATACTCGATCGTTGAAGGCACTTGCTCACTGGGCGATTGATCGATGGCAATTCCCAGAACAACGCCATCCTTGAGAAAGGTTAGCAGCCTTTCAGGCTCTTTCACCCTGGAAAAGCGGTCCGTCGATTTGTTCTGACTATAGGATACGATCTTCCTTTGGGTTTCGGCAAGTTCGTCACGCCACGTCCTCACCTCGGATGTAGACGTTTGACTTTCTACCTGCGCAAACATTGGCCCGGAAACCAAACCAATCCAAAACACGATCGTGATGAACCCAAAAAATGCTAAACGCGAACTCTTCGTGGAGCCGGAAACATGATCAATCGATGAAGAATCGGAATTGTGGAGATCATCTGTGATAACTATGTCTTGGTTTAAGATCCCATAACGGCGGCCACGATTGACACAAGTACTTCGCTCAGATGCCACCAATGCGCAATTGATCGAAACGAACTTTGCATTCGGGATCGTGCCCTTGGAGCATCAGAGATCCAGCTTCGGTTCGCAGCCCTTTGCGTGGGTTAGCATCTGCTTTGCGTGTATCTTCCCAATCGACTACCTGCACTCCTTGCACCCAAGTCGCCATTCTCGGGCCATGGGCGACGATCGTGATATGAGTCTTGGATCCTTCGTCTGAAAGCACAGCCCTGGCTGCTTGGCGGCGGAAAATGGCACCCGAACCGGAATCGACAGGTATCAAACGGTTCTCTTTGAATCCGTGATGCAATTGGCATTCGTAACCGTTCATGTCTTCGCCTGGAATGCAACGGAAGAACACGCCTGAATTTACATTGGGCACCAATGTCTTGGCTGCAAACTGAATGAATCCATCTCCTAGCTTCGCTTTGCTCTCTACATGCCCTCGGCCGCCAACAATCGTCAGCGAACCATTCGCGTCCCATGTGGCATCGACTTTGACACCGGGCAAAAACGCGTCGGGCTTGCCAGGGATCAGCGTTTCGCCAATGGGACGAATGCGAATGTTTCGGAAAGCGATTGGCCCTTCGCGAAATTGAAGCCCAATCCAACCTGACTTCAGATCTGTCGTATCGGCGTAATCCACGGTTTGCTTCCCATCCAACCAAGCTGAGGTTTTCGCTCCATCGAGTAGCACTCGAAACGTGTGCCATTCGTTCGCTTTCGGTGCAGCAACTTGTTCGGATACCTTTTGTCGGTAAACAAAAGAGCCGGTTGGAAATGGGTTGTCCGTAGGAGCAATATTCAACTCAAAGCAATCCTTGGCTGGATCCTTTGGCTTCAATGGCGTTCTCAAAAAGACGCCGCTATTGGTTTTCTCGGCCGCTTTGAATTCGACCGTAAGTTCATAGTTGCTGAACGGAACGGTCGTGCACAATAGACCATTTTCGCCCGAGTCGGCTTGCAACGCTCCGTCTTGCACACGCCAGTTGGCTTTGCCTGCATCCTTCCATCCGAGCATGGTTTGGCCGTCAAACAAACGAATCCACCCTTGCTCGAGCTCAGCGTCCGATAATCGGGCTGCAAGTAGTTCCTCTAGCTTGAATGATTCCTGTGCGTTCGTATCAAACGCCATGTTCAAAGCCAATAGGCCACTCAACAATGCAGGGAACAATCTCATGATTCGCATATTTCTAACCGTACTTCAAAGGAGGGAGGATGAGTTGTTAGCTCGTGAGTTTCCCATTCTAACTCAATCGCATTCGAAAGGGCTAGCGAATCGGCAATCGGCCAATGCCAAGGTGATGTTTGACGAGAGTCGCTCAAAATCTTTTGATTTAATCGCACGCTCATAGGCATGTCTGCGGATTCGATAACGAGCTCTACGCGTTTGGCCGCCGCGAGCCCTTCTGAGCTCCGAAATGTTCGACGGGCGATGAATTTCTCTCCCGTTCGCTCGACACTCCAGCCGATGTGGGATCGCAGATAGATTCGATGCGGCTCACTCACACTCGGTTCACTCACGCTGGGGTCACTCACACTCAGTCTCAAGTTCAGAAAACTTCGGATAGTTGCCAGGCAGATCTTCCGCGTACCATTTGTCCAAGACGCTCTTCCATTCGTTCAGGTTTTTTACTCGGGCAAACTCGGTTCGAACTTCGATGCCGTTCGGATGGAGTTGTGAATACTTGATTCCGAATTTTCGCATCGGGACACCCGCTCGTTCATGACCATAAAGTTGTTCCGCTAAACGGAAGTGCTCCAATATGATCTCTCGTTGCTCCAAGAGACTCGGTGGAGGTGGAAGCGGTCGGCCTTCGAAAATCGCGCGAGCTTGGGCGAAGATCCACGGGTTGCCGATGCAACCTCTCGCAACTGTGACCCCGTCGACGCCCGTCTCTTGCATCATTCGCAAACAATCCATCGCGCTGAACAAGTCGCCGCTCCCGAGGATTGTCTTCGAGCCGACATGTTTTTTGACATCGGTCAAAAACTGCCAACGGCTCGGGCCGACATACCGTTGTTCGACCGTTCTGCCGTGGACGGTGATCGCAGAGATGCCATAGTTGAACGCACCATCCAGAATCTCAAAGAAGCGTTCGCGACTTTCGGGCGTATCATCGATCCCTCGTCGCATCTTGATCGAGACTGGAATATGACTCGGAACGATATCCCGCGTTCGTTGTACAATCTCCAATGCCACGGCGGGTTGGCTCAAATGAAAGCCACCGCGACATCGTCCAAGCACCTTACGCACCGGGCATCCGAAATTGATGTCGATCACCGCAAAGCCCGCTTCGACGAGCTTCTGTGCTCCCAAGGCGAACTGTTCGGGCTCCGCGCCCATCAACTGACCCGCGACGGGATGTTCTTCGGGCGTATTGTATAGAAAGTGCTGCGTCCGTTTGCGATCTTTCAGGCCGACCAAGAATTGATCGAGCATCACTTCGCACAACGAATACGATGCACCCATCCGCCGTGCGATCACGCGCATTGCCCAATCGCTGTAACCGCTCAATGCCGCTTGGACGACGGGAAATCCGACGTGGACATTTCCGATATTCAGCGGTCGGTACAGAGGCTCAGCAGCGTCGGATGTTGTCTGGTTTGTGGTATTGGTATCGAGTGTTTGCATGACAAGATCATCGCATTAGAAGCATGTTTTGGCAAACGGTGGGTACCGATTGCTCGTCTGGTAATGCGTACACAGGAAGCCGTTGACCCACGAGCATTGCCGCCGCATCGTCAGCTCCATCCAACGTGTGTTGATTCACAATGACAGATACGGAAAATCCTTGCTTTCGCAACAGTGCGAGCGAAAGCGCCGCCTCTTCGTTGACGGTTTGTAGAATCACCAGAATAGCCAATTGACGAGGCAATCGACTTTGCGTTTCACTGAGCAACTGACAGAGATTGAGACCGTCGGTTCGCTCCAGTCGAGCAAGCGTTCGATGAATTTCAGAAAACTTTTCTGGTCCAACACCAGCGTCGATGATCAAGGGCTTGAGCCGATCATTCTTTTCTTCCTTTTGAACCGAGAGTCGAATCGCATCTCGATTGGAATAATCTGAAGCTAACTCTTCTTGACGGAAACGGTCCGCAGCATCACGGCCATTGCTGATCAAACCGAACGGTTGATTCATCAAGTAGAGTGTATGAATAATCGACGCTGCCGCTGTTACTGCAAGATCGGTTCGCATCGGTTCGTTACGATCCGGATTCGAATCGCGATGCATGTCTAAGACGAGCATCGCACCTTGCAAACAAGTTGGCTGAAAAACGCGTGAATGCAAAACACCCGTTCTCGCTGTGGCTTTCCAATGAATTCGGTTCAATGGGTCGCCTGGTCGATACGCCCGAATGCCAACCATTTGCGTTGGATCATCCAGCGTTCGTTCATTGGCACGAAGCTCTCCCATCGGCCTGCGTGTCGTAACATTCACTCCTTCGAGCGGAATCAGCTTTGGCAACACGAGCAAAAAGTTGGTCTCCGATACGATGCGATGCTGTCGGTGCAACCCCAGCAAGTCTCCAGTCTCTAACAATGTTGGTCCAAGGCGGAAGTATCCGCGTCGTCGCGGAATCAGTTTGTAGGCCAACATCGCCAATTGACCAGGCCGAAAGAAATAGAGCTTGGCCGCAGAACCAACCAACTCTAACGCGCGATTCGGTCGCGAGATCGCTCGCTTGGGCAACGTGTCTTCCAACAACAACCACGGGACAAAAAACTTGGTTTTGTTAACGAGCTTGAGTCCGACCTGGACAGACTCTCCGATGTTCGTCTCGTGAGTTGAGACGGTTCTCTCCACTTCAATGCTCGAAGCCCACTTCTCCGAAAAGTACCTAGCAAAGTGAAAGACAACCAGCAACGTACACGCCCCCAAAGCGAACCAGTTGGAACCTGTCACGATTCCGATCAACAGAATGATCGCGATGAGGGGAATCAAAAACATATGATCGCTATCCCGGATCGCTTCTTAAGAACACACTCATCCCGAAGATTTCCTCGAACAGGTCACCTGATTGCCGGACCGTTAGCTGTTCCAAGGAAACGTCTTCGATTCCGTGCGTCGTAATAATGAGTCTATCGTCGTCTCTGTGGCATCGGATGTTGCCGATACGCTGCGATCGTGATTCATCCAGCGCAATAGCGAGCCTTAGAATGGCGGCGAGTTTGGCTACCGCGACGCGGTCGCTGCGATCCAATGTTGCGTACCCCTCGTGGTCCGGTTGCGGCGATGATCTACGGTGGTAGCGAACAATCAATGAAACGAGCAACAGATCTTTGACCGACAGTCCAAAGAGTTCGCTGTTTCGAATAATGTACATCGCATGCTTGTGATGACTTCTTGCGTTTACGAAAAGGCCCACTTCGTGCAGGAGAGCCGCGAGATAAAGGATCAACTCCATTCGTTGGTCCAATTGATGCTCGGCGGCCAAATCGGAAAACAACTTGCGAGAGAGAGTTGCGACATGCCGGGCGTGCGTCTCGTCAAATGCCAATTTTCTTCCCAGATTGATCGCAGATCGAATGATCTGATTCCGAAACTCTGCCGTCCAAGCATCGCGGACAGCTAAATCGCTCAGCAGTCCATCACGCAGATTTGTCTCTGCGACATGCAGGACGGGCAATTGGAATTCTCTCGCCAAATAAATATAGCTCAGCAATGCCGGCCACAAAGTTTCCGCATCTGCGTAGCTGACTCCAAATCGAGCGACCAAGTCTTCTTCTCGCAATCCGCCGATCATGCGTGCAAAGTTAGTCAAGTCGGCTAGTGACACGCTTCTCAAATCGCGACCTAGATGGGTCGAGTTCAAATTATTGGCGGCGAGTCGCATGTCGCCACCCAAAGCGACCATTTGGACCAGTTTGTCTGAATCTACATGTTCAAAAATCTGATGTACAAATCGATGTACCTGCGATTCGATAATCGTCCGCTGCTTGGCCATCGAAGTATTTAGTCGATCCACTTGTTCAAGCATTCGGAGCGACCCCAGACGGTACGTATTAGAAAACAATACGTTTCCACCGCGGACCACCAGCACTTCGGTACTGCCGCTACCCACTTCGACCACAATCGTTTTGACGGAAGAAAGCGAGGCGGTCCCCTGCAGGAGAGGCTGAACCCCCATGTACGTTATACGGTTCACTTCCGCTTCGTCGAGAGATTCCACTTCGAGACCCGTCGCAATGAACATTCGGTCGATAAACGCCAGTCGATTGCTGGCCTCGCGTACCGCGCTCGTTGCCACAATCCGCATTTGTTCTGGGCGCGTGATGCCATACTCCTGCATCAATCGACGGCAACTGCGCAATACGATGGCGCATTCTTCAATGCTCTTTCTACTAATTCGCTGTGTCGAAAAAGTATCATGACCGAGCGAGACTACTTGCGATACTTCCTCCAGGATTCGAACCGAAGATCGCGAATCGATTTCTGCGATCGCCATCCTGACACTGGTCGCCCCAATGTCAACGACCGCGACCGTTCGAGATTGAGGTTGCGTGGTAGATGCAGCAGGCCGTTGCGTTGAATCGGTCGACATGGAAATCCGTTTATAAAGTCATTTGATAGGTTGCTATTGATGATAACCTGGACTCACGTTTGAAGCACTCCCAGCCGAGTGAAACGCTCAAAATTAGGGTAGTACACAAAAAAAGGCCCCGATGAAATCGGAGCCTTTGTTGAGAACTCGTGTAGAGCCACCCTAGTCGTTATTGCATGGCCAGCTTTGCATCAACGGCGTCGTCAAAGTTAAAGGTCAATTCGAGATTGTCACCGCCAATCAATCGAATAACCTTTTCCTTTGTAACTCCCGCAACCGTCACTTGAATCTTGTAGTCATCCCACGATTCGCCGTTACGCAGTTGTTTGGTACGGAACACCCGGGCCGAACCAGAATTCTTGGTAACGTTGTTCGCCAAGATGACCGAGGCGTCTTCCGGTACCTTCAATGTCAATACGGTTTCCGTTGGTTCATCGTTCGACTGCATGTCGAAGTTGATTTCTTCGCCGTTCCCGCTGTTCAATACAACCGTCTTGGTTTTCTGGACTTCATTTCCATTGGCATCGGCTAAGACGGCCTTTAGTTCGAATCGATAGCTCTCTCCTTCGTTCAGGTTTCGGCTAACAAAATGCCTCGACGTACCCGTCGATGTTGTCGCGTTCCCGTTGACAAACATCTTGGCATCTTCTGGCAAATTCACCACGAGATGAATCTCGCGGGGATCGAACGACTGGGAAGTGGATACTTTGTTGGAGCTTCGCAATACCCCAGAAGCATTGCTGCTCATAGGCACGGAGCTATCCATGATCACGCTGTCATAAGATCCATAATGATGAATGGAACCGGACGAGCCTCCCGAATAAGTCGGAGTGTAGCTGCCTGAGGATCCTCCTCCGGATGATCCTCCACCGGATGATCCGCCGCCTGAGGATCCATGGCTGTAGGATGGCAAATAGCTGCCACCGGACGAACCTCCACCAGAGGACCCGCCACTCGCGTAACTACCTCCCGAAGAACCACCGGAAGAACCGTAGCTTGAGGAATAGAGAGCTCCGGAGCTTCCGCCCGAACTGCCGTAGCTTCGTGCAGCAGCGCGCGCGGCCGTTCGGTTGTGGATTCCGTCGTGGATGTGGTTGTGCAACCTTCGAAGCGGGCCGACATACCCGCCCGACGATCCACCGTAACTTGCCACACCGCTAGATCCATACCCCGCGGTGTATCCGCCGCTGGAACCATAGCCCGCTGTGTATCCGCCGCTGGAACCGTAGCCGGCAGAGCCACCGCTCGAGCCATATGATGAAGCGTATCCCCCATATGAGCCACTGGAACCATACCCTGCGCTCACCAGCCCGGCGAATGCTGCAAAACTCGCCACTACGGCAGCACCGGACAACCATCGAACCAATTTATTTCTCATGAAGCTCCTCCAAGATCCTCGTGTTTCGTCGCGACATCCCGCAACTTCCTATACCTTGAGAATAGCCGGAAAGGACGGTAGTTCAAGAAGGCTGGGTAAGATTTGAGGCCTGCGGAGGCTGCAAAAACCTACCAATACTCACAATCTGCCGAAAATCTGATCCAGGATGTCACGATCGCTCTCCGACTCAGCTGCAATCAACGCGTCCAATGCCTCCTCTACATTCTGCAAAATTTGTGAATCCATGGATAAATCCATCGACCTTACATAGCTATCCGATCGATTGATACTGCCTCCCGCCGAGTGTAATGGCGCCGAATGCAATGGAGCGCCAGAGTCCGCCTCGAAATCAATCGAGGATCCTATATTCATTGCGATCCCGGTGTACCCCGTCTCTGCCATCGCCCCTAAGGCAATTCCTGGCAGAATGGGGGCTGGGCTCATGGCCGTTGGTTGATCGGAGTCGAGTTCGAGCGAGTTTGTTCGAATCGTATTGAGGTTTGTAGATGCTCCGTTGGCGAATAGCTCGGTTCGCTCAAAGCCTCTCGCGATACTGGTTCTGCCCGTGCCTTCCATGCCAACGAAATCGACTCCCGATGTTAGCCTTCCTCCAGTTGGTGCGTAAACCAAAGCGCGATCGATTCCGCCTGCATTGGCATACGCTTCGACATTCTCAAAGCCTCGCGCAAACGTGGAAAAGCCGGAGCCTACAAGGGACGTTACTTCGCCGCTTGTACTAAACAGATCGTTACCAACGGAGTCATACAACTGGGCCCGGTCTACTCCACCTGTGTTGGCATAAGCGAAGACACGCTCGAAACCTGACAAGTAGTTAAAGTACCCCTGGCCGCTCATGCTCGAGAATTGAGGTCGCACACTGAGGGTATCATTTCCAAGTGAGTCATACACGAAAGCCTGATCATCTCCTCCCTGTAGCGCATGGATGAAAATTCGGTTGACTTGTTCCACTGAAAATGCGTAACCCACGCCCGTCAGCTCAGCTTTGTTTGGCCAGAGGCTAAGTCGATCGTCCGTCGCACCATCGAAGAGATAAGCTCGGTCTGGACCACCACCTCCGACAAATTGAACGTTTTCTACGTTGTTGACGCGCACGGAAAGCAACTCGTTGTTCAATTCAACTTGGTTGGGACGCAAATCGATTCGATCAGCGAGGGTAGAGCCAACAATACGAATCGAGTCATTGTTTTGCAATCCGTCGATCACGACATTGCGAATAGAGTTGTTGTTCCATTGATGGGTGGCACCATCAACGTCGACTCGAATTCCCGAACTCAGATCCAGAGCAATCTGATTCGCACCGGATGTGCCGAGAATCGTGAGCGTATCTCCTTGAATAGAGGCGAAGGAAGGGACTTGATTGGTACCGGAGGAGGAAGCTGCAAAGCTCCAATCCAGTTTGTATTGACCTACCGATTGACCATCGGAGATGCGCAATCCTATCGACTCTCCCGCGTTGACTTGAATCGAACCTAGACCATTGGAAAAACGGACCAGTGATTCTTGGCCGTTGCGAATCAAATGAACCGTTTCCTTTTCCAGATGCGCACTGTCTATCTGAAAGCGAATCTCGCCATTTTGTGTGGCGTTCATTCGATACACATCCTGATCCGACAACGAATTGATCCAGCCGTTCAATGACCCATGGGACTGGACATTCAGTAGAGACGAATCTGCAAATGAATCACCCACGCTATCTCGAGGCAGAATAGACTCGATGGCTCGATCCAAATCCAAGCTTCGATAGGATTGATTGGTTACCGAGTCGAATACACTATTGGCAGTATTGCGAAGTGTATCGTAGATCGATTGTGGTGTGATATTCTGAATGCCTGCAAGCTCCATGGCTTCACGGATCAGCACGGTAGCGCCAGCCACATAGGGTGCAGCCATACTCGTGCCGCTCGCGTTAGCCCAATCGTTCGGATTGCCGTCGCGACCGAAGAAATAGTCAGGCACCGTGCTTTCGATACCTCGTCCTGGTGCAGCAATCACACGAGAGTCGCGTTGACTGAAGTCGCTGAGTTGACTGTTGCTATCGATACTTGCTACTGGAATAACGAACGGGCTCGAAGCAGGGTAAGCTAACCCGGGAGTTTTGTATTGTTGAAAAGAGTTACCTGCCGACGCTACCACTACGATGCCAGCTTGATGCAATTGAGCGAGTTCGTCTTCGAGCGTTGCCCAAACAGGAATCGTACTTGAATTCCAACTCGATCCCAAAGAGAGATTCACGGTCGTGATTGGATTGGCAAACGTATTGCGATTGTCATAAACCCAGCGAAGTGCTGATTCGGTCCACGCCAACTCTCCTTTACCAATATCGTTGAATACCCGCAAGGAGACCAAGTCGACATTGGGAGCAACGCCGAAATGCACACCATCGTTTGCACCGACGATTCCTGCGACGTGAGTCCCATGAAAGCCAGCAGGTGCATCGTCGTACGGGCGATTATCGTTTTCGGCGAAATCCCACCCGCCGACGACTCGGTGGCCTGTACCATACCCACGCCCCAACGCCACATGATCAAATGCAATGCCACTATCGATGATCGCAACGGTCTGTCCTTTACCATCCAATCCGAATTGAGAGTGAACCCCATTCCAGCCCGTTTGTTGGTGAGCGTGGGCAAGATGGGCATCGATGTTAGGGAAGGCTATGGGATTGTCATTCCACGGCGATGGCAAATCGGGTGTTTCGATCGGAGGAGAGGGTTGTAGCTCGAATGGTCCCACCCCCAGGGGATGCCAAGGCATCGAGGAAAGCGCAAGACGCTGCTCACACCGCTCCAATTTGCCGACATGATCCCACAAGTCGATAGATGTTGTGTTGCCGATTGGGGCGGACGACACGAATCGCTTGAAATACTGGAACATATCAAGTTGATGAAAAAATATGGGTTCTGAAAGACTGACAAGCTTAGAAACCTAGGTCGGAATCTTTGGACCCCGCGGCCACTGCATGACGAATGCCCCCGAAGCGTCAGATCTCTGCTAGCACTCTCAGCAAAGATGGTAAAATCGGTAAAATAACGAGGCTCTGCGTCCAGAGATTCTGCCGATTCAATAACTACATGCGGAACAACCGATACTGACACTAGACGACTGGAGACGGTCGTTCCAGTTGTGCTGAGCCACTCTCGCTAGCAAGGAAGTCGGCCGAGTGGACGAAATCAGCGCTTCTGTGCTTAGCCGCAATGGTGTAACGGGTTTCGCAAGGACGCGATTCTTGACATCAACGCGGCTTCATTAATTTTGTTCGCAGCTATTCTCCGTTTCGCAATCGCTTGAACTACCGAGGAAATCATGGCTCGCCTGAGTTGGGTTCAACGTCTCTACTGGCGTTATCTTTCCAAGCCAGCGTGCGAACGTGCTCTATTTCTACACGTTTTGGAAAAGCCGATTGGTTCTATCCTGGAGATCGGAATCGGAGCGGGCGATCGAGCGCGTCGATTGTTACCTCTCTGTACGAAAGCTTCAGGAGTGAGTCATATTCGATACGCGGGGGTGGATCGGTTCGAATCAGCGCCAGCAGGAACTCCTCACCTCAACCTCAAGCAAGCCCATCGCATGCTGGCTGAACTGGGAGTAAAAGCGCACCTCATTCCTGGAGAAACAAAATCCGCACTGACACGCGTTGCTCACTCAGTGCTGCCAAGCGATTTGATCATCATCGATGGTGAATGGAATGTGGAAAGCGCGGCGGGTGAGGCGATCCGTGTTTGGTTACCACGCTTGTGTCATGGAAATTCGACGATCTTTGCAACATCGGTGCAGGGAGGTGTTCTGGAGTCGATTCCTGTACCGTCGAATGCCGTTGCGTCAGGGGATCTTCGTCGGGCTGCATAAGCAGGCCGGACAACGTCCCGTCACCGAAGTCTACCGGCATACTGTATGTCATCGTTATTTGCAATAGAAGCAAATGATCGAAGGCTTGCTGTTTGCGAATTGAGGTTGACAGCCTTGGACAACGAAGCGACTCTAGTAGCCGATCTAGATCGATTGTTGTTTACAAGTTAGACAAACTAGCAGGATGCTCGTTTTCTTTAGCACGAAGCTTTTCTCGACTAAAAGTGAACGGAGTGTGGTGATGCAAAGGTTTGCATTTCGGATGATTGGTACTGCGATGCTTCTCGCGATCTTCTCTGTCGCGAATGTTTCGGCGTGTGATACCTGTGTTGCGCAACAGAAAGCTGCGAAACAGGCCGCCGATGGTCGCATGCGACACGTGGGTGGCTCCATGGGTTCAGGTCGTTTTGAGGGAGTAGGCTTTTCTACAGTCTCCGCAGATGATGCAATTCGCAAGTGTTGCTATTGGGGGCAGCGATCCCCAGTTGGAATTGGTGTCGCTCGCGGTTCAAACGGTTGGTACGCGACCGTTTTGTATCGCTAGTCTGGTCCGTTTTGGTTTGGTGTGTGGTATCGTCTCATAGAAGTCGGTACCAGGTAAAACTAGGCTGCATGATAGAGCGACTGGGTTAGTGCCAGTCGCTCGGTAGATCCGCGAAAGGGGCGTCATTGAAAGATTTATTCGCAACGCTAGCCGATTTGATTCACATCAACAGCGTCAACGCATTCTACGACGGCGGACCTGGCGAAGCGGACTTGGCACGCTATGTCGAGAAATTCTTTAGGGTTCGCGGAATAGAAACGTGGCGACAAAATGTTTTGGATGCGAACGAATCCACCGAAGCCCGACAAAACATTATCGCTCGCCTTCCTGGAATCGATTCGAGCCGCACCGTGCTGCTCGAAGCTCATATGGATACGGTCTCTGTCCAAGGAATGTCGATTCCACCGTTTGAGCCTACGGTGCATGGCGGACGCATGTATGGCCGTGGTTCGTGTGATACCAAAGCCGGACTGGCGGCGATGATGCACGCAGTCGCCGCCAGTCATGCGAGCGGTGAAAAACCACCCTGCGATGTGGTGCTGGCCGCCGTTGTCGACGAAGAGTTTTCGTTCCTTGGCGTCAAGAAACTGTGCGAAGATTTCTTTGCGGATGCTGCCATCGTTGCAGAGCCGACAGAATTGCGAGTCGCGATTGCGAGCAAAGGTGTACTGCGTTGGCGCATCGTTACGACGGGGAAATCCGCCCATAGCTCGAAAGCCCACTTGGGAGTTAATGCCATCTATCCAATGGCCCGAATCGCATTGGCGATCGAACAGGACCATGCTGCTCTCTCGCATATCGGCGATCCATTGCTAGGGCCTGCCAGTTGCAATGTTGGAATCATCTCGGGGGGCGTTCAGGTCAACTTTGTTCCCGACAGTTGCACGATTGAAATCGACCGCAGATTGCTCCCTCATGAAACAGTCTCCGACGTTTGGCATCACTACGAACAAATGCTTGAAGGAGTACGAAAAACGGTGCCAGACATGAACGTTCGAATGGAGCAGCCCATGCTAGTAGACGAAGCATGGGGAGTCGATCCATCGAGCGCGATCGTTCAAGTCGCTGGCTCCGTATTGTCAAATCTAGGGCTAAACGCAGAGCCTATTGGAGTCCCTTTCGGGAGCGATGCCAGCAAGCTAGGACGGAAGGGAATTCCTACGATTATCTTTGGACCGGGTAGCATCGACCAAGCGCATAGTGCAATCGAGTATATTGAGTTAAAGCAGGTAGTTCAGGCTTTCGAGTTTTATCGAAGCTGTTTGTTGGCATTTTGAGAGGTGATGCGATGATCTCGAGACGTGACTTTCTACAAACCTCCGCTTTGGGCGGATTGGCTATTGGTAACTTGCACGGGGCAACTCCTTGGGTTACATCGAATTGGATCGATGCGCACGTGCATGTTTGGACGCCGGATACGAAGAAGTACCCGATCGCATCTTCCTTTCAGGTAGCCGACATGGTTCCTGCAAGCTTTACTCCCGAAGAGTTGTTTTCGTTCTGTAAGCCCGAGGGGGTGACCAAGGTTGTTCTCATCCAGATGAGTTTCTACGGATACGATAACCAGTACATGTTGGATTGCATGGAAAAATATCCTGGTGTGTTTAGCGGAGTCGCTGTCATTGATGAGACCAAGTCGGATGTTGTAATCACGATGAAGAAGATGAACGACAAGGGTGTGCGAGGCTTTCGCATTTACGCAGATCTTCAAAAGGCAAGTGGATGGCAGGATTCGTCAGGTACGAAACAAATGTGGAGCCATGCGGCAGATTCAGGACAGAGCATGTGCTTGCTTGCCAACCCCGACGCATTGCCATTGGTGATCGCCATGTGCGAGCGATTTCCCAAGACACGAGTAGTTGTCGATCATTTTGCAAGAATTGGTGTGTCGGGTGCGATCGTTCCTGCGCACCTGGACAATCTCTGTCGGTTATCAAAGTTTGGGAATGTCTTTGTGAAGACGAGCGCTTTTTATGCCTTGGGGAAGAAGCAATCGCCGTACGCAGACCTCGGTGCGATGATTCAACGCTTGGTAGGCGAGTTTGGTGCCAATCGCTTGATGTGGGCTTCGGATTGCCCCTATCAAGTGGTCGGTGGTCACAATTACAAGGACTCCATAGGTCTCGTTCGAGACAAACTCGGCTTCTTGACCCAAGAGGACAAGAAATGGATGCTCGGCGGCACTGCAGAGAAAGTTTTCTTTTAAGCAACAACGTATGTAGAAGCGTCTCACCGGTGGCCACTGATTGCCGCAAGGAATGGAAGGAGGCCCCGAGACGAGTTCCGTTTTCGCCTGATCAAAAGATAGAGGGCTCCGGCTAGACAATCAAGATTGCAGCCAAAGTATTCTCTAAATCTGCTTCTGGCATTTTGGACAGAAGAATGTGCTTCGTTGAGCTTGTACAATTCGGATGATTTTGACATTCGAACATCGGTTGCAAGGCTGATCTTCTCGGTCGTAGACTTGATGAAGGTTCTGGTAGCTACCTTCACCATTGATAGCATTGCGATAGGTTCCATCGCTCAGTGTCGATCCTTCTTTCTCAATCGCTTCCTTAAGAATTCGAATCGTTTCGGCATGAACCCGTTTCCATTTTGAGGTTGAGATGCCTGCGCATCGAGCTTGCGGATGAACTTTGGCTGCGAAGAGAATCTCTGCAGCATAGAGGTTTCCGATACCAGCGACGATCGACTGATCCAACATCGCGACCTTGATCTCTTTCTTCGATTCTCGAAATCGAGCCAGGAACACAGACTCTTCGACAATCGATGCGTCAGGACCCAACACATCAGGCCCGAGCTTGGCGAGCACCTTTTCGGGTGTCCAGAGCGATACGGTTCCGAGCCCTCGTCGATCCCAATACAAAAACTGAGGAACGTTTTCGTTCCCTCGCAGTTGAAAGACAACTCGCGTATGCTGCTGACTTGGAGGATCGGACAACATCGCGATTCCGGCCATCTTCGGTTGCATAACGATCGAATCACCGTTGCCGAGACGAACCAGAACTCGCTTGGCGATACGGTCCACGGATTGGATCGATTGTCCCTGGCAACGCTGTGCCAAGTCTTCTCTACTGGGTTCGATCACAATAGGACGATAAGGGATGTCGGGATACTCTACTTTTGTGATCACGCATCCGACGATTGGAAGCAGACCGCGGCGCATCGTTTCTACTTCCGGGAGTTCAGGCATTTAGCGTTGATTGGCTGGAATAAAGTCATCGATTGTCAACAATGTTACCAAAGGAATACCTGCTGCATCGAAGTTGACTCTTCCTCCCTCGAGCCTATCGATGACCCCAACAGCGCCGATGACTTCGAGTCCATAGTCTTTGGCCGCGGCGGCTGCTTTCAATGCACTCCCACCGCTGGTGATAACATCTTCGACGATGACGACCTTCATGCCAGGGGTCACTGGCCCCTCGACGAGTTTACCTGTTCCGTGTTGTTTGGCTTCTTTGCGCACCATGAATCCGAGCAGCGACAAGTCTCGCATCCCAGCATGCACAACCACAGAAGCTGTGATCGGGTCCGCACCGATCGCAAGTCCACCGACCGCGTCCGGCATGGCCCCGAATACATTCGATGCAATCACGTCTAGCATTCCGGCCGCGATTTGGTTTGCACCTTGTGGATGCAATGTCACCATGCGGCAGTCGAGGTAAAAGGAAGCCTGCTTTCCACTAGCGAGAGTGAACTGCCCGAATTTGAGCGCATGCTCCCGAATGATGGAGATCAATGCGTCTTTTTGGTAAGTAACGGCCATTGAGGAAGGTCATGGTTGCTAGAGAAACGAATCGGTATGCGAAACGCAGGGCCGAATTGTCATGGAATTTACGCTCTTTGCCAAGAACTAATTGACCTCAAACCGTATCCTCATCCGTGCTTTCCAGTTTGTAACCAGGCTCGTCCTTGCCTAGCATTTGCTTGGGATTTAGAACGATTTCGCGTTCGTGCTCTTTGAGTTGTGGACGAGAACTCAACTGGATCAAATCGTCGGAGGTATAAGTATTAGGAAGCGGCATTTCTCGATGAATCAGTTGATATAGGATACGACTGGTCACTCGATCGAATGTCATTTCCGAAATCGTAGCGATGCATGGTTCGCGATCCATCAACAATCCACGTACTTCGACTTGGTCTCCGATCCAAAAGCCTTCGTCGGCAACCTTGAGCCATAGCGTTGGCTTGACTCGCAAAACGTCGACCCCGTATTGCAATCGATAGTAGACTCCATCGTAACTATGACGGCGAAAGACGCGCGTGCTTGGTATCCAACCTTGAACGATCAATATATCGTCTGGATGAATCCAATCCGTTCCCTCTTCGGGCCAGAACAAATAAACGCCGCAATCTGGTAATTCGGGCCAGTTGATCATTGATGCACTCGTGATCCTACTCCTCGCTACAAACCGAACTCTCCACGCATACCGAATATCGTAACAAGAATCTGACGAATTTTCCGACGAGTCTACCAGCACAGTCCAGTTCCTCGTGCAATCTTAAGCATCTTCGCCGGCTCAAACTAGGATTCCGTTGGTAATGAATTGCCTTAAACCCCACTTTCTATTGTTCTGTGATGGCAACTATCCATCCAATGAGCAATCGACTGCAGCCGCGGCCGGGGGAAAGAGCGCTGTCGCTTCGAATAGTCGTTGGCGATTCGTGCTCGAAGATATTCACTCCGGAACAAAATTCGAAGCGAACGATCGCGAAGTCGGCGCAGCTCCCGATCGTACGGCTCTCGTCGCCGTACTACGAGGATTAGAAGCGCTGGAGCAACCCAGCCGCGTTACCTTGGTCACTACGAGCCGCTATGTTTTCCGCGGTTTACAATACGGATTGACCGAGTGGCGAGAAAACGACTACTCGTGGGAGCACTTTGGATCGGTCCAACCCATTCGCAATGCGGACTTATGGAAAAGGATCGACCGAACCCTCGCTTTCCATCAAGTGCAATGTCGGTTGATGTCCAACGAAGAGGACGAGAAGCCAACAACGGCCATCGATTTGGCTCCGACGACGCAGGATCAAGCGGAACCAATAACCGCAGAACCGAAGCTAGTCGAATCGCAATTGCAACCTGTCTGCGTGGTCTCGCGTCCGAATACCGTCAGCATACCTTCGACGAGCGGAACGAAACATCGAATCGATAGCGGAGCGACGATCGGTGGTGTGGCTAACGCATTAGAGCCATCCAATCGAACACCGACGGCCATTTTCAAGGACACGTGCAGTTCGATGCATTTCGCTGGCGTCGTCGCGAGCATCCACCCTCATCCTGGTGACCCAACCAACACGCTGGCCTTTCCCAGGCCCACTGATCAAGATTCAAAATCGAATTTGCAAAATGTCGAAGCACTTCCCGCAAATTCGTCGGAATCAGCTCCTACCCCCAAAAAACGAGGCTGTCGAAACCTAAGGCCTTTCCGTTGGACAGTTAGCCTCACCAAGGCTGGCATTTGCTGGGCTTGGAATCTGCTCTTAGGAATCGACGAGGGAATCGAATCGTACCTTCGCTGTCTTTTCCTAATGGATCCCACGAACCGCCGTCGTCGCTAGTTCCTTTACCGACCATTTGCATACTCCACTTTTAATACTCTTTCGATATAACATTCGGAGAAACCGTGCAGACCCTAATACCTTTGAACTCCCTGGCAGGCATCATCGATGGAAATTTATCGGATCCCCGAGGAATCCTCGGTCCCCACAAAGTCCGGATGGAAGGGAAGGACGCGATCGCAGTCCGAGGTTATTTTCCTAGCTCGGACCAAGCGTGGATCGTAGACAATGTCCATTCGGCAGTCCGCCCCATGCGAAAGATCCACCCTTCCGGAATTTACGAAGGCTTAATGCCACACCATGATACTGATTCATCGAGCTACCGCATCCGACTCGCTAACGGCATTGGGAACACAATTGAAATGACAGATCCATACTCGGTCCCATTCCATTTAACGGACTTTGATCGCTATCTTTTCGGAAGTGGCCAACACTGGAAGATCTACGAAAAACTCGGTTCTCACATTCGCGAAGTGAATGGCCAAATCGGCGTGAACTTCGCCGTTTGGGCGCCCAATGCACAAAGCGTCCAAGTCGTTGGCGACTTTAATCACTGGGACGGCCGATCGCATGCCATGCAAAAGCAAATCCCAAGCGGCATCTGGGAACTCTTTGTACCCAACATCGGTGAAGGCCAAAAGTACAAACTGCGCGTCCGCTTGGCGAGCGGCGAGGTGATCGACAAGACAGACCCCTACGGCGTCGCGGCGGAGTTGCCACCGAGAACCGCGTCGATCGTCTGCTCGTTGGACAAGCACAAGTGGAACGATGGCGAATGGATGAATCGTCGCCGCGAAGAAAATCAACTTGACAAACCCATGACGGTTTATGAAGTTCATTTGGGCTCATGGCGCAAGTGCGAGCATGGCGTGCACGGTTGGATGAACTACCGTGAAATTGCTCACCAATTGGTGCAATACTGCCAAGAGATGAACTTCACGCACGTAGAACTGATGCCGATCTCTGAGCATCCTTTCACTGGCTCGTGGGGTTATCAGACGGTTGGCTACTTTGCTGCAACCAGCCGATACGGAACTCCAGAAGATTTCATGTACTTTGTCGATCATTGCCATCGACATGGTATCGGGGTGATCATCGATTGGGTTCCCGCGCACTTCCCGAAAGATGCACATGGACTGCGTCAATTCGATGGATCAGCGCTGTATGAGCACTCCGACCCTCGCCAAGGTGAGCATCCAGACTGGGGCACCATGATCTTCAATTTTGGCCGTAACGAAGTCAAGAACTTCCTGATTGCCAACGCATTGTTCTGGCTCGACAAGTACCACATCGATGGATTGCGAGTGGATGCGGTTGCTTCGATGTTGTATCTCGATTACTCCCGCAAACAAGGGGAATGGGTCCCGAATCAGTATGGCGGACGCGAGAACATCGATGCGATTCATTTGCTTCGTGAATTCAATATCCAGTCGCATTCCCAATACCCTGGGGTGTTGACGATCGCTGAAGAATCGACCGCATGGCCTGGCGTAAGCCGCCCCACAGAAACGGGCGGGCTCGGGTTCTCGCTCAAGTGGAACATGGGTTGGATGAACGATACGCTGCGTTACATGCGCGAAGATCCGATCCATCGCAAGTACCACCACAATGAGCTGACATTCAGTTTGATCTACGCGTTTACGGAAAACTTCAACTTGCCTCTGTCGCACGACGAAGTTGTTCACGGCAAGGGAGCGCTCATTGCACAGATGTCGGGCGACCTCTGGCAGAAGTTTGCAAACCTGCGATTGCTCTACAGCTATATGTGGACTCATCCAGGCAAGAAACTTTTGTTCATGGGTTGCGAGCTTGCTCAATGGCATGAATGGAACTACGACAGCACCATTCAATGGGATCTGTTGCAATGGGAAACGCATCGAGGCATGCAACGGTTGGTTGCGGATCTCAATCAACTCATTCGACGCGAACCTGCTCTGTATGAACTCGACTTCAGCGGAGAAGGTTTCGAATGGGTCGATTGCATGAACGGTGACGATAGCGTTCTTGGCTATGTTCGCAAAGCAAAGGATCCAAACGATTTCGTCTTGATCGCCTGCAACTTTACACCTGTCGTGCGTCGGTATCGTATGGGTGTTCCCAAGGCTGGATACTACCAAGAAATATTCAACAGCGATTCAGCGCACTATGCAGGCACGAATGTCGGCAACTATCCTGGAATCACAGCAGATGCCCAGTTTCCACACCATGGTCGCGCCGCTTCGATTGAACTGACGATTCCCCCATTGGGACTCGTTGTGTTCAAACCGCAATGAGGCAAATGATCCCTCTCGGAAAAAGAACGGATCGGCATTGACGCGGTTGATTACGAGTCTGCAGTGGAGCGATTCATTCGCGCTGCTCACGACGAAGTGCGATACACAAGCCCCTTCGTGGATGCAACGTTTGGGGTTAGAATGGTGGTTTCGATTGACGAGCGAGCCGCAACGCCTTTGGCGAATGTAACTTGTATCTCAATCCTGCCTAGTTGTATCTGCTGGGGCTACAGTGGCTGCGTTTTAAGACGTTTGACTCCACCGAAGACCCAGCACCCTCCACTCGTATGAACTGCGGATAGCTTGGTGAATAGCTCAGATTTCGATAGCGGCGTGAATGCCAGGGATGAGAACACACCCGCGAACGAGTTGGACGCTTACGATTTTGAACTACCGCGCGACCTCATCGCCCAAGAGCCTTCGACCCACAGGACAGACTCTCGAATGATGGTCATCGATCGTTCTTCTGGACGCATCGAACACGCCTCCGTACGAGATTTGCCAATCATGCTGCGAGCAGGCGATGCAGTGGTTGTCAATGATTCGAAAGTTATCGCAGCGAGGCTTGTCGGTTATCGTGCCAACACGCGAGGACGTTGGGAAGGGCTGTATCTTCGCGAGGAGAATGGCATTGGCGAACTCCTCTCCAGTACACGAGGCTTCTTGCAACCTGGCGAATCGGTCGTCATTCGCGATCCTGAGGGACGAGAGAACCAACAACTCACGTTGGTCGCGCGGACACCTGAAGGGAATTTTTTATTCAAACCGACACCGGAACGACCTTGGTTAGAACTACTGGAAGAATGCGGCCGAGTCCCCTTACCACCTTACATTCGAGATGGGCAAATGACTGCGGCGGATCGTGAACGGTACCAAACGGTTTACGCTCGCAATCCTGGGTCTGTCGCGGCTCCGACCGCGGGATTGCATATCACCGAAGACTTGATCAAGAAGCTCCGTTCTTCGGGTGTCGCCTTGGTAGCGTTGACTTTGCATGTCGGGCTTGGAACGTTTCGACCAATCCAAACCAAACAACTTGCAGATCATCAGATGCATAGCGAGTTCGCACAGATCACCGAACCGGTGGTCAAGCGTTTGACGAGTTGTCGTTCGGAAGGGGGACGCATCATCGCGGTGGGTACGACTTCGGTTCGTACGCTAGAAACGAGCGCGATGCACGGAAACGGTTCGATCATACCGTGGAGTGGAGAGACCAACATCTTCATCCGCCCCGGCCACCGCTTCCACGCAGTCGATGGAATGCTGACGAACTTTCATCTCCCTAAAAGCAGTCTGCTTGTTCTAGTAAGCGCCTTCGCTGGTCGAGAACTGATCCTAGAAGCCTATGCGAAAGCGATTGAAGAACGCTATCGATTCTATAGCTACGGCGACTGCATGCTATTGCTTTGATCGGGCCTCGAGGTACTGGATTGAGGTGGGGTAGAAGATCGCATTCGATGCATAGCTTTGCTTCGGGACAACAGAAGTCGAGGATGCATGGTTCTTTCGCTTATTCGCGTCGAAACTCTGCACCGCATCGTTGTCGATTGCGAGGCAATTGCCACATGAGGTATCCAGAAAGTGTCGTAGCCCGTTTAAGGTGCTTTGCAAAATCATGCGTGTATTTCCCGTTCCATCGCCATACTCGAACCTTGTTGCGCAAGATTATGTTGAGCTGTTCTAGGGAAAGCTCGAATTTGTGATTAAGGCAAGGGTTGCACGATCGTAACGACTCCGTCTTGACTGGTGATATCGAGCAATTGCGGTGTGGATTGTCCAGGCCAGTAGATCTTCAAAGAACATTTCGAGGATCCAAATGTTGGAATTCTAATCGTTCGTTCACTCGTCGAAAGATAGCTTCCCCCACCCACAATTTGTCGATTTATTTCTGTCTCACCGATTCTCGCAACGACGCGTGCTCCAATGGCATCACGATTGGATTCTGAGCCAACCAATTGGAAGGCGAACGGCGGCGACACAGGAACCGTGCTATTCATCAAGAGTGCAACAGGTTCACTTAAATGCGAAATCACGACATCGACGGTTCCGTCGCCGTTCATATCCCCAGTTGCCAATCCTCGTCCTTGGTGTTCAGCACCAAAGTAGTTTTCTGGAGGAAAGAACTGCTTGATGAATCGTTCATCTTGCAAGGTAAGAATGAGAGGTAGCTGGCGGAGCGGAGCAGCCGATGGGAATCGCACCACATGACCATTGGTTACCAAAATTTCTGAGCGTCCATCCATATCCAAGTCACAAAACTCGGTCCCAAACCCCACGAATCCTCCCCCCATCGCAGTGACCCCCACACGACGGCTCACATGCTGAAACAACCCTTGGCCTTGATTCTGATACATGGCATTGGATTCTCGCTCGTAATTCGTTACCCACAGATCGATCCAACCGTTCTCATCAAAATCGCCAGCCGCCACTCCCATACTGCCGTTCGGAATAGATCGATCATCCACAGCCACTCCGTGCAGCAATCCCACTTCGTTGAATTGGCCAACACCATCATTGAGATAGAGGAAATTGTCCGTGGTATCATTGGCAACGTATACATCAATATCACTATCGTTATCGATATCGACAGCAAGAACACCCAGGCCCTTTCCATCTTTTCGTAGACCGTTTCGATTTGCACTTTCAAGAAAACGGCCATGTTGATCACTGATCAACAACAAATCGGGCAATGGCAAAAACGACTTCGGGGGGCAAATGTCTCGCTCGCCGTTCACCGAGCTGTAGCAGACAGGATGATTGCTGAACGACCAATCCACATATCGCGCAACGTAGAGATCTAAGGCGCCGTCCTGATTGAAATCTGCCCATGCAGCGCTAGTGCACCATCCAGGCTCAACTGGGAATCCGTTGTCTGGCCTGTGCTGGAATGTCCCATCCCCCATATTCTCTAGAAGAACGAGTCCATTGTAGCCCGTAATCAACACATCTCCATAACCATCATGGTTGTAGTCCGCAACGCTAACGCCGTGTGAATAAAGTTCGGTAACCACGGTTGCCGTCGCTGTTACGCTTTCAAATCGCGTTCCGCTGTTCCGAAACAATCCACACGCAACCCCTCGAGTCGTCGACTTGTTTTCAAAGGTACCGCCTCCAGCCGCCAACACATCTTGATTTCCGTCCTTATCAAAGTCGAATACTGCGACACCTCCCCCTAGTGACTCGACGATCGACAATAACCCGCTGTCCTCATCATTCTGATATGCAAAGTTCAATTCCAGCTGTTTGCTTCGATCTTCCAGAAGAAATCGACTTGAGGCTTTTTCTAGGGTTTGCCCGCTTTCTTTGGATGAATTGATTGCAGGCACTTTGGAGGGTACGTCCTTTGATGAAACAGAATGCTGCTTTGCGGGTCCAGGGCTACATCCGAGAATCGACATCCAGCCCAACAGAAAAAACATTGCTAACCGACGTGCGTCCCCGCCAGGAATCTGGGATTCATCAGACGGACACCTTTCCCTTGTTCCTAACATGGCTTCCAGCATTGAACTATCGTCGGTTCGAGTGATCTGAAGTCTGGCTCGATGTCTCTCCGCTCATCAGCTTACTCAATTCTTGGCGAGCCACCGGGTTTGAAGGATCCATTCCCAAAGCGACTCGGTACCAATTGGCTGCAGCGTCCAGCATTCCTAGCTCCACAGCAACCTTGCCCAGGAGAACTCGGCTTTCAACATCTTTGGGGTCTTTGATAGCGGCCACATGCAATTCAGCGAACTTATCCTTCAGAGCACGCAGTTTTTTCATCGACTCTTGCTGCTTGGCAGCGAGCTCCAGTTCACCTTGTTTTTGATACGCGAGCATTGCCAGAGATCGTAAATTAAAATCATAGGGATGTAACGTGATTGCTTTCTCTAGCTTTGCGATCGCTTCTACCTGCGAGTCTTTTTCACGTAGAAGCGTAATCTCTGTCGTTAGCATCTTAAGATTTCCAGGATCGAGATGGAGTCCATCGGCGAGTGTTTTCGCGGCTTCTTTATCGCGTCCCATCGCTAGCAGGCACTCGGTACGTAGCGCAAAGACCTCGCTTCCGCTCCCTAGCGTTGATAAGATCTGAAGCGCCTCATCATGACGCCTAACCTGAATCAGACATTCGGCAAGCTCAGTGCGTATTTCGATTTCTAGCTGCTGTGAAGGCGATAGCTCGAGTGCTTGACTATAGGCTCGAATGGCCTCGTCGAACTTCTCGAAATCTTTCAAGATAAGCCCTTCGAGTCGCCATGGTCGAATGTCTCGTGGGGCGAGTTTCTGCACTCTTGCAATGTGCTCCAGCGCATTGTTCATTGCTCCTGTATCGTAATAGGTCGCAATCAATAATCGATGAGCATTGACAAGGTTCGCGTTGGATTGAACAGCCGCTTGTAGCATTCTTTCTGCCTCGACAAGCTGTCCCGCCTCATAAAATATCTCTCCTGAAAGTGCGAGGGATAATGCCGTCGTATCTTGATCACCAAGCGCTTCACCAAGCTCTATCAATGCTTCTCGTGGCATTTTCTTTCGCTTCAATGCCATGCCGCGAACCAAATGAAAACGGTGAGGATAGCGACTATCGCGTGAAAGCAAGGATACGTCAGCTTCTAGCTGTGCATCATCTCCAGACTCGTAAGCGCGGAGAGCGCTTTCAAAGACATTCTTGGGTGACTGCTCTGAGAACCAGACGTATCCAACAGCAATCGCAACAGCAATCGAAATGACAAGAATCGCATTTGAGATATTGGATTTGATTTTCATTTTCCAGAGTCGATTCGTTGCCCAAAAACTAAGGGCTGAGTTCTCAGATTCACCATCATGGTTGAAAAAGCACCGCAAGGTCAAGATACCACCCAATAAATCGTGACTCCAAGTCGGTGAAGGCCAGAGCAATGATGACTTCTCTTACCTTGCAACAGGATAAAGCAATCCTCCGCAACGCAAAAGTGACCTTTGGCAACGTGAAATCCGACAAAACCGGATAATCGCCTAAGATTCTACCGCAAACCATTGACTTCACGTTAGAGATCGTTTAGAAAAGAGATTGGGGTGCGCAAATTACCTTTACAGGCGTATAGCGAGCTCCGATTCCAATTTTCCGGATTCTGTTTTGGTGCGTTACTTGTGGATAAAACCAGATTTTGGGTGAAGTTGGTGCAACACCTATCAGACACGGAAGATTTTCTTTTTTGAGTGTTTTGGTCCTTCATGCAAAGGGTTCGATGATGAAAAAACGAGTTCGTTGGCGCCTAGGGTTTACCTTGGTCGAGCTGCTTGTGGTGATTGCAATTATTGGAATTCTGGTCGGTTTATTGCTTCCCGCTGTTCAAGCAGCCAGAGAGGCTGCTCGGCGTATGCAATGCAGCAATAACCTAAAGCAATTGGGGTTATCGCTTCACAACTATCATGATGCCTTCAAGAGGTTTCCTGGAGCAAGTGCACAGATCCCCGGTGTAGCCGATGGCGTCAACGGAAACGCACAGCCATGGACTGCCGGACCATGGAGAAAGGGTTCGCATCTGGTTAAGTTACTGCCGTTTATCGAACAGCAGAACTTCTATAATGCAATTCCGATGGAGAGGGACGTTGAAGCCTGGTTTGCGACGATAGCGCCCGCCGGATCGGCTTTTGCGGGAATAAGACCTCGAGAACGACAGATTCCTTCCTTCGTTTGTCCAAGCGATCCTCCGTCTCGTGTCGACATCGCAGTTGGCAACTATGGCGCGTCGATGGGATCCCAGGCAATGCCAGCGAACGGCGGAGCATGTACTCTTTACCCAACCCACATCAACGGACCAGTCGGTCACGGTAGCTCCAACAACTCCGCAAACATCTCTGGCGTTTTCTCGCGATTCCACTGGTCAGCAAAATTAGGTGATATCACAGACGGAACTTCCAACACGATCGCCTTGGGGGAAATTCGTCCAAACTGCGCCGATCACCACAACAATGGCTGGCACCATGGAAACGCGTTGTGGACGAGCACTATTCCTCCAATCAACTACAATACTTGCCGTGGTGAAGCGGGAGGTAGTCCAGCTACCGGCCCTCGAACCTGCAATAGTTTTGATGTTTGGATGACCTCGCAAGGATTCAAATCCAAGCACGTTGGTGGTGCACAGTTCGTTCTTGGTGATGGTTCGGTCCATTTTATCAGTCAGAATGTGGACTACGTCACCTATCAACGAATGGGAGCCCGCAGTGATGGCGCTGTAGTCGACATGAGTTCGGCAATTGGTCAATAGTAAGCAATGCCTGCACAAGTTAGCAATGCATGCACAACGTAAGTTACTCTTTGCTATTTAGACCTTGGTCATTCGGAGCGATCCTGGCCAAGGTCTGTTTCAAAATTGATTTCAATGAACTAACATTCCCGAATTAGGAAAGATGAGAAAGATGAATCGGATGCGTTTTTTCGCGATCGCATTATTGGGCGTGCCGTTGTTCGGATGCGGAGGAGAATCGCTTCCCAAGAGAGTCCCTGTCAGTGGATCCGTAACTTACAAGGGGAAAGCTGTCGAGGGAGCAACTGTCGGCTTCCTTTGTGAAGGCGCACCTCGTATGGCGTCGGGAATCACAGACAAGGATGGTAAGTTTACACTTACTACCTACGAACCGAACGACGGAGCTATACCGGGGAAACATACCGTTACAGTCACCAAGATGGACAAGACAAGCGACTTGATGGAGGCCCAAGATCGTAACGCGAATGCAGACCCAGAAGCTGCGGGCGATGCTTATGGTAAAGCGATGGCACGTGCAGCAAAGGATCCAAAGCAAGGTGCAAAAGATTTGCTACCTGCAGTTTACTCTAGCCCGACCACAAGCCCTCTCCGTGAAACAGTGAATGAAACGGGGCCAAATGTAATACCCATTCAGATACAATAGTTCGATCATCGATAGTGGTTGCACCGTGGCTCCCTCCGATGCCTCGAGTATTCTGGATTATCAAAAGAACGGAAAGATATGCTTCAAACGAGTGATGGCGGATCCAGTAGCGATCCCAAAACTTCGGATTCACCCACGGTGTGGCCTCCTCGATTGGTTCGGCTGGCGCTCGGTGCATTGGTCGGAGGGCTCCTTGGGTTGGCTATCTTTCGGTTTGCTTTTCCTCTCTTTAAAATCCCTGAAGAAGTGGCGATCTTGCCTGATCCACCACCGATTGCAGCCATTGAAAAGCTTGAAGCCTACCAATTCGATGTGGACAACAAGAACTATGGAATCGCTTTTGCGATCACGGGCACGCTTGTCGCGTTGTTCGCTTTGGCGTCCTCCTTTGGCGTGAAACGCCCAGTGAAAATGGTTATAGCGTTATTGCTAGGAGCATCGATGGGTGCTTTGGGGGCGGTGCTTTGCAACATTGTCACGACTAAAACGCGAGCCGTCGGCGGAAATGACGTGATTTGGCTAGGAGTCAAGCTGGATAGTATGGGGCAAGCTTTGTTGGCGCAAGTCTTTCTTTGGGGCCTTATCGGGCTTGCAACCGGTATCGCAGTTGGCCTTGCTGGAAAAGGAGTGAGTGGTGCGATGAAGGCAGGAGTAAGTGGCCTTCTTGGTGGCGCGTTGGGATCTGTACTTTTTTTGGTTGTGTATGCAACTTTGTACCCTACCAGCAGTTCCAATCATGTCGTTCTACAATCCACTGGGGAACAGATAGGATTGACACTCGTAGCAACGATACTGATTTCCGTAGCCATCTGTCTAGGAACTGGAGAACGAAAGCCGAAGACCGCTTAGTGCTTGCAGGCTAACGTTCGCCGTAAATTCTGTTGACAACCCATGACAACTATTCCACCATCTCAGACAATTCGATGGCATCTGTCGTGGGTTTTCCTCTTATTGGTATTGTTGTTGGTCGCAGGTAGCATATTCGCTTTTACGCGTGCGACTTTCTCGAAATCGAATTCGACTTTCTCGAGTCCAAAACAGAATGAGACAAACCCAGATGTCGAGTCTGGTTTCGTTGTTGCAGTGGACTATCCACGAAACGCTCGTCCAGATTTTGTTGGGCCCGATGCGTGTTCTCGGTGCCATCGCCAGATCTTCGAGAGCTTTCGCACAACAAAGCATCCGAGAACGTGTCGTGTTGTTGAGTCACAGGATATGCCGCGAGGCTTCACTCCTCCCATCAACAAACTCGATTCGGTGCACGATGGCATTCGCTTTGAAATGACGCAAAGCGGAGGCGAATACTTTCAGACAAGCGTTCACGCGAATGCAAACAAAAAGCGAGAACATCGGTCGCGACTCGATCTTGTTTTAGGAGCTGGCGGAACGGCCGATGATGTTTTTTTGACCTGGTTGGAAGATGGCCAAATTCGGGAATTGCCGATGGCGTGGCTCTATCCCTCAAGCGAATGGGCTTGTAGCCATTTTGATCCGCTCGAAGGTGGCGATTTCGCGAGACCAACCACAGTTCGTTGCATCGAATGTCACAATACATGGATCGAGCATGTTGTTGGGACCGCAAACACGTATCGCCGCGAAGGTGCGCTGCTAGGAGTGACATGCGAATCATGCCATGGACCAGGCGGACAGCACGTAGAGTTCCATCACGAAGCTCCGGATGCACGGACGGGTGCTCATATCGTGGCACCTGGCAAACTGAGTAGGGAACGTCAAATCGAAGTCTGCACGCAATGCCACAGCAATGCCATGCGACATCACGGACCCGCTTTTCATTACAAGCCTGGAGAGCCTCTCGATCTCGCCTATAAAACTATCGCTACCGTTGCAACAGAAGACGATCGTGTTGCAAACCAGGTAACGAATCTTCGAAAAAGCAAATGCTTTATTGCGGATGAGCGAATGACCTGTATTACTTGTCACAATCCTCACGTACCAAGTAACCCGATCGACTCTGGAGCCGTTTCCTGCGCCAAATGTCACAAACCTGATAGTTGTTCCGACTCTCACAACCTACCGACAGACGTGCGTTCCAAATGCGGCGACTGCCACATGCCTAGCTATTTGAAGATCAATATCAACTTCCAGACGCAAGAAGACAATTACGTTCCGCCCATTCGCAGATCGAATCACCAAATCGGCATATATGCTCATGCACGTGACGAAGTATTGTTGGAGTACCTCAAGAAAAAAAAGAACGAAGCAAACCAAAAGGAGATCGAAACGATATCGGATCGCTTGGTAAGCCACTTTACCAATGAAGCTGAGCAATGTCGCAAAGAGTCTCGCTTCTTGGGTGTTGTCGCGGCATTGAGAGAGGTTGTCCGTATTCGTGATACTGCGGAAACGAAAGCACAACTGCAACAAGCCGTCAAATTCCAAACCGACCTCGATCTCCGATTCAATGCTGCCTTGGAATCGTTAAAGACAGACGATTCCAAGAAAGCAATTGCTATTTTGGAAGAGATCCTGCAACTCAATCCAAAGGATGCCAAAGCCCATGGACGCCTCGGAATGGAGTATGCGAAAATGGGTGACCGAGTACGAGCCAAACACCATTTCGAGTCTGTAGCGAAGTGTGACCCCAATGATATCTATGGTATCGCAATGATGGCTTGGCAAGCGTTTCTGGATGGGAAATTCGACGATTCCTTGCAACTCTACGCTCAGGCCGAGGAGTTAGAGCCTAGAGAAGCTAAGATGAAGTATCAAATCGGATTGGTTCTATTGAAATCAAGTCGTTACGAGGAAGCTATCGCGCGCTTCAAACAGGCGATTGACATCGAACCATTGCATGCCGAGGCGATTCAAGCTCTGATATTGACTTTCTTAGAGAAGGGAAAAGCAAGTGAAGCAATTCCATTCGCCGAACGGGCTGTCTGGGCAACGCAATCGCAAGATGTAAATACACTAGCAATGCTAGGCGAAGTTTATCGTGCCGCCGGCGACTCAAAAAAAGCTATCCAAGCATTTCAATCAGCAATTCAGTTTGCTGCATCTCAAGATCCTTCGCTTGTTCCTCGCATTCAGCAGGAATTGAATTCTTTGCGTCCTCAACGAATGATGAATCAATAAGGACAAGGCACAACTCGAATGGGTGCCCCTCCGCGCTATGTTTCGCAATTGCTGAGCTGCTATGGCAATTGCGCGTTGTCGTTTGGAGCGGACGCAATCACAGCTTTTTGCGAGGCTTTGATGGCTTTGGTGAGGATGCGATCTAGGGCTGAGGCAAATGCGGATTTGTCTTTCGAAGAATAAGGTGGCGGGCCAGACAACTCGAAGCCTGCTCCGCGTGCGGCATCCGCCAGATCCCTCGCTCCCAATCGGGTTGCGACATTGCGGTCGTCGTATTCGATTCCGCGAGGGTCGATCACGAACACTTTCTTCGCCACTAAAACCGCGGCCAAAGGAACGTCTGCGGTAATGGCGATATCGCCCGCCCGAGCATGCTCTACCAGATACTTGTCTGCCATATTTGCACCGTCGCGAACGGTTATCGAGGTGATGAGCGAGTTCTTCGGTGCCCAGATGGATTGGTTGGCAACGAGAGTCACTTCGACATTGAGACGTGCCGACGCACGGAAAACCATTTCTTTCACTTCGCGTGGTGCTGCATCCGCATCGATCCAAATCTTCATGTCGGGATTATATCCAGTTGCGGTTTTGCACGAGATTGAAGCTCGCTTACGCGTCGGGTTGGGATTAAAGCAGCAGTCGGTCAAGCTTTGGGTCGAGACTTAAACAACGCGTCGATTGGGGAGGTTCACTCCCTCTCATCTAGGCTGCGTAGCGGTCCGGTGATAGTCGCTCGACAGATACGGATGTTCGTTCGCCAGTCACGATCTGGGTCGTCAACTGACCCGTGATTGGCCCGAGACTAATGCCCATCATTGCATGCCCCGCGGCCACAGTCAGGTTCTTCCAACGGTTGGTTCGACCGATGTAGGGCAGTCCATCCGGCGTAACCGGTCGCAAACCCACCCAAGGTTGAATACCATCAAAATGTTGTGCTTTGAATCGCGGCAAGTACGAAGCAACACTCTTCGTAATTCCTCGAATCTTCTCCGGTGCAATGACTTGATCCGGCTTGCCTATTGTCATTGTTCCACCAAATCGGAGTTTGTCCCCCATCGGTGTCACTGCAACTCTGGCTTCACACAGGATCGAGCAAACCGATGGCAATTCAATCGGTGTTGGTAGTGTTAGCGAATAGCCCTTGCCCGCTAGCATGGGAATTGAAAGTCTCAACGGTTTGACGAGATCATCCGACCACACACCACCACAAAGAACAAACTCGTCCCCGGTCAGTTCTCCATGCGATGTTTCGAGTGCGACGATCGAAGATCCCAACATTTTCCATCCGGTGACATGGTGGTTCCACAAAACCTTTCCACCTTTGGCTTCAATGCTTGCGAGGAGCGATGCAATCAGCCGTGATGGATCGAGATGGCAGTCCTTTGGATAATACACACTACCCGCAATACTCATGGTAACGTTTGGATCGAGAGCCGCTGTCTCTTGAGCATCCAATACTTGAGCAGGTATCCCCAGATCCCTGGCTTGCTGTGCCAATTCTTTTTCCTCGTGCAACATCGTATCGGTCTTGCAAAGCATCAGAAGACCTTTCTTCGCAAGGCCGCTATCGATACCTGTTTCACTCCACCGAATGTAGAGATCGCGTGAAGCCAGATTAAGATCTCGCAGAATCGGTGCCGCTTGGTCCACTTGGGCCCGCGTCGAAGCGAGATAAAAGCGCAAACCCCATTTCAGCATATCCAAGCTCAACGATGGCTTGAGTGAAAAAGGAGACTCTGGGTCGCGCATCCATCGAATCGCTTGCCCCATGATCCCGGGTGCGGCGAGCGGAACAAAGTGGCTGGGTACGATCATGCCCGAGTTCCCTTGGGAGCAGTTGTCTCCATGCGGGGCATTTCGCTCGACGACCGTGACGTTCCAACCTTTTTCTAGTGCAAAATATGCAGTCGACAGACCGATGATGCCACCGCCTACGATGACCAAATCTTTTTTCGTACCCAATGCAGTATCCTGTCGATTCAAAGAGAAAAATTACACAAGTCTCGCCATCAACAACTCGCGTTGGCACATCAGTTCCTTGGGCATCGTGTGATACAGCTTCAAGAAAAGATCTGTCTGGCTGGTCAATTCCGCGAGCCAATCTTCTTGGCGGTAAAGCATGATGGCATCAAATCGTTCCCGTGTGAAGCCTTCTAGCCCAACGGTGTTGAACCCTTTCCAGTCTGGAGTCCAGCCAATTGGGGTTTCATACCCCGCGACACGCCCTTGGCAACGCTTCACAATCCAATCCAGGACTCGCAAATTCTCGCGGAATCCCGGCCAAAGGAATTTTCCTTCGGCGTCTTTTCGGAACCAATTCACGTGGAAAATTCTAGGCAATCGTCGAATCCGTTTGCGCATATCGAGCCAATGGCCAAAATAATCCCCCATGTTGTAGCCACAGAAAGGAAGCATCGCCATCGGATCGCGACGGACAGTGCCGACCGTACCTGTCGCGGCTGCGGTCGTTTCAGACCCTTGAGTCGCCCCGAGAAAAACGCCATGCGTCCAATCAAAAGACTGGTAGATGAGCGGCATCGTTGAAGGTCGTCGTCCACCGAAAACAATCGCATCGATCGGTACACCTTCGGGATCTTGCCAACTAGGATCGATGTTTGGGCATTGCCCTGCAGGTGCCGTAAATCTCGAGTTCGGGTGAGCTGCCAACCTACCGCAATCGGGCGTCCAATCTTGACCTTTCCAATCGATCAAATGGGCTGGAGGCTCGGATAGTCCCTCCCACCAAACGCAACCATCGTCAGTCAAGCCAACATTCGTGAAGATCGTGTTAGCCGACATGGCTTCCATGGCCCCCGAGTTGGATTGCCACGAAGTTCCCGGTGCGACGCCGAAGAATCCAGTCTCTGGATTGATTGCATGTAGTTTACCGGACTTTCCAGGCCACAACCATGCAATATCATCGCCGACAAGTGTTGTCTTCCATCCCTGTTCTCGATACTGATCGGGTGGGACGATCATTGCCAAATTCGTCTTGCCGCAAGCGCTCGGGAAGGCCGCCGTCAAATAGGTCTTCGTCCCGTCCGGGGACTCGATCCCCATGATCAACATATGTTCCGCCAGCCAACCTTCGTCCCGTGCAATCGAACTCGCGATGCGCAACGCGACACATTTCTTCCCGAGCAATGCATTGCCACCGTACCCACTACCGTACGACCACACTTCGCGCGCTTCTGGAAAGTGGACGATGTATTTTTCAGCGTTGCACGGCCAAGCGACATCGGCTTGCCCAGGCTTCAGGGGAGCACCCAAGCTATGCAAGCACGGTACATACGAACGATCCGCAGTGAGCCGTTGCAGAACTTTCTCTCCCATGTGGCACATGATCTTCATACTGACGACGACATAAGGCGAATCGGTCAACTGCACGCCGATCAGAGCTAGTGGACTATCGAGCGGTCCCATGCAGAAGGGAACGACATACATCGTGCGCCCCTGCATGCTGCCACGAAACTTCTCCGACATCATGTCGCGCATGTCGGATGGACTGCGCCAATTGTTTGTCGGGCCGGCATCGACTTCTCGAAGCGAACAGATAAAAGTCCTATCCTCGACACGGGCTGTATCCGATTCGTGACTTCGTGCTAAAAACGATTTGGGATGTTTCTCGGGATTCAGGCGGATAAACGTACCTCGTTCTACCAGAAGACTCGTCAGTGAGTTCCATTCGGCATCCGAACCCGTGCACCAAACAACGTCAGCCGCACCGGTCAGAGCTGCGGATTGATCGACCCATGCTTTCAGTTGTGGATGCTGCAACGTCATTGAATTAGACGTGTGATTTATTGGGGACGCCAATGGAGTCATTTCTATATCCTGCTTGGATCAAATTTTTTGTCGACAGAAGAGTATTTGATAGAGCCTCGCTCCCTCTGTCGAGTATAGACTTTCGTTTCTACCATTCCCTAAAAACCTATGTTTTAAAACGCTCCGTTCCCCGGCGATAAAGGTCGTCGCTGGGGCGCAATTCGCAACATGTTTTTGGTCAGGACACGGAAAAGACCGACCGATGAGTCTTGATTTTCCGCATTTCTTCGAAACAGAGCGGTCCCTATAATCTGAGCCGATCATCGCTTGTTTTCGCCAAATGAACATTCCCCCGATCCCCTAAACTTCCTAAAGAACCATTTCTTGTGATCCCCACTCTTTCAAACTCCGTAAAAAGTGAGACTGAGATAGAAACTCAAGAGGCTCTGCGGGTCGAAAATGTTTGGAAAAAATACGGCTCCAATCAGGCGCTTCGCGGGACTTCTTTTTCTGTCACGGCCGGAGAGCGACTTGCACTCTTGGGACCCAACGGGGCAGGAAAGACCACATTGATCCGAACAATGTGCGGTCGAATCCGGCCTGACTCTGGAAGGGTGCTCTTGTTTGATCGGCCGATTCAAGAGCCGAGTGTCCTTCAACAGTTAGGCGTGATCCCACAAGATCTCGCAATTTACCCCGACCTGACGGCGCGCGAAAACCTGGAGTGCTTTGGGCGGCTTCACGGTTTGCGGTCAACTCGTTTGAAGGACCGCGTCGATTGGGCTCTCGATTGGATCGGGCTCACCGACAGAGCTCATGATCTCACGAGCAAATTTTCAGGTGGCATGAAGCGCCGCGTCAACATTGCATGCGGTGTACTGCATAAACCCAGAGTTCTGTTGCTCGACGAACCGACGGTCGGAGTCGATCCCCAAAGTCGGCAACGGATCTTTGATATGCTCGATGAATTGCATTTTCAGGGGACAAGTATCGTCTTGACCACCCACCACCTCGACGAAGCTGAACAGCGTAGCGATCGTATTGTTATCGTCGATCATGGCCAAGTGATTGCCGAAGGTGAGTTGTCCGAGCTTATCGCGAACACGACCGGCACCCAACGACTCGTCACGATGGATATCTCTGGCTTGATGGTCGCGGCGCCCGTGGGTATCCGTTGGGATCAAGAACGGAACCGATATCTCGCTTCGGTCGACGATGTTGCTGAAGAACTGCCCAAGATCTTGGACCGAATTCAATCCGTGGGGGGGCTCGTCAAGGATTTGGAAGTACATCAACCGAACCTGCACGATGTTTTCTTGTACCTTACGGGCAAGGAGTTGCGAGAATGATCTGGACCGTGGTACAAACCAGTTGGCGACGACTGAAGAATAATCGCTCAGAATTGGTTCTGACTTTTATTGTCCCCATTCTTTTTTTTAGCATCTTTGCGATTATTTTCGGATCGCGCGACGCATCGTCGACAACTCCTAAAATCAAAATTGTTGTTTGCGATGAACAACATAGTTCGCTCTCGACCCGTTCCATGGAACGGCTCTTGGAACAAAAGTCTCTCCGGATCACCAACAAGAGTTCAACCGATACGATCGCTGCAATCACCCGGGCACAAGCCGAAGATCTTGTCCGCCGTGGCATGGCATCCGCCGCCATCGTTTTCCCGAAAGCGAACCAGGGCCATGAACAAATCGATGCACCTAAAGTCGAAGTCCTCTCGGATTCCTTCGACCAAGTGGCATCGCAAGTGATGACAGCGGTCGTACAAAAATCTGTTTTGACGGCTCAAGCGGAGATTGCAAAAGAAAAGCAAGCTGCGATGCGAGCCAAACATCCTGTCTCTCTCGCTTCAGGAGTATTGACTAGTAGTCCATCGACTAATCAATCGCCAAACGATGGCCGCATTGCTTCTGGTCCTGCACTCGAAGACGTAGGGACCAAGGTTCCGTCTCTGTCCGCCATGCCCGAAGTGGTTAACGTTGACTTGATGGGAGGGAAAAAAACGAATCCTGTGGTGGCGATGTATGCAGCTGGTATCGCTGTCATGTTTTTGTTATTCAGTGCGACGACGGCAAGCGGCTCGCTGTTAGAAGAACGAGAGAACTCTACACTCGATCGGCTCCTTTGTAGCCGATTGACGATGGATCAGCTACTGTTGGGAAAATGGACGTATCTCACGATTATCGGGTGCATTCAAATGCTGCTGATGTTCACATGGGGATCACTCGTTTTCAAAATCGATGTTCTCCGCCATTGGGAGGGTTTCGCGGCGATGACTCTTGTGACGGCGGGAGCTTCGTCCAGCTTCGCACTGCTGCTCGCTTCTCTTTGCAAATCACGCATGCAACTCGGTTGGGTCTCGACGATCGTTATCCTAAGCATGAGCGCCTTAGGTGGCAGCATGGTGCCTCGCTATTTGATGAGCGAGACGATTCAAAAGGTGGGACTTTGCACATTCAACGCATGGGCACTCGAGGGGTTTAACAAAGTGTTTTGGAGAGAACTGCCTCTCGATCAAATCGGTTCGGAGTTGGGCGTGTTGACCGGATGCGGCGCGTTGTTCATCGTGTTGGCTAGGGTTTTTGCAATTCGCTGGGAACGTTCATGAGTTCGGATGAAGTGGTGAACGATGTTTCTTCGGTGTCTTTGGCAGAGCTAGAACCTTCACGACTACTTCGGCGACACTATCTACGACTAAAGCAGCAGCGGGATCGGATACTCAAACAGCCCGCTGGCAAACGTCGCATGCTCGATACCGAGCGTTGGAATCATGCGATGGCGGAATGCCATGAATCGTTTCACAAGAGAGAGAAGCTACCTCGAACGATCGAGTATGACACCGACCTTCCGATTACAAACTATCGAGAGCAGATCATCGACTTGCTGGTGCATCGACAGGTGCTCGTGTTATGTGGCGAAACCGGCTCCGGAAAAAGTACGCAACTCCCCAAGCTCTGTTTGGAAGCAGGACTAGGAAAGACTGGCTGGATCGGGCATACGCAACCGCGACGGATTGCAGCCCGAAGCGTTGCGACTCGAATCGCAGAAGAACTCGATAGCCGTATCGGTGATGCAGTCGGTTTCAAGGTCCGTTTCAATGATCAAACCAAACCGGAGTCGTTGATCAAACTGATGACGGACGGTGTGCTGCTCGCGGAGATTCAACGCGACCGCTTTCTCGACGCTTACGATTGTATCATTGTCGACGAAGCTCACGAACGTTCGCTCAATATTGATCTGTTGATGGCATACCTGCAACGGTTGTTGCCGCAACGTCCAGATTTGCGAGTGATTATCACTAGCGCTACGATCGATGCAGAACGATTTGCCGAACACTTTGTTGATGCCATCGGGCCTGCGCCCGTTGTCTTGGTAGAGGGGAGGAGCTATCCCGTCGAGATCCGTTATCGTGGTGCTCAAGATCGACGCATTGCGAACAGAAACGATCTTGCATGGGCCGATGACGATAGCCAGATGAATCGCTTCTGCGATGCCGTCGATGAATTGTTCAGCGAAGGTCGCGGTGATATTTTGGCGTTCTTCCCGACCGAGCGCGAAATTCGGGACGCTGCCAAGCAGCTTCGCGGGCATTTGACACATCGCGGACGATTGCAGGAAGTGGAGGTGTTGCCACTCTATGCGAGGCTCACCGAAGCGGAACAACAACGTGTCTTCCAACGGCATTCCAAAGTCCGCATCGTTCTCGCAACGAATGTCGCCGAAAGTTCGTTGACCGTCCCTGGTATTCGTTACGTGATCGACACAGGAACCGCGCGTGTTTCGCGATTTGCCGCCAAAAGCAAAGTGCAACGATTGCCGATCGAGCCCATTTCACAAGCGTCTGCCAATCAGCGCTCGGGGCGTTGCGGACGACTTGGACCAGGTATCGCGATTCGACTCTACGATGAGCAAGACTATCTGATTCGTGCTCCGTTTGCGACTCCTGAAATACGACGGAGCGATCTGGCGGCGACGATCGTTCATACCAAATCGCTTGGGATCGACGACTTCGAGGCCTTGCCATGGCTCGATCCGCCGCGGCCTGAATCGGTTCGCGAAGGAATGAACGTACTTCGCGAATTAGGCGCCATCGACCTTCAGGAACGACTCACGGAGGTGGGGCGCAAAATCGCCCGTTGGCCTGTCGACCCTCGCGTCGGTCGCATGATAATCGAAGCGGACAAGAACGGATGTCTCAACGATATGCTTATCATTGCAGCGGCTATCGAGACGCAAGATCCACGCGTACGACCTCCCGAAAAAGCGACCGCAGCGGACTCGGCACATGTCAAGTTTCGCGATCCGACAAGTGACTTTCTTTCGTATCTGCGCATCTGGGATTTTTATCAATCCCTTCGAGAACAATTGGGCCGCTCGCGACTCGAACGAGCATTGCAGGAGAACTTTTTGTCGATCGTCCGATTGCGAGAGTGGGCGGACGTTCATCGGCAACTTCTGGAACAATGCAAAGAGTCCAGCGTTCGGCTCGGAAACCGCTCGGTTCAACTCGATCCGATCGAAGAAGTGCCACCCAATACATCATCGTCTAATACATCTTCGTCCAAGACATCGCCCTCTAATTCGTCTTCACAAGCGAAATGGAATAGCGGGTATGCAAACGGGTACGACCAACTCCATTTGTCATTGCTGGCGGGAATGCTTTCTGGCATTGGCATGATGGAGGATACGGGCAAGTATCGCGGAGCGCAGAATTTGGAGATGGCTCTTTGGCCAGGATCTGGTATTCGGCAAACCAAGCCGAAGTGGATTGTCTCTGCGGAACGCATCGAAACCACACAGAGATACGCACGCACTGCAGCAAAGATTGAAGTCGAGTGGATCGAACGTGTCGCTACGCATCTGATCAAATACGCTTACGATGATGCGCACTTTAGTCGAAAACAAGGGAGTGCATTGGTGATGCGGAGAGGCTCGTTATTCGGATTGCCCGTCGCGCCTCGCATTGCTGTGCCGCTGGCACCATTGAATCCTGAACTGGCACGCTCGCTTTTGATTGAACATGGGCTCGCCGAAGGTGAATTGGTGTCGCGTGCCAAGTTTTGGGAACACAACATCAAGCTCATGGAGCAAGTCCGTTCGCTGGCGGACAAAACGCGTCGACGCGACCTCATTATCGACCCGCAGGTGCTCGTTGCATTCTATGAAGCTCGCATCCCGAAAACAGTCGTCGATCGCGCGACGCTCGAACGCTGGGATCGAACGCTTGTTCTAAAGAAGGACACGAAGTCTGATAAAACCGTAGGTTCAACCTTTATCAGTCCAGACATGAGCCCCTATCTCACTTGGGATGATATCGTATTGCCCGTCGATCGAAACGAAATCGATCGCGAGTTCCCGGAGCAAGTGGCCATCGGGGTAACGAAACTCCCACTTCGTTACCGATTCGAACCAGGGCACGAAGAAGACGGTGTGAGTGTGACGGTACCACAAGCGGTCGTGCATCAACTGCACTCCGAGCGACTGGAGTGGTTGGTCCCTGGGCTGTTGGAAGAAAAGCTGACTCATCTGATCAAGTCTTTGCCCAAGAGACTGCGCCGTCAATTGGTGCCAGTCCCGGATACCGTTCGAGAGTTGATTCCTGCACTGATGGCGCTGAGTGAGTCGCAAGCTCCGTTTTGGAAGTCGCTGTGCGATGTACTTACGAAGTACATTCGCGAGCCGGTACAACGAGAGGATTTTGATATCGCATCGTTGCCACAGCATCTGCGGATGCGCGTGGAGTTACAGGATGAAAAAGGGAAGTTGCTGCAGTCGGCTCGCGATCTGAGCGATTTGCAACAATCGCAACGGACGATGATCAGCGAGGCGGTCCATCAACATCCTGCGTCGACGTCCACGAAGTACGATTGGGCACGGACCAAGATCGATACATGGGACATTGAGCAGCTTCCGAGTACCGTGGTCGAGATTCGAGGCGGTGTCAAGGTAGAACTCTTTCCGACATTGGTTGTGGTTGAGGATGCGATCAAGACCGCGGTCATCGATCATGCTGCGATGGCTGAGCAGATGCTGCGTGTCGGTTGGATTCGATTGTTCCACAAAATCGAGCGACGAGAGATTCGGAGCCAGATCCAACATTTGCCACAATTCGGGACCGCCAGTCTTTGGTTGTCCGATCGTTTTCCTGGAGATCGATTGCGAGACATGTTGGGCGACTTGATGGCGCGCATTGCATTCGTCGATACGAAATGGCACGCAGAAGCGTTGGAGCCAGGCTTCCGTTCCAAACTAGACTTTGATCTGAGTCGACTGAAACGTGTTGAACGACTCGGAATGGCTGCGGGCGAATTGGCCAAGTGGTTACCAAAACTGGGGGAAGCCAACCACCGCGTTCGATCGTTGTTAGAGAAAGCCCCGAGTACATGGGGAACCAGCGTTGAGCAGATACGGATGCAATTGCAACAACTTTGGGACGACTCTTTTGTTTGGAACGCGCCGTGGTGTGTGATCAAAGAGTTCCCGCGTTACCTACAGTCGTTGGCTATCCGCATCGAGCGATTGAAGGCAACGGGCTCGAGCAAAGATCAAGCGACCGAGAGTTCGGCAAGTAAGTTTTGGGAGGACTACCAGCAGCGTCTGTCCAAATCGCAACCGGCTGTGGCAACGATGCAATCGATTGCCCAACTTGGAAAAAATCCCGTAGGTTGTCAGTCCCTTTATCCGACCGGTAAGCTGCTAGAGTATCGATGGGGCATTGAAGAATTGCGAGTTTCATTGCACTCGCAACAGCTCGGGACACGCATCAGTATTTCCCCGAAGCGACTTGAGAAGCTTCAAAGCGAATGTTGAATCGGTATCGCGAGTCAACCGTCAGGAATAATCGATTTGATAATGGACATAATAAGGAGTACCTTGACCATCCGAGAACAGGTGGCTTCGCCTCGGCTTACGTCACCGCGGCCTAGATCAATGGGATCGCGAGGTTAGCTGCTGCATGTCGTTTTCGATCATGAGCTTTGCCAGGTCAGCCAGTGTTGTTTTATGCTGCCAACCGAGCACTCGCTTTGCTTTCGAAGAATCTCCCAGCAGTCGCTCAGGGTCCGCAGGTCGGTTGAACCGTGGATCGAGCCTGTAGAATTTCTTCCAATCTAAATCCAATTGCTCAAACGCGAGGGCAAGAAACTCACGAACACTGTGCGTCTTGCCAGTCGCTAAAACATAGTCATCTGGTTTGTCTTGCTGAAGCATCGACCACATGGCTTCAACGAACTCCTTCGCATACCCCCAATCCCTCTCTGCGTCGATATTGCCTAGCACCAGTTCCGATTGCATACCCAATTTGATGCGTACGGCTGCCAACGTGATTTTTCGTGTAACGAAGTTCTCGGCGCGACGTGGGCTTTCGTGGTTGTAGCAAATCGCATTGCAAAAATATAAACCGTGCGCCTCGCGGTACACTTTCACCATTTGCGTGGCAAAGGCTTTCGCGCAACCGTAAGGTGAATTCGGATTCATCGCCGTCTCCTCGTTTTGAGGTGTAACGATCGGTGTACCAAAAATTTCTCGACTGCTCGCGTGCAAGAATTTAGGTGGCTTGGGCTGGTCTCGCAAAATCTCCATGATTCGAAGCGTACCGATGGCTGTCAATTCGCACGTGCTCTCCGGAATCTCAAAACTCAACCCTACGTGAGACTGACCTGCCAAATGATAAAACTCATCGGGCTGCGTCTTCTGAATGATGCGTCGTATCGAAGTGGAATCCGACAGATCCGAATAATGGAGGAATAGTCGTTTGCCGTACACACCCGGATCGTTGTACTGTTGGGAGAGCCGTGGGCGGTCTAGAGTACTGCTTCGACGGACGATACCGTGAACCACATAACCTCTCTCAAGCAACAACTCGGTGAGATAGGATCCATCTTGACCTGTAATACCAGTGATCAACGCTGTTTTCATTTACAACGATCTAACTCGGGTTCAGGCCAAATGCTTTTTGCATCTGTTGGCGAACGATGGACAGACGCTCTACATCGCCCCCACCGACTTCGGCTGTGGTCCAACCGGAGAAACCGATCTCCTTGAGGCCTTTCTGTACTTCGCCCCATGGTAAATCGTCCTCCGGAGAAGTGATATCCACAAACTTGTTTTTGGCTCTACTAAAGCCCTTCACATCCAATTTTACTGCCCTGCGTCCGAACGCCTTGAGCCAGTCTCTTGGCTGACCATACTTCCAGTGATTGCCGATGTCGTAGTACATACCAACCCAAGGACTATTAAAGCTATCGACGAACTCGATGAATCGATCGGGTGTTTGCTCGGCTGGCTTGTCATGATCGTAGTGAAGCTGATTCCATACGTTTTCAAAAAGAATTGACTGACCTAGCGAAGACGCTAACGGCAACAACTTGCGAATCTCAGTGCTGGCCCGTTCGTTGCACTCTTTCTCTGTTCCGTCGGCACCTTTTCCAACCACAATGAGAACGGCAGATCCGCCGATGGCATGCGAGACACGGATGCAGTGGGCAATGTTGGCCACGCCCTTTGCTCTCTTTGCAGGATCCGGATTGGTAAGTGTGTCTTGCCAGTGTGCATGGTTGATGGCATTATGGCAAAAGACGCCAGACTCTTGAACCGCCTGCTTGGCTTGTTCGACTGTTACGGTTCCCGCTTCATCGAAATCAACACCATCAAAGCCAGCGGCCTTCGCCATTTGCAAACGTTCGACCAACGTATGCGTTTTGTCTCCAGATTTCTTGGCGATCATTCCGAGCTTGCAAGAAAGCAAAATCGTCTTCCCTTCGGGTGGAACGATCGTTCCCGAGCTTTGTGGCGTCGCAAGTGCACGCGATCCAGAAAGTCCAAACGCGAGAGAGGCAGCGGCACCCGATGCGAGGATAGTTCGGCGAGTTGTCATGTTGGAAGTGTGAAGTGTGAAGTGTGAAGTGTGAAGTGTGAAGTGTGAAGTGTGAAGTGGCGATGAATCCGTGTGATGTGTTTTAGTCGGCAAACGAGCAGCCTGTGATTCTCTCATAGGCTTCTACATAGCGAGCCCTGGTTTGGGTCACGATGGAGTCGGGTAACATCGGCGGTGGACTGTTGCGGTCCCAGGTTGTGCTCATGAGGAATTCGCGGACGAACTGTTTGTCAAAGGAAGCTTGAGATCTGCCAGGAGTCCACGTGTCTGCAGGCCAGAATCGTGAACTGTCGGGTGTTAACACTTCGTCGATCAAGATAATTCTATTGTCGAACCAGCCCCACTCAAGTTTTGTATCTGCAATGATAATGCCTCGCTCTGCGGCAAGCTTTGTACCCTGTGTGTAAACAGCGAGCGTTTTCTCCTTGAGCTCATTGGCTAGATCCTCGCCAACACTCTGAGCCATTTTAGCAAACGAAACATTTTCGTCGTGCCCTTCTTCGGCTTTCGTTGCGGGCGTAAAGATAGGACTTGGTAATCGGCTGCATTGCAATAGTCCTTCTGGCAATTCGATGCCACAGATCCGACCTGTCTCTTGGTAGTCTTTCCATCCACTCCCTTCGATGTAGCCTCGGACGACGCATTCAAAAGGGACTACCTTTGCTTTGTGCACCACCATACAACGCCCCGCGAGAGCCCCGTCCACGTCGTATGGTTTGACAATCTCAGGGACATCAGATGACAAAAGATGGTGTTCAACGCCGAGATTCGCGAACCAGAAAAGACTCAACTTGGTGAGCAGTTTGCCTTTGTCAGGAATGCCATTGGGCATGACCCAGTCGAAAGCGCTGATACGGTCGGAACTCACGACAAGCAGTGAGTTTCCCAAATCGTAAACATCGCGAACCTTTCCTTGTCTTCTAGGAAAAGGAAGATTCGTCTCTAGCACAACTTGGCTCATTTGACCTCTTCGGCAGTCATCTTGTAGACGGCATAGTGTCCGCCTTCGTCAGGGTACTGAAACGACTCGGTGTCGATTTCCAGTTTGCCTTTAACGGTCACGATTCGGGTTGCATAATCGATCGTCTTGCCAGGTGCCATTGTTACCATAACGCAATCGTAGAGTGCCGCTCCTGGTCCGAAGCAACACTCTTGATTGTCTCGAACCAAAACGAATTCTTTGATTCCAGTTCTACTGAACAGTGTTGAAGGAAGAATGAACCCTCGCAACTTCCAAACCTTTTTGTCAATGTCTTTGTTGGCTAGAGTCAGCATCTCCGGCTTGAACTCGGCTCCCTTCTCCATCTCGAACTTCAGGTCGTCAAAAGTGAGTTCACCCCGCTTCTTCGCGGCCTCTCGAGCTTTCCGATCCTCGGCCAGCTTCCGCTCGGTGACCGGTGAATCAGGAACCTTTTTCGCGTCGGATGCACCCTTGACTTCTGTCGCCTGTGACTTGTCCGCTTTCGGTGCTGGATCGTCTAGTTGCGCAGGTAGGTCAACGTGCATATACCAAAAGCTTGCTAAGCAAGCTCCTGTTGCAATCAACATGGATCTCATACGCATTTTGATTCCCTCACTTGATTTGCCAGTGGGTCGATTCTAATTGACAGGTTTCGTTTGGCGAGCGGCGGCGGAAGTCTTACGATACTGAACCCGAAATGTAAGTTAGGGATAATCCCTCGCTAACGCGTCGGGCTGGGATGTTTGCAATTGCCTCTCGTCTACTTGCCCATTTCGTCAGCCAAATGAGAAGCATCGTAAATGGTCCGCAGCGACTCTAAAACGCCAGCAATGTGAACTGCAACGGCTCGCGACACTTTGTCAGTATAATAAAAGTCTGCTGTCAAACTTTCGATGTTTCCATCAAAAATGATTCCTACCATAGCTCCGTCGCGCGATACAACGGGAGAACCGGAGTTTCCTCCGATAATGTCCGCGGTACAAACGAAATTGAAGGGAGTATTCGACTTCAATTTATCCTTGGACTTTTTCCAGCTTGCTGGCAAAACCCAGGGATCTTCTGCCAAATGTTGCTTTTCGTGTTCGAACGCTCCGCCGAGAGTGGTCCATGCTGGCACGGAGCCGTTGCTTTCGTAACCGCGAACCGCTCCGTACGATAGTCGCAGAGTAAAGGTCGCATCGGGATACATCGAATCACCGCCTACAGCAAACTTTGACTCCGTTATCTTCGAGTAAGCTTGGCGCTCCTGCTCCTCGATACTGTCCATCGCTTCATGGACTTTTCGATATTCGGATTCCAGGCTTCTGGCCAACTGGATCATTGGGTCTTTCGAATCCATGATCCCAGCGAGACCACCAGCCGACAATTTCTTGCGTGCCTCTAGGGAAAAGAGTTCAGTCTGATCGATCAATTGATTGGCACGTTCCTTAGGATTTTTGCCCGATAGAGCCAATGCCACGACTGGATCGTTCCCACCTCGATCGTCGATCAATCGCGCCAATTCGTCTGCCAATTGCACACGCTCGAGATCTTCATACAACGGTGCTTCGGATAGCAACTCTTGAAGCAAGGATTCCCGATTGCTGTCGCGATACTCTCGAAGTCGTTCTGCGCTGGGCTTCGCGTCCTCTTTCGCCATCAAAACGAGCGTTTCGGCGATCGAGTAAAGTTTCGTTCGCATCGAGACGGGCTTCTTCAGCCATTCTTTGCGTTTCTCTTGTGCCAGTTTGATCTGATCCCACGCGGCAGCTAGTGGAGCGAGTTTCGGATCGGCAGCAACCTTCTTGCGAAGCAATTCTTCTTCGGCTTTCTTCGAAGCGGTGAATCCTGGGTCTTGCAATCCGAGCAACATTCCCGAGATCGCTTTGCGAGAATTTTGGATCCCGAACAGATCATCTTTCGAACGTCTCTTTTGCTCGGGGCCAGCAAGCCCATATTGTTGCATCAAGATCTCTTTGCGGCGCAATGTATTCATCGTGCGCGGCATCGCGACATCGCGTTGGTATTCGATCGCGTCTTGGGTCAAAATACGTCGAGTTCGACCTGGATTTCCAGATACAAAAACAAGGTCGTTTTCTTTGGCACCGTTGGGATCCATTTTCAGGAAGTGATCGATCTTCGCAGGCTTACCATTCTCGTAAACTCGAAAGAGGGTCACATCCAAGCAATAGCGAGGATATTCAAAGTTATCCGCATCGCCGCCAAAGAATGCCGAAGCTGCTTCCGGTGCCCACACCAATCGCACGTCGGTATATTTCTTGTATCGATAAAGATGGTAACGCCCACCGCCAAACAAGGTGACGACATCGCTTCGCAGGCCTGTCTTATCGAGCGATTCTTTTTCAATAGTTGCCATCACCGCTTGTCGAGCTTTGGCCGCTTCTTGAGGAGCTAGATCCGGTTTGACGGCAGCGTTCACACGAGCCGTCACATCTTCGATCGAAATCAATTGGTTGAGTTCCAAGTCCGGAGCTTTGATCTCTTCCGACTGAGACTTTGCCAGAAAACCATTTTCATTGTAATTGTTTTCGGCCGTCGAAAGTTTGTAGAGAGTGTCGGATGCGACGTGATGATTCGTTAAAACCAAACCGTTGGACGATACGAACGAAGCGGATCCACCCGAGTTGAATCTGACGCTCGAGAGCATTACGTGATCGAGCCATTCCTTCGTCGGTTCGAATCCGTAAGTTGCCTTCATTTGCGATTGCGGAACGGCATTGAAAAGCCACATGCCTTCGTCAGCGGTCAATGTCTTTATCGCAGTCGCGCCACTCACAGTCGCTAGCAAGGTCGCCAAACAGTAGAGATTTCTTCGCTTCATCATCCGTTCCTAGTCTTCGATTCTTCTTAATGCCAAACAAAGTTAAGTTCTTAGAGCGAGTCCACTCGCTAGCTTGCTTGAATCCCAACCCGAAGCGTGACGGGATGCTTACTCTTCCTAGAAAGGTGCATCGTCGTCCGCACCCGCTTGCGAGAATTCATTGTTGATATCTTCAGGATCAAAGCCATCTTTGGAGCCGGCTGCTCCTGACTTGGTGAACGCCATGGCTTCGGCGCTCAAGAAATATTTGACTTCGCTCGACGGATCCTTCTGCCATTTGCGTCCTGAAAGGCGGTAGGTTACATCGATTTCATCACCCAGTCGCAAATCATCCGCTAGGTCGCAAGCGTCGTTCGTGAATTCTAGCGGGATATAATTAGCGAATCGACCATTTTGTTGTTCCAAAACGATCATACGTTTGCGAAAGCCTTTTTGTCCGAAGGTTTTGGTATCTTCGATCAAGTGGACGATTCCGCGAACTTTAGCATTGGACATTGTTTGGGCACCTGCGAGAGAAGTCTATAGGTTATGGGAACGGTCTGTTCCATGCCTCAAAAGTGTACCCGATTCGATGACTTCCCGAAACTCTTTTCGCAAGCTGGACGCCTCATCCGCCAACTGTCTTGTAAATCAAAGCTCCCCTAGGCAGACTCCGCGAAACGGGTACGGTCGGCGAGCCAAGGTTTTGCTGTCGACCATGCGGTTGGAAGTTCAGCAGCGAGGATCGTCCAACACTTTCCGTCGATGTTCGAGGCATCCGCTTTTTTAGTGTGGGTTCCCTTTTTCTGCTTTTCTAGCCAAGATGTTACCAATCCGAGGGTATCTTCTGGATCCAAAACGCCAAGACCTATCGGGGGCGAAGGTTGCGTGCAATCACGGATTCGCTTCAAGGTCTGCTTCCACTCGATTTGTGTTTTGGGGACGGCCATTGCCGTCACGATGCCACCATTGCGAAGCAGGTACCAGGTAGTTCTTCCATTTTCCGCAGGGACGCAATAGACGGTGGACTCGGAGTCGCGAGCTCGATTGAATTGAGTTAACCGTCGAACGAGCCATCGAACAATTCGCAGATCCTCTCTCAATCGAGCGGCATGTTCGAAATGCAAATTGCGTGACGCTTCGACCATCATCTCGGCCAATTTTTCTTCGAGCGAATGATCGCCTCCTTGCAAAAACCGCTCCGCCTTCAACGACAGTTCCGCATAGAGACTTTTGCTACAGGAGGAGATACATGGAGCGATACAATTCCCTAGTTCATGTCGAACGCAGCCAGCACGTTGCTCCAAGTCGAACAATGAGAGTTGCTCCGACAAGTGCATTGCCGTCTTCTGGCTGCAATCACGCAATTTGAAGTGCCGTGCAAGAATCTCGACGGCGCGATTCAGATTGGCAATACCCGACAAGGGACCATGACTGCATCTGGCGCTGTTGTCATGGTAACGACTAAGGTAAAGCGATTCGGCAGGCGGACGCCCCAGGCACAAATAGGCTTGCTGCTGCCGTTTGGGCATACCGACAACATTCATTCGCGGTTGCCATCGGCGTATCAAGCATTGCTCTCTTAGTAGCGCTGCGAACTCGCTGGGTTGTTGTTCCCAAACGATAGCACGGGCCGACTGCACGATCCTGCCAGACTTTTCTTCTTCGTTGTTGGGCAGGAAGTAGCTATACAGCCGATTTCTAAGGGCTTTCGATTTGCCAACATAGAGAAGTCGACCTGTCGCATCGATCATCCCGTAGACACCAGGAACTCGCGGTACCGTGTTTCCGACGGCTCTCTTGAAAAACTCGAGGCGATCGTCGGTGGAAGCATTCGTTGCGGAGCGAATCCAACAAAGCTTCTCCCTGGAAAACGGCAGGTACGGGTCGTCCCCAAAATCCTCAAATTGCTCGGTCCATATGGCGTCCATGCGATTGCTCCTCGATGGATTATCGCAGTTTTCGCAGTTTGGATCAAGCTTGCTGAGAAACAAGGCTAAACGGAATCCACTCTACATCAACACGCGAAAGAATCCTGGGAATCAATTGCCAAGTTGTGTCGGTCGGCATCCAAACTTTGTCGACCATCTCTTCTAGATTTAAATCGTTGGCTTCGCAGAGAAGCGTTGGCACCCCGTACACTTGTCGGATTTCAATAGTGCATTGAGATTCGATTCGTGCCCGAAACTCCTCTGGAATCTGCGACCAGGAAAGGCTTGAGATAACCAGGGTTTTCTTAAGCTGATGTGCGAAATCTGCGAGATGGGGAATCCCGTAGGCAATTTTCGAATCAAGATCATACGGATCGTCGCTAGGTGGCTTTCCAGCAGATTCAGAATTCTGTTTGAATGTGGCATCCGAGGTTAAAGCTTCGAGTGACGAGACAGAGGTCAAGTCAAAGGACGATGTAACACTATCTGAATCGTGACTAGCCCCTAATTGTTCGCGACGCTTTGCTTCAATTGTTGCTGCCAAAGACGCTACCAACTCGTCGAGCATCTTGTGAATATCACGATCCCGCGAGCGGAGCTCGTTGCCCTTTGGAGCATTGAGAGAACGTAGCGATTTCGCCCATTCTTCCATCACTAACGATCTTGTCTCGGCAATTGCCTTCGTCAATGAAGAATGGTTTTGCATCGATGGATTTGCCTCAAAGAACTTGTCAATTGATCTACCGAGCACCTGAGTCGAAAGTCGCTCGCAATAGGTAGAGAAAATTGCAGCTAATTTGATGGAAACCTGCTGCCAAGAAACGCGAAATGGGTCCAACTGCATTGCGATCCGTGCCAAAATTCTTCCTGCAACCACATGAAAGGTTGATTCGACACCCAGCTTCGATAGTTGCTCATTCAACTCTCGATTTTTCTCATCGGCAGCCACGACCATTTCAATCAGTTCGTCGTGTTTCTCACTCAACTTTTTTGCAACCGTGAACAGCGAGTTTGCATTCAGCTTCAACTGCACCTGGATAGATTCGAGCAGTGACGGAAAGGCCTCCCAATTTGGAGGAGTGAGCAACCACTTCTCCTTCAGAGTTGATTCCAACTGACTCATGGACTTTGCAAAGAGTGATCTTACTCCCTTGGCAATATCCAGGACTGGAATACCCAACTGTTCCGAGATCAACGGCAAAAAATCCACGAACTCCTTTTCCAAGCCATCGATTTCTTGCGTTTCAATAGCGGGGACAACTCCGACCAACTCTCGCGGTGAAGGCACAATGCTTTTCATGCATTCGCAAACCCAGGCTTGTGCATTCCACTTGCACTCTCGGAAGAGATCGGCTACGAGAAATTTATTTTTTTCAGATTGGTTATTGGTGTTAGTCCCCGAACTGCTATCGGCGTTTTCTATCGCATGGTTCATCGAAACGATCCACGGAATGATCGACTGTAAAATCGCAGTTGTAGCCGAAAGATTTGGATAGCAGAACACGTCGATGGGGAAGATGGTAGCGCGAATCGTGCTGGCCCAAGGACATCCTGAGGAATCTGAATAGTTCTCTAAATTGGCGTAGTCCAGAGTCTTCGATCCCAACAACAAAAATGTAGCGACCTCGCGGGCTGCATCGGCTTTGTCAGCATCATTCCCCAACTGCCCGCCATAGATGACTCGAACTTGATCAAACGGAGGAAGATGGATTCCGCTCTCTGGGATCGAAGGAAGTGCTGTATGCAGCCCTCCCGTTCGGAAGTAGTGGTTGATTTCAATTAAACTAGCCATCGCAGAGGCCGATGCGAGGTCTCCCAAGGCTGTCGGGCACGGTGAAGCACACGAGCAAATTAGCTCCACATGAACGTTCACTCCCAACGCTTCTGCAGCCTGCCTTACCATAAAGCCAAGCTCGGTTACCATCGCACTGCCCGTCCCACCCATGAGAGATGCGATCAGCTTCACTCGGATGACAGACATCTTGCTATCCTGCTCCATGAGATCGCTCAAGGCAATTTGCAGTCGATCAAACATCAAGGAAGCATGGTCGAGAAGAGCCAGCATACCAAGAGGCCTAACCCCCTCAGTTCGCTGGGATCGCGGTATGTTGTATACCCACCTTCGACTCAGTTGAGGAAAAGACTTTGTCTCTTCTCGACAATAGCTGGGTGTCTTGATCGGCAAATGGACAACGGATCCATAATCCAATCGATGGGGATTGCTGCAGTCAACCAATGGTTCAAGCGATCGAAAATCTGTATCCAAGACTAGGTATCTATCCGCAACCTCGCACAACGTTGCCGGCGCAGAAAGCTGACTGCGGAGTACGCTCACGGACTCCACCGCAAAGCCACCTATCGCAATAATCAGTTTTGAAGGCGACTCGGACGAAGCCTCCGATGAAGTCCCATTTGTGTCCTTACGATCGACTGCGTTTGCAACAAGTGGATTTTTCTGGATTCCCGGCGCCCACGTTTCCGATTTGGGTCTGGCGGAATTCCGACTTGCTGAATTGCTTGGTAGGGACCAGCTCTTTTCCTTTGGCAGATTTGGACTCCAACCGCGAACATGTACTATCGGCAACACATTGACCGGCTCAACAGCATTAGCTGCATTCTCAATAGCATGAAACATTTCTTTGCAGTCAGTGAACCGCTGTTGAGGTTTCTTGGAGAGCGCTTTGGCAATGATTGCCCGCTCTGCAGCGGGCAACCCGTCTAGTGCAGGTGCTTTATGCAAATGTTCGTTAGCCAATTGCGCTGTGGTGCGTCCTCGGAAGGGCAAGCTACCTGTAAGCATTTCCTGGTAAACAATGGCAAGCGAGTATTGATCGCTGTAGCGACCAGGCCGACCGTCAAACATCTCGGGAGCTGCATAGGTCGGAGTAAGACCACTCATCAGAGACTGGGAATTGGACTGTAAATCCTTCACCAGTCCAAAGTCCGCAACTTTGATTCGATCGGAAACCAGCAGGAGATTTCCAGGCTTTACATCGAGGTGTTGTAAATCATGCTTTTGGCACAGAAAATCAAGCCCCTCCGCGGCATCCTTTAGATAGTTGAGAAGGCGGTCACGCGCAATTCCCGAAAATCCTTTTTCACGATACTCCATGTATTGATGTAACAAAGAACACTGAGCTAACTCGGTGACAATGATTAGCTGTCTCTCTACGACTTCAATCCGTTCGAGAGACAAGATAAACGGATGATTCACTTGTCGAATTCGCTGAAGCGACTTAAGCTCGCTCGCTGCCCGACTTTCGTCAATGCTACCGTGAACGATCTTGATCGCTTTTTGGAGTCCACCTGGAGCATCTGCAGACCATACGTCTCCATAGCCTCCAGAGCCTAGCTTCTCCCTGAGAACATACCCGGCGATAGGCTCAAAGCCTGCTTGCATCTTGGCGCTTAACATGCTCATGATCGCATCATCCGTCCGTTGCTAAATTCGGCGAGTTGGGAATATTGCGGATCGCCGAGTCTGGTACATTTGGGCAAGTCTGGAGAACCGAAGGAAAGGTCTTGAATTTTTCGGGACTCGTTGCGGTGGCAGGCCCGGGTGCATCCTCTTGTAAAGATTTCTTTCCAAGAGGGATCATTGGACTCGGTAAGGAATTTCTTTGCGACATTTCTGTAGGACAACTCAGTGGTATGGAATTCGCTAATCTTTGCGTTAACAAGGGTTCGGAAATAGGAGCAGTTGCTGCTGAAAGATTCGCTGCAGACGAATACTCTGATTCCAGAATCGGTGAATTGCCAAAATAATTATTACACGCAATCTCCAAGAAATCGCTTCGAAGCTCCATCCGCTCATTTCGATAGGCACACAAGCACTGGATTTGATGAAGAAGGTCCCGTGGGTGGCACCTCCGAAGCGATCGACCCGTTTTGCGGTAGTGATTATGTATCAATGCTTCAACATTCTCCGGTCTCCATGCAATTTCGTAACTTTCGCACGCCCGTCGAAAAATTTCCATGAACTCTTCGATGGTGGGATCCCCGATGTGAATCTTGAACGGCACTCGGCGAAGAAACGCCTCGTCCACCAAAGACTCCGGTTGAAGATTCGTGGAAAACAAAATGATCTGCTCAAATGGGACACAAAACTTTTTCCCTGTAGGCAAATTCAAATAATCATGACGATTTTCTAAAGGAATGATCCAGCGATTCAGGAGTTCCGCCGGTTCCATCCGCTGGCGACCGAAGTCGTCAATCAGCAAACATCCGCAATTACTCTTCATTTGAATCGGTGCTTCGCAGGTATTGCTGCGAGGATCATGTCGAATCTCCAAATGGTCGAGGGTAAGTTCTCCACCAACAATAACCGTTGGCCTTTTCACTCGCACCCATCGCCTGTCATGCTCTTGATCCGCAACCAAACCGGAATGGGTTAATGTTTGCTTTGCGATTTGGTGATAAGAAGCATCGAAGAATTTGATAATGATTCCATCATCAATAATCGCATGTGGTATCCACACTTCCTCGCCTCGACATGCGGCAAGACACCTTGCAATGGTCGTTTTACCATTTCCCGGAGGACCATATAAAAAGATGCCAGAGTTACTATTGATTGCTGGCCCTATGAAATCAAGCCACGATTCCTCATAGGTAACATTTCCCAACGACGAGATCAGCCGATTCTTGGTAATGGCCTCAAAAGTACTCGCTTGCGCCTCGACACTGAGGATGTAATCCATTAAGGGAACTGGGGCCGGTCCTGTGTAGGAAAAGTTCCTTTGGTAGTTCAACGCCCTTTTTTGACCATTCTCGGTCAAGCTATAGTAGAAATCATTGAGGCTAGCAGGACGGGCGTGAGCGACCATTTGCCTTACCCTCAATTGCGCTAGCAACTGTTCAACAATTCGGAACGGGAGCTTGACTCGGTCGGTAAGGCCTCGCCCCGTGATCGTACCAACACTAAGAAAGATCTGCAAAACGAGCGATTCCAGAACCATCTCGGAGATTCCGCTCTCCTCGAGCGATTTTGGCTCAAAGGGCCAAAATGCATCCTCATTCAATACTGCAGGAAGCGCATCGCCTGTGAATTGTGCGGTACTCGGTCCAATCCTAGATTGCATTCTGGCAAACCCTCTTTTATCCAAACGGTCAGCCTAATCGTTAGGATAGCTTTTTACATATGATAGGAATTGTTGGAGGATCGGCCAAATGTGGGCTGGATGTTGCAATCATTCCGAAAATCCGTCCCAAGTCGAAAAAAAAAATCCGTCTGGATCAATTTTTCGGTCATGCGCTCATTTAATGTCCTAGACTGCACCAATACATGTTTGTGAGTGGTGTGCTACCTGGCCACCGAAATGCCCGGCTTCCTCTTGTATAAATCTTCCGAGACGATTGAGTCTAGGTACTATGGCTGTTGACACAGGATCCCTAAAAAATCCAATTTTGACGTCGGCCTCGCGCTCGTCGATTGACGTAAAGACTGTTTGGATTCTAGAAGCTATCGGACAGGCAATGTCCGAATGGCTGACGGTGGTACAGCCTGTTCCCTTTTCGATTGGGAGAAAAGCCGGTTGCTGTCTTCAGCTTCAGTCCAGAGCAGTTTCCAGCCATCACGCCGACCTAACGGTACGTGATTCCAATCTCTTTTTGATCGACCGACAAAGCACCAACGGAACCTACGTGAATGGTGTACGCGTCAGGGACATGGCCACTCTCAAGAAGGACGATGTCGTCCAATTTGCTGATGTTGCATTCCGTATTCGCTGCGATGACCACGCGACCGCATCGAATACCGTAGCCGAAGATGTCTGCGACCAAGCGCTGGCCCTGGTGCAGTTCGATCGCATGATGGAAAAACGGCTCGTCACACCATTCTTTCAACCGATCGTTTCTATCGATGGTTCATCAATCAAAGGTTACGAAGTACTTGCGAGAAGTAGGATGTTCGGTCTGGAAACGAGCGCTGCTATGTTCGGTGCAGCCGCGAAATTGAACATGGAGATCGAACTGAGCCAAATGTTGCGATGGGAAGGGATTCGCGAAGGATTAGCCTTGCCAAAGGGAAGCGATATCTACGTGAACACTCACCCGCTCGAACTCGGAAGAAACGATCTTCTCGAGTCGATAAGCAATGTCCGAGCCATGACGCCTGATACACCCATCACCTTGGAAGTGCATGAAGCCGCCATCACCAGTGCAGCACAAATGCGTGAATTGAGAAAAGGCTTGCGAGACCTCAATATCAAAATAGCCTACGACGACTTCGGGGCCGGACAAAACCGACTTGCCGAACTGGGCAATGCTCCACCGGACGTGATGAAGTTTGATATGAGTCTCATTCGCAATATCGACAGCGGTTCCGTGGACCGGGTCAAAGTGCTACGATCGCTAGTCCAAGTCGTTATCGATCTCGGGGTAATTCCGCTAGCTGAGGGAATCGAAACCGAGAAAGAAGCCATCGTTTGTAGGGAGGTTGGATTCGTTCTCGCCCAAGGCTACTACTTTGGAAGACCTGCTCCTCCGAGCAAGTTCATCTCTTGAAACAACTACGACTGACTCATCGGACTGATCCCCAACCAAAGCATCAGGTTCCAGATCCATGTCTGAGTCCAAGGATTCCACGTTGGATAACTAACCGACACCATCGAGAGTCCTGCCAGCAAGCTCAATAGGCCGATTCCCCATCGAAAGCGAATCAGCCTCTCCACAGCGGGTATTGATGCCAACAGCCAAAGAGGATGTAACCACATCAACTGACGGAAGGCGGACGTTGTACCACCGTAATTCCGCTGCCTCGTATCCAAGAGGAACAGATAAAAGACGAGACAAGCAATCGATGTGACAGTCGTGGCCCCTACCCATCGTCGCTGCTCCAATCGTGGACTCCAAAACCCAAGCAGCATTCCGGGGATCGCAAGGATCAGAACTGGTGTCAACGATACAATCCCATGATGCCCGACCGTTGCATGTATCAGATAATGACTGGCCGAAGCCTCACCTTGATCCAGGGGATTGTCTGGCTTTCGCCAATAACTGTCTACCTTCTTTCCATCAAAGCCACGAATGTAGTCGTAGTCATACCAATTCTCTCTTTGTTTGCTATCCACGGTATTGACATCCCCTGCACCAAAGGAATACGGCGGACTCCAACGACCGTGGGCTATATAGTTTGTCCCAAAATAAGCCAGCAAAACGAATAGTACCGCTGGCGTACCCCACTGAAGTGTCGGTCGTGGTGCATGCCAGAGGAGCAACAACCCCAACATGCCCAATAAGCTTGCCGCAGGAAGTTCGCACGTAAATGCGAAGGCAGCCCAGAAGCCGGCACCGATGAAATGCCAACGGCTCTCTCTGTTTTGCCAACAACGTGTTGCATGCCATGTGGCTGCAATCGCACTGACCGCGCCCCACAAGTGATTATTGAACGCCACCGCGAAGGTCGAAAGGAGTGTCGCGAAGCATACGCAAGCCATCAAGCCAACATAGGCGAGGTCATCATCACACCAAGCGTCCAGTAGCCTGGCACAATACCACCATGCGATCCCAAGCGGAACAATGTTAATCAACAACAAGAGGATGCGTCCGACTTCGAAGGGATGCGTCCCCAATGTCCAACCAGTTGCTTTGTTCAGAAGCCAATAGGGGCCAGCCACTAGAACAGCTTGCATCGGGGGTTTACTGGAATACAACCGTTGCTCGCCTGATGAATTCATATGACTCACGACATCCACGGAGTCCCAGGCTGGCTCGTTCTTCATGATCTGATCGATCTCAAAGGTCCCGAACTCAACAAGCGACCGAACCGTTAGCCAGCGACTCCGATCGTTGCCGCTCAAAAACGGACGTTGTTTGTTCACTTCTGCGACGACGGCTTCTAATAGATCAAGCGTGCTCCAAGGTTGCTGAAACCTTTCGATATCTTGTCGGCGAATTGCGATCGGCCAATGATGCGTTGCGCTCGCTTTGGCAGCCTTCACTTGTTCGACGATCTTGGGATCCCGCAAACTGCTCGGGGCGAATGGGTCCGGTGTCTTCAGCTCCGATTCCAAAACGTCTGGACGTTGCTTCTTGATTTTTTGATTTTCCTCATCAGCGATCGCCTTCAAAACAGGTGGAATCGCTTGCTCATAAACCGCTTGCTCTTCCGGTTGATTCGATTCGGCAGCAACAACCGCGAGATACTTGAGCTCGGCAACCAGATCTTCACGTCGGAACTTGGTTTCACCAACCACTTTCTTGACAAGCGAAGCGGTATCCAGGGCCTTGCCTCGACTTACCCAGTTATCGCGACGCGCTTGGATTGGCCATCGCCGCGCGGCTTTTGCTTTCGCATCTTTTGCCGCTTTGGCTGCGTCGGCGGATTGCAATTTCGATGCATCAAAAAGGAACTCTCGCTTCAAAAACTCGTTGTAGACCTCCGCCTCCTCTGCCTTGCCCTCCTCGCTCGCTAAAACGGACAAGTACTTTAACTCTTCCTGGAGATCGGAACGCACGGTCTGCTCGTACGTCAGCGTGTTGGTTGAATTGATGGAAAAGAGACGTCCGACAATCTGCCCTGTACCGAGCAGTACCAAGATCAATGCGACTCCCGCTCGAAGCGAACTTCGAAAAACGCTGGACTTTGTTGTCAACTTCTCGGTTGGCGCTAGACTCATAAGAGCGGTTCCTGCACGGTGTCCTTGAAGAGTTCCCAGAGGGACTCAATGTTCCTTGGAGAGTTCCTAGGGGAACTCAATTTGGTCCGACGACCTGATCCAGCGAAGGATCGTTGAGTATCTGGCGAATCGAGTACGGTGTTTGCTTGTCGGCTGCATTGGCAACCACCAATTCGGCCAATAGTCCCGTACTCAAAAACTGAAGGCCCGCGATGAACAGTATCATTGCAAGATAAAACAAAGGTGTAGCCGTCAGATGAAAATCATTCAAACTGTCCGACATTCTCGTGACTACCCACAGGAAACAAAGTAAAAAAAGAATCGCTGCTGCTAAGCTGCATGCGAAGAAACCAATTCCACCCAGCAAGTGTTGAGGTCGATATCGATAGCGGGTCAGAAATACGACTGTAAACAAATCGAGGAAACCTTTGAGGATGCGCGACACACCATACTTGGAAACCCCATGAACTCTTGGATGATGCTTCACAGCTAATTCGGTAACACGATAGCCTCGCGAGTTGGCGAGTACCGGAATGAATCGATGCATCTCGCCATACATTTGCACCTCCCCCAAAACTTCCTTGCGGTACGCTTTCAGGCCGCAGTTGAAATCATGCAAATGCAGTTTTGTCGCCCATCGCAGAATTCCGTTGAACACCAGCGAAGGCCAACGCTTGTGCCAGGGGTCATAGCGAGTTTGCTTCCATCCGCTAACGACATCAAAACCCTCGTCTAGCTTTTGAATCAAACGCGGGATTTCGGCCGGATCATCTTGGAGGTCGGCATCCATCGTGATAATGATCGAACCGAGAGCTCTTTGGAATCCAACATGCAGCGCGGCGGCTTTGCCAAAGTTGCGACGAAATCGTATGCCACGAATGTTCGGATGACCATCCGCAAGCCTCGTGATGGTCTCCCAGGAATTATCCGTCGAGCCATCGTCAACAAAGAATATCTCGAAATCACCAATCGCATTGGTTTCGATGGAGGTTCGAATTCGTTGAACCAACTCCTCAAGAGAAGCCTGCTCATTCAAAAGCGGAATAACAAGAGAGATCATGGAAGGTGGCTTGGCAGGAAGGGAAAAACACTATCTTAATCCATCCACGCTCCCAGTGGCAGTCCAAGCAAGTTCGAGACGTCGGAGCCCACAAAAACAGCTTAATTCAATGAGAATCCGGACACTCATCGTTGATCGCCACCGCATTAGGACTTCACCCTCCCAGCGAAGCGGCTGGGAGGGTCGGCAATCGAGCCTTCAGCGAGTTTGCCGGGGAGGGTTGGTGTTGGTCGCGGTCGATCGACCCTCAAACGATGCGGACGCCCCTCCCCAGCCACGCTATCGCGGGCTGCCCCTCCCCAAACTGCGTTTAGGGAGGGTGCAGTTGGTGGTGTTCAGCGAGTCCACTTTGACGATCACCCACGTTTTGATACCATCGACCCGCCTCCAATCCCCAAGCTTTTTTGTCGATAGTCAGGATGATTCGATGTCTAAACCACTACCCTCTGGCGACGTCGCACCCTCGGGCAACCTTTCCGCTCGCTGTGATGCATTAGTGGATGAAGGATTACAGCATCAACAAAATGGACGACTAATTGAGGCTGAATCGTTCTACACACAAGTGTTGGCGTTCATGCCTCAGCATATCGAAGCTCTACACCTACTCGGATTAGTGCATCACCAACGGGGGCAATTTGCAACAGCCGTAGAGTTGATTGCGAAAGCGATTGCATTGAAGAGTATCCCATGCCCCATTCTACTCACCAATATGGGCGCCGCGTTGCAGCAATGCAAACGATGGGACGAGGCAGAGGATACGTATCGCCGCGCGATTCAAGCCAAGCCGAACTATCTGCCTGCTCACGAAAATCTTTGCAAACTGTTGCCGTCGCGAAGCAAAATACTTGCTGCAGCCGATGCTTGGAAAGATTACGGCAATCAACTGCTGGATGCAGACAGAAGCAATGATGCCTACATTCAATTTCGATTGGCGATGGAGTTCAAACCGGAAGACCCGACTCTGATCCATGGACTTGCAACTACCCTCGCCAGCCAGGGGCGCCTCGAAGAATCTCTTTCTATGTATCGTGCCGCACTAGCAAAAGATAAACAATCTCCTCTATGCATCAACAATCTAGGTTGGATTCTTTTTCAACTGGGACGACTCGATCAAGCCATCGCCTGTTTTCGACAAGCCATTGCTATCGCTCCCCAATATGTGGAAGCGCACATGTGTTTGTCTGCAGCACTTCTGCGAACGGGGCAATTTGAAGAAGGTTGGAAGGAATACGAATGGCGTTGGAAAAGTTCCGCAAAGCAATTCGCACGTGAATCGCGCAGCCAACCTGAATGGCAAGGCGAACCGCTCGACGGTCGCACCTTGCTTGTCGAATGCGAACAAGGGTTAGGAGATATTCTGCAATTTGTTCGCTATGTGGAACTATTACTTAAGCAAGGAGAGCGTGTTCTTTTGCGCTGCCCCAAAGTGCTGTATCCGTTGCTGGAGCATGGCTCGACACTCGGCGGTTGCTTGGTTCGTTCCGAAGAACCACTCCCTCATTACGATTTCTACGTTCCTCTGTTGTCGCTACCTCGCCATTTTGGAACGACGGTGGAGACAATCCCGAACAACGTCCCTTATCTATACGTGCCGGAGAGTCGAATCAATGAATGGAAGGAACGGTTGAGCGACGCCAAGCGGTTTCGTATCGGCATTGTTTGGCAAGGGAGTACCGCTTATCGGGATGATAGCCAACGCTCCTTTCGGTTAAGTAAATTCGGTCCGTTGGCCTATTTACCCAATGTGGAACTTGTCAGTCTTCAAAAAGGCGACGGTTGCGAACAGCTTGACCTAATCTCCTTTCCTGTACGGTCCTTTGGAAACGCCTTGGATGCTAATGGTCCTTTTCTCGATACGGCTGCGATCATGAAGAACATCGATTTGGTCATCGCACCGAACACATCGATAGCCCACCTTGCAGGTGCATTGCATGTCCCGACATGGGTAATTCTCTCCGGGGTTGCAACCGATTGGCGATGGATCGAAAATCGCGCCGATACCGAGTGGTATCCGACGATGCGGCTGTTTCGACAAGGGATCCAACGAGATTGGGACGACGTTTTCAATCGAGTCTATGGAGAGGTCGCAGCAACACTGTCGCAAGGCTCAATCTCTAGGAGACTCCCGCAACCAAATTAGAAGCTAGTTGCCGGGGGTGTTCTTTGGTTGCACCTGCGGGGAGAGAGGTCAAGACGACGCATACTCGTTCTTTGGCAGGGTCGGCCCAGGCGATGGTACCAGTCGATCCTGTATGACCAAACGTTGCGCCCGAGCATCCTGGGCAAATCAACTCCATCCCAACATCGAATCCTAGCCCGCGTGACTCAAGACCCGCTGCGTTGTGATTCCGAGTCATCAACTGGGCGATGTCAGATGCGAACGGAACTCCTGTCGGTTTCAAAAATGCCTCTAGAAACTTGCCAACATCTGACGCCGATGCATGGGCGCCTCCCCACGGCGCACCCAGGTCGCGCCAGTAGTCACTGTTCCAATTCCAATTCGCGGCATCAGGAGATCCTCCGCCCGCTTCCGGTGCACCGAATTCGACTTGACTCGGAACGATGCGACCTCGCTGGAGAGGTTCGCGCCCGAATGCAGAATGCTTCATTCCGAGCGGTTCGAAAACGGACTGTCTGACAAAGGCTTTGAATTCGATACCCGAAAGCCTTTGTCCAATCTCACTCGCTAACATAATTCCCATGCTCGAATACTCGTATCGAGTGCCTGGTTGAAACTGAAGCGGAGTCTTGAAAATCGCTTTGGCGAAATCCGATAGTCCGGCATGACTTTTTCGAAGCGTTGCATTCTCGCTTACTTGATCGGGCAGACCGGAAGTGTGTGTCAGCAGATGGCGAATCAAGACGGATTCGCGATTGTCGTGTTTGAACTCCGGAATGTACTTGGAGACAGGATCGTCGAGCTGAAACAAACCTTTGGCGTGCAACTTCATAAATGCTGCCATCGCCATCGGTTTGGAAATCGAGCCGAGCAAGAAGGAGCTTTCTTTCAAGCAGTTGCCGAATGCCCATTCGTATTGCACGTCGCCGTCACGAACATACATCGTCGCGCTTTCAACTTGGCGGCTCTTGACCGCATCCTCGAGGACTTGCACAGCGCGTTGAAAACGATCGAATATCGGCATAGCAAACAGCCTTTGGCACGGGGTCCATAACGTAGCAATTGTAAGCCCTAGGAGTTTACGCCTGTCGATTTGCATCGTGATCTCTTATTCTGGCAAGAGCCATGGTTTGCGGTATTCCTTTCGACCTCTCAGTTCGTTCGCTTCGGCATCGCCCACAAAGGATTCCGACGCGGGATCGAGCGTCAGCATTCGTCCGACTCGAGCAGAAATGTTTCCCGCGTGGCACAACACAGATGCTGGATGGCCTACGGTTTCGAGATCACAGAATGGTTTGGCTCGCGATTTAATGCAATCGACGAAGTTCTGAACGTGCGGTTTCTCGTGGCTGTCCCCTTCGGCCTGTCCTAGCACTTCGCCTCCCTTTCCGTAGGCTACCCATCGATTGTTCCCAATCACTAGGTATCCTCGATCGCCGAAGATCGCTGACCCCTCTGGCTCGCCAAGGTAAGAGTAGGGTGCCCAGATTCGCATCTCATAGGTAAGCAGCTTGGAATTCATCCCAGTCCCGAATTGATAATTCACTTGCATGGTGTCTGGGAATTCTTGCCCATCGTCGAAATGCCACTTTCCTCCATTGGCAAAGACCGTGGTCGGCAATCCGACAGGTTTCTCCCCCTGCGCGACACACGCAGATTGAAGCAAGGCGACTGCCATATCCAATCGGTGAACGCCATCGTTTCCCAAATCCCCAGTTCCAAAATCATAAAGCCATCTCCATTTGCCATGGAATCGATTGACATTGAAAGGACGCTTGGTCGCTGGGCCGATCCACATGTCGTAATCGACTCCAGTGGGTGGCTCCGAGTCTTTCGGGAAGCCGATCGCACCTTGTTTGGTACTTTCCCATGCCTTCGCGACATGCACTTTCCCAAGCTTGCCACTTTGCACAAATTCCATAGCCGATTGTAATCGAATGGTGGAGCGATGCTGTGATCCCATTTGTACAATTCGATTGTGGCGTTGCATGGCAGCCACCATACGCATTCCTTCGACGATGTTGTGGCTATCGGGTTTTTCGACGTAGACATCTTTGCCCGCTTGGCACGCAAGAATGGTAGGGATCGCATGCCAATGGTCAGGAGTACCGATCACGAGCGCATCGATGGTCTTGTTGTCAATCAATCTTCGAAAGTCCTTCTCAACACGTGGCTCACGTCCTTGAAGCTTGGCAGCCGCTGTTACCCCCGGACCCAATTTACTCTCGTCGACATCTGCAATGGCAACGATGTCGACCTCAGGGTTCGAAGCAAAGGTTTGGATCAGCGACAAAGCTCTGCCACCCGCCCCCATGACGCCCACGCGAACGCGTTCGCTGGCCACAGCTTTCGCAACTTTGGCGGCACCAGTCGCAATATGGCTGGCGGCCAGTGAAGCCATGGTATGTTTCAAAAAACGTCGTCGTTCAAAGCTCATTCTTATCCTCCCTTAGGACATGTCTGGGTATGAATCATGAAGTAGTTTATTCCACTGATTGCGAAGGCTTTCCATTTGATCATTGCTCCAGCTTTGACCTACGAAGCTGATGCAGTAGAGGGCCAGGATTCCAACAATCGACATGGGAGCCAAATACCAAATCCAGGTCGATTGCCCCGCATGCCATGCAGACAGTGCGAACAGTACAGCAAAAAAGCCGGAAAATGCGAATGCCAAATAAGCGATCCAAACCAGAGTCCAAACATTTTGACGTGGCGAGAATCGTCCATGAATGCAGGTCATGTTGTTGCGTTCCTCAAAGCTTAACGAAAGATAGGGCGACCAATAGCGGATTTTTTTTGGTGGAACATGGAGCTCGATGTAGCCATCGAACTCGTGGCTTTCCCAAACCCACCCCTCCTTAGCAAGTTGTTCGCTCACATGTTGCAGAACGTCTGACTTGCTGTGGGGTATCGCAATATCAAACGTCGGTCGCATCGAGAGGAAATGCATACCAAATCTCCAGTGCGGAATAGTTACATCGGATTCATGATCGACTGATCATTGTACACAACAGGCAAAAGTAGCAGGCTCGCTCCGTCGTGCCGTCCGCTCTTGGAGATTTGTAGGGATTCTTGGAAGAGCGTTAGGGACACACCACTTTTATCGCAGATAGTAAAAATAGGGACACGCCTTTTTCAAAACATCGACAGCCAAACATTGACTCGTTTAAGCGTTGGGAGGCGTCGATCAGGGGTTCCGGCTTATCACACGCACCAATTCATGGGATTTGCTTAGATGACCGCGCAGATGGGCAGTTTTGCGAACTGCCGAAATCGCCATTGATAATTTACGTTCAGTTCGAAATCGTCCGAACTAGGACACAAGCCGCTTGAGGTAGAATCTCCGATGCGTCTTCAAGCTCCGCATCTCACTCACCGTTTGAGCCTTCCCGGCAACTTGGCTGAACAAACGGCCAAAGTCTTTCGTCAGTCGCTGCCAATCGGCGACCTCAATCCCCAATCGCTCCAACAACGGAGCAAGACCATTGGGTGTGAAACCTGGCTTGTCGGATCGATGCATCCTGGCCGTCAAATCCAACAACTGCAGATAGTCCAGCGACGATAGCGGCAACACGCCCTTGTCGCTGCATCGACGTTTGCTCTTGCTCGGTTTGGGACCCGGATCATTCTTCGAAGTTTTCAATTCGATCGGACTTAAGAATGAATCGGCATCCGATGCTACTCCAGCGGCATTAGCTTTAGCACTCTGGTAGCGAAGCTTACCCGAAGTGAACTCGCTTTTCTCAATGTTCTTGGCCATCGATGCCCGAATCGGATTCAAATCGACATACGTCGCACAAGCCAATACTGCTTCGTCATCCAAAAGGCGGACAGCTTTGAAACGTCCCTGGAAAAATCGCCCATTTTCCTGGTCGTCTTGGTTCGCACGCGTCCCAATCTTTTGGCAAAGGATGCGCATCCACCAAGAAATGTCGCTAAGTCTTAGACGGATCTTCTTGACTTCGACCGGCGAATTCGCAATCGCATCTATTTCTTTCTG
>CAIOHR010000203.1 GCA_903858115.1 uncultured Pirellula sp. | reverse complement strand
GGAACGGAAATGTCGCTCCGAACTTAAACGTTCCGCTGATCTTTCGATCCGATCCGCCTGGCGAGGATGGGCAAATAAAGGTGGGGATCTTGGTTCTTAGAGCCGCTTGATTATCGGGCGAACCTGGTACGATGAGTGGCGACGAAAACCAAGGAAACTTTTGGTCGTAAGCCGTGTAAATCGTCCCCTGTTCCATGTAGGGCAATAAGAAAATACTCCAGCAATGCACAATCGCAGGATAAGGAGCTCCAGGTTGTCCGGCAGATCCAGGCGGCAATCCGATATCCACAAACAAACTTGGCGGTAAACGCTTGTACGCGCTCTCGTGATTCAACGCAGCCAAGCCAATTTGTCGCATGTTGTTGCTGCATGACATTCTGCGTGCCGCTTCTCGAGCCGCCTGAACGGCAGGCAACAACAACCCGACTAGAATGCCAATAATGGCGATAACCACCAATAACTCAACAAGCGTAAATGCACGCCTTGCATTTCGTCCAAGCCCGATTGACTTCATCACGATCTCCATTAACAAGTGCAAAATGAATTCGATAGTGTCAGCCAAGTATCAGCCGCACTGCCGAAACTAGATCATGGATCTGTGAGGAACGAATGAAGATTTGATGTCGGTTGTGTTACAAACGCAATTGGGTTCTTCACGAGTGCAAGTCGGTCGTTTATACCAACCATCACCGTAGAGCAAGGTATAAGAAATCCAAACAACTATTCTGATGGCCATCCAAACAGATCTATCACAGGAGAGTCCAGTGGGAATCCAAACTCGACGTCGTTTCGCGAAACAACTAGCCCAACTGAGTATCGGTGCCTATGTGATTCCGAGCGCTCGCCCTCTTTTCTCGGATGAAATAACCGAAGATCGAACGCGGCCAAATATCGCATGCGGCGTAGCTTCAGGTGACGTCTCGGTTACATCGGCAACGATCTGGAGTCGCGCCGATCGGCCCTCGCGGATGCTGGTGGAGCTCTCAAGCAACGAAGCGTTCCGAAATGCCAAACGAATCATGGGGCCCGATGTTCTAGAGTCGACCGACTTTACCGGCAAGTTGAAGCTGCAAGGCCTGGCCCCCGGCGAACCTGTTTACTATCGTGTGACCTTCCAAGATCTCGACGACCTAAAAAAACTAAGCCAACCCCATGTGGGACGTTTGATTACGGCCCCGAATGAACCGCGTGAAGTTCGATTTATCTGGTCGGGCGATACAGCCGGACAAGGGTATGGAATCGACACGAATCGTGGTGGCATGACCAGTTTTGAAACGATTCGCAAACTCGCGCCTGATTTCTTCATCAATTCAGGTGATGTCTGTTACGCGGATAACCCGATCGAAAGCGAAATCCGCCTCGACGACGGCAGCTTGTGGAAGAACATTGTCACCGAGGGGAAATCCAAAGTCGCAGAGACGCTGGAAGAGTTTCGCGCCAATTATCGATACAACTTGCTCGATCATAACCTCAGAAGAATGAATGCAGAGATACCGAGCTTTGTTCAATGGGATGATCACGAAACGCTCAATAACTGGTACCCAGGCGAACGGCTTAGCAACGATGACAGATATCACGACAAAAGCGCTTCGCTCCTTGCGGCTCGGGCTCGGCAGGCGTTCTTTGAGTATTTACCCATTCGACCCTCGAACGACGGCCTGTC
>CAIOHR010000202.1 GCA_903858115.1 uncultured Pirellula sp. | reverse complement strand
CCCATACAAACCTATCGGCTGACCGGAGATCCGCGCATTCTTGCAGATGCAGAAAAGACAGTTGATCTCTTTGATGAGTGCTTCAAAGATAATGAGAAGGGAGGCTACTACTCACACATCCATGCCGTTACACTCAGCGCGCATGAAGAAAGCCTGGGTCGCAACAAGGCTAAAAAGAACTGGAACTCTGTTGGAGACCATGCTCCGGCCTATCTGATTAACCTCTGGCTGGCAACAGGGGAAGAGCGCTACAAGAAAATGCTTGAGGATACGTTCGATACCATTACCACTCACTTTCCTGACTACGACGCAAGCCCGTTCGTACAAGAAAAGTTCTTTGATGACTGGAGCAAGGATCAGACTTGGGGCTGGCAGCAGAACAGAGCCGTCGTGGGCCACAACCTGAAAATTGCATGGAACTTGATGCGCTTCTATGCTGAGATGGACAAAGATGTATATCTCGATGTTGCGAAAAAGATTGCAGGCTTGATGCCAGAAGTTGGTTATGATAACCAACGCTTCGGATGGTATGACGTCGTTGAGCGCGTCCTCGGCGAAGATGAAAAGTTCCACCGCTACGCTTGGCACGATCGGAAGGCTTGGTGGCAACAAGAGCAGGGAATTCTTGCCTACTTGATTCTGCAAGGGCACATGCCTGACAGTGCTGAATACAAGAAGTATGCTGATGAATCAGCCGCATTCTACAATGCATTCTTCTTAGACAATAATGACGGTGGCGTCTATTTCAACGTTCTTGCCAGTGGCGTTCCTTATCTTGTTGGAACAGAGCGATTCAAGGGTAGTCACTCTATGAGTGCTTACCACTCAACTGAGCTCTGCTTCCTCTCCACAGTTTATATCGATCTGATGATTAAGAAGCGGCCGCTTGATCTGCACTTCAAGCCGCTGCCGAACGGCTTCAAGGATCGTGTTCTGCGTGTCGAACCCGATATCCTTCCGAAGGGCTCACTGATGATCAGCAAGTGCGAGATTGATGGTAAAGAATATACCGACTTCGATGCCAATGGATTGACTGTGAAGCTCCCTCAATCAGATCAGAGGGTACATGTTAAGGTTACAGTTTCACCTAAGTGAGGCCAATGACGATGCAAGTCACTCTCGAGAGCTTCGGTCAATGGCAAGTCATCCGAGTCTCTGGTCAAGTTGATTCCAAGACTGTTGGAGACCTACGGGATTTCATTGACACACAGCTAAAACAGGGACATCCCGTCGCTCTCGAGCTGACTGAAGTCCCGTTCATGTCCAGTGCAGGCTTACGGACGTTGCTGACGCTTCAGCGAAAGACTAAAGATATGGGGGTCGACCTAGCCCTCATTGGTGTGGCTGAAGAAATTGCGGACACGATGAAAGTCACTGGTTTCTATCAGTTCTTCACTATCCACGCTTCTCTTGAAGCCATCCCCAACCCTTAAGCCGTTATGGATCTCGAAAGAATAGACAATCTGCCGACCGATACGCTCTCAGGCTTTCGCGTCAGGCCGGGAAAACCTCTACCGTTTGGGGTCTCATCTGTTCCGGGCGGTCTTAATTTCTCTGTCTACACTTCTGCTGGTACTTCCTGTACACTTGTTCTATTCAGCCGCTCCGAAGAGGCGCCACTTGGTGAAATCCGCATCCCCGATCATTATCGGATAGGCGATGTCTATTCTATCGTAGTCTATGACTTAGACTACGAAGATGTGGAGTATGGGTTTAGAATCGATGGTCCTTTTAGCCCCGAAGAAGGGCATCGATTCAATCCTGAAAATGTACTGATGGACCCCTATGCACGGGTCCTCTCAGGCAGGGAGGAGTGGGGTGTCGAACCTGATTGGACCAAGCAGTATCAGTATCGATCTCGGGTCGCGTTTGATGATTTCGATTGGGAGGGGGACTCGCCCCTCGAAATCGACGATGCTGACTTGGTGATCTATGAAATGCATGTAAGATCATTCACCAAGAGCGAAACTTCCGGAGTAAAGTTTAAAGGCACTTATGCCGGCATTACCGAGAAGATCCCCTATCTCCAAGAGCTCGGCGTAAATGCAGTCGAGCTAATGCCAGTATTTGAATTTGATGAGT
>CAIOHR010000201.1 GCA_903858115.1 uncultured Pirellula sp. | reverse complement strand
GCTGCACGATGGAAGTTCACGCAATGAACTAACCTACTACCTCCCGGCTGGCTGGGATGCTGTTGTAGAGAAGGATATCGACGGGGATCGCGCTGAAACGACGGAACTAGAGAACAAAGAGCCTCGATTCGGCCAAGTCAACGCCGCTCGACGCGTCGCACGCACACTGTTCCTAGGAAGCGCTCCTTCGTCTGTCGCAGGCAAGTCAGGTATTCGCGGTCTTGACCGAGCCCGAGTACTCTTGGGGTGCTTGCAACCTGGACAACCAGCGGCAACTTACGTTGACGCTTTGAATCGACTATCGGACCGACTTCACTATCTCAATAGTACCGGCGATAAGACCCAGGACACGACTCGATACTGGTTCGATACGCGTGCAAATTTGCGACGCGAAATGGAAGATCGCAAACGCCGCTTCAAGGGCAAGCCTGACGAACGTGGCAAGATCGCGGAAGCACTCAAGAAGATGCTGGCAGGCGCAACGTTCTTTGACGGAGTTCACATCTTCACGCCCCACCAAGATGTTTCCGACGATACTGCGCTACGACTTGTCGTGCTTACCCCTGAACAGTGGTACTCACGGGATGAGGAACGAACGGCCAGCCATGCAGTTCTAGAATACGTTCGTAATAACGGCAGCAAGCCGCGCTATCGAGGCAACCGACTGATCTTCCTGGCTCCAGATATGGCAATCCTCAATCGCCTTCAGGACGTCGCAAGAACGGCGCTTGCGTGGAAGTCGATCGTCGACGATGTCGAAGAGCGGAGGTTGACACTTGACAACCTTCAATCCGATCAAGCCAAGAAGGAACTCAAGGCGGCCGAAGAAGTCGTCCCTCGCGCTGCACGTGAATGCTACAAATGGTTGCTCTGTCCAGTCCAGCACACAGCAACTGATCCCAAGCCAATCGTCGAAGCATTCCCACTGAATACAACCGGTGGAACCGCCGGCAGCGAACTCGAGCGAGTCTGCTTGGACAACGAGCTCGTTATTACCACTTGGGCTCCAATCCACCTTCGCACGAAGTTGAAAGAGCTCTACTGGAAAGATGGTAAGACATCTGCCAATGCATTAGCTTTCTGGGAAGACTCACTGCGATACCTTTACTTGCCGCGTTTAAAGAATAAGGATTCACTGTCGCAAGCGATTCGAAAGGGTGCAGCTGAAAACTCAGACTTCTTTGGAACCGCGTGCGGGCAAGATGGAGACAAGTATCTTGGCTTCCACGTCGGCGAGGGCAACGTTCAGCTCGACGACACATTGTTGCTCATCGAGCCCAATGCCGCTAACGAATACGCATTGAGTTTGAGGAAGGCTAAGGAAGCAGAGGAAGCCGCAAAGAACAATGGTGGCACCGGCAACACTGGCGGTTCCACCTCAGGCGGCACATCTACCGGAGGATCAACTGGAACTGGAACAGGAACAACGACTGGAGGCACCGGAACTGGTACTAGTGGCGGCACAGGACAAATCGGCCCAGGCACATCAACGGCCGCAAAGCCAAAGTCCTTCCACGGTTCAATCCAGATCAAGCCAGCCACAGCGAAGATGCATCTCGTGCAAGTGGCCGAAGAGATCATCCAGCTACTTGCCAGCGACCCGAACGCATCACTGGAGATCACCCTAGAAATCAACGCCGAATTCGCCAACGGAGCGTCAGATCAAATCAAGCGAGCCGTTTCAGAGAACGCGGCGAGTCTTGGTTTCAAGTCGAAGGTGTGGGAATAATTGAGAGTTCGACTAAGACAACCGAATCAATCTACAAGCAATAGAGTTTATCAAATTAAATGAGTGTAGTTAGAACTTCGCAAGCAGATCCAAGTTGGGCAGTTGAACTACGGCAGCGTAAAGCAATGCTTTGGATCGGTGAAGGTGCGACGGCGAACGCTCGCAAGCCGCTTGAAATCCAAAAACTACTTCGAAAGATTTGGCAAGCAGTCCTTATAGATCTTCCATGCCGGGTTGGACACGACGTCACTGCTGCGCTGACTGTAGATGAAGGTTACAGTCTTCGCCACTATTCAGAAAATGCAGGCCCTGAGAACGTCCCATCAAATCGAATCCCAATATACTGGCTGCGGGGTGAGAGCGGAGACAATAAAGCGGGGGATATGTCCAATCCGCATGGCCTGTTCGCACGCTTCGAAAAACTCAAGAAGGCGCCACAAAGTCTTACCGTCTTTGTGGTGGGAGAAACGGATACTACAGCCCTGCGTGAAGCACTAAGCATATCGCGTGATTCTTTTGCAAGTATTGTCTTTGTCACCACGAAAGAAGGTGAAATCCAGGGGGCAGAAGCTTTCGATCGATTTTTTGTTTGGCAAATATCGAATGATGCATTTGCTGACTATGTTTGTGCGATTGCAGATCAAAGTGGTGATTCGAATCGTCTTTCAGTTTTGGTACGTAATCCAAATGTGTCGGGCAAAGTTGAGCTTGACATTACTGGTTGTGTTGACAACGGAAACCCGATTACGCAATGGTTCGATTTCGTGTCGTCCGAATCGATTTTTGAGGAGGTATCAGTCAAAGAAGAAGATGTCCGACAGTTTCTTGCAGATCCAACCGCAAGTTGGAAGCCATATAACGCACGCGTTCCTTGGCCCAGACACTGTGTAGCTGACTACTTTCGGGAATTAAAACGTCGCCTCAAACGGTTCGATAGTGAAGGCCCTTCCATGACTTGCACTTGTTGGGTTCCTTCCGAGGTTGGTGCGGGAACAACGACTGCGCTCCGGCAACTTGCATTTGATGTCGCATTTGAAGGCTACCCAGTAATGATCGCAAAGTCTGGGATGGAGCGATTGGATTTCAAGCAACTCGCTGCATTTCTTGCCAGTACATCTGAGCTCGCATCAAATAACGAGACGATTTCTTCTCCCTTCCCCTGGGTAATTGTATTTGATGCTGAACAAACCGGCCTGTTATGGGACTCACTTAAAGGACTCGCAAATGGGCTAAAAAACCTTAATCGTTCCGCAATTATTGTTCTCGTACGGCAACAAGTCGAATTGGATTGCCTGGAGAAGGCTTTGGGTACGAACCGAACTTTGGGCGACGAACTACAAAACAAGATAACACTTGATGAGGGAGTCGAGCTCGGAAAACATTTGCAAAAGTTCTTGCCTAGTGTGGTGAATAAGTCGGACCAAGACTGGAAAACTTTCATCAACGAGTCGGGGCGTACTTACGACGGAAACACCCAAAGTCTTTTTTGGGTTGCATTGCGATTCTGGTTGTTTTCTCTAAAGGAAGCTGAGGGGACTTTCAGAAAGTTTCTATCCGAAAAACTGCGAAAACTGGTGAGTGTAGACATCCATGGCGCCGCAGCAATTCTTGAGATCTCTGCTCTTGCGAAACACAGAATACCTCTCCCTATTCGTTTATTGCCGGACGCCGGACAGGAAGCACTTCGAAGGATCCGTAGTGAAAAAGTAGACGTGCTTGGGGTTAGGCAACTTGACAATCAAAACCGCATGACAATCGTCCACCCTTTTATTGCCGAAGAAATCATTAGAGTGTCCCTCGGAATTGGAGAGCTATTGGAAGTGTCTGGACTTACTGTTTGTATAAGTCCGTTAGAGCTAGAACTACATTTAATCGGCGAAGTTTTGAAACGCCCGTACGCTGCGAATGAAGAATGTCTACTTCTTATTGAAGAATTGGTAACCAGCGCGTTGCGAGTTGATCCTCGGCAAAACCCAAGGACCTATCCGATACGTGATCGCGTGGTTTCGATTCTCGAGAATGCCAACGGCTCAATTTGGGATACTAGCCAAGTGTTTAACCACCACGTTGCAAAAGCAAGAAGGCATCTCGCGCTTGATCCGCCAACAAGCGAATGGACACTTGATGCCAGGAGAGAGCAGCTAGATCTTGCAATTGGGCATATCACTGACGCCTTGACGAACATCAAGCCTGTTTTTGAGGAACATGAGGAATCAAAGCTAAATTTATTAGTGTCCATGGCGCTTACCTACGCTGGAAAAAGCAAGTTAGAGAGATTTGATAATGAAGGCGATCCAATCCTTGGCGACAAGTATGAGCGATTAGCTGCCGAGTATTACTCTCAAGCTCAATTGATTGATGCGGACAACTCCTACCTCCTCGAGAACTTTGCTCGACACAAGATTAACGCAGCAGCTTTGACAGAACCTGGAAATGAACGAACTCGAATTCTTGTCGAAGCAATTCACCTGTTGGAGCTTGAGCAATACCTTGACGACCATGGATTTCGAATCTATCAAACGACAGAAGAACTCGCCAAAGCATATTCAATGCTGAGAGAGGGCGAAGGTCTGCAGATGTTGACTGCCCTTGCTGAATCCGGTAACGAACCGGCAATAGTCGCTATTGCGAAGATTCGCCTTCAAGAACCATGTGTAGATCGCGACGAGCGACAAGCAAGTCTCCGAGACGCAGAAACGATATTGCGGACTGTTAAAGAAGAGAATAAGACTTGGAGATCGCAGCTTGCTTTATACCGAGTAGTTAGTGAGCTTCATCCATTGGATTTCGCTTCAAGGCTTGAGGTACTGGATACTATTGACAGACTCGGGAACGATTTTGGGTGGCCACAACAACTTCGTCTTGAACATGCCATTTTACTTCTGCAGGCTGGTGACGAAGCTAGTCGTCAACGGGGCAAGGATAAGTTCAAGGCAATCCGTGACCAATTGGTAAGCCGATCGTCTTGGCTCGACGTTCCCGAGGAAATGAAGTTCTTGCGAAATCCAAGAAGCGGTTTCTCCGAAGTCCTAAGGACCCACATTGTGGTATCGGATGTTTCAAGCGTTGGAAAAAGTTCGTTTGGGATTCCGGAAGGCTGGAGAAATGTAGATGTCGTATTCCGCGCACATCGGTTCCCTAAAGACCGGATTCGCAAGACAGATGAGCTCGATTGCGTAATTCAATTTACGACATTTGGCCCGCAGGCTATTCCGCTCACCTCTTGGGAGGCGTCTAAAGGTGAGTGAACACAAATCAAGACTTTCACCAAAGGCAGTAATTCCATCAGCAGAAAGTTTTCAAGACACGCTCCAAAGAACCCTTGTTCCATATTGCTTAGAGCAAGTTATTTCGCACGAATACACGATCTTGTTCGAAGGCTGGACGGATGTTAGCTATGCGCAAGTGGCTGCCATGAAGTATCGCGACGAGACAGGCATTGATTTAATGCTTGTCGGACCCGAAGACTCACAAAGTGAAATCCTACTTGCGACCCCAGGCAAGGATGGCGATCCCAAACGAGGCGGAACTCCGCAACTAACGAGACTTGCTCGGGATTTGCAACCATTTGTGTTCACATTTCAATGTATTAAGGGGATTGCTTTTGTCTTTGACCATGACGATGCCGGTATAGAAGCAGATCAGAAAGTCACTTCCGAGTACGGCTTTCAACGAAATAAGCACACTTTCACTCTTGATCCCAAGTATCATCCCAATGCGACTGCTAGGAAGCAAGTTTGCGTTGAAGATCTGTTGTCAATCCGTATACAAACCGCGTACTTTGATCAGGGAGATGCGTTTTGCGATGCAACTTATGAGGCAGGGAAAATTGTAAGGTATAAGTGGTCACATCACTCCAAAGATAAGCTTCGAGATTTCGTCATGACGAATGCTTCGAGTCGGGACTTGAGCGAGATAATCACTTTAATCAAACGCATACGACATGCGTGGGGATTCGTTGAATAAGCTGATTTTTGAGGTGTGTTACTAAAGACGAAATTGAAGGTAATTTGCAAAGGGGATCTGAGGGTTCTGAATGGAGACACCAATTGATGCATCCAAATCGATCGAAGAGAAACTGACTGCTGCCAGCGGAAAGCCTGTCTTGATTCATCGCGATCCGAACTTCGCCGGTCATGCATCGATCAAGATCGCGTCAGACGATTCCCCCGCGCACTTGCTGCGGTACAAACCAGAGTTTGAATCCGAGTTGCCATACTTGTCGGCGTTCCAGTGTGGGATGGCATTGAGATCGATCCAGGCAAAGACGGTCAATCGATTTGATTTGGCGTCTGCGCCGACGATGAGCCAAGAAGTCAAGCAACTGATCGAGGAGCATCTGCGAAAAACTGGTTCCGATGTACCAATGTCGATGGTTCCACAGTTGTGCCAGCAGCTCGGCCACGGGCTTGGTCTGCAGCTTCGGTCGATGCCTATTGCGATCCGCGTTGACGAATGGCTGTATCACGACTATCCCGCTCTCGCCGATCTGCAACGGAAGAGCATAGAGCGACAATTACAGGAAGCGATGCATGCACTTGGGCCAAGCGTTCGAGCGTTCGCTCCGCAGAGGATTATTGACGCCAATGTCGGGATGAGCTGCGCGTTCGCCAAGTTCTGGGCAGCGACCTGGAATGAGCCAGAAGTTGCCCTCCCGTTCACTTCGGCTGGCTATGGTAGGATTGGCGACGAATTGTTGGGGCTTGTCCAATCGTTGGACCGGAGCCCCGATAGCGATCGCGAGCTGGTAAATCAATGGGCAGAACGATTGGGGCTGGCAAGCTGGTTCCAAACGATCGACAAACAATAGAAATCACGGATCAATGTCACAGGAATATTCGTTCTCGTTACCGTACGATGCTTTCGATCTCGACCTTATTGGTCTGAGTCAGTCTGATATTGGCGGGTCGGACTTTGCAGCAAAGGTGTCTGAATTCTTCGCTTCCGAGTTTGCTAAGTTCGGTGGCCGTGCTCGCGTCATTTGCAATGACTCCACACAAACCATCGACGTCAAATGGACTAAGGAACGCTCATTCAAAGAGCCAAAAGATCGAGCACTAGAGATGCTGCAGTCTGGCAAGATCGCAGAAGCAATTCCGTTGCTCTGGACGTTGTATCAAGAACATCCGAATGATACGGACGCTGTGTACAACCTTGGCGTTGCCTACAGCGAGCTGGGACAGATTCCGAAAGCGATCGCAATTCTGGAACGCCTGATCGAACTCGCTCCCAAGCATGTCCACGGATTGATTGGCCTTGGCGTCGCTTATATCCGAAGTCAGAAGCTTCAATTTGGCGAAGAATATCTTCGCAAGGCACTGAAGCTCGAGCCCAACAACCAGTGGGCGCTTAAGAATCTGGGCGCATGCTTACTGAAGCAAGGCAAAGCCGACGACGCGGTGCCGGTCCTCGAAGCGGCTGTCAAAGCGGCTCCCCGCGACTTGCAGTCGATCATCGGCTTGGGCCAAGCACTCGAGGAGGTCGACAGAACTGAAGACGCCGACGATCAATACGTCAAAGCGATTCAGATTGGCGGACCACCGCAATTGATTGACCTGGCCAAGGAAAGACGAACAGTGATCGCTCACAAGACGATGCGCGATCGTGGAATGTTCCGTCCGGACGTGATGATGTACATCACAGGAGCACTCGACAAGTTTGCGGACCTCTCTACTAAGGATGTCCAAGCCATCGGCGTCGAGATTGCAATCCTTGGCCAGAATGGATTGGACATCAACGATCCAGACCAGAAGTACTCGTTGCGATCGCTGCCAGGCAAGTTCAGCGGTTTGCACCTGTGCTCAATCATGTACGCAGCCTTCAAACAGTTTGCGCCAGGCGAGGATGTCGGCATTGATTTCTCAAAGGAATATGAAGCCGCTGTTTCCTTGCGAGGCTAATGGGACATGACAGCCTACTATCAGTAACACGCCAATTTGGAGTTCGTTAACAATATGCTTTTTCAAGTCGGCGAGTTCTGCGAGCGTGTTGAAACGGACTTATCTGGATTGGCGGATGAGTTGCAAGAGCTGACAGGACGGTTTGGCGATGAAGAACGGCGGGCATGGATGTCGTCTTTGCCAAAGCTTTCGATCGTGTTGGCGAAGCCTGATTTAAGTAGCTTTCACCTTTCGCTTGGGAACTCCGGGCAGGTGGCATTCGAGTATCGTTTGCCTGCTTCTTCTTCATGGTGTGACGCTGTTCTTTTAGGGCAGAGTCAGAATCTGCCTGCAGCGGTAATCCTCGAACTCAAGGAATGGGACCTTACAGGTGATGTTCCTGGTCCGCGCGAGTCGTTGATTTACCACCATGGCAGCTTGTTGCTTCACCCAGCGGATCAGGTACGAGGTTACGTCCAGTACTGCCGACGCTTTCACAGTGCGGTTGCGGACTACAAGGCGTTAGTGGATGGCTGTGTGTTCTTCACTAGCAAAGTGAATCCGAATGCATACAAGATGCCACCGCACGATTTGCTGACGCAGAGTTTCCCTGTTTTCAGTTTTACCGACGACAACATCAATGATTTGTTCGTTCCGTTTCTTCGGCAGCGATTAGCGGTTCCGGCACCTGACTTCGCTGACGCATTTGACAGAGGTGTCTACCGGCAGGATCGTAACTTCGTGACTCAGGTTGCCGCCACAATCAGCGATGAGGCTAAGTCACCGTTCGTGCTCCTCGACGAACAGCGTCGTGGCTACGAGTATGTCTTGGATGAAATCGACAAACGCATGGTAGTTCACGCTCAGGAGAAGATGGTAATCGTTGTTGAAGGGCCACCAGGTTCAGGAAAGTCGGTCCTCGCAGCACACTTGTGGGCTTCGCTTGCTCAAAGTGGTCGAGTTGATGGAAATATCGTCTTCGTGACAACCTCCGGATGTCAGCGCAAGAACTGGGAGAACCTATTCGAGCGCATGTCTGGGGAGAAAGCGGGGCGTGGGCTGGTGATGCCTGCCAACCGATTCAATCCAGGTTTGTCCCCGATTTGGATTAAAGAGCAGCGCGAGCTTGGACATGCGATGCTGGTCTCCGAGTGGCGAGGAAACAATGATCTCTATCACGTAACAAAAAAGCCAAAAATCAGCGAGGGAGAGTTTGCCGTTGCCATCGTTGATGAAGCACATGCACTCATCGATCCGACTGCGCCAGGTGCTGAGGGAGTTCCTCCATCTGGTTGGGCAATGCACGCGGGACCGCAGGCTTATCATGTGATGCGCTGCTCGGATGTCTCGATCTTCCTTATGGATTCGGAACAAAGCTATCGTGATAACGAGACAACCACGCCGAGCAGTATTCGCAAGCTTGCTGAGGAAATGGGAATTGATCACGTTGTTACCATTAGTCTTGCCGGTAGTCAGTTTCGATGTGGCGGATCAGCAGCTTATCTTGAATGGGTCGAGCACGTTCTGAGCCACGACAGCGAAGCGGCTCCTTCGGCTACATGGAACCGTGTACTCAACAAGCAAGGTACCTTCGAGCTAACAATCGTTGACGACCCGTTGGCATTGGACGAGCACCTTAAGCGACATCTGACCGACGGTAGGACAGCTCGACTTGCGGCGACATACGCTCGCGAATGGAAGACGAAGGGAGTTACAAAGCCGCATGAACTCCCACATGACAAGAAGGATTTTGCGATTTCGGTCTCACGTAACGGCCAAGAGCGAGTATGGGCAAAAATCTGGAATTACGTTCCCGAGGAAGACTATTCCCTGTTCATCCAGGGTACTGACGGAAGTGCGATTGCCGATGATCCGCTCTGCGAGGTTGGTTGCCCATACGTGATTAGAGGATTTGACTTCGATTATCTCGGTGTCCTTTGGTTGAGTGATCTCGTTTGGCGGAACGACCGTTGGGTTGCACAGGTCGACCATGTGCACGACAGTGCGTTGCCCCGCACTAAGAAAGCAGCCAAGGGTGAGGGGAAGAATCGTAAAGGCGCGGACCCAACTGAATTGATCAAACGATTGCAGCGAGGCTATCGAATTCTGTTGAGTCGAGCGATCCATGGCATCTACCTTTGGGTCGAGGACGAGGAAACTCGTTTGCACCTCCAACGTCTTATGGTTCAGTAAGGATATTGTGCCATGGCGTCAAAAGGTGGAGCAATAAGACCGACGGTAGGTCATCACTTCAGCTCTTTGTTGATGTGTTCACAGCGGGCCTGGCTCGACTACCATGGCGATCCAAAGCAAAGGGCGAAGCCTCCGAATTACCTTGGTAAATTGCAGCAAGAGGGACTCGAGCACGAGCGAATCGTATGCGAATCTCATTATCCAAATGCAATTCAAATTCCTGATTCTGGTAGCGACGCTGAACGCTCCTCTCTGACAATCCAGGCAATGCGATCGGGCTCTCCAGCAATCCTGCAGGCCTATTTCATGCAGGACGGTGCACGAGGTATTGCCGATATTCTTGAACTTGTAGGGCCATCGCACAGCAGTCCGACAGGTCACCTCTATCGGGTTGGCGAACTCAAACTTGCAACCGCGTTGAGTACATCGCACGTAATGCAGGTGGCTTGGTATCACGAACTTCTCCGAGCGATTCAAGGGCCCGGTGTTGATGATGCCTTCTTCATTCTGGGCGACATGCAACGCAAAGAAGTCTCGATGTCGGGAGTGCATGACACCTTTGAACGATGCAAGCAGCAGTTATTCCAAATGCGTGACGATGATTCCGGTCCTGGTCCGCATTTGTGTCGCTGGTGCAAGTCTTGTCCTTGGCGCGACGTATGCGTGCCTGTCTTGTCCACTCAAAGCGACGTGTCGTTATTGCCTGGCGTAACTCGCAGAATTGCTCAGAATCTGAAAAACGCTGGAATTCAAACTTGGCAGCAAGTGATCCAAACAGAGAACGGTCGATTGGAGCAGCTTGGTTTTGACTGGCGAGATCTTGCTCACATCCGAGCCTCCAGTAAACGACTCGCCGCTGGGGAAGCAGTACTTCGCTATTCAATTCGGTCAGAAGAGATCAGGAATCTTCTAGCCGTGTCGATTGAGTTTGTGGATGGATATCGTGGATCGGATGGGCATTTGTTGCCACGAGCCGTTTGGACTGAGTCTCCAGATGGTCCGGTACAGATTCCCTTAGTCGGCGACGGCAGTTGGATTGCACGTGTTGGCTCGCTTCTTTCATCGCGTGGTGCGGCACTCTACGGCGCAACAGAAACGGTTTCCTTCCTAAAGTTACTTCGCCAAAACAATGGACCTAGTGTCAAGTGTTTGGATGTGCTGGATCTGGTTGAGTCGATCGTGCATGGACCTATCCGTGGCCTGGAATTGAGCAATGTCTTGCATGTCGCAGAACCTGGTTCTGCGGAACCCAACAACAGTCGCGAGCGAGTATTGGGACTGCGATCGGTTATCAATTGGCTGGCAGGATCTGGAGGGTGCGCAGCATGACTCCAGAGGACCTGATTGAATTTGTACTCGCTGAACAACGTGAGAATGAAAAGCAGCAACGACTTTTCAAGTTGCTGTCTGATGAGGCGATGAGCCATCTTGGCAGAGCTGTAACGGGGCTCATGGTCGTTAAAACGAACAAATCGACTGCGACCTTCGAATGTAAGCACAACGAGTCACGTATTCGCCCAGGCAGCCACGTTACTCTCAGCGCCTCAGACCACGGTCGCCTAACAGGCGAAGTCGTTACTGTCGAAGATGCAGGACGGATATTGCAGGTGGCTCTTTCTCGTATGCCAGAAGATGTGTTTGCGGGCCCATGGACGATGGTTGAGCTCGATCGAGACTTTACGTCTCTGATCGTCCAGTCGATCAAGAAGTTACAGCCAGGGCAGGCAGGATGGTCGTTTTTCCGGTGGCTCACCGAAGAGGGTGCAAGCTTACCAGTTAAGAAGGTCACAAAATCGGTTGAACGCCAAACAGCGGTCGAGCAAATCGTTGCAGAATTTCCATTTGATGTCGATTCATCTCAACGACAGGCGCTGGAGGCATGCGTTAACGAGCCATCAATTCTTGGAGTCCAAGGTCCTCCCGGTACGGGTAAGACCAATTTGTTAGCGATGGTTGCTGAGTCGCTATCGAGAATAGGCCGACGAGTTCTTATTCTCGCGCCCACTCACCAAGCCGTGAACAATGCGCTAGCAGCGATACACACTTCGTTTCCAAACCGTAGATTGGTTAAGGTTGGAAATGCGTTGCGTCGCGAGTCGTTACCGGATGATGTTGAATGTCGACTACTAAAGGATGCTGTGCGTCAGGACAGCAGTCGTACGGGCAGCGAGCAAATCATCGGCATGACATTCCTCTCGGCTCTCCAGCACCTTGCAGTTCAGTCGAGCGGACTCGCACCGAACGTCGTTCTCGTCGATGAAGCAGGGCAACTGCCATTCTGCCAGGGGATTTGTGCCGGACTTTTCGGAGCGGGCAGCACCCTTTTGTTCGGCGATGATCAGCAGATGCCACCCGTTTTCAATTCTGAATTGAGTTCGAGTCCGTTGGCCACTTCACTCTTCGCACGACTGCGACAATCGCATCCCGGTTCAATCTTGATGCTGAACACGTCTTACCGATTGAACGAGCCGATTTGCAACTTCATCGCCGAAAGCTTCTATGGCGGAGTTGGGAATCTGGTTTCGTCGCCATCCTCTCGCAACCGTCGATTGACCTTCGCGTCCGATGCGGGTTCATCTTTCGACTCAAGCGAACTGAACGCACTTCATTGTGAAGATTCCTTGCTCTGGGTTCGATCCGAAGACAATGGCTCACAGCAGTTGAATCTTGCTGAAGCCCAGTCGGTTGCGAAGTTGATTTCTCAAGCGATGAAGTTTGGAGTGCGAACGGATCAAATGGCAATCGTTACACCCTATCGCCGACAAGCGGCAGCGATTCGCAGGCTAGTCCAGTACGAGACAGCGTCATCAACCGACATTCCAATCGTGGATACCGTCGAACGAGTTCAAGGACTGACTGTGGAAATGGTCATAATCTCTATGTGCGCGACTGATCCAGAATACGCTTCAGAGACAGCTTCATTCATCTTTTCGCCCAATCGACTGAATGTCGCCGTTAGTCGGGCCCGAACTAAAGTGGTAATCTTTGCATCTGAGAGCATCCTCGACGCATTACCAACGAACTACGACGGACTTGTCGCCATGAAGACCTTTAAAAAGGCTTTGCTTAGAATTGCAACCAAAGAGTTGTCCAAATTGTAAAACTCTTGTCTCCAAGTCGCGTTCGCAGTGTTACCGAGTTCTACCTTCTCTGTTGAGCAGATGCTGAGGAAAGACATCGCTGGCGACACCAATCACCAAATACTCTTCGAATGCGAGTTTGGTGGTACCGTACTCTTTCCAAATGCTCTGACATTCCGGTCCCCATAGCTTTGCCCAAAACAACAATTCCGTTTTTGGCTTGACCACATCGTTCTCGACCGAAAACAGTTTGTCACGCCACGCTTTGTACTTGATCGATGCCTTCGTATCTGGATGGCCTGAAAGAGTGACTGCGCTAAGGTCACCGATGTGGTAAGCATAGTTGTATCCCCATCGACCGAACATGGCGGTTCCGTTTGCCAAGTCTCGAATGTTCGCCGATAGATTGCGATCACCCTTACCGAAGGTTTCGGCCTTTCCGATGTAAAGCGGAACGAGCGTTTCACCTTCGCGGGCCAACATCATATAGAGGATGCCATCGTGAACGGACTTGCCCTCTTTGTGTTCAGCGATCAACTGAGTGCCGAGCTTTCGGAGGTGTTGCTCCATTTCGTCTGATCGCTTTAGTACTTTGCGACTGTTCGCTCCGTAGTTCATGACGACCACATTGCCGTCCTGCGTTGCGAACAAGGGAACGCTTTGCTCATGAACATTGTGGGCCGTAACGAATGTGTTCCACAAATTGAGTTTCGCTGGGTCCGACACTTCTACTTGCATAACGAGCAGGCTCAGGGCGATGAAAGAGAACATGACGATCTCACAAGATGATGTCCCTTCGGAAAAGTGAGCATTCTATCATACTTCGATTGTAAGGCGGACGGCTTTCTGAATGGCCCATAATCGGATCCGAAGCCGTTAGTCGTGAGCAGG
>CAIOHR010000200.1 GCA_903858115.1 uncultured Pirellula sp. | reverse complement strand
GTGCAACTGCCCAGCCACTTGGTGGATTTGCAGCTTCGTCGAAAAGTCCCTGCGGGCTCATTCGGAATACAAAGTCGGCAGCGGTGAGAGTCGCAGAAGCCAAGCCCACGACATCAAACACCAAGCCGTTGATACCACGCGTACTATTGATAACGTTGTTGAAACTCAACAACTGCTGGGCTGTACCCGGTTGGGCGAGTTGTTTTCCTGGATCTAGTGCTGCGTCGACACTTGTCAAAGCAAATTCTGAACCTTTGTAATACACCTTGCTGTCTACTACCGAGACAGCCGTGGATGCGAGAAGACTTGACACATTGTTTAATCTCCACGCCCCCCTTCCTAGCGTGCCGACAATCAGAACATCATCTTGCGGTTCGTACTGAAGATCGTAAGAAAGAGCATTTGGAAGACTACTCCCCAGACGTGTCCAGTTACCCAATTGCGTAACTGCCATCACATAGATTCCCGCATTGGTCCCAGCTGCAAGCCAGCCTCCAAGGGCACCGACAATATGGGCGATAGAAAACACTTCAGTTGCTTGTGCTAGCAGATTTCCAGTGATATTGCTCCAGCTAGCTCCAGCGTTCATAGAACGAAATACCTGATTGCTCGTTACCACCGCACCGATCTCGTAATCGCTTCCATCGATCGCAAGATCGCGGATTGTTCCTGATGTGGGATCCGATGGAACTTGGGAAAGAGCACCTGACGTGGCACGATAGAAAACGTCACTTCCCCTGGCTGTCCAGACAACTTCTGCGTTCGCTGCATTGTTTTTTTGTCCACCATAAGCGATCGCGTTTACGGTAATGTTGTTGGAACCTAAGGATGCTCCGATCAAGTTAACGGTTGCGCCTTGATCAAGTGATTCGAAGATTCCATTGCTACCCTGAAACAGTAAACGGCCACCGCTAACTGCATTGGTTTCTACGGGAGTACGAAACGCACCCGTAATCCTCGGGCTTCCGTTGATCGGTGTCAAAGCAGGGAAATTCGTCGATACAATCGCACCCTGCGCGTTCCACACAGTTCTGCGAAAGGAACCTAGATTCTGAAAACTGGAATATCGAACGGACTGATTGCTGGTAGCCAATGCAAGACGATCGATCGCGACATCTCCACCATCCGCTGTTGAAATGGATACCCATTGGCTAGCACCTTCGCTAGGTTGGTAGGTCGTTCCCGTATCTTGATTTCCAGTGATCGCCACATTGCTAACGGGGTCCCATGCGGCATCATGTGCCTCCGTCACTTGGATATTTCCATTGAGGGAAAACCAATCGCCTGTGTTAGATTGAGGGTTCGAACGTCGATAGACACCGCCATCATCCACTTCGACGATATTTCCGGCTGCATCAAAAACCATTTCCCTGGAATCCGCATGCGGTGAACTACTGCTGGCGGTTCCTCCGCCGAGAGGTCCGAGGTTGTTGCGATGCGTTAAGTGAACAAATTGACTTCCGGCAGGTCGGCTAGCATCCCCGCGAAAGAGACGTCCCGAAAAATCGTTTGCACCTATAGAGTTCGGAAAAGTACCTGCATCGCCATTCGATCGAGGTTGACGATCACCTCCGACATATACCAAGTTTGCGTCATTTGGGTCCGCCACTATCGCAAAGTGAATCGCACCTTGGCCGCCAGCAATTTCATCTGGCTTGCCACTCGTAGGTCCTTTGCCTCCGCTAGGGTTCAGTCCAACGTCAGTACCATTCTCATTGGTGCTCGGACTATCCATCTGAGTCCAAGTATTGCCATTGTCCGGTGAACGGAAAAGACCAGCGAAGGCACCGCTATTGATGATCGCTGCATACACTTCGTTTCTTCGGCCTGCAGCCATCTCAAGGTTACTGGTATTGGCAATCATGAGCGAGTCCATGACGGGAGTACTGACCTTGGTCCAAGTTGCTCCTGCATCTATCGATCGATAAACACCATTCGTCGTCGAGAACACCATCGACGTGTAGAGCGTGTTCGTGTTGATCGGATCATAAATCAAATCATAGCTCGCACCGGTCGGAAGCCCCGTCCCGGCACCACCTGAGACCTGGATAAAGGTCGTTCCTCCGTTGGTGCTTCGATAAACTCCTGAATTGCCGCTATTGGTTGTATTGACTGAAACCACAATCGTATTTCCATTAGCATAGATTCCAGAAATGTTCTTGCCGCGGAGAATACCTCCACCATCCAACACCTGCCAGTTTTGTCCACCATTCGTGCTGCGATACAACCCAACTCTCTGATTCCCAATCCGACCAAAGCTGCTATAAGTGCCTGTTCCAGCTAAGATCGTACCGTTGCTCGAATCACTTACATCGAACGTTAATGCTCCGATCGAAAGAGATGGAAGCGAGTCAGTCAAGGGAATCCAGTTCGGAAAAGTTGCTGTGGCGTTAGTCGTTTTCCAAACTCCACCATTGACGGCTCCCGCATACAAGATATTCGCATCGGTTGGATGGGCGATTACCGTATGGATAGCTCCGGATACAGGACGATTTGGAATGTTCTCAACTTGGCCATTCACTGCCGAAAATGGCCCTAGAGGCGTCCAAACACCTGGCGTCGAGACGAAAACCCGATAATCCTCAACCTCGCCCGTCTCAACTGATCCCGTCGGCGCCAATCCAGTTGTTTCACTCAAACGGAACCTAGCAAACGTGAGACCACTCCGAGCACCTGCTGGGACTGCAATCGAAAGATTGTTGACCCCAGCATTGAGAAGTCGATCAACCGAAATCTGCTCTCGGGAGTCCAGCCAGTCGCCGTCGCCATTCCAATCTACCCATGCATTCAAGAATCCTCCCGATACAGATGCCGTAATAGCCAAGGAAACAGTCTGCCCCGCCGAAAGTGAATTGGGCAAAGCCACTCCATCTTCGTCGGAGCCATCTGCACTTGCATCCTCGCTTGAGAAACCATCGGCTTCTGTATCAACGGAAGCTCCGAGAAACAATGAACCGACTGTATGTCTAGCTCCATTAGACGCCAAGTTGACTGGGTAGCTGCTAGGCGCATCACCAAAGTCCTGTGTTGGTAACTCGTCTAGTGTGATCGTATCCAATCTCCAACCGGTGAAATTGACACTCTCATCTGACCCCAGTCGCCAACGAAGGGCAATATTCTGGTTCAATGCTGCGTTCGGAAATGCGATCGTTGATGTAATGTATCCGTTCGAGTTTCCTTGCCAAGCATTCCGACCAGCAAGAGGATTCCCACTATTGTTTAACACACCCGTATATCCGCCGGTAACAAACGTTCCACCCCTGGTAACAATATCGCTGAAGCTGCCACCGTTGATCGAAATCTCGATAACACCCCCGTCCCATTGAGCTTCCGTATCGAATGAATGTCGAAAACTCATTCGTGGCGTCGTTGGTGACAAAAGAAAACTGGGCGAGGTAAGGATGCTATCCTGGACCGTTGGAATGTTGGCAACAAACGCGTGATTGGGAGCTGTGTCGCTGTTGCCAGAAACGGTATTCCACGCTGGAGTACCAGTTGACTGCCAACCACTGGGTAGGAGAGGAAAAGTAACACCATCGAAATTCTCGAACGATGCCATCAGGCAGCGTGATTCAAGAAGCTCAGTAAAACCAATTCTTCGACGAATTTGAGGTGAACGCATAATAACGCCCCTGAACAAAAAGGGGAAAAAGGCAGCCATAAACAAAGTCCAATAATATACTAAAGCTCTCAGGGAATTTGGCTTGAAAAAGGCTCCTTCTTTTCGCTAGCGGTCATTTCAATGATCCTTCAATTCAAGGCTCGATGACCAGTTGTTATGGATGGGCTTGATAAACGATTGGATTTTGTCGCTGTCACTAAGAATTACGCCGGATCGAGAAGGGAAGGCCCGTCATGCTGTACATGGTTGACCAAAGGCGACACTTGTCGCAATTGAAAGTCGCCCGGAACTGCCGGCTGCAAGTAGCGATTCATTACCACGTTCTGTTCTTTGTTCACTACCCAATCGAAGATTTGTTCTCCGCGCATTAGCATGGCTGGCATGCGATCGTGAACCTCGCGCGTGTCTTCGTTCGATTCCACGGTAATGATCGTCGCGCTCAAGATGGGCTGGTCAAGCCGGATCTTTCGATTGACTGTCCACAATCCAGCCATCGCAAACGGACGTTTGTCCCGTCGATGAATCCAAAACGGGGTCTTGGTTTTCGGTGTCGTTTTCTGCCATTCGTAATAACCGTCAGCCAATACAGCGCAACGATGGCTGGACAACAATGACTTGAACGACGTTTTCTCCGCAAGCGACTCGCTTCGAGCATTGAACATGCTATACGAGCTTTGCAACGAGTCTGCCCAAAAGGGAATCAACCCCCAACGCATCCGTTCGATCTTCAATCGATTGGAATTGTCGGCCAGGATGACCAAGATGTCTTGGGTCGGAGCGATGTTGTAACGCGGCTCCATAAGCGGAACACTGGCTGTCTCGATCAACGGCCGCGTGGATCCATCCGTAAACAAATCCGCAAGCAAATCGTCGATCGATGTCTTCAGTGTAAAGCGTCCGCACATGAGTCATGACCGTTGCATTTATCGGCTTCGATTACCAGGTTTTCCACCTCGGCGAGGTCTACCTGCACTCGCTGGGCGAGCACCCCCAGCTCTTGGGGCACTGCTTCGCGATGCACCCGTTCGCGGAGCACCCGTTCGCGGAGCACTAGACCGAGCACCACCGCTGCTGGTTCGTCCAGCACTGCTTCGGCCGTTACTGCCAGTTCGAGGGCCTGCCGAACGTTCACCGCTACTGCTTCGCGGGCCACCCATTCTAGCACTGCTTCTTCTCGGCCGTTCGCTTCCTTCTGTGGGGCGAGGGGCATTTCCTGTGAAGGACCCTGTTCTGCGCATCCTGCCGCGTGCTGGAGTCGACTCTGTGCCCCCTTCAACGCCAGGTGTAGCTCCGGCATCGCCAAAACGACTACCACCAGATCGATTGGGGCGACTTCCTAGACTTGCAGAACGGTTTCCAGCGGGCCTTCGGCCGTATCCGCCAGCACCTGCCGGTGGTCGACCTCGCGTTGGTCGTTCGCTATTGCCAGTACTTTCTGCGCGAGGAGCACTCGATCGTCGTGCAGGTCGGTCTCCTTCGCCACGATCCCCCCTAGGGCGATTTCCACCATATCGGCTACCAGTTGGGCGACTATCACTGTGGCGACTATCACTGTGGCGACTGCTAGTTCGGTCACCACTGGGCCGGTCACCACTGGGGCGGCTCCTTTCTGTTGCGCGATTGGTACCACCGCGAGGTTCGCGTGACGAGCGATCCCGATTGGCATTGCGCTTTACTTTGTGTGGTTCAAAATCGTCGGCGATTGCTTCTGTGTCGATCTCATCGTCGTCAAATGCGAGTACCGATCCTTTTCGGTTCGAAAAAATTTGGCCATCGGTTTCCGTGACGAGGATTGCATCATCGAGTCCTTCGTCATCGGACGATTCATCATCGTCATCTGTTCGATAGGGGTTCGCAGAAATGGGCGGAAATGCGTCCATCATTTCTTCATCGTCTTCATCGGGTGCGTCCCAGCTGTCACTTTCCTCGTCAAAAATGGGGACTGCTTGACGCGGTGGCTTTTTCGAAGGGCGGCCGCTTGCACTACCTATAGAGTCGTCGGCGGTGTTATCGGACATCGCAAGGCCATCAACCGTGTTTCGCTTCTTGCGCTCTCGACGTTCCAAGTTGCGAGCTCGTTTGATTTCGTCCACGGCATTGTAGAGAGCAGCAACTTCTTTGTCCTGCAACGGGCGATAACTACCCTCGGGCATATCTGCCAGCTTCAATGGCCCGATCGCGACGCGACGTAGCACAACCACTTTGTGTCCGAGTCGCGCGAGTACGCGACGGATTTCTCGGTTCTTTCCTTCGCTTAGAGTGATATCAATTTCGGTACAACCTTTTCGAACTTTGCGAATGGTCGCTCCGTCGACGCGCGCTACACCTTCAGCCAAATAAATACCCCGTTGAAGGCGTCGCATGGAATCGTAATCCACTTGACCTGCGACCACGACAAAATAGGTTTTCGGTACACAGTGTTTCGGGTGAGCCAATCGCTGGGCCAGCTCGCCATCATTTGTCAACAAGATCAATCCAGTGCTACTCGCATCGAGGCGGCCGACAGGGAAGAGTCGAGCGGTCGATGGCACCAGTTCGATAACGCGTGGGCGACCATCTGGATCGCAATTCGTACACAGGAACCCCTCTGGTTTATGGACTGCATAGTACACTGGCCGATGCCGTTTGAGCGGCTCGCCATCCACGGTTACTTTCGCAACGTCAGCGTCGACTTTGACACCCACCTGCGTTACCAGTTTTCCATCGATCTCCACCCGGCCATCGGTGATGAGTTCGTCGACTTGGCGGCGGGACCCGAAGCCCGCGGCGGCGAGAAGTTTGTTGATACGTTGCTCTCCGGTTAAAAACGAAGGAGTAGCGGCCTTGGGTCGATTTGGCTTTGACATAGAAAATCCTGTTTGCCAGCAATTGCATGGCTATACCAAAATACGAGTCACTGTTCTCACAACAGGAGCTTGTAATGGCTGCGAACGAAACATAGAACTCGACCGACGAGATAGCGGTCGGCAGCGTCTCACGACGCGGCTAAGCCACATAGATTAATTCCGTTTCAGAGTTTTGGCAGTCCAAAACGAAAATTTGTTGGAACAATGAAATGGAGAGCTGGTACGGCATTCACGATCGATCCGTCGTGGCCTAAACTAACCGGCCTTAACTCGTTCAACACCTGGCGAAAAGTAGGTCGTCGATGACTAGCATGCGTTTTAGACAACTGGATCGAATTTTGGAGCTGATTCCGGGCGAGCGAATTCGCGCCTGTCGTACGATGCATGCAGACGAAGATTACCTTCGCGATCATTTTCCCCTCTTTAAGGTGATGCCGGGCGTTCTAATGCTGGAGGGATTGTTCCAAGCGTCCAGTTGGCTTATTCGTGGAACCGACAGTTTTCGCCACTCTTTATTGACGCTAAACGAAGCTCGCAATGTCAAGTTCGCTGACTTCATGGAACCTGGGCAAACGATGGAGATCACCGCCGAAATCCTCAAGAGCGATGACAAAACGGTAACGTTGAAGGCGTCTGGGATGAAGGGTGACGTTGTTGCCTGTTCTGCTCGATTGATTATCGGCAAGTCAAACATGGTTGACAAAAACGCGGACTTGGCCGCTTTGGATGGATTCATGCGTGAAAGTATGCGACAAGAAATGAAGAAGCTTCAATCGAGCTGATCCTTATGTACAAACTTGCAGTCATTGCCTATCGAGAATACGTCGCCATGGTCGGGACCAAGGCGTTTATCTTCAGTTTGGTGATGATGCCAATCTTGATGTTCGGCAGCTTTCTCGTCATGCCGGCGCTGCAAAAACTCGGAGGTGGAAGAAACCTCAAAATTCTCGTGGCGGATGGAACTGGAGTTCTATTCGATGATCTCCGGTCTGCCGTCGATCAACGGAACGAAGCGATCAAGCAGAGCCAGGCAACAACGAACGAAGAATCCGATCTTGGTTTTGGTAGTTCGACCGACTTCTGGAACTTGGAAGCTACCGGATCTGCGACTCTGACCGACGAACAGCGATTGAACATCAGTCAAACGATCAAACAAGGAGATGCTTACGCTCTGTTGGAGATCCCATCGGATCTTCTCGCCAAGCCACCCGTCGAAGCGATCGTGGCAACCGAAGGCCCCAAGTTCTTTGCCTTTGATTCTTTGATGAGCGAAGCACGCTCGTGGTTCGGCACGATACTCACCGAGAAAGTAAAACAGACACGCATACAACAGTTTGGCTTGGAGTCGATCGATCCCAAGATTATCGCCATGCTCAATTCACGAGTGGAGATCGCAGCCAATCGACCGATCGATGAAGAGAACCAAGGTAAATCTCAATCTATCACGGACGGGCTCAAAGCGATGTTCCTTCCGTTCGGCGTCATGATGCTGATGTTCATGGTCATCCTTATGGCGGCTCAACCTATGCTGGAAAGCGCGATGGAAGAAAAGACATTGCGAATTTCTGAAGTGCTGATTGGTTCGGTGACATCGACTCAATTGTTGGGTGGCAAACTGATCGGTAACGTTGCAGGATCGTTGGTCATCTTTGTACTTTACGGCTGTGGTGGCGTTTATGTACTGAGTCAACAAAACATGCTAAGCAGTCTACCGACGAGCCTTCTCCCGTGGTTTGTGTTGTTTCAATTATTGGGCGTTCTTTTCTTTAGCTCGATTTTTCTGGTTGTCGGCTCATCGGTCAACGAATTGAAAGAAGCTCAATCGCTGCTGCTGCCAGTTTGGATGATGCTGATGGCACCCGTGATGGTTTGGTTTGTTGCCGTTCGCGATCCCAATGGAGTGGTTGCCACGACCCTTAGTTTCTTTCCGCCAAGCTGTCCGATGACAATGATTTTGAGATTGGCGACAGGTACCGCGGTTCCTTGGTGGCATCCCATCTTGGCTGCGGTTATCATGATTGTCTCTACGATTGCAATGGTGAACCTAGCGGGTCGAATCTACCGAGTGGGTTTGCTCAAAACAGATGGCGTTCGATCCATTGTTCAATTGATGCGACGCGCTACTCAGGGTACCTAAGGCGAACCACTATGCTACATGAGAATTCCTCTGCGACGGAAACCGAGTCCGAAGCAACGTCTTCGGCGCGTCGAAGATGGTCGTTTTTGCTTCTTGGGATTTTCACGTCGATCTATGCAGGATTCATTGGATTGTGTGCATTTGCCTATCAATGGTTTTCCACGTTGACTTATCGTGGGATCCCTGCGCCCGTGTGGTACGGGCTTGGGTTGATCTTCCTTGCATTGGCAATCGCTGGTCTCTATGGGCATTTGACTCGCGCGAGCAAGAGCACTTAGTGCGTCATCGCATAGACGATGATATTGATGCCGAGCGGATAAGAGTACTTTAACGAGTAGTTTTGGAAGTATTCAATATCTTCCCCTTCGCGCTCCCATCCGTCTGCGATGTCATTGTTCTGGCAGAAGACCGCCATCAATCGTTTCTGGTCGTCAAAGTAACCCCAGAAGTGAGGCGATGTATCCCCATTCTCATAGGGACCATGCCAACTCTCGTAGGTGAGGCCGCGTTGCCACGCACGAATGCTCGGCACTTGCGGAAGTTTTTCAAAGCTGTAAACCAAATGAAATAGTTCGTGATCCAACGTCAGTTCGATCGGCTCTCGATCCGGCAGCACTTCCTTCATGGTTTCACGAAGATGGTTCCATTCCGCGGTAGCCCAAAAATCGTCTGCCATGAGAAAGCCGCCGTTTAACAGATACTTGCGAAGCGAGTTTTTCTCATCGTCGCTTAGCGAAATAGCCCCAGCGTTGGTCATAAAGGCGAACGGAAAATCGAGCAATGCAGGATCGGTGAATCGCATTGTTTTGCCATTGGGATCAGCGATGATGGAGGTCAACTCTTGGAGCCGAGAAGAGAAGTTCCAATCGCAGTCGGGAAAATCATTTCTCCAACCACCGAAACTGCTGCGACGCCCACCGAACGAGTCGTACTCGATACGAACGAAAGTAAAGTGATCTTGAGGGAATGCTGGATCGATCTTCCACATAGGGTAGTCCGACCGATTCGCTTGCGGCAAGCCTCTTCCGCCCATGCCCGTTCCTCCGAAGCTAAGATCGCGAGCTCCCCTTGGTTGCATGGCTCCAGAATTAGCTCTGCCAGAATCGATTCTCAGATTGCTACGAGGCGACTGTGGTGGGATTGCCACATAGCAAACTGCGACAGGCACCAAAAGTGCGAACCATGTCTTGAAGTGGACTAAGGGAGCGACGTATCTCACCGGAATTTACGCAAGATGCGGAGAGGACTTTCATGGAGAACGGTTCCAACATGATAGTCTTATTCCGACCAGCCCGAATGTTAAGTCTCAAGAATATTGACCAATGCCTAGTGAAGCGAGAAAAAAGACTATGGTTCTGTCGTGCAATCCCAACGCAATCGCTAGACTGTTTTCAGTCGTTTTGGTTCCCCGCCGCAGTTTCCCCCCGATTTCTCACCCCTCGACTCTTCCTCGGAACTTTTATGAAACATATCATCCCCCTGGTCCTATGGAGCCTAATTCATCTGTTCATTTTGTTTTCGCTACCCGCACATGTGCTTGCACAATCTACGGGTAAGCTGCAAGCGGGAGCTGCAACAAGCAACATTACGCCTCCGCTTGGTGAGCTGATAGTAGGAGGCTTTACTCCATTACCCGCCGACGAAGTGCATGATGAATTGTATGCGAGGTCTATCGTTCTCGATGATGGCAATACCAAGTTAGCATTCGTCCTTTGCGACAATGTGGGTATACCTCGCGAAGTATACGATGCCGCAAAGAAGCAGATTGAGGAGTCCACTGGGATTCCAATCGCGAACCAATTGATGGCAGCAACGCATACCCACTCCGCAACATCCGCGCGAAGCGCTAATGCGATGGTTCATACAACGAACCTCAATGACTATCAACGTTTCTTGGTCAGCCGAATCGTCGATTGTGTACGAATCGCGAACAAGCGATTGGAGCCGGCAAAGATCGGTTGGGGCTCCGTTCAAGAACCCTCTCAATTGTTCAATCGTCGTTGGTATGTTGTCGAGGAAGCGGATCGCCGCAATCCGTTTGGCGGAGTAGACCAAGTGAGGATGAACCCGGGTGCGAGCGGTTTGATTCGGCCTGCCGGACCGATCGATCCACAAGTCTCTTTTGTTTCGGTTCAGTCGACCGATGGGCGGCCTATTGCGGTTCTCGCCAATTACTCATTGCATTACGTGGGAGGTGTACCTGGACGCACAATATCAGCCGATTACTTTGCAGTCTTTGCGAATCATCTTGCCAAGCTTCTCGAAGCAAGCGAATCGGAGAAACCGTTTGTTGGAATTCTATCGAACGGCACGAGTGGCGATGTGAACAACATCAACTTTCAGAATCGCGGCAAGCGTTACGAGCTGTTCCAAAAGATGCAGGAAGTAGGTGAGTTGATTGCGACTCGGGTGCATGCATCAATGAAAGATGTCTCCTATCAGGATACTTGGACGCTCGCGGCTAAGACGGAAGAACTGACTTTAAAGATTCGCAAACCCGACACAGCGTTACTAGCTTATGTGAATCAAGTTCTTGCGAAGCCAAAAGACGAGAAGCCCTTTCACGTGCATGAACGAACCTATGCAGAGCGAGTGCTTCAGTTGGCGGAATCGCCAGAGGATGTAAATGTCTTGATTCAGACTTTTCGAATCGGTACCCTAGGAATCGCAGCCATACCCTTTGAAGTCTTCACGGAAATCGGGCTTGAGATCAAAGACAAAAGCCCATTCAAATCAACCTTTACCGTTGAATTGGCCAATGGTTCGTATGGCTATTTGCCAACACCATCGCACCACGTGCTTGGCGGCTATGAAACATGGCTGGGTACCAACAAAGTCGAGAAGGAAGCGTCCGTTAAGATCGTTTCCAAAGTGTTAGAACTTTTCCATCTTTGTTCAGCATCCCCGCGTTAGGCCCAGCTGTTGATCGTCTTCATCAATCGATCTGGATTGATGAAGACCTCTGCTTGCCAACCTCTTGCGCATGCAGCGGCAATGTTATCTTCACGATCATCCGTAAAGAACAATTCGTTCGGACTATACCCGGACTGCTGTTCCGCAATCTGATAAATGCCATGATCTGGTTTCATACTTTTTGCTTCGTACGACAGGATGACGGGTGAGAACCGGTCGATCACTTGCGGGTATCGCATCTCGAGAATCCAATTCCAGTGTGCTTCGCAAGTGTTCGAGAGCAAACCCATAGGGATCTTCATCGAGCGGACTCGCTCTAGGACCGGAAGGATATGTGTATTGGCAATGAACATATCAGCCGCTGCTTGGAGCATCGAGGAATGATCGAGAGTGCGTCCAAGATGCTCGCCGATGCGATCGATAAACTCGACTCCGCTGATATGCCCTGTTTCATAATGGATCTGAAGCTCCGTATCCATCACAGCTTGTCGCATCTGTTTCGAGGAAACATCGGCAATTTTCGCCATGCGTCGAAATGCCAAGTCGTGATCAAAAAACAACAATACATTTCCTAGGTCAAAATAGAAAAATTTGGGCTTCATCCTGAAAATTCGTACCTTTTCTAGAACAACGAGATCGGCAATGCGACAGTAGCATAGCAAAACCGATTTGCATGGGAATCGCCGGAATAGGCTGTCGCAAAATGAGACGTTCGATCATAATGATGGCGTCCGATTCACACACACACGGCTATGTCAACTTACGTCATTGTTACACGAGGCAAAGACCTCGACACAAAGTATTCACTGAGCAAGGATAGAGATACGTCGATGGGGCGGGGTTTGGAGTGCCAAATCCAACTTCCGGACCCGTTAGCTTCTCGCGTGCACGTCCGCATTTACCATCGCGCATCGCAGTGGCATGTTGAAGACATGCAGTCTCGCAATGGAACTTTGTTGAATGGGTCCAAGATTGATCGAGCAACGCTTTATCATGGATCCAAGATTCGTATTGGAAATACAGAGCTCGAGTTTTTTGATGACACGATAAGCGAAGACCTGACCGTCGAGCGTATCAATTTATCCCATGATTTTCGTGAATCGCAATCAGGAGTCATCACTGATGGCGTCGCCTCGGGTATGTCTGCCTTTATGTTGCTGCGGAAGGCGAGCCGAACAGAAGATCTGTCCGATCTACACCAACTTTCAATTCGTTGTATTTCTTTGGTCACGCCCGAGCAAGTCATCGAGCTCGCAACGGATGTACTCCGCGTGCGAACTCAAGCAACCTTGGTCGCATTCCTTTTGGCGGACAAAGATGGAGAATTGATCGATCAACGACGAGGCCAGGTGGATGCAAACAACCGGATCACGCTTAGTGGGCGATTGACCGATATGGTTTGCAAACAGGCGACTGCCGTATGGGTCAAGAATGAGATACGCAATGTGAGCGACGGGCCGCTACGACATTATGCGGATGCGATTTGTATCCCGTTGTTTCACGAAGGAAAATTGATCGGCGTGATTCATTTGTATCGTGAAAAGGAAGTCTTTGACAAACACGCATTCCACTTTGCCATAGCAGCCGCAAGCTTTCTGGCCCCTTCTTTGGTGCGAGCGCAAAATGAATCAGCCCTACGGATCAATCATGGTCGGCTTCAGAACAAGAATGCAGACTTCGATGAGCTGCTCGGCAACAGTCAGCCGATGCGGGAGTTGAAAGCAAAAATCGTTCGCGTTGCGGGTGCGACTGGTTGCATTTTAATTCGCGGAGAAAGCGGCTCGGGCAAAGAACTGGTTGCCCGAGCGATCCACAAAGCAAGCTTACGGTCCGACCGGCAAATGTTGAGTGTCAACTGTGCAGCAATACCATCGGAGCTCATGGAGAGTCAACTCTTTGGCCATGCAAAGGGTTCATTCACGGGTGCCGATAAGGAGCACATCGGTTGGTTCGAACAGGCGCACGGGGGGACTCTGTTTCTGGACGAGATCGGTGAGTTAACACTCGAAGGACAAGCGAAGTTGTTGCGCATTCTGGAAGGGCACCCGTTTTTGCCCGTGGGTGGCCGCAAAGAAGTACGGGTCGATGTGCGAGTCTTGGCGGCGACCAATCGCGACTTGAGCGAGTTCGTTGCTGACAAACGATTCCGCGAAGACCTCTACTATCGATTGAGTGTTTTCGAGTTGAAGGTCCCGCCGCTTCGTCAAAGAGCCGAAGATATAGAATTATTGATCAATCATTTTCTTGAACATTTCGGAATGCAACATGGCAGACCAGGCATCGTTCTAAGCCCAGCGGCGAGAAGTCGTATGCTTTCCTATGGCTGGCCTGGCAACGTTCGTCAATTGCGCAATGTGATTGATAGCGCGGTAGTACTGGCAACCACGGATGAAATTCAACCGAGTGACCTGAGTCTGCATGAGCCCAAACCAGAGGTCTTTGATACGCTCAATGTAGAACAATGGGAACAACGGTTGATTCATGAAGCTTTGAAGCGAACGCGAGGCAATATCCCGGAAGCGGCAGAACTGCTCGGAGTCTCACGCGCAACGCTGTACCGGAAACTAGAAGCCTATAGCATCAGCAAAGACGATTTTCATTGAGGAGCGTTGCTGACGAATTTTATCGCGTAAAACGTGGCTTATTGGCAGGGATTCGCTGTACTAGATTTTTGGCGCCCGTGTAGGTGGCGTTGGGCCACAATGCGCGAAGTTCGTTGGATTGTGTCTCGAATTCTGGGCGGAAAGGTTTGAACGCGATCGCCATGGATTCGACTGGATTTCGCATGTCAAAAGATTGGTTGAGTATTCTCATTTGCTTGAGAGTCAATAATTGATGACCTCGATCCAAGTGCGAGAGTTCGTGTGCCAGAACACCAATCAACGCAGCCTCCGTTCCAACGGTCTCTAGCAAGCCGCGCGTTACCACAATGTGACCACCAGGAATGGAGTAAGCATCGGTAGCTTCGCTTTCCACGAGTATCAAGTCGATCGTTGTGTATCTCTGAGCGTTCGTCATGAGTGGTTTCACGGCACTGCAAAGCGACTGGAGATCGAAGAACTCTTGAAATGCATCTTGGCGATTTGGCTGTTGAGCTTGCGCGAAACTGGCGAACGCGAAAGAAGCGAGCGTCCATGTTAGAAAGAGTACCAGCCTCCGATAACGTCGCCAATCGTGGGTGGAGAATGTAACGCTGGCGAATTCCGTTTGGATGTTATGCATGATAACGAGGCTGCTTGTCGCATTCGCCATTCTCCTGAAGGTTCAGGAGGTGGCAATTGCAGGAAAAGGTATAAGGCAAACAGATTTCTAGATTGTAACTACTTTGGCAGTATCAGAGATGAACTTTGTCGAGTTTGATTTGGCGTACGGCGCGCCTTGATCCGGATATACGGTGGGATGAATTTAGCGCGATGACCTGTCGAGTCCAGTAGAGAATCCGCTTTGGCATGTTCAGGCTCTGAGAAGTCTTCGATCGTCATGCCTGCACGGCAAATGCCACCCAAGATGGTCTCGAGCGAATGAGCAAACTCGCGGGCATTCGGTTCACGAAGAGGGCTGGTTTCACCAGGAGGAACAGGTCTCGCGACGGCTCCAATCTCCGATTCTATCCAATACTTCCCACGCTCTGTAAACAAGGAAGCCTGTAGGTTCGTCGGACTTTTGTGCTGAGAGATATACAGCCCACCGGGACGAAGCACGCGTGCTACTTCGGCAAACATGGGTTGCAGGTCCGCGATGTAACAGGAGCTCACAGGATGAATTACCAAATCGAATTCACCCTCGTGGAGCATGGGAATCGCTATCATCGATGCTTGGAACAATCGCACATCGAATTTATAACGATGGCAAACGACGCGATCGAGTTCCAACATTCCTGGGCTGATGTCCACGACGGTAACCTTAGCACCGGCTGCCGAGTAGAGAGCACTGTGTCTTCCACCGCCGGCCGCTAGGCAGAGAACGTTCCAGCCGCGAATATCACCACCGAGCCAACCACGTCCGTCGACGACCTCAAGCGGTTTCTCCAGTTCCTCGGTTTTCACTGGCGTAGCAAGAACATGGCCTTGTTTTGCCATACGGTCATAAGCTTCGCGATTGATTCGCTCGGCTGACATAGCATCGTCGATCAAGGTGAATTTTTCACTTGTCGTAGTTGCCGAAGAAACGTCTCCATATCTGGAGTGCGTTGGTCCACGTTTGCTTTGATCGCGGACATGATGGCGTTGGCTAGCGTTGTGTCCAGGTCGGGACGTAGGTCAAGGATTTCAATGGGTGGTGCGGTGTCGTGTTGGAGCGCTGCTTTTCCGGTTGTGTCCGTTGTGTTCCACGGTAACTCAAAGGTGATCATGTGGTAACACGTAACACCGAACGAAAATACATCTACACGCTGGTCAGTCGATCGCCGGCGCACAATTTCGGGGGCCATATAGAGTGGTGTGCCCGTGCGATTGCCTGGTAGCATAAACGGGCGAGTGGCTGGCAACGTCAATCCAAAGTCGATCAGCTTGATGGTGTTCAGGTCCAGCGAGCAGATGTAGTTGCGAGGGCAGATGTCGCGGTGAATAAACTCTTTGCGATGGACATAGTTCAGGGCTTCAGCCATTTGTGTTATCAGGCTGAGACGTTTGCCTCGAAGCTTTTCTTCTTCCCTTTCCAGTACCAGTACTTGCAACCCGGGACCATCGACAAACTCCATCACGATGTAGGGTTGGCCTTTGGTCGTCGTCCCAAATTCCAGCGTTTTGGCGATGTTGGGATGAATCATTTGGGCGCTGATCCATCCTTCCTGTGGTTTATTGAGTCCTTTGAATCTGCTTTCAAAGAACTCCACTTTTTCAATATCGCACAGTTTTACTCCAACAATTTTGTTATCGTTTTGTCGATCTTTTGCTACAAAAAAATTGCTCATCGTTCCAGAGATAGCAGATCGAATTCGTTCAAAGCGTACTTCGACATCCACTTTTTTCTTGGACTCGATACCTCCCTCTTTCTTTTGGAACAGTTTGTCAAAGATACCCATGCGAAAGATCTGAGGAGAGAGTGGAGCTAATGAGACATCGCTCATTATAGCTCAGGCAAACCGAATGGCGAATTTTCGCGCCGTGAGGCTAGGGAGAATTGTGAGCAATATCAACCCACTCCCCTGCAATCCATCGCTGTTGGGGGAGAAACCTCGCTTTGTAACTCAAATGTGTGTTGTCTTTGACATACATTCCCAGATAAACAAACTGACGCCTTGTCTGTAGACAAAACTCAATTTGCTTCAAGATTGCGTAGGTTCCTAGCGATAGTTTTGCATAGTCGGGGTCAAAATAGGTATAAACGGCAGAAACGGAATTTTGCCCGCAATCGATAATGGACACCGCGATCAAATTCTCGGCACTTCGAAATTGAAGCTCCATTGTAAACTGGCAACTTGTTTCGACTAAGAAGCTCTCGTAGTCCTCTGGTTGGTAGTTCGACTCATCGGAATTCAGTCCTCGCTCCATGCGATGCCTATTGAAAAGAGCCAGCTTTTCCTCTGTCATCGAGGTCGGCGCGATCGCTAATTGTAGCTGCCTATCACCACGCTTTAAAATACGTTTCCAAGACTCGGTCCAGCGGAATTGCTGAACGTCGAACCGGGTAGGCTCGCAAGCGTTGCAACCAAGGCATTGGGTGTAGTAGAGAAAAAGTCCAGCACGTCGCATTCCTGCTGCCAATGCCTCATCCATGGTATTCAGTGAAAGTATGTTTGCTGGCAAAATGAGGGGCAAATTTGCAGTTCTCCCAGGCAGGTACGAACAGGGGTGTTCGTTGTTCAAGATGCTCCCGACTGGGATGGTGGTAGGAACGCGATGGAACACATCCCTGGGCTCCTTCTGCATGTGGTTGGACCCGCTAGAGTCAGTCAAGTCAAAGAGTCCTTTTGGCGGGCCAGAAACATCCGAACAATCGACACTATCTTAACCATGGATTCCATCGCTACCAGGCGTTGTCGATTCGCAGATAGGTTCCCCTGTCGACAGAGCCAAAATTTCCAGGGAAATCGTCCGCTCCCCCTATTCCCGGGAGAAGCAATTGCGAACACTTCCTGAGTAACTCACTTCGCGGTGCAGGGTTGCATGTTATACTAAAACCAAGTGTGTTGCCGCGAGAACAGAAAAGTTAGGAACCACGATGTTAGATAGCGGAGAATTGGACAATGGATCATTTGGTGATGTTCCACCAGGTGAGTCTTCACCTGAGAATGGAATGTCCGAGCCGCGAGCAAGGTCGGCGAATAATGCCAAGTATCCCGAAAAATTTAGTCTTTCCAAAGTAGCGAGACAGGCCGAGATGGGTTCGTTCATAGGGCTCGATGCCATATTACGAGACTGGGAATTCGACCCGCACTCTCTTGCCGTCAGGCTAGTCAAGGGAGACGATGGACGTGATGTGATCCAAATGCGAGTCGATTTGGGCGTGCTTCAAATGGAAACCAACGGTCGTCCCGACGGACAGACACCGAATGGCTTTTGTACTTTTTTGGACGCGATGCTTGATATCGAAAAACACGATGCCGATTTTGTGATGGACGAATCACAGTGCTTTGAAGCGGACCGCGAGTTTGTTCAGTTTTACCATAGGCGCATATCCTGGCTTCGTTTGGAACACTACCATCGTGCAGTGGAGGACGCGGAGCACACGTTGGCTTTGATGGACGTTTGCCGAGATCACTCGCCTGAAGACGAGTGGACGATGAGCCATGAGCAGTATCGACCCTTTGTACTGTTCCATCGAACACAGGCTGCTGCTTTGGCAGCACTAGATGAATCGACTCCGGAGACGGCCGTTGCGGAAATAAATAATGGGCTCGACGCCATCCGCGCTGTCTTCGAAGAGCACGAAGCCGACGAAGAATTCGAAAACGACGAAATGGCTTTGCAATTAATCAAGCTTCGAGAGTCGATCTCGGAACAATACGAGGTCGGGGATTCTCTACAGCAACGACTAGCAGACGCAGTGCGTGATGAACAGTATGAACTAGCCGCTCGGTTGCGAGATGAATTAGCCAGGCGACAAGAGCATTAAGAATTTCTTGGGAACTACAGGCTCGAAAGATACGTCTAGTCGGCCATAAAGTGTTTTTCAATCTGTTTCCCAAGGAGTTGGGGCATGTGCTGTTTTTCGGGATCTGTCGAATCGGTTACGAACACACAGATATTCGGCAGGCTTTCAGGCAAAGAGACCCAGTTCGTGGTCTATCAGATGCAATACGAAAGCAAAGTCGAAACCGCAATGATCTTGCCGATACCCACGGCAGCGAACGCAACCGAGGATTCGGTCAATTTTTTCGACCTGAAGCAATACGATCGATTCTTTGCCGATCTACATCGGGCCTTTCCCCCTCTCAATCCACCTCCAACGATGTCAAGGGCGGTGGACAGCAAGGCGGCTGAACCGGCGATGCTCAAAGTTCAGGAGGTCGGTGATTTCGTAGCATCCGTCGTCCCTTCCGTTGAAGATTTCTCTCGACTCGACCCCATGTTTTCAATCTCACCGGAAACTTGGGCGAAGATCCCGATCTACAACGACTACAGCTTCGTTGTATTCCAGCTCGAAAAACTCGAAGGACGTCCTCATCCGATGGCTTTCGAGTTCAAAACGAGACATTCCGACAAGATTTTTTTTCCTACTGTTCATATTCATGACGGCGAAGTCCATTCGATGGAAGAGTTTGATCATACGTTGCTCTGCCAACACGCAGGATTTGACAACGTTGTTGGTAGCTACACGTCGAAGATGGACCTGCAGACGGGCTGGACCCGTTCCAAGAGTGTCGCTGGCAAAACGGTGGATCTACAGAAAACAGTAGGAATCGTCGCTGGAGATTTGCTTCTGCATCGAAAATACGTGAGAGGAAAACAACCGAACGAAGATGTGTTTGCAAACGTGTTTGGCAATCCACTCACCTTACAACGCAGTTGGCCACGGTATCTAGTTTCTCTTTCCCCGATTGTTGGTGTCGGAGCATTATCCATAGCTTGGATTGTGCATCGCCGCAACCAACGCAATCAACAGTCGCGATCGGCAATTTGAAATGACGATTCGCCGTTCAGATAGACGATCAAGTCCTTCACGGACATCAAAAACGGAATAGCATCTCTTTCGAGTTGAGCAAAGCGTGCGCGAATGATTTCCAAGCTTCGGCTTCGTTGGTGAGGTTGATTTCTGATTGAATGAATCGCACTGCGTTGTCCAAATCGTTGGGCTCTGGCTCGCGTCCTCGCGTTGCTCGCAACATGCTCGAAGCCTTCGATCGAATATCACCTTCCGACAGAAGAATATTCTTCGACCATCGTTCCGCGATCCAGTGGACCAACGGATCGTTCAGCATCGTTAATGCTTGTGCAGGGACGTTCGAGATATTTCTTCGGCCCATGGAACTGAACGGAGTGGGCATATCGAATGCCGTCAGCATCGGGTTTAAGAAATTGCGTCGAACCTCTAAGTAAAGAGATCGACGGCTATTGCCATGAAGCACGCCACTTTTGCCGGGGCGTCCTCGTCCGGTAAGAAAGTCATTCAGAAAAACAGGTTCCGTATTGCCCTCCAGTTGCCAATCCAACTGACCTGAAACGGCAAGCATCCCGTCACGTACTGCTTCGCCTTCCAGTTTCTTGATATTCGCGAAAGCGAGCCATTGGTTGGTGGGATCTTGCTTCAAAAATCCAGCGATGGGGGCTTGTTGCCGATAGGTATGAGACGAGCAAATCTCGCGAATGATCTGCTTAAAAGACCAGCCAGATTCGCGCAATTGAATGGATAGATAATCCAGAAGCTCTGGATGGGTTGGAGGAAGTCCTTGGACACCGAAATCATCCGTAGTTGGGACGATTCCTCGACCGAGAAGATGGTGCCACCAACGATTGACAAATACTCGAGCAACCAAAGGGTTGTCGCTGCGAAGGAGATCTTTCGCCAGTTCCAGTCGACCGGAACCATTCTTGGGAGCAACCGGGCTTTGCTTGCCTCCCAACGCCTCGAGAAAGCGACGCGGAACTTCAGCAGCGGGTCGGTCTGCGTTGCCTCGAATCAGAAGAAAATCGTTTTGCCCCGAACCATCTTGCATCGCCATCGCCAATCGGGATACACGTGGGAAGTTGTTTTCAGCCTCTCGTTCCATGTTTACCCATTCGTCGATGAGTCGACGGAATTCGATCGATGCGGGAATGGAGGGTACGGTTGGATCGTTGGTCAGAATCTTTCGAAGTTCGCCTTCAGTCTTCAGACCATCCATAGCAAGGGATCGGTCTGACTCATCAACGTCCGACGCTTCCGGGGGAGCACCCTCGATCACTTGATAAAGATCGAGTGCATGATTGTTGGAAGGTGAGAACTCCAAATGAATTCGTTTCCCGATGTAGCGAGTCAGATTAGGCCCCTTGACCCAACGCATCGAATGCTGGCCGTCTGATTTCGGCTCAAAGACAGTTTCCCCGTGCAATGGCCCTGCGATCAAGCGATGGGAATCGACGGCGATGAATACTCGTAAATCTCCCCGCACCAAGAAGGAAAGATGAGCCGACTGGAGCGTGAAGCTAGGAGTGAGGAACGTCTTTCCAGCGGTATCGATTTGGGGGCGCCGATTCTTGGAATTCACCTTGCGAACTTCGGATTGTTCAGAAAGCCACCGTGGATTGGCTGCGATACTTGGAAAGCTGCTCCAGTGGAGTGAGTACCCAATGGGTTCATTCTTGTTGCCAACAGGATAAATAGAATCCCAGTGCGGTTGAGCAACTTCGTGTCCAAATGCATAGCCATCCACGTGCCAATCCTCAGGGCGAATCGTTCGGCTATCCAGCAGCACGCGAGGGTTGTCTCTTGGGAGAGGCAGCGCAAGAGAATCTGCCTTCGACGTTTCGATTCGCGCTTCGGCGATCTTCGAAGAGTACGTTTCTTTCGTTAGTTGGCTAAATGCTTCTTTCACGAGAGGTCGATACTTTGCACGGATGCCATCGAGTTCTTGACGAAGGCGTTTGTCTTGTGCATCCGTTTCGAATCGAACCAGTCGGTAGTGGCTGCTCCGAAGATAGCCGTAAAGCGCGTAGTAGTCTTCTGTGCTGATCGCGTCAAACTTGTGATCGTGGCAACGAGCACATGCAACCGTGAGCCCAAGAAAGGTCTTCGAAAAAACGTCAACCATATTGTCGAATCGATCGGTCTCATCTTTCCTGGTATCGACTGGCGAATGGACCCATTCCCCTAAGTGCCAGAAACCAGTTCCCAAGACGGACTCATTCCACTCTTTCGTCGGATGTCGTCTTGGCTCAGGCAACAAATCTCCAGCAATATGTTCTGTAAGAAATTGATCAAAGGGTACATCGGCATTGAAGGCTCGCACCACGTAGTCACGGTAGTGCTCGGCGCCCGGTGTATCTTCATCGAACTCGTGCCCGCGAGATTGAGCATACCGAACGAGATCGAGCCAATGACGTGCAAATCGGACACCCAACTGCGGATCGGCTAAAAGTGAATCGAGGTAGTTCTCATACCAATCGACTGAGGTACAGTGTGTCCAATATTGAAGAGTATCGTTGCTCGGTGGAACGCCTAGTAGATCCCAGTGAAGCCTTCGAATCGTAGTCGCTCGATCCGCCTGCTCGGACATCGAGAGTTGGCGCTCTCGTTGTTTGCTCAGGACAAATGCATCGATCGCGTTGTTTCGAAGATCTGTCAATTGCATGCTGGGAAGATCCGGTGCAACAATTTGTTTCCACGCCCAATGCGATTGCTTGCGAAGTTCGATCGAAAAGGGAGCGGAATTTTTTGGAGATTCGGGGACGGGCTCTTCTGGCCAGTAAGCCCCTTTTTGTACCCAATCTGAGAGCGTCTCAACCTCTTCGATTGGCAAACGACCGGACGGAGGCATTTCAAGTCCGTCGTAGCGAATCGCCTGGAGCAACAAACTTTGGCTAAGAGCTTCTTTATCGAGGACAGGTCCAGAATCACCACCTTTGCTAAGGAACGTCGGATGGTCGATGCGAAGGCTTCCCTCGATACGCTTTGCGGAACCGCTGTGGCATTCGTAGCAGCGTTGCACGAGAATCGGGCGGACCTTTTTCTCGAAATGCTCGCGCACGGCTCGCTGTTCGTCGGTTTCGGAAGCCGAGCTATAGGGGTGCCAGCAGAACGCGGGGACGAAATAGGCGATCGCCCAAGCGAGTATGTTGAACAGCGGAGATCGTTTTGTCATGGGGATTACGATGCGATTCGTGGTAGGACGGAATCGAGTTCGACAGGTGAAAGGCGGGATAGGCAAGTCAGCGTAAGCCGACATCTATTCTAGTCTAGCAGACGATCTTGGGATGATTTCGGCAAGGCATGAAGGATCCTCTGGGGCGGTTGTGAAAAAGGTGACTTTCGAGTAGAATTCAGGTCCGTTTTTCAGTACGAAAAACCTGGAAATACATTGCTTTTTTGAGCGTTTTGGAGCAAAGCTTCGAAATGACTTCAAAATCCACCTGAAGATCGGCTTGCTGAAGTGTCCACTGTTCCACCTGATGACGATTTTGACCAAAACGATCCCTCCAATTTGCCCAACGCGGGTGGAGACGATGTGACTGGTCCAGGCGAGCGAATGATCGAAGAGGCGATCGAAGACGAACTGCGCGATAGCTATTTGACTTACGCGATGAGTGTGATCGTCAGCCGAGCATTGCCGGACGTTCGCGATGGTTTGAAACCTAGTCAGCGTCGGATTCTGGTGGCGATGAATGATTTGAATTTGACTCCGGGAGCCGCCCGAGTCAAATGCGCCAAGATCGCTGGCGATACGTCCGGAAACTATCACCCGCACGGGGAAGCGATCATCTATCCGACGCTCGTACGGATGGCGCAGGAATGGAATATGCGCCATATTCTGATCGACAAGCAAGGTAACTTTGGCTCCATCGCTGGTTTGCCAGCGGCTGCAATGCGATACACGGAAGCTAGGCTCGCCCCGCCTGCCGCCATGCTTCTTGAAGACTTGAAGCTGGACACCGTCGACTTTATCCCGACGTATGACGAGCGGCGTACGGAACCCGTGGTGTTGCCATCCAAGTTCCCGAACTTGCTCGTGAACGGCGCAACTGGAATCGCAGTCGGCATGGCGACGAGTATTCCACCTCACAACTTGCGAGAAATCTGTGCTGGGTTGGTTCGGCTTATCGAGGACCCCGACATTTCGATCAGCGAACTATGCGAAATCGTACCCGGTCCAGACTTTCCCACCGGAGGAATCATCTGCGGCCGATACTCGATTCGAAAAGCTTACAACACGGGACGCTCGACCATCATTGTTCGAGCGCGTGTCGATGTCGAAGAAGGCAAGAAGTCTCGATTGATCATTCGAGAAATTCCTTACCAACAGTTTCGAGATCGCGTCGTGGAACGGATCGCGGACCTAGTTCGTGGTGACAAGATCAAAGGCATTTCTGCTATACGCGATGAAAGCGATTTGAAAGAACCCGTTCGGATCGTCGTCGAGATCAAACAAGGTCACGATCCGCACATCGTTCTAAACCAGTTGTATCAGTTCTCGTCGTTGCAGGAAACGCACTCCATCATTCTGCTGGCGCTGGTCGATGGTAAACCACGCGAGCTGACACTCAAAGAAATGATGCAAGAGTTCTTGCGTCACCGCGTGATCGTTATTCGCCGTCGCACCCAGTTTTTGCTTGCGTCTGCGAGGAAACGAAAGCACGTCGTTGAGGGATTGTTGCTGGCATTGGCTGACATTGATCACATTATCAAGATCATCAGAAACAGCCGCACGCAGGCGGAAGCCAAAGAGAAGTTGATGGGTGTCGGTTGCCCTGCATCGATGATGGAACGAGCTCTTGGTGAACGGGGATACTCGGATTTCCAATTGGAGCGAGGGATCAGCGACAACTATACGCTGACCAGTGTTCAGACCGATGCCATTTTGCGAATGACTCTCGGGCAGTTGGCCGGCCTAGAACAAGAGAAGCTCGCACAAGAGCACTCGGCATTGCTGGATGAGATCATGGAGTACCGCGACATTTTGGGTGATCAAGCTCGCATCTTTGGCATGATCAAATCGGACTTGGAAGAGATCGCACGACGGTACGGAAACAATCGTCGAACCGTGATCGATGACGAAGAGCTCGGTGATTACAACATGGAAGACCTCATCACCGAGGAGACCATGGTTGTCACGATCTCGACACAGGGGTACATCAAACGAATTCCGGCAACCACGTACCGCTCTCAGAAGCGGGGTGGTAAAGGCGTTGCTGGAATGAGAGCGGAGGGAGAAGATCCGGTTGAGCATTTGTTTGTTGCCAGCACTCACGCTTATCTCTTGTTCTTCACGAACCAAGGGAAAGTTTATTGGCAAAAGGTTTGGGAGATTCCGCAGATGTCTCGAGAAAGCCGCGGTAGAGCGGTCGTGAATCTATTGAACTTGTCCCCAGAAGAAAAGATCCGCGACTGTATTGCTATTCGCGATTTCAATTTGCCTGGCCACTTCTTGATGATGGCAACTAAGAAGGGTGTAGTGAAAAAGACAGAACTCGAATCGTACAGCCGTCCCAAGAAGGGAGGAATTATTGCGATCAAGCTTCGAGAAGATGACGAGTTGGTGGATGTCGTCATCACGAAGCCGAACGATCAAATCGTCCTCTCAACAGCGAATGGTATGGCCATTCGATTCGCGGAAAGCGACGCGCGTCCGATGGGACGTAACACATCGGGTGTCAAAGGTATCTCGCTACGCAAGGGTGACGAATTGGTCGGGATGGTCGTTGCTGACCCGACGGCTACGTTGCTCACCGCATGTGAGTTCGGATACGGCAAGCGAACGACGTTCGGACCTGGTGACGAAATGGCTGGCCGTGAATTGCCACCACCTGCGGACGATGAATCGGGCGAAGAAGTCGTGACGGAAGAAGAGGTCGCCGAAGAACCAGAAGCCGAGGATCTGAGTTCCGCGAACCGATACCGTACACAGCGTCGTGGCGGCAAAGGTGTTATCGACATCAAGACATCCAAGAGAAACGGTCGTGTTGTCGGGATCGTGCCGATCTACGAGACCGACGAAGTCATGATGATGACGATGCGTGGCAAGATTCAACGAATTGCAGCTAAGGATATCAGCGTCATCGGTCGAAACACCCAAGGTGTTCGCATCATGAGCTTGGATGAGGGGGATTCGCTTACCGCCTTGGTTCGGGTTCCTTATGAAGAGATCGACGAGTCTGCGATCGAGGCAGCCAAGGTTCCGATGGCATCGCCACCTGTATCCGAGACCTCAGATTCCGGGCCAGATGCTACGAGCGATTTGGACGAATCGGATTCTGAAGAAGTCTGATGACTTCGATCCAGAACATCACCACGGACGGACATGGAGTACGAGAAGGATTGCTCGTGTTGGTATGTACCTACAATGAACGGCAGAACCTGGACGCATTATTCAGCAGCATTGATGCGGCGGTTCCGAACGTGAACATCCTTGTGGTGGATGACAATTCACCAGATGGAACGGCTCAATGGGTACAAGACGCGGCAGCACGCAGAACGAATACCCATTTGATTCAACGTCCGGGTAAGCTAGGTCTGGGGACTGCGATTCGAGATGGAATGCAGTTCGCGATCGGCAACGGATATGAATGGGTCTTGAACCTGGATGCCGATATGAGTCATGATCCGCAGGCGATCCCAAAACTCTTGGCCAAGTCGAGAGACCATGATTTGGTCATCGGCTCTCGATATGTTGAGGGAGGCGGGCTAGCTGGTTGCTCTTGGAAGCGAAAGCTAGTGAGTCGTACTGCGAACGCTTATGCGCGTTGGGTGGTAGGGTGGAATGTACGAGATTGCAGTTCCGCCTATCGACTGTACCGCGTTCAATCCCTGACGAAGCTAGACTGGAGCGCCATTCAAGGAAAAGGATACGGCTTCTTGGAAGAGATTTTGTGGCATCTGATCAAGCAGGGCGCGAGATGGACCGAGGTCGGCATTATCTACACCGAGCGACAAAAAGGAAGTTCCAAGATTTCGATTCGCGAAGCCATGTCGACCTTGTCGTCGCTGCATCGAGTGGCCAGACTCAAGTGAATTTAGGAGTAGTTTCTGGCGTCTTGCGTTCGTCTCTCGTTCTTCCTGTGGCATAGACTATACTCATCAAAAGCATCGCGGCTGGATTGGCTATCGCGACGCTGGAATGAAACGATCATCGTAGCGAATGCCAGAAAGCAATGCAGAATAACTACACCTGTGGATTTGATTTGGGCGGAACCAAAATGCTATGTATTGTCATGGACGAAGCTGGCAAAATTGTCGCTCGCAAGAGAAAGAAGACCAAGGGAACGGAAGGAGCGCAAGCCGGAGTAGCACGCATCGCAGCCTTGATCCGAGAAACCTTTACCGAGTCGGAGCTTCCGCTTGAATCGCTTCAATCGCTCGGTGTAGGGTGCCCCGGTCCGGTGGATATGGACAAGGGTATTGTTAACGTAGCCGTAAACTTGGGCTGGAAGAACGTGTCGCTAGGTTCGATGCTCGAAGATGAACTCGATTGCCCCGTTTCGATCTTGAATGACGTCGATGCAGGAGTTTACGGGGAGTATAGTGTTGGGGCGGCGTCGGGAGCGCGAAGTGTCGCGGGCATCTTTCCGGGAACAGGTATTGGCGGTGGATTTGTGTACGAGGGGCAGATTCTCCGCGGGAAAAACTCCTCCGCGATGGAGATCGGCCACACTCGAATCTCGTCAAGCAACCGAACCAGCGGTGTCGACATGACAGGCACTCTCGAAAGCGAGGCTAGTCGCTTAGCGATCGCTGCGGAATGCGCGAAGCTAGCTTATCGTGGCGAGGCTCCGAATTTGTTGCGAGCGACAGGCACGGACATCTCGCAAATAAGAAGCAAAGTACTAGCTGCTGCGATTCGGGATGGCGACAAAGCGGTGGAGAACGTTGTACGACAAGCCGCGCAAATGGTCGGCTATGCCGTTGTCAACTTGGTCCATATGTTATGTCCAGAGATCATTATTCTGGGTGGAGGACTCGTGGAAGCGCTTGAGGAACTCTATATCGAGGAAGTGAATCGAGTCACGAAGAAAAGCGTTTTGCCGTGTTATAGCGGAATGTTCGAAGTGAGGATGGCCAAATTAGGGGACGATGCCGGAGCGATGGGAGCGGCGCTCTGGGGGGCGAAGAAGGTTAGTCCTTAATTCAATGCTGTCATTCGTTTTCTGGATTGACCCGAAGGATAGGATTGCCGATACTCCCACGACGTGTTTCGCCAACTTACCTAGTTTCTTACCATGTCATTGCAAGAATCCGTAGACATAACGTCATATTGTGCCGACATTGCACGTCGCGCGAAAGTCGCGTCACGACAGATGGTAAGCTTGTCTACGGACATCAAAAACCGATGGTTGCTCGAGTCCGCGATGCGACTGGAAAACAAAGTACCGGATTTGCTACTCGCGAACGAAATGGACATGGCAAAATCTGATGCATTTGGCTTGACCGATGCAGAGAAAGATAGGCTCAGGCTCACAACCGATCGAGTCTCGCAAATTGCGAAGGGGCTTCGCGACGTGGCAGCGCTTCCGGATCCTATTGGCGAGGTGCTCGAGGGTTCCATTCGTCCGAATGGGTTAGAGGTTCGCAAGGTTCGCGTTCCTTTGGGTGTTGTGTTTTTCATCTACGAATCACGGCCGAATGTCACCGCAGATGCTGCGGCGATCGCCATCAAAAGTGGCAATGCGATCATCCTTCGAGGAGGCAAAGAGGCCGCCAGCAGCTCTGCGGCCATCATCGATGTTTTGCGTGGGGTTGCTGTCGATATAGGGGTCCCGTTTGATGCCGTGCAATTGATTTCGATGCCTGATCGAGAGGTTGTCGGCCAATTATTGAAGCGTTCGGATTGTATCGATCTCGTGATCCCCCGCGGTGGCGAGAGTCTAATCAGGCGAGTCGTTTCAGAAGCTACGATGCCCGTGCTCAAACACTACGATGGCAATTGTCATGTGTACGTCGATCGATATGCGAATTTGGACATGGCTATTCGGATCATTGAAAATGCCAAATGCCAACGCATGGGCGTGTGTAATGCAATGGAGTCGCTCGTGGTTCATGCTTCGGTCGCGGAGCAGTTTCTGCCCCGATTGGAGAAAGAACTCTCGAAGTATGCGATTCAGTTTCGAGGCGACAAGCGATGTGTCGATATCATGCCGACAGCAATCGAGGCTACAGAGCAAGATTGGTCACAAGAATACCTAGGGCCCGTCATGAGTGTCAGGGTCGTCCAATCGCTCGAAGAAGCGATCGACCACATTAATCAATACAGTTCCCGTCATACCGAAGCGATTGTGACGGATCGAGTCGATGTAGCACAGAAATTCACGAGAGCAATTGATTCGTCGGCGGTGATGGTGAATGCATCGACACGATTCAACGATGGAAGTCAATTAGGCATGGGTGCCGAAATCGGAATTAGCACAGATAAATTTCATGCCCGAGGTCCATGTGGACTCAAGGAACTAACTACTTATAAATACATTGTGCAAGGAAACGGACACGTTCGATCGTAACCGTTGATTCAAGATCTAGATCGATTCAACGCGTAACGACAACTCAACGGGAAAGGATTCCAGATGTCAGATGACGTTCTCAGCAGAAGTGACGTAGAGAGTTTGCTTCAGTCGTTGGAGCAAGGTGCTGGCGCTGCACCTGCAGCAGCCCCCGTTGAGGTGGCGAAGAAGCCGGAAACGAAGAAAGCGCCGGCGCCGAAGGTGCGCGTGCTCGCGTACGATTTCAAGCGTCCCGAACGGGTCGGAAAAGAGCAGATGCGTGCGCTTCAGTCGCTGCATGATAGCTTTTCTCGAAACCTGGGGGCTTCGCTTTCGGCAGTGTTGCGGACCATGGTAGAAGTTCGGTTGATCAGTGTTGATCAATTGACCTACAGCGAATTTGTATACAGTTTGACGATTCCGACTTGCTTCAATTTGCTCAATCCCAAACCGCTGGAAGGAAACTGGGTGCTCGACATCAGCCCAGGTCTCCTTTATCCCATCATTGATAGGATGCTAGGTGGTGGAGTTGCTGGTGATTCGATGCTAAAGCGTCCACTTTCGGACATCGAATTGAAGTTAGCGACTCGCATAAGCAATGTGTTTCTTAGAGAGCTGCAAAAAGCTTGGTTCAATATTGTCGAAATGAACATTGAGGTGGAACGTGTTGAAAGCAATCCGCAGTTAGTACAAATTGTGCCACCCAATGAAGTCGTCGTGATGGTTAGCTTCGAATTGACGGTAGGGCAAGTGCGAGGCATGATCAACCTTTGTATTCCCTACAATACGATTGAACGAGTGAATTCCAAGCTGACTAGCAATAGTTGGATTGGGTATGCGTCCTCCAAAACGAACGCGGAGACGCATGAACAATTGCTTTCTCGCCTGGATGGCTCGAAAGCTGAGATCGTGGTCACGCTGGCGAGATCAACCATCAAGACATCGGATCTCTTTGATTTGGAGGTGGGGGACATCATTTCTACCGAAAAGGATACGTCGATGCCACTGGAAGTCGAGGTGTCGAACAGGACAAAGTTTTTAGCGTCCGCCGGCTCATTCAAGGGAAGAAAAGCGATTCAAATCGAATCGTTTATGGGTAAGCCAGATTGAGAAAACTCGTCATGCGGTGTTGATGCGATGCGATTTATCACCTTGGCTTGAACGCATCGCGGGGGCTTTACAAACGAAATGAACTACTCTTCTAGGAGCTTGATGGAGTCGTCCGTTCCGCTCAACAATAGTCCTGCATTTCGATAGACCGAGATCTTTTCACGAGAGTCGGTGATATCCAGGTTTCGCATGGTTAGCTGGCCGATGCGATCCGTAGGCGTAAATTCTCCTTTACCGCTTTCCATCGTTAGTCGCTCAGGCTTGTAGGTTAGATTTGCACTCTTCGTATCCATCAGAGAGTAATCGTTCCCTCGCCGTAACTCGATCGTTACTTCGCCAGTGACTGCCCTCGCGACCCAATGCTGCAATGCTTCTCGCAACATGAGTGCTTGGGAGTCGAACCATCGACCTTCGTAGAGCAATCTTCCCAAACGTCGTCCCATATCTCGATACTGCTCGATCGTACCTTCATTGTGGATACCCGTGATCAGCCTCTCGTAGGCTATGAAAAACAAAGCCATACCTGGGGCCTCATAGATTCCGCGACTTTTTGCTTCAATGATCCTGTTCTCGATCTGATCGGACATCCCAAGTCCGTGCCTCCCACCAATGGCGTTAGCTTCTAACACGAGATCTACTTTAGATTCGAACGTTTGACCATTCAGCGAAACTGGAAGTCCAGCTTCAAACGCAACCGTCACAATCTCTGGAGCTACATGGCAATCCGTCCGCCAAAATGGAACACCCATGATTGGCTCGACAATTTTGATTCCGGTGTCGAGATTCTCAAGGTCCTTCGCTTCATGCGTCGCACCCCAAATATTTGAGTCGGTCGAGTAGGCCTTTTCTTTGCTCATGTGGTAACCCAATCCTGCCGAATCGAGAAGTTCGGACATTTCTTTTCGTCCGCCCAACTCCCGGTTGAACTGCTCGTCGAGCCATGGCTTGTACACCAATAACTCGGAGTTTGCTAACAACCCGTAGCGATAAAACCGCTCGATGTCATTCCCTTTATAGGTGCTGCCGTCACCCCAGATATTGACTCCATCTTCTTTCATCGCTTGGACGAGCATAGTTCCCGTAACAGCGCGTCCGATCGGCGTGGTGTTGAAGTAAGGTACTCCTGCGGTCGTGATGTGAAACGCCCCGCATTGCAATGCCGAAAGGCCTTCCTGCACCAATAACTCTCGGCAGTCGATCAACCTCGCTTTTTCCGCTCCACAAGCCAAGGCCCGCTTCGGAATATCGTCGTAATCCTTCTCGTCCGGCTGCCCCAGATTGGCAGTGTAACAATAGGGGATCGCTCCCTTTTTTCGCATCCAGTAGATCGCGGCACTCGTGTCGAGTCCCCCAGAGAAGGCAATGCCGACATTTTTACCAACGGGAAGCGATTGAAGTATCTTTGACATTGTTGAAACGATATTTGAGAATGACGAAGTCTGTGGTCCCCGGCGAATTAGCTCCAAAACATGAGCGTCCGGTTCGGCTTGAGTTGCAATCGAAGCCTCGATCTTACACGAATCAACCCATTTTCCTACCGTATTCGGTCCATCCAGGATGTTCTCCACCCGAAACCAACCGCTCATTGCATCATTCAAGACCCAACCAAATCAAATTGCAGACAATTCGTCGCGGTAGGTTGGGGCGCCTGGGCAATGGAGGTCCTATCGATCAGCGGTGCTTCATACTACAATTGATGCGTCATTGAAGAACAACAACGCTATGAGTCTGCACGGAGGAACCCAATGTCCCAATCGATCACGAAGTTTGAAACCTGCCTCACTCCCACTTCAAATCGGTCTTCTCGTTGGGGAGCCCTGATCTCGTGTGTCTTGACATCGGTAAGCGTTTCATTCGTGCAGGATTCATTCGCGCAGGATAACGTCCCTCCAAATCCAGCTGTATCGAATTATCAGCCTGCCTACTACTGCGCCGCGCCGCATCAAACTGTGGATCCCCTGACTGCGAATGCTTGGCAAAGTTTGGCAGCCAACGCGGAATTGCAATTGGACGCAAATCTCCTTCCCTCGATCGCGACAGCAAAACTCGAATTAGAGCAGGCGATGACGAACTTGGAGAACTTCCTCAAGAAAACTCCACAGCACGAAGCGAACTGGCTCACTTTCCTTCGATGGAACTCGATTCGCACAGAATTGGCTAGCAAAGAACCGGTCCCAGCGGATTTCATTCAATTTGAAAAGAACTTTCGTCAGAATTTTGACGGACTAGAGCTCGAGCCGTTCACTCGTGTTCGCAGTGCGCTCCAACGCTATTCGCGAGCTCTTTTGTTTGGCTCGAACCCCCAAGGCTCCATTGAAATCCTAGGCAACAAGCTGAAGAAACTGAAAGAGCTAGTGCAGTCGCCTGCGCTACCGCGAGATTACGATTCCCGTCATGAAGTGGCGCAAACCGTCGCTTTCTTAGACCAGACCAATCAAGCGAAGCCTCTTGTTCAAAGTATGACCTCTTTCTTCTCTGGCCCCAATGTTCGCGTATTGGTCTCGTCGGAATATGTAAAACAAAAGTTTGGAAGACCGGTAAGCGAACATAATCCGGTCAACGAAAACATTCTCGGTACGCAGATCTATGGAAACAGCTTGCTCCAAGGGTTTGTGTCTCCTTCATTGATCGAAAATTCTCGTCAAGCGGCATTACGACTTGACCTGAGCGGCAACTTTTCAAGCAACAACATCGGTTATAACCGCAGTGTCAAACTTTACACGACAGGTACGGCAACCGTCTCAGCTTGCGAAACCATCACCTTGAGCAGCGATGGGCTCCACACACTGAACGATACAGGTGTCGATGCCAATTTATCGACGCAGATCAATTCGATCGATGCAAAGCACCGAATCGTGGAAAAGATTGCCTCAAAGGTCGCTGCTAAACAAAAGCCACAAGCGGACGCGATTGCTGTTGGTCGGATGGAAAAGCGTATTCGCGATCAATTCCATCAACAGTTGGTTGACCAACTTTCCCAATCCAACCAAAAACTCAAGACACCGCCGTTACCTGAACTTGCACGGCTTGGCATTACAAAGCCCAATCGAACATCCTGGAGCTCGTCACAGCAACTCGCATTGCTCTGGAAAGTCCAAGATGGCGTGCAGTTCGCAGCCACTTCTTCCTGTCCAATAGTTGTGCAACCTACCGGTATCACCATTCAAGTTCACGAGTCGACCTTTTCAAATTTATTAGACCCCATTCTGGCAGGCCGAGTCTTGCAAAGTATCGATAGCGAGTCATACGCTTCTCAGTTCGGAGAACTGGCCAAGGGAGGATTGCCAAAGGACAAAGAGGACGACGAACCTTGGGCGATCAAAATGTCGGACTTCCATCCTGTAGAACTCAAACTGGACAACGGTTTGATCACCTTCTGTATCCGAACAGATAAAATCACCAGGGGAGCAGATGGCAAAGGAGTCGTTATGCCTGCTGTGATTCAGGCTTCGTACATTCCTGTTTTGAACAATAATGAACTTCAACTCGCACGCGTTGGCACCGTAAAGATCGACTTTTATGGCAAACAACAAAAAGGTGCCGTGGCTGCCTCGCTTCGTAACCTACTCAAGAGAAAATTTGAGAATGTGTTCCGCGAGAACCTGCTAGAAACGCCACTGCGACTATCCGAAAAACTACCTGCGGAACTCCAAGGACTGTCGCTATCCTCGCTTCAGACAGAAGGTGGCTGGATTCAAGCACATCTCAACTAATCGTTAGTAGGCTGTGTCCAACACACGTCTTGTAGATCTTCTCGTCGCGAACTGCGAGCAACTCCCCGACAAAACTGCTTGGGTCGAACGGCCTGCACCAAATGAAGTTGTCAACATAAATTGGCAACAGCTATCGGGCCTGACCGCAGGCATGTCCCATCACTTGCAGGCAATGGGAGTCAAGAACGGTTCGGTTGTTCTGCAGTGGGCGCGCAACTCGCTGGAATGGATTCTCATCGACCTCGCCTGTTCGAGTCTCAACGCCATACACGCTCCTCTCGATGCGAGATTGTCACCGACAGTTGCCGAGAACATAGTTTCATCGATTTGCCCTGTGGCCGTGCTTGTGGATGGACATGTTTCAACTTTGAAGTACAGCCGTAAGATCCCAAACTACCATGAATTGCGAAGTGGGGCACGGTTGCAGAAGACAGAAACCGGATACGAAGCAACGGACGGATCGAATTTGCTGTTTACGTCTGGAACAACGAACGAGCCACGCGCGGTTCTGCTAAGCCACCAGAACCTTGTTTCTAATGCCATCAGCAAACTGGAAGCGATGCCTCAGCGAGCAACCGACCATCGTCTCAATTTGCTTCCATTCGCACATGCATATGCGAGGACCTGCGAATTGACGACGTGGTTGCTCAGCGGTGGCTCGCTAGAAACAGTGCATGGCACTGAAGCGTTTATCGAACGGCTCGCTGTCGCTCAGCCGACCCTCGTGAATGCAGTTCCCGCCGTGTACGAAAGTCTGGCTTCTCGATGGAGCGATCGCATGGACTCGCCAATCGACCTGCTTCATAGTTTTGGTGGATCGATTCGTCAGCTTGCCAGCGGTGGAGCCCCTATGAGCGAACGTACCAGGCTACTGTTTCACAAAGCCGGACTGGACATCTATCAAGGCTACGGGCTTACGGAGGCTGGTCCTGTGGTCTGTTCGAACCGAGCCGCAACCGATACGAGCCCTCCTGTTTTGGCTGGGGTGGGACCTCCTGTCAGCAACACCGAAGTAAAGATCGATAACCAAGGTAAACTATGGGTGCGAGGGGCCGGTGTCATGTCAGGGTATTGGCAAGATTCTTCTGCCACCGAAGCTCGAATCGTCGATGGCTGGCTAGACACGATGGACAGGGCAGAAATCGACAGCGACGGGCAGTCGTTACGAATTCTTGGTCGAATGGACGACGTCATCGTATTGCAGAACGGATACAAGCTAAATCCGCTCCCAATCGAAACACTCGTGCTCGAACAGCCGTGGATTGAAGATTGTTTTCTTTTTGGTAGCGGTCGAAAGACCTGCGTATTGATTATCAAACCGAAATGCTGGGCTTCGCTCCCCACGCTCAATTCCGTTGGCGAGGTGTTATCGACTCTGCTGCCAAACGATGCCTCTCGGGCGATTGGTATGGTTCAATTTTCTTCCAAACCCTGGAATGCAGAGAACGGACTTTGCAATTTTAAGGGTGGTAAGCGACGCCGAGAGTTGGAGCGATTTTATACGCAAATGCTGTCGACGGACGACATGACATCTTGATGCTCTGGGACAATCCTACGATAGGGTGTCCACCAATTTATGATAGGTAGGTTCGTTGAACAGAATCGACGATCGACATTTTTGCCATGGTTGAATTCACGATCTAGAGTGCATGCATGAAAGTTTTGGTTACCGGCTCGAGCGGCCTTATCGGTTCTGCTGCTGTTCGGCACTATGATTCCGTCGGAGCGGATGTCACCGGCTTGGACAATAACATGCGTCAAGAGTTCTTCGGACCGATGGGTAGCACCCAGTGGAACTTGGAACGACTTCTGAAAGAAACAAAGCGATTCACCCACCAAAGCGTCGATATTCGTTCACGAGATCATGTCTTCGAACTGGTGAAAACCATAGCCCCGGAAATGGTGATCCACTGCGCAGCCCAACCCTCGCACGATAAAGCCAAAGACATTCCATTGCTCGACTTTGATGTCAACGCAGTGGGGACATTGAATATGCTCGAAGCGACACGGCAGCATGCACCCGACGCGGTGTTTTGTCATATGAGTACCAACAAAGTATACGGCGATGCCCCGAACGAAATTCCATTGATCGAGTTGGATAGACGATGGGAGTATGCGAATCCCGAACATTTTCACGGCATCAGCGAATCGTGCCGAATCGATCAAACCCTTCACTCCCTGTTTGGCGCTTCGAAGACTGCCGCAGACGTGGTTGCCCAAGAATACGGAAAGTACTTTGGGATGAAAGTGGGTGTGTTCCGAGGTGGCTGTCTAACGGGCGCGTCTCACTCAGGAGTGGAATTGCATGGGTTTCTTTCTTATTTGGTCCATGTTGCCGTTCACAAAAAGCCGTATACGATCTTTGGCTACAAGGGAAAACAAGTTCGCGATCAAATCGAGAACGCAGATGTCATTGCCGCCTTCGAAGCGTTCCGCAATCGTCCACGTCCAGGCGAAGTATACAATCTAGGAGGGGGGCGAGAGAACTCAGCGTCTGTTCTCGAGTGCATCGACTTGATCGCCAAAATCAGCCCCTACCAAGTCGAGTACACACTAGGTGACACCCATCGCACGGGCGACCATATCTGCTACATCTCGGACCTAAGAAAGATCAAAAGCCACTTTCCGGAGTGGTCGATTCGAACATCGCTGACCGACATGCTAGGCCGCATGATAGAAATGGAAGACCACAAAGCCTCAGCACAAAAAGTGGGATAAGCTTCCAGCTTGTCAGCTCTTTGCTTTTACCGGGCTTTAAAAAGTTCAAAAAAGCCCAATCGATCAGCACCTCCGATCACGCACGCCCGATCAGAGTTTTTGTCGCCCCGAGAGTGCATCGGCAAGGATCTCTTTGTTGGTGTACTCTAAGACGCTCCCCGTCGTGACTCCGCGGGCTAGTCGTGTCAGCTTCACGGGTAATTCTCCGAGTTGGTTCGAGATGAACAACGCGGTTCCATCCCCTTCTACATTGGGATTGGTTGCCATGATGACTTCTGCGTAGTTGCCGGTTCGAACTCGCTCTACTAGTGCCTCGATCGTGAGCTGATCTGGACCAATGCCGTCCAAAGGTGCGATCCGCCCCAGCAACACATGATAGTGCCCGCGATAAACACCCGACTGCTCCAGAGCCATCAAGTCTCTTGGCTGTTCGACAATGCATAGAATTGCCGGATCTCGTCGAGGATCGGAGCAAATATTGCACAGTTCGCCCTCGGACAGATTAAAGCACACCGAACAATAGCGAACATTTTCTCGCACGGATCGAATTGCATCCGAAAGAGCAAAGGCTTCCGTTTCATGAACTCGGAGCAAATGGTAAGCGAGTCGTTCCGCCGTTTTACGTCCGATTCCCGGTAATTTGTTGAGTTGTTCAATCAATTCCGTGACTGATTGCGATATCTCGGCCATGTCGATCCTGTTGCTCCTTGGTCGCTTTCCTCTGCGATGTTAACATACCAAAGTCTAGACATTTCGCCGAGTCTTTCGAATTACTCCTAACCTACAAAGCCGATGAGCGTCCTACTTCAAATCAAACAGGCCAATAAACGCTACGGAGAACAACTCCTGCTCGACGATGCCGAATGTACTATCACGAGCGATACCAAGGTCGGGTTTGTCGGACGAAACGGCGCCGGAAAGTCCACTCTTTTGCGTTGCCTCCTGGGAGACGAAGAGCTCGATTCTGGACAAATCATTCGCCATCCTCGCCTCAAGGTCGGCTATCTGCGACAGCATGACCCGTTCTTGCCGGGCGAGACTTCGCTCGAATTTCTGATGCGAGATAGTGGCCAACCTGATTGGAAGTGTGGTGAAGTCGCAGGGCAGTTTGAACTCAAAGGCCGATACCTCGAAGGCCCTGTCGGGGAACTGTCTGGCGGATGGCAAACGCGCGTGAAGTTGGCCGCGTTGCTCCTGCATGAGCCGAATCTGCTTTTGCTCGACGAACCAACGAACTTCTTGGATCTTCGAACGCAGATTTTGTTGGAGCACTTTCTCAAGGACTTCCGTGAAGCCTGTTTGATTGTCTCACACGACCGCGCTTTTTTGAGCGCAACGTGTGACAGTACGCTAGATCTATCGCTGGGCAAGCTCACCATGTACCCAGGAAAGATCGAGGATTTCTTGGTGTATCAACAAGAACGCATCGAGCATACCCAACGAGTCAACGCAGCAACCGAATCGAAACGAAAGCAGCTACAAGAGTTTGTCGACAAGAACCGCGCACGCGCTAGTACTGCTACTCGAGCCAAATCGAAGAGCAAGATGCTGGAGCGATTGGAATTCATCGAGGTTCAATCGGACCAAGCGCATGCGGTGATTCGTGCTCCCCAAGTCGAACCTCGCAAAGGACCCGCCGTGCGCTGTATTGATCTCGGGATTGGCTATAGCGAAACGGTCATTGCGAAGAACATCAATATTGAAATCGAGCACGGAACGCGCGCAGCAATCGTAGGGGACAACGGTCAAGGGAAGACGACGTTGCTCCGAACGATCGTTCAGTCTCTAACACCGGTGCTTGGAGATGTTCGTTGGGGACACGCTTGCAATATCGGTACTTACGCACAACACGTTTACACGAGTTTGCCTGAAAAGAAGACGGTTCTTGAGTATCTCGAATATGAGGCCATACCCGGAACCAAGAATCAGACGATTCTCGACACAGCCGGCGCGATGTTGTTTCGAGGCGAGGCGATTCACAAGAAAGTTTCTGTCCTCAGTGGTGGTGAGCGAGCTCGCCTCTGTATGGCTGCGATCCTTCTCGGGAACTACAATATTCTGGTCCTCGACGAACCTGGTAACCACTTGGACGTCGAAACAGTCGAAGCACTTGCCAATGCGTTGCTGGAGTACAAAGGGACAGTGATCTTTACTTCTCACGATCGACACTTTATGCGTCGAGTCGCTTCCAGCATTATCGAAGTAAAAGATGGCTCCGTTGTAAATTACCACGGCAATTATGAATCCTACCTGTACATGGTCAATCAGGAGATCGACGAAGCAGAGTTTGCACGCACAGGAAAGAAACCAGTCCCCGTCGCAACAGGCAAGAACAACAAAGCGAATGAAAAGGATCGACACGCACATGACAAGAAGAAACAACCGACCGGCTCTACCGATGACCGAGCCATGCGCAAAGAAATCACACAGTTAGAAAAAACGATCGCTCGGCTCGATGATCAAAAGAGAACCGTCAATGAAAAATTGATGCAGACAACGGACCCGATGGAAGCCATGAAACTACATGATGAAGTGGTCAAGGTAAGCACCGAGCTTGAAGCGGCCGAAATGCGTTGGGCAGAACTTCAAGAATTGATCGAGGAACAATCTTGAATAGAACTATCTCGAGAAGATTCTTCACCACCCTCAACGCTTTACAGAGCTACTAAGCATGTCCGACTCGTTGAAAACAACTCGCCAGCCACAACTAATTGCCGACGATGCTTTCGTTGCCTCCAACGCAACTTTGCGAGGCGAAGTCCATATCGGCTCCGAAGCATGTATTTTGTTTGGGGCAATTCTGCGAGGAGATTGTGAACCGATTCGCATCGGCGATCAATCGAACATCCAAGATCTATGTTGCTTGCACGCGGATCCAGGGTTTCCATGCTCGGTTGGGAAACGTGTAACTGTCGGGCACGGCGCAATCGTTCATGGTGCAACAGTCGAGGACGAATGCTTGATAGGAATTCGAGCGGTTCTTCTCAACGGCGCCATCATCGGCAAAGGGTCCATTGTGGCGGCAGGGAGTTTGGTGCCAGAAGGAAAAGTGATCCCGCCGAACTCGCTTGTCATGGGTACCCCTGCAAAGGTTGTAAGAGAAACGACGGAACGTGATCAAGAAATGATTTCTAGAGGTTGGCAACACTATGTCGAAACGGCGAAGCAGTATCGCGTTTCCGAACCATCGAGCTCCTCACAATGAACCGTCCCTCCAAGCGCCGTCCCTCCAAGGGTAACGCCGATAACCAACGATTCCCGCCCAAGCCCCCAGGTGTCAACCCACGAAGCGTCAACACATCCGACCCGACTACGCTCAAACCCGGTGACATTGAACTAGAGATGGGAATTCCCATTCCGGGTGCAATCCAACCCAAGGAGCAATGGACACAAACCGCAATAAAGCGTTTGCCAGAAGCTCCCTTTGTATGGCCCGATCTCTTTGGCCGCGAAGCACCGGTTGCGATGGATATCGGATGTGGGAATGGACGTTTCACCATCTCATCTTCCGTACGTCGCCCAGATTGGGATCATTTGGGAATCGATGCTCTGCCAACAGTCATTCGCTATGCTACACGTCGTGGAAATCAGCGAGGCCTGAACAACGTGCGATTTGCTGTGAGCGATGGTTGGAAACTCTTGGATCGATTGTTGAAGGACGAATCGGTCGACGAGTTTCACATTTATCATCCCCAGCCATTCTCCAGTGTCGAAGACTCCAGTCGGCGGATGCTCACCCCGCAGTTTTTGGGTCTGCTTCATCGAAGGCTAAAACCGAATGGGAAAGTTTTCCTGCAGACAGATCGTAAACCTTATTGGCAATACATCACAAGCTGCTTTTCGGCCCTATTCGACTGGGAAGAAGTTCTAGAGCCGTGGCCAGAGGATCCACATGGCCGATCACGCCGAGAGATGTTGTCTCAAAATCAGAATCTAACGATCTATCGAGGCATAGCAACTCGCCGGCAGGGCGTCTCCCTGGAGTCCGTAGCTCAAATTGTCGCACAAATGCCAGCACCTGAATTTGCCGTTGTCCGTCCTCAGCGAAGATTGTACCGACCCTAAAGTTGCAATCGAGCGAGAAACTGGTTACCAATAGTATTCCGTTGGAGGATTGGAGCCACGTTCCGTAGAAACTTACGAATGGAACAGGAGAATCGGATCGCACAGCTGCGCGGTGGGGTCCGATCGCTCCGTGCACCGGTTGACAAACTCTTGAGCAATTGCGCCTACATGGTCATCACCAGCATTGCTTGGAACCTCAAATCATGGTCAGCCTTGTTGATCCCAGTTGAGCCGGAGAAAGCTGACGCGCATCGGGCTGAAAAGAAGCGTTTGCTGACGATGGAGTTCAAGACGTTGGATCCAAAGCCGCTTGCGACTGGATCTGCGTTGGTGTCAACTCGCCCCGGTACAATCGGACATCGAAAATCCTGCCTCGGAAATAATCCTGAGCCCCAAAACCGATCCGAAGGGGATTGTCGATGCTCAGGTCATATTCCTCGGGGTTCAAGCGCGACGATTCCGCGACCATCGCTCCATCGATATAAAGTTTCAAATTGTTCTCGCCGCGCACGGCGGCAATGTGATGCCAGCCTGATTTCAACTCGCGGTCGAACGTCGCGTTGCGACCTGTTTCGATCGATAGGACTCGACCCGAGGGAAGTGTCCCGACGAACAGGCGGCCGTGAAACACAGCCATCGACCAGGCCCGTCGGTATTTGACGTCCGGCGTATGGTCGACCCGTCCGAATCGCGTCCATTTTTCGTCGCCGTCGTAACGGTAGATCTCGGCCAGTGGCAGCGTCCCTCCATACATCTTGCCGTTGTAGACCAAAAGCGGCATCGTTTCGAGTTCCTCTCCGAGTCTGCCAGTATCTTCCCAATCGGAACCGCCGCGGTAGCGAAACACATGCGCCTTGGGCCACTCGCTCACGTAGAGGTCGCCGCGATGGATGCCGAAACCGTAGGTTTGCGATGCATCCGGAATCACGCCGACGTTCTTCCAGTCCTGGCCGTCGAATCGAAAGACCGAACCTTCGTCATAGCTGGTCGCGTACATCGCGTCGTTGAAAACTGTCAGCGCCTCGACTCGTTTGCCATCGGGTGTGTTGCAGGGCGTCCAGCGCTGGCCACCTTCGTAACGAAAAAAGCCAGCGGGCCGGTAGAGTGAACTTGCATACAGTTGGCCTCGGAACACGATCAGCGATGCGATCGCTTCGGTCTCTGGAGAAACCGAGCCGCAATCCTCCCACACATCCCCAGCCGCCAACCGATACACCTTCCCGCCAAAGGCACGATTCTCAGACTCCGACAGACTCGAGCCCGCCAGCCGATATTTGGACGTCGCTACATACAAGCTACCGTTGTAAACAGCTAGGGCCGAGACCGCGTTCGCGCGATCCGGGCTTCCCAGGTCCGTCCATCGATCCGCTTCCTCCCAGCGAAACACCCGTCCGGTTTGGTTCGCACCGGCATGGCATGTCGACGCGTACAGTCGCCCATCATGCACGCAGAGCGAAAACACATAGACTGCATCACCCAATCGCCCATGGTCGGTGAACTCGCTTTCCACCCTCGCGTGATCGATCCCAAAATGAACCTGACGGCTGTTCGGTTGGCTGTTGGTCACGCCGCCATGGTTGTAGATCCCCAGATGCACTCCACGGCGCTGGTCCGCATCGTACCAACTGATCAAATCACCGAGCGTGTCCCCCAGGTCCTCGTCGGTATGCGTCCACAACGAGACCGAAAACGGTCGCTTGCCCAGCTTCAGTCTGGAAGCATCGCCCACTTCCACAAAGGCATTGCGTCCGTCAAACCGTGCTCCGCGGGTTGTACCGGTAGATGATTGATCCACTGCAAAGTCGAGACCGTTGGCTGTCGACTGAAGTTTCGAAGCAGATACGTCGCGGGCATGCTCGATCAACGGCCAGTGCCCGACAAGTTCCGCCTCGCGGGATTGTTGTCCGTGTGTCGTCGCGACCGCCCCGAGAACGATCGATATCGCGGTGAACCCCGCGATAAAGACTGCAGTTTTTTTCGTTTTCCATGGTCGGACTTGCCATCGTATCATTCGAGAGACTCCGTGAAGTAATCTAGTTGTAAGTTCATCCATGCCGTTCGATTCATCTAACCGCACGAGGAGAGATTGTCGCAGCAGGATCGTCCACCCAAGGTTACCACGTCGATACCGCACTTGTCCGGAGCCAGGCACGCAGTCGCCTTGTTTTGGAGTGTGAGGAACAATTGACCATCGCGGGTGTTTGCAGAGGCGATCCGATAGATCTCGATCGTGTGGCTTTGGATCTCGACATCCACTTCCATGTTGTCCCCCAAGCCCAGAGCAACACTCTTGTCGAGAATGCTTGACAATTTGCTGGGGCTTTCGGATTCCCGCAGCGCATGGCTTAATTGTCTTAGATTCATCTGTTTCTTTCGGAGGTTTGGTCCATCGAAGCATTATATCTGATTTCAGCCCGCATGGATGCTCGTTTAAATGATGCTGCGATTCATCGTACGTATAGCAATTCCCAACGTAGAGCAGTTCTCTTCAACCCGTTGCATTTCAGGCTTCAGGCTACAGCCCCCCGGTTCGTGGTACCGACGTTGGTCGGCGGCTGTGATGCCGAATTTGGTCAAGGTGACTTACACAATCAACGGAAAACAATGGTTTGTGGCCTTGATCGCTTGCACGCCCTTGGAAGCCGGCTCGACACTCGCTCACGTACTGTTGCGTTACCACTTTGGTTGGCCGGACCAGATCATACGCCTGTTCATCGGCCGGCTTACGAGGAAAGTGCTCCTGCAAGACTGGGAGATCACGTCGGATTAGTTCTCGAACATGGCGTTGTTTGCTGACTCGAAAGAGCACAAAGTTGGCCCGGATGCCGTCGGGCATAGCAACTCGCCGGCAGGGCGTCTCCCTGGAGTCCGTAGCTCAAATTGTCGCACAAATGCCAGCACCTGAATTTGCCGTTGTCCGTCCTAAGCGAAGATTGTACCGACCCTAAAGTTGCAATCGAGCGAGAAACTGGTTACCAATAGTATTCCGTTGGAGGATTGGAGCCACGTTCCGTAGAAACTTACGAATGGAATAAATGCCGAGCTACAAGAACTCAGCGAACGGATCGAGTGGAACAAGTCGAGCATGGTATTGAGATTGAGAAGATAACGGGCAAAGCAAGCGCACCCTGCGGACTTGTTTTCAAGCAGGGCCGAAGAGCATATTTACTTTTTCGCTGAGATTAGATCTTGATCGCAATACGCAGCTACAAATCGAAAATCACTCACGCTTACTTTACAAACTCATAGCTGGCGTCATCGATGACCGTTCCTCGATCTCCCTTCGCGTTCCAGCTAAGTCGCTTGAGGTCGGCATTTTGTTTAATGGTCAGCTTGAACGTCTCGCCGTCTGCTGCCTTTCCGGTTCCCGTATAACCGCCAGCAGGATCGGCACTGATGCTCACTTCGGACATCTTTGGGTTTTCGGTCTTGAGCATATAGGCTTCGATCTCGGCCTGATTCCACGTGCCCGGGTGCGAAGTGTTTCCACATCCGACACAGAACAGGCATGCCAACAATGACAACACGCTTAGAAATCTACTCAACATGGAGAAATAGCTCCTCTCTAGAGATTACGAAAACCTATGCATCGTTCCGGCTTCAGTTGCCTGTCCCCGTTTATGCGATGAGTATGACACAGCCGATAAAAATAAAACTAGTAGGCACATTCCATGTGCCGTCCACATAGAATCCCGGCAGAAATGTCCACCAGCGGACGGCGCGATGCAGCGTGCCTGCTATTCTTGTCGGCGGTGTCAGTCAACGCACTACGGTAAATTGTAGCAAGTGCTAGATTCCTCGCGTGCTACTTTTCAACGACGAGAGCCGATGGATCGAGCAAATGAAAGAAATGTCCGTGGTCTGCAGTTATGATTACCAAGGAATCATCCCACGCGTTTTTGGATTCGATCCAGCCAAAGATGTTTGCGACAGCATCCTCGCCACTGAGCACAGCACCGATCGAATTATCAATATTGTTCGAATGGTTAGCCCAATCGACGTCGCCAGCCTCGACCATCAACCAAAAGCCCTCCGCTCTCTTCTCGAGCACTTGGATCGCCGCCTTGGTCATGTCCGCTAAGGTCGGATTTTCGAATACGTCTGCTTCGCTGTAGATCTCACGAGTTTGTTTTGCATCCAAGGCTGTCACGTAATCGCCGTTGGCAGTTCGGAATGGCAAGTGGCCGTTCTTCGCACCGAAGAAACCGAGAAGACGATGACCTTCTTTCGCGGCTCGCACTGCATGGCTCTCTAGCACTTTAGCACCGGATTGCCCTGCGGTGCGTTGCGCGACAACATACTTTCCGCCAGCTTCAACACTCGCAGCCCTTTGGTCCTCTTCGGCCAGATAGCGATTACCAACAACAAAGTTTTGACCTTGCCCTTTTCCGTCCTTGACCATTTCTCCAAAACCCCCACCGATCAAAACATCCAAACCAGGCTTTGGATTAGATTTGTGCGATATGCTGGGTAACCCGATCATGTCCCTCGTCAAGTCTTGGTAGTCATCTCGGCTGACATTCACTGCATAGGCTGCGGCGGGAGTCGCATGCGATATCGGTACGCTCGTAACTGCTCCGACAGCAAACTTTTTGGTTCGTTGTGCCCACTGCGCCATGGTTTCTACTTCCTTCATGTTGCCATCGAGATTGAGAGCACCATTGATCGACTTAACACCCGCCGTTAATGAAGTGGCGGACGATGAGGAGTCCGTATAGAAATGTTGAGTTATCTTGGATCGACCGATGAGGTAGTCGATGTCAGCTTCAACCTCCCAGGGTGTGTTTCCACCCAATCGTGCATCATAGCCACCAAATTTTGTAGGTGGCTTGGTGTTCACTTGAGCGTCTACATCCGTTTCCGTTTCATCTGCGTAAGGAGAGGTTACGACATAACCGTAACTCAGTGGTGCTTTCTTATAGTCTTGGAAGATCAAGCCGGAGCCGACGCCTTCGGTGTAAACTTTGCCCGTTTTGTAGATTGCAGCGGCCTGGGTCGTTTGCCAATCCATCCCGTCGAAGACGACCAAGAAAACGTATTTCTTCCCCATTTGTTCGATCGCTTCGCGTTGCAATCGATAAAGTTCGGTTTGATCGGCGTAATTCGCATTTGGATTGACCGTATTCGGAGGAAGTCGGCCGTAGAGCGATTCGATTTTGGAAGCATCTCGATAGAGACTTCCTTCGTTCATGTACTTGTCGAAGGAAGCTCCATAAACATAGGCAGGTATCAGGCGATTGGAGTGGTTGGTCCAGGCTGTGTAGCTGCTGGGTCGATTTCCCCAATGCCCCCAGGTCGCGGTTTTCGAAGTCATCGCAGTCTCCTGCAATTGTCCGATCGTATCCAACGGACCAGTCGGAGGAACTATGGTAGTCGATTCTTCGGTAACTTTCTTCTCTTGAGCCCAGCAGAACCCCTCATTCCATGAAGCAAAGAGAGAACCTGCCGCCCCTAGCCATGCAATCATCCATGCAGTTCTAGAGCGTTTGTGGAAAGGGAAGAAACTGTGGTGAAGCATGATGAAACCCAAGGAACAAAAATCGCGAGAATGCGTGTATAATCCCTTTTCCTTCCCAACTTGCCAATCGTGTATGAAAGAAAATTCGATGAAGTTCCCAACGCGAGCACTCTGCTCCAGTCGATTAGCAGCATTTTTGTGTTCCATTCTCTGCATCGTACCAAGCATTTCCTTTGCCCAGCGGCCTGAAACGATCAAAGTCTGGCCCGATGCTGCTCCTGGTGTCACCAAGGAACTGCAAGAAAAAGAGTTTACCGAAGGTGGCAAAAAGTCCATCGCAGGTCGCCCCATCTATTTGACATCAGACATCTCTAGCCCCGAATTGGTAGTCTATCGCGCGCCTTCCGCTACCAATGTGCCAGCAACCAATCAACCTGCTGTCGTTATCTGCCCAGGAGGTGGGCATCGCTTGCTGGCGTACGACCTGGAAGGGACCGAATTGGCTGAGTGGTTGAACAAACTGAACATCACCGCCATTGTTCTTAAGTATCGCGTCCCGAGCACGAATACAGAATTCAAGTGCTTACCAGCTTTACAGGATGCGCAGCGTGCGATGCGACTGGTCCGATCGAAAGCGACACAGTGGGGGATCGATCCGAATCGCGTTGGTATCATGGGTTTCTCAGCTGGCGGAGAAGTCGCGGCCAGAGCAACGCTTCAATTTCAACAAGACCACTATGAGAAGCGCGACGAGATTGATGCGTTGAATTGCAAGCCGGACTTTGCCATGCTCATCTATCCAGCCTATCTCGTCGACAAGAACGACGATCTGCGACCTGAACTCGACCCAAAAGTACATCCGCAAAAAAACGAGCTTCCCGAGTTCTTTCTCGTCCACACATGGGACGATCCGGTAACGCCTCAGAGCAGCATCAGTTTGGCCAAAGCGTTAAAGCAAGCCAATCGACGTTGTGAGTTGCACATTTACAGCAAAGGTGGACATGGCTATGGCATGCGACATGTGGACAACGTACCGGTTACCGATTGGACTCTTGCAGCAGAACCTTGGCTCAAATCCGTAACTGCCGTTAAAGATACCGAACCGGCCAAGAAGAACTAGCTTTGCTGGCCCCATGGAACTAGATCAAGACGGAGTCAGTCGCCGGAGCGACCGAGCTAAACCCGGAAGTTACGCAGTCGAGCCAGCCGGGTGGAAATGCAGTTTTACCAAAGCGCGTCGCTTTGGAGCATAATGCACTCGGGCAACGGACGAAGATTTCTCGATTCGAAAGTACGGGAACGACCAACGCAGTGGCAACGACCGACTTTACTTATGACTTTGCGAACCGTCTGAGCAGTATCGCCCACAAAAAAGGGACGACCAATCTTAATACGCATTCGTACACCTACGACCCGCTCTCCAGGCTGCGTTCGATCACCTCGACGTTAGACGGGACTATCAACTACACGTACGATCAACGTTCGCAATTAACGATAGCGGACGATGGTCAGCCGTATTCCCCTGGCCACCCGACTCGGCTCGGCGAACGTTATCAGTATGACGCCAATGGGAACCGCGCGGGAACTGGCTTCACTGTTTTGGCAGACAATGACAATCGGATCACGGCTGCACCGGGTGAGACGTACAAGTATGACAACGAAGGCAATGTCATCAGCATGATTACTTCCATTGGGGTGGGAAGTAAATCGTTCCAGTGGGATCATCGCAATCGCCTGATCCAGTCGACGGTCAATACGGGTTCAGGGATTGTGACTGAGGGGCATCTTAGACATCTTAGGGACACACCATTTGTGTGTTTTGCGACTTGACGAAGGGTATTTAGGATTTTCTAATTCTGGGATCTGAATTGATTGCGTTTAGTCCCTACTCGGGAGTTTGAATCATGGCTAGATTAGCGCGAGCAGAAGTTTTCCAGCCTACAGAGGTGGCAACCGTACATTTGTGCGCTCGTGTAGTCAGAAGGTGCTTCCTCTTTGGAGACGATCCCGTCACGAAAAAGAACTTCGATCACCGAAAAATATGGATCGAAGAACAAATTAAACTTCAAGCGGCCCAAATGGGTATAGACATCATTGCACTAGCCGTCATGTCTAATCATTTCCATCAAATCCTTCGATCTCGGCCCGATGTCGTGGAGACTTGGGGAAATGCCGAAGTGGCCCGTCGGTGGCTCATGCTTTGCCCCAAGCGAAAGAATGCTCAAGGCAAGCCGCT
>CAIOHR010000199.1 GCA_903858115.1 uncultured Pirellula sp. | reverse complement strand
GGTGCATTACCTTGTCTGCCACAATCCCATTTGTGCTTTGTTTTCCGAGTCGGCGAGGAAGGAATCGAACCTTCGACCTTCGTCTTATAAGGACGCTGCTCGGACCATCGAGCTGCACGCCGAACAAGTGAGGCCGGTGGGATTCGAACCCACGCTTTGCGACGGTAAGGCTTCTCTGGAAAGTCCGCTGTGCTACCGCTACACCACAACCTCATGAATGGTTATGGCTATGCGTTTCAAGCGACTGAGTAATTGCATCATGTTCTCCTTTAAGTTTTGTTGTTAAGTGGTAGCCCTGAGAATTGAACTCAGCGCGATCCGCTTATCAGACGCCGGTTTTTTTCTATTGGCTAACGCGGGGGCTCCAGCCCTCGACTACCATCTCATTAAGTCGGGTGTGTCGGAATCGAACCGCTCTCGATCGCCCCAAACGACCTGTGCCAGCCATTACACTTCACGCCCGATAGTTGTTACGTCAGTGGACAAGCAAGGAATCGAACCCTGTCACCTTGATTGCAAGTCAAAGCCCCGTTCCTACGGACAAGCCCATTAGTTATGTCAGTGACTCGTGTGGGATTCGAACCCGACCTAGCTGGCTTGAAAGACCAGCAACCTCACCAGAAGTTGAACGAGCCTGATGAAGTTTGAAGGGTGAAGTTCGAAGTGTGAAAATTCAAACTTCCAACTTCACAATTCAAACTTCTAAAGTGGACTGGGAGGTGCTCGAACCCTCCTCTCCGGCTCTTCAGGCCAGCGCTATACCGTCTCAGCTACCAGTCCATCTGCATGTAAAACGTTGGAAAAAGGCACGAAAAAACCCGGTGTCACTTGGGGTAACACCGGGTTCGCCAACGTTTGCTTCGTTAGTAAGGCCCATTGAGTCAGACTCAGTGTTACCTCCGATGTGGATGTAAGGGGAGCGCATTCGCGTTTTGCGACACGATACAACCCTTCGATCCATTAAATCGTTCGGTCAGTGTTGACCTTAGGTAACTGGGCCGTATTGAAGTCATGATCTCGTATTCAGTGATTGATTACTTTTCAGATTCCTTGTTCCGCGACCACATTTGTCGCGTGCTGCAGATATAGACGCTATTCTCCTGCATTGGTTCGCAAGAAATTGTTTTTTCTTGGAAAGGGTCTATAGGATCAAATCGAATAGGATCCCGCGATGTACTCAGCTAACGAAAAACTTTTCATCGCTGTCATTCGGAACGCCAATAACCACTGTCGTCGACAAGGTCACGAATGGGAACGTGGCTGAGGGTTGCGCCGTTAGGAAACCGAATTGTAGCTGTTTCGCCAGTGATACTTACCAACAAAGCTCGCGAGCCTTGGGTGTAACGACGGCTGAGCGGCACTTCCTGGCCAATCCTAGATTTGATGGATTCAATTTCAGCCCTAGTTTCGCCCTCGAAATCAATCGTTTTCGGTTTCTTTCTCATATCGGATCCTCCTTGAGAAAAGGAGTTTGCAACTGGGGTTGGACACCTTTGGTCAATTCAAAGCCGATGTGCAATAAAAAGTCCGACCTCGTGAGGCTGATTCGGATCAATATGGAACGCGTGTGTCTGTCCAAGGCAGTTTGCTAGCAGCAGATTGTCTTTGCGGCTGTGCCATTCGCCGCGTATCCAGCCGACCCGGTCCATCAGCCCCAAGGCTGAGAACTCGGAGACGATCAGGTACTCCGCCCCCTCACAGTCGAGTTTGAGCAAATCCACTTCATCGATGCTTACATCGCTAAGAATTTTCCATAAGTCTTCGGGGGTGATCGAATCGACTTGCAATCCGAAATCGCTGTGCCGCGGTTCCAGTTTCTCCCATACGGCCGGCACATATTCGCCCACACGACTGTGAGAGACTGGGGATGAGAGAATGCATCGTCCGCTTTCCCTAGTGACCGCTGCTTTGATGAGAGTAAGGCTGTCCTTTGGAATGTGGCTCGTGTTGCGCACCAAGAGGTCCAAACTCTCGGGATGAGGTTCCACGGCAACGATACGTGCATTGGGCCAATAGTGATGGGCTATCACGGTGAAACTCCCAACATGGGCACCGATGTCGACGATCGTCCGTACGTTGTGTCCCCGCAAGACATTGACTTGGTACTCGTCATGAAACACCGCATTTGCAAACTGCGCACTTGCAGGCTCAATGTAAAAATCCCGACCGAATACTTGATAACAAGCAGAAAACGACACAATAACCGCCTCATTGATTAGGATTCGAGGAATACAAGTTCGATCGGCATCTGCTCATATTCGAGCCACTGGCCGGTCCACGTTCGTTCGTCACGTTTTCGCAGATGACACGTGGGACGATCGAGTCTCGCGAGGGTGAGAATCATCTCATCGCCCAGTTGATTCATAT
>CAIOHR010000198.1 GCA_903858115.1 uncultured Pirellula sp. | reverse complement strand
GTCGACCGTTGATTCAGGCGCTTCAATTGAGACTAAAAGCGAATACCGCGCAACCTTATCGTGCCGTCCTAGTCGTGGGCGCCGGCGCCACCACCCTAAAGCCGGATACACAGCTAAAAGGCCTCTTTGTGCCAACTCAGCTGCCGATCCATGCCAAACGTCGGAATGAAGCGAGCCCCGTCGACGCAATTGGTCTCCCAGAGTCCAGCCATGATCGCCTGTGGCGGAACAATTAAGCCGGTAAGTGCCCAAGCGCCGACGGGTTGAATTCGGATGGATGAAAGTTTGGGCCCCGGCCGTGGAGTTGGCTTCACGGATAGCAGCGCGGGTTGAAGCAATGCGTTCTGTTGGTCTGCTTCAGGACAGGGGGGCTGCGTGTCTCCGATGCGGGCGATTTTTGAATAGTCGGTCTCCTCGGGGCTGGGTTCATGCTCGAGGAAGTATTCGATGTCGTCTTTCGCTGAATAGTGAGGCCCACCGATGACTATCGCTGACTCACCGAACGCCATCCATAGTCGTTTCACTTCGTCGGCGCTGAGACCTTCTTTTCGATGCTCTTGGACGGATGACCAAGTTCTTGCGCGGGCGTAACAACGTGCTGCTTCCCAGGTTGGAAATCCGGTTTCTAGCGCCTCCTCTTTCTTGTCCATGAAATGGAAGAGATCCATCACAAGCACTGAGTAGGACGTGAGCTCGGACATCCCCGACTCTCGTGGTATGTGTCGAGCGCAGTAATCCTCATGATATGCAAACTCCCAACACCCAAGAAACCGACACTTGGAGGCGCTCGTTGGATATTCCCGATTACAGCGTCCGCACCACCAAGAATCCCAATCGAAGGGATGAGATCCGCCAGCGCCGCAAAAAGGACAAACGCCCCCGCCAAGCTTCGCTTCCTTTGATTCATCGGAATCGCTGCCTTTCATCTGATCCTTCTTAAACAATTTGCGCTGCGAGCACCGCACCATCGAATGGCACCAAGGCAGCCTTTAGGGTGCCCCAGCTAAGATGACCGTCGTCGTCTTCTGAAAGCGCGACCTACCTCATGCCAGTTCGAACTTTATCGAATCTAGCGGGAATAATTTTGGCTCCCATTGACCAGACATCGAGGGAATCGGCCCATTTCTGCAACATTTCTCGCCGCTGCGTAGCGTACTTCGCGCGGTTGTAAACACCGCGGACACCTCCGATGGTGTGCGCGAGTGCCGCTTCGATCACGTCAGATGCGAACCCTGACTCGTGCAAGTGGGTGCTCGCAGTGCGTCGGAAATCGTGCAGGACGAAGGATTCTAGGTCGTGGTCCATCGCCTTGATGGCGACGTTTAGCGTTGAGCGGTCGATGGGCTTCGCCAAGGTTGAGCGTGACGGCAAAACCCATTCGGAACCGCACGCGAGGCGATTCAGCTCTTCGAATAGTGCGACGGCTTGGGCGGACAAATAGACGATGTGCGGAACGCCGGTCTTAGTCGTTGGGATGTGCCACTCGGCAGCGTTGAAGTCGAGTTGGTCCCAGCGGGCCAAGATCAGG
>CAIOHR010000197.1 GCA_903858115.1 uncultured Pirellula sp. | reverse complement strand
CCTATTCTAGGGGCATTGAATGGCCGGGTGATAGATCTCGTGGTTTGGAATCCAATGGCTGATATCGAAATTGGCCGACAATTACAAAACGCGTTTGGAAGTGTCGATCTGATTGCTGGGATGGATGTCTTAGCGAATGCTAGATCTGGGGCATGTCATGCAGTAACTGGTATGGAATCCTGGTCCTTCGTCACCAACCCTCATGCAACGGTTACTACCCACGGAATCCGATTGGATGTTGCGAGCGATATGACTGTTTTGGCTGCATCGACGATTCGTCTATCCGATCGGGTCACGGAATCGCTCGTGGTTGCAGGAACACTATCTGTCGTCTCATGGGGAGGTGGAGATATCCATTTAGGTGGAGCTGGACTACTGGAAACAGGGAGCTTAGGCGTCTCTAGCCAGCCAGACGCCAACCGATCCGTTGGAGATGTTCAAATTAGGCATCATGGAGATCTCAGTTTGGTTGAAGCGGTGTTGCCTGCACCGGATGTGCACGTCGTGAATTCACACGCCAAAGATCTGACAGTTCAAAGCACTGGAGACGTCGAAGACACTTCGTCTCTACGATTCGATATTGAAGGTGATTTGAGGATCGGTGCCTTTGGAGATATTCGATTAGCAGACCATATTGCGGATTCCTGGAGCGTGATTGGTGTTACATCGATTGAAAGCGCGAATGGATCGATTGATGTAGGACGCGGGGGAACCGTTCACTTGGCGGACGTGACAGCTTATGCCCACCAAGGGCGGATCAGTTTTGGCGGTGGGTGGGTTTCTCTCGGTGACTTATCTCTATTTGCTAAACAGATTTCGGTCGATGAGAGTACAAGTACAACCTTAGTCGATGTGTTTGCCACGGAAACGCTATCCGTTAGGAGTATGGGAAGTATTACGAACACCCAGTTTTACGATGCAATCGGACAGGAAGGCGTTTATTCTCCAATCGCTGAGTTCTATGCGGCATCGTACGTGCATCTTTCGGGCACGAAGATTGGGGCTGTAGACATCACGGCAATGAGGAACGGTGAATTGATTCCGGACTCGCTGTTTTCATTGAATCAAGTTGCAGATCGAGTTGGCCAAAAGTACTTGGGAATACTAGGTAGCAATTTGCCTACAGGCATCTCAGCATCGAATCGGCTCATCAGTGGTGAAACTGTATCGGATTTGTATTCCCGCGCTTCATACATAGAATCCATTGGGCGTGATTATGGCGTGTTTTTCCGCAACGCTGGATCGGTGGAGATCGGCCATGTAAACGCGTTTGGGGATACAGTAAATATTTTGTTGGAGACGTTGCCAGGTAATTCGCTTACTATTTCTGGAGGTGTTTCCCAGGTTTACTTCGGTCAATCGCCCGGTAAAATCGTCTTGATCTCCGGCGCCGAACTATCGATGAATCCCGGGGCATCCGTGGAAATTGTTGCATCCAATTTAGATCCTTCCACCCTGCGACATGTGCTACAGCCTGAACTAACCGCACTGGCGTTTGATGGTGGACGAGGGCCCGCTACAGGGTTTCTTTCAACTCGGGATATTCTCTATGCGGCCGATATTGCAGCGGATAGTGGAACGCAAAATGTGCATCAGCGTGTTTCTACCCAGGTAGGAATAAAGGGTGAGTATGGATTTCAAATCTTGATTCAGTATGCGGATGGTAAATCGCAACTTTTTGATAACTATTCTGAACTCTATGATTCGCTTCGGGCAGGAAATTCCTCCACTCTGTGGAACGGTACTATTCCCGCTCACATCGCAACGTCGGACGCAGCCGTAGTAGAGCGAGCCGTACCATTCAGTGATTCATTTTTAGCCTCTTTCCAGACCCTACCTACCACAGCTGTATTCCGTCGTTCCAGTGAGATTTTCTTGTTCGAAAATGGAGGCTTGCAAGATGCGTCGGTGCGGTTTGTCGATTTGACTCCACAATCGGATTTCGTGGATGACGTTTATGCTCCAGGTCGTAAAATGAGTTTGCCGATGCCTACCGAGATTGTAGTAACACCGACGATTCTCAGTGCACCGGTTCGAGCACTTCCTGTGATCGAGACAACGTATCCAAGTATCACAGGAGATGTGGAGATACGTAATGTTACTGAAAACGCTGTGGAAGTAATTGTGATTCGGGTTGGGTTCGATGACAGGAACCAAGACGGTCAACCCGACTCAACTGAGCTTCCGGATCGCGGTGAAGTGCAAGTGGTCATGTTAAAGTCAGCTGAGATGCAGGAGATTTTGCGACGAGCCAGCAAATTGCCGAGTGTACGAACAAACTTGCTTAACGGTGAACTCGAACTCGAGACAAAGGATACGAAAGGTGTAATGATTCCATCAGCGAGTGATATTGATCGATGGGTGGAGGATTATCGAAATAATCCCAGCAAGCCGGCGGGTGCCTATGCGATCATTACGTTGGACCCATCCATGGGTGTAAGGGTACTCAAGGTGTTCTCCGTGAGGGATTTCGATTCCAAAAACGAAGAGTTGCCGATCGTTACCAAGGAGGACGGTGTTGCAGAAGAGGAGGATAGGTCGAAAAATACTGGGATTGAGGAACAAGGCAAGCCATGATTCAATGCGCGCACTGTCACAAAAATATCGAATCAATGCAGGCGGATCAAGCTTGTCCGCATTGTGGCGGGGTACTTTCAAAGCCGTCAAGTGGAAACGATCTTGGAAAGACCCTCGATGCTTTTTCGGGTTCGGCTACTATTGATTTACCCGAACCCTTGGACATTGTCGGAGAGTCTTCAAAAACGCTTGGGGACGTTAGCGGAACCATCGATATGGGGAGCAACGTGTCGTTCGAACCTCCCAACGACGTTCAGTCATCTTCAGGCAAAGGGACTGCCGATGTTACCGTGATGACGTTAGATCTTCCAAAGGATAGGAGGAGGGATTTTGAGCTGGATGCGATGACTTCCACCATCGATTCTCAAGTTGGGTCCACCTTAGCAACGGGTGCATTTTCGATGGATTCCGGAGCGATTCCCATCACTGCGACCATTCATTTAAACGCAAAAGACAAGACGATAGGATTGGACGATAAGGCACCTGCGAATCCTACGGTTGAACGTGGAAGAAGTGCTAAGACACAAGTCGAACACGAGGTCGAATCGCCGGAAGAAAGTATCTTAAAGACGATCAGTCGGCGTTCTTTGTCACAAAGTGACGATCGAGCGATTGGATCAACACCCGACTACACCATTGTGAAAAAGCTAGGTGAAGGTGGGATGGGTGTTGTGTACGCAGCGATTCAGAAGGCACTGGATCGCAAGGTCGCGATCAAGGCGATAAAGTCTGGGGTGGATGTCAATTTTGATGCGAAGAAGAAGTTCTATTATGAAGCTCGCATCACAGGGGATCTGGACCATCCAAACATCGTTCCGATCCATGAGATAGGAACTCAAGACGATGGGACGCTCTTCTATTCGATGAAGATGGTGGATGGGAAGCCATGGCAAGACTCGATCGGCAACAGGTCCCGCGATGAGAATATTGAAATATTCATGAAAGTGTGCGACGCAGTTGCTTTTGCACATTCGCGAAATGTGATCCACCGAGATTTGAAGCCTGAAAATGTCATGATCGGTGCCTTTGGCGAAGTTCTCGTCATGGATTGGGGATTGGCGATTCAGTTGCCAGCCAAAAATAGCTTCAGCATGAGTGGAACGCCTGCGTATATGTCGCCAGAGATGGCACGTCATATCGTCCCCAAGATTGGCAAAGGGAGCGATATCTATATTCTTGGTGGAATTCTCTATGAGATCATCACAGGACATGCGCCTCACGGGGGAAAAAATGTCAGAGAATGCTTGTTGCAAGCGATGAGTAATCAGATCGTTCCAAGCGATGTTGAAGATCCGTTGCTTGACATCGCTCGCAAGGCTCTGTCGACTGAGGTTGAAAGCAGGTACGATTCGGTAACGATGTTCCAGGATGCGATTCGGGAGGTGTTAAGGCATTCCGAGAGTATTTCTTTAACGCGGCGTGCCGAGGAAGTATTAGAACTAGCGGAGAAGACAAACGATTACGAAGGGTTTGCAAGATCCTGTTTCTCGATGCAGGAAGCCATCGAACTTTGGCCCGAGAATCAATCGGCCATTCTGGGGCTTGAAAAAGCGAAGCTAGCTTATGGAAAATCAGCGCTCGACCGTGGAGATTTTGATCTTTGTTTGCAGGTTTTAGACCCAGGCAATTCAGAACATGCTTCGTATCGAGAACTCGCATTGGTTCGCAAGGAAACGCTGCTTCTTCGTGAATCGCGTCTCCGTTTCACGCGTCGCTTGCTGACAGGGGTGATTTTATTTGCAACGGTTTCGCTCTCGATTGCAACCTATTACGCCAGCATGCAAGCGGCGATTGCGAGTCGAGCTGCCGCGAAGGAAAAGGCCGCTAAAGAGGAAGAAACCGAAGCAAAGACCCAGGCCCAGGCATCCGAACGCAAGGCGGTTAAGGCCCTTCAAGATACGGAAGAGGCGAGAAAGAAGGAAGCACAAGCGCTCGAATTGGCTCGAGTTGAGGAACGGAACGCAAGAGAAGCTGAGAGGCAAGCTAAGGAAAATGAGAGAGAGGCTCGTCGAAACGCTCGAGTCGCATTGTTGGGAACCTACCAATCGAATGTCACACTATCCAACTCTCAGGCGATCGGGCTTGAGACGGCACGTAGTAGTGCAATGATCCGAGATATTGGAAAGATCGCAAAGGGGTGGCCCGCGACGGATGGACTCGATACGAAGTCGATTGCTTCAAGTAGTCCTGTTGAGGTAGAGCGAACTCAAGTGGCAAGGATGTTGGATAATTGGGCGATACAGCGGATTCGATATTACAACAACGAAGACCTTGCTCGACTCCAGTCGGACTCTAAATTGACTGGAATTGCGTTCGATCGCATGTCTGGGCGTCTGATGATTGGAGATAGTGAGGGGCGCATTCGTTTTATACGACCAAGTGAAACCGATCTGCGTTGGAGCGATGAGCCAGGAGTGATCGTCGATGGGCCGATGCAGCATTTTTCTTTGTCACCCGATGGGAAAATGGTATTCGCTTCTGGGGCCACAAGCGAATCGACATGGAGTACGGTGTTGATCGCAACGGAATCCGGTGGGCGGTCTAACGCACCCGGGGTTGATAAAAGAAAACTAAGTTCGGTTGCCTTCAGCAACGATGGTGCATGGCTTGTAGGAGGGATCAACAATGGATTGTGGAAATGGCGAGTGCAGGGAGAGACGCTATCAGAGCCTGTGGTTGTTCCGATACGCGGTGATCTGAAAGTCTTGCAACCTCTAGAAGGAAAGTTTGGGGCCTTTGTTTTTGGATTCAGTCAATTGCCGGCCGCTGGTAACGTATGCTTTGTTGCGAGCCTGAATAGTGGGACTGTTGTATCCATCTCCCTACCACCATCGGTTGAAAGCAATGTTACTACTGCATGTATGTCACCGAACGGAGCGACTCTGCTCCTGGGTTGTGCTGATGGATCGGTTTTACCACTACCCCTTACGTGGTCGGGCAACGATGAGGCTTTAGGTAATTTGAAAGTTGACGTTTTCATGGCTGAGGATTTCGATGCGATCATTGAGACGCATCGTTCACAGCGACGTCATAAGAGCGCGGTCAATCAAGTGCTCTGCCATGCCGATGGTACTGTTTTGTCGAGAAGCGACGATCCCATTATTCACGTTTGGCAACTTCGGCAGACAGATAGGTTGGTTTACGATCGATTTTTGTCCGGTTTGCAATCAGACGTCGCAGGTTTTTGTTTCATGGATAGTGGGGATCGAATCGCGGGATTTGATCGACAGGGTGTTGTCATTCATTGGGATAGGATTGAACAGGAGCGAAGAAGAGGAACCGCTCTGCTCAAAACTCCCGTCTCGGTCTCGAGTACCGGATTTGGGCCTGGTGGCGTACCCTGTGTCGTTGACGCAAACGGCGTACTGCTTCTTGGTGGAAGCTCGGAGGCTCGCGGTCTGCGTCGAGGATTTTCGACGAACTACTTGGGGCATACCCCCTACTCGCAAGTTGTCGATGCTACGTGTGCGTCGAAACATCCTTGGGTTGCTACCTCGGCACGGCGATCATCGGAATCGAATTTCTATCTAGATAATGTACAAGACCGATGTGAGGTCTGTGTCTGGGACGTTGCCACCGGTAGGATGCTCGCGCGGCTTCCAATACCTTCAACCGGCCCTGTAAGGCTTGGGTTTATCTCTGATGATAAGGAGTTGATCTGCGGTGACGGTAAATCCACTTGGAGCATTTCAACTGAGAATTGGACATTAGGGGTAGGAGATTCACGCTTTGGAACTGTAATTGCATCAACGCATCCCATCATGGGTAATCTGTACGCGTTGGTTAACGAATACGGTTCGGTCCGTGTGATCGATCGCATGGATCCAAGTTCGTGGGATAGGGAAGGTTTTCGAAATTTTGATCTTGCGATCAATAATCGCTTTCAGCCAGTTCAAGCAGCCTGGTCTAAGGATGGGCGAAGGTTTTACATACTCTTTGAACACGGTCGGGTTGCGCGGTTGTTATGGGATGGAGACGGATTTGGAGGACTCGATTGGAGTCTGGAATATCCCGAACTCGCTGTGGCTGAGCAGGAGTTGCGTTGGAGCTATGTCGATATGGAATTATCGAAATCCAGCGATTCTGAAGATACGCTTCGATTCGCAGTGCGATCGAGTGAGAGTAAACGCAAGAGCAAGCTTTCCGTGTTGAATTGGGAGTACGGTTCCATACAACCTACGGTGGTGTCGCATATTGAAAAAACAGGGGACTGGCATTATCTGACTGCCGAAGAGCAGGCTATGCAATTCGAATCAGCCAAGCCTACGGGTGGACTAGTAAAGGCGCAGAGATCCGCCGACGGCGCGATTGTTCTCATGGATTCGCGCGGAGCGATCGAGTTGGCGTCCCAACTTGGAAAGGAAGAGTTCGCAGGGGAACGATTAGGGCGAGGTCAATGTCTACAGTCGGTTGTTTCCCAGGATGGGAAGATGGTCCTAATGAGGATGGATAATCAGGGTGTATGTGCCGCTGAGTTTATTGATCCGGAAATAGGTTATTCATGGAGTCCTGTCCGACATCGGTTCCAACAGGTCCGATTCATCGCGATATCAAATAACCGGCAATCGATATGTTTGATTGGTACTGATAAGGAGAATCGGTCGAGTGCCTGTTTGGTTAGCAAGCGAGATGATTTGGAATGGAAATTAGCGTTGGAAGTGGACGATGTTCGATGGGCTGTTCCACTCGCCAGTGGTGAGGGTTGGCTTTTGGGATCTGACCACGGTAGAGCGGAGATGGTGGAGGCGGATGCCAGCGGTTGGATTCGGAATCCACTCGAAGTGGAACCGGGTGTGTTGGGCGATACTGCCCAAGATCTTAGCGCGACGTGGTTTGCCGAATCTACGGATGGAGAGATGGGCGATTTAGATTTATTGATGCTGATTCGAAACGAGAAGGGGCGGGAGAGCAGGATTGATTGGTGTCGTATTGATCGAGCTAGGCGGCGATTGTTACGATCTGATTTCTCATTGGCGAATCAGTCGGTGATCCAGAGAGTTTCCGTTTCACCGAAGGGAAATGTTTTCGTGGTCGGAGATGACTCTGGAACACTGAGTGTATGGTTTGCCACTAGATATTGGGACACCAAGGCGCGTGAACTCTATTCATTGCCTGGACATATTGGTGCCAAAGTCACCGCTTCGGAGTTCTCCAAGGACGGCACGACGTTGCTTAGCGGCGATAGTGACGGACGAGTAATTGGCTGGTACACGGCGGCGGAAAACCGGTAATCACCCGAAAAAACCAACCTGCTTTTCATTGCGTGAGTTTATCACGCATTTGAAGTCATGTTCGGAGTCAATGTGGTAATCGGTAATGCGAGAGCGGGATTGAGGGCTTTGGATTTTGAAGCCCAGCGAACGCATGTTTCGGTTAGTATTTTCCGGTCGATAGGCTTTGTGGCAAAGTCATCGCAACCGGCGTCCAAGCATTTTTGTCGATCGTCGGACATGGCATGTGCTGTTAAAGCGATCACTGGACGATTCCAGCCCTTTTGACGCAGCAAGCTTGCAAATTTATAGCCATCGAGTTCCGGCATTTGCATGTCGGTAATGATCAAGTCGAAAGCGGGTGGGAGCAGCAAATCTCCGTCAATCGTCCCGTCGGATGTCAAGGAACATAATGCGGTTCGACCATTGTCGTGAATTTGGACTTGAGCTCCGGATTTTTCGAGGAAGAAGCGGATCAGTTTGGCGTTGTCCGTTCCATCTTCAGCGAGGAGTATGCGCACCCCGACCAGTGGTTTCTCGATGCTTTGAGGAGGTGGGTTCGGGATAGCGAGACCTGGGATTCGTGCTAGCGCGGTTTCCGAGGCCTCATTCGCTTCGAAGGAATCAATGTCGTAGGACGGAGCGTCAGTGTCTGGATCGTTCGACAAAGCAGCACTCGACAATAGATTCTCACGTTGTCTCGGTTCGGAATTATTTTGGAAATCGATCTTGCCGGATTCTTCCCACTTGACCTTGTAAAGCCGACCAGTGGAGATCGTGGCCACAAACGTGCTTCCTCGACCCCAGCGACTGGTTACCTTGACGTCGCCACCCAGCATATTGGCGAGCCGTTGGCAGATTCGAAGTCCCAGTCCGGTTCCTCCGAATCGACGTGTCGTACTCGTGTCAGCCTGAGTGAATGGATGGAAAAGCTTAGAGATTTGCTCTTGAGTCATGCCGATCCCGGTATCCTCTACCTTCAAACTCAGCAATTCTCGCATAGGGTCGCAACTAAGCGAAACCTTGATCGCACCTCGATCGGTGAATTTGATGGCGTTTCCGATCAAGTTGACAGCAATTTGACGTAAGCGGACTGGGTCGGTCTGGATAGCGTTTGGAATCTCGGTTTCGTTGCAGAATCCAAGCAATAAGCCTTTTTCTTGAGCCTTGAAATGCATCAGTGAAATTGCATCCTTCACAATCGAAATCGGCGATGTGGAAATGACTTCCAACTGCATCTTTCCAGCTTCGATTTTGGATAAGTCAAGGATGTCATTGATGATGGCTAGGAGGTGCTCACCGTGGCGTTTGATGGTCGTCAAGTGTTCCTTCTGGACCTCGATTCCAATCTCGCTTCCAAGTTCTGAGGTCAGCAACTCCGAGTAGCCGAGAATAGAAGTCATCGGCGTCCGAATCTCATGACTCATATTGGCCAGAAACTCAGACTTAGCCTGGCTAGCAGCTTGCGACTCTTTGGCGAGTGCATTTGCTAATTCGTTGGCTTGTCTCAGTTCGTTCTGGGTGGTCTCGGTTGCCTCTTCCGCTTGTTTTCTGGCGGTGATATCCGCTTGGATAAAAAGCAAGCTGAACCGTTTCGTCTTTTCATCGGTGATGACGCTGACCGCGGTATCCATCCAAAGGTATGAGCCATTTTCTGTCATCACCCGAATATCTCCTCGCCAGACCCCAGGTTGGTTGTTGAACTGCAAAAGGGACTCAAGGGCTTCGGGATTGTTTGGGATCGAGAATAGCTTTGAGATGGGTTTTCGAAGTAACTGCGATTGACTGTAACCAATGGTTCTACACAGGGTATCGTTGACATCCTCAAAGTACCCGTAACGGTCGACTCGTGAGATCAGGAAGTGTTGATCAAAAACGTTTTGGATCGATTCCATTTGATCACGAGTTGCGATCAGTTTTTCAACCAGTCTTCGATGCTCGACAACTTTGGCTTGGTGAGCGTTCCAAGCAGCGAAAAGTTCTGAGAGTAGCCCTGAACGTCTGTTCGTGGATTCACGGTTGTCCCTGATGGAGTTTGCTAGTTCATGTCCTGGGCGCAGGAATAATCGATTAAGTCGTAAGTAAATCAAACCAATGGTGAGTAGAGTTGTAATCAAGATCCATGCCGCGCCCAGCATGATGACTCGATGATAAAGTTGCTGCTCTAATCGGACATCGATGCAGGATGATACGATGTAGGAGGCTTTGGGATCGCTCGATGCAGCCAGTGAAGTTGTATAGCAATAAAAGCCATCACTCGTGCAGTACGGTTTCGCTTTGGTGTAATTGGCAACGGCATCAAACAGTTGTTTTGCTGATGATTTTTCCGGTACCTCTTCGATGACGGAACCGACCCAATTCAGGTGTGTGCCAGCGATGATTCGAGAATCAGAGGGATCAATGATGGCCACCCATCGAAGCGATGGATCCGATGGATTTTGAAGCCAGCTTTGCAGGTTTTCGAAATCCGGCTTTGGGGAAAAACGCTTGCCGATCTCTTTGGAAATGTTATGGGCTCGTTGCTCGATAGGGCCATAAATGAGGTGGCCCGAAACTCCGCAAAGCCCAAACGCGATCGCTAATCCGACCAAGACGATCGGAAGTGCGATATCGAGAGCCCAAGAGGCACTCTTCTGCGGTGGAGTGGGAGTCGGTGTGAGCTCGAGCAAAGCTGAGTTCCTTGTGGATTTCTGGAGGATACCAACGAGGTATCCGTATACGGGGATTTCCAGAATCCAAGAGAGGTTAGGTCGAACTTTGCACAGGCTATGACCCTGATAAACCGAACTTTTGTGATTTTGGGGGGAGAATGCTCAAGAGATCGTTTGTAACGATTACAACGAATGACCGCAGACCGTGAGGCCTTTCGGATAACCGAGCATTACCGGCTCGATAGCACGGTAAGTTGAGAACCACGTGCATAGAGTTGATGCAGGGACTTACTTAGGAGAGTTAACAACTCCTCGTCCGAAAGTTTTTTGTACTCATTTTCGAGTATGGGTTTTCCAAAGACGACGGCGATGGGGCGTGGAATTAGCCACTTGGAACCTTTGGGCATGCATTCGTAGGCACCAACCACTGCGATAGGAACTAAAGGAACTCCCGAACGTCGAGCGATGGGAATAAATCCAGGTTTGATTTCCCCAATACGACCATTGCTTGTTCTCGTTCCCTCCGGGAATAAGAGGACAGCTTCACCTCGCTTGAGCCGTTTGAGCATTTCCTTGAGGCCAGCGAGTCCACCCCGTTCTCGATCGATTTCAATCGCATCCAAGACTCGGATGAGTAGTGAAAAAAGTGGGTTCTTGAAAAGTGTATGCCGGGCGAGATAGTTGACAAAACGGTTGCAGCAGAGGCCGACCAAAACTGGGTCCATGAGGGATTGATGGGTGGATAACAACATGGCTCCACCGCGGTCTGGGAGCAGATGGCGGCCTTCGACGCGCATGCGGCAAGCGGTGGTGGCGAAAAGGCGTGCGAGTGTCCGCATTGACCGGTAAAAGATTTTTCGGCAAACCCTAGACACGCTCGATTCCTGTCTCTCAGAAGCAAGCTTGCTTGAGGAGGATTGGCCCTCGGTGGTATTT
>CAIOHR010000196.1 GCA_903858115.1 uncultured Pirellula sp. | reverse complement strand
GCTTCCACGCGTACTGCTCGCAAGTTGATCGATGTTGAAGATGTTCTTGTTGGCGAATCTATGGGTGCGTTGATTGCTGTTGAAGATCTCGGTGATCCTGCCAAACGAGTGCGTCGTGTTCTGTTGTACAGAGTGCAAGACGAGAAGTTGCGCGATTGCTGGCTCTTTGATGAAGACCAGCGCTTTATTGACTCCATGTGGTCTCAGGAAGGATGAACGAATGTTAGAGATGCGTGATGTGTGCGAGAAGTGCTCTGCTCACTTAACGGAATCCGGCGAGGCTGTGATTTGTAGTTTTGAGTGCACCTTTTGTGTGGACTGTGGACAACTAATGGACCATCGCTGTCCGAACTGCGGAGGAGAACTTGTCAAACGTCCGCGTCGCGTTGCCACTTGAAGCGTTAGTTACTTCATTCCAAGCATCTGGTTGCCGAGCATTTCGGTGAGTGCTCGGAAGTGTGCTTCGGGGTCTGTGAACACTGTGTCGACATGACCAAACAATTCGAAGCTGATTGCACCGAATAGCGCAGCCCATGCAGCGAGCCCAGCGAGGAGCATTTCGTCTGTCAATTTGATCGCCAAGTTTGCTCGTACTTGTTTGTATTCCTTTGACACACCCTTGGTCGCGGGGACTGTGATGAGGGGCTTGCAACCCGCAGCCTGAGCATCGGCGAGCAGGTTTAACAAAACATTTGTGTAGCGAAGTGCCGGAGCAATGGTGTCGCTTGGGGCCTCATATCCGGGGACTGGCGTTCCGAAGATCAAGCCATAGTCCGATGGATTCTCGATAGCCCAGTTGCGTAGAGACTGTGCAGCTGCGCGCCATCTTCCGGCCAGATCATCGCGTGAGCATTTTGCATCTGCATGTTCGACTATGCCACCAATGTCGTCATAGCTCTCAATAATCAAAACGGTGAGTAGTTGGTCGCGACTTGTGAAGTATCGATACAGGGCCGAGCTTGCTACGCCCATCTCTCGTGCGATCTCGCGAAGCGAGAGGTTCGCCGCCCCCTTGCTTGCGATCTGATCCCGGGCAAGCCGCTTTATTTCCGAGGTGGTCTCGAGGCGAGCCTTGGCGCGGATGCCGGTCATATGCAGATTCTACGAGGACTCCATAGAGATGTGAGCACTGCTCTTGCTTTACATCGGGTGCATAAGTAATGTGAGCACTGCACTCGTTATTGCAAGGTGCTGAGAGCCAAACCGAAGGGGGTATTCATGTCAAATCACGTAGTTCTTGGCGCTGGTCCGGTTGGCCGCGCAGTTGTGCAATCGCTCGTATCACGTCAGATTGACGTCACTGTTGTGAGCAGGTCTGGAACAGAAGTACCTGGGGCACGTTCAATTGCAGCAAGTGTTCTTGATACTGATCGTCTCAAAGAAGTTGTTGCAGGTGCTGATGCCGTCTATCAAGCCTCACAGCCGGAGTATCACCGTTGGCCAGAAGAGTTTCCTGCGATGCAAGACAGCATTGTTCGTGCAGTGCGTGGTTCGGATGCAGTACTTGTGGCTGTCGAAAATCTCTACGGATACGGACCAGTCAAGGTGCCAATGTCTGAGTCCCTTCCATTGGTGGCGACAGGACGAAAAGGAAAAGTACGTTCCGACATGTGGCGAGCACTGGAATCTGAATCAAAAGCTGGACGATTGAAGGTGACTGCGGGGCGTTCGTCAGACTTCTTCGGACCTTTCGCAGAGGGATCGGCAGTAGGGGATCGTTTCTTCCCACCGTTGATTGCAGGTAAGAAAGCTGAAGTCATGGGAAACCCAGACGCACTTCATTCCTATACATACGTGAAGGACTTTGGAGAAGCACTGGTTCGGTTAGCACTTGACGGGCGATCACTCGGTCGTGCGTGGCACGTACCGAACGCACCAGCTGTAAGCAACAAAAAGTTTCTCCAGATGGCGGCCGCAATTGCGGGTGTCCGACCACAGTCCAAGACTCTCGGCTTGGCAATGATGAAAATTGGTGGACTCTTTATTCCTGCTGCTCGCGAACTACCAGAGGTGCTGTACGAATTTGAGGAAGACTTTGTTGTTGACCATTCCGATTACTCATCAATATTTGGCGATCACGCGACTGTGCTCGACCAGTCATTATCGGAAACGATCGACTGGTGGCGGTCGCATCATAAGTAATGAATGACTGTTGCAGGTCCAAAACAACTAGCGATTTGATCAGAGCTTATTCGACCTACTTCAGCAGGATAAAACAGAACTCGTTTCCCTCTGGGTCACTCATTACTTGAAAAAAGTTTGATGGCTCCTCATGGATGGTGCCATGTCTCGTTGCACCGATTCGGGTACTTGATATGACTGCTTCTTCGATGTTGGGTACATCCAAGTCAAGATGTACTCGATTCTTTACTTGTTTCGCTTCCGGAACTTTCTGAAATCCCATCATTCCAATGGTCGGAATGTCTTCAAGCATCAGGTAATCATCGGGTGATTCAGCTATGAGATTCCCGCCAACTAGTTGTTGCCAAAACGAGACCAATAAACGAGGGTCGTGGCAGTCGACCGTTATCGCAAGTGGGCGAGCAATCGGTGTCATATCGGTCAGATTCTAGAAGTCAAAGATGTCGCCAAGAATTCCTGTCTTCTTCTTTTTCTTTGCGTACTGCATTGATTTGGATCGCTCGATTTCGTCACTGTCATCGCGACGCATTGGGCGAGGGGATGAATTTCCGCTTGAAGGGGGTACATCATTACCTGCTCGTTCGATTATCTTGTCCAATTCGCCACGGTCAAGCCATACGCCTCGGCAATCTGGGCAGTAATCAATCTCGATTCCTTGACGATCTGCCATAACTAGCGTGGTGGAGCAGGTCGGACATTTCATGATTTGCCTTCCTCGTAAATAACGATGTGGGAACAGGCAAAATCTAATTCACTTTCCGACAAAAAGGTCATCGCCCCTGTATCGCAAACTATTTTGATGCTGCGGCGATACCTCGCTGAGCCTCACGTATTGCAACAGTGTTTTTGATGGGGTGTTGCTTTAGAAAACGCTGTACCGATCGCTTGTCTATTCGAGTGATATCGCGCAGCGCCCAACCGATTGCCTTGGCAATGAAGAATTCTTGATTAGACCAATGCTGGTCACAAATCTCAAAAACTCGCTCAATATCGGTGTCTCGCTTCCAACCCCGTTGGTGTCCAATTGCGGCACGAATGAGCCATGTATTTCCTGAATTTGACCAATCATCGATGATTTCCGTTGCGTCGTACCGATAGCACAGTGGACTCACAGCAGCATTCACTAAACCGTCCACCGTGTCCCACCATGGAGTTGTAATCAGCAGTCTTTCGACATGCTCGGCCAGGAAATAATCATCTGTTGTATCTATCCATGTTTCAATCAAGTCGTATGCCGCATAGTGGTACTCCCGTTCAGGTAGCTGCATCAAAGCAAGTGCCGCCTTGCCGAGTTCGTCGCTAGTGGGGGCTCGAAGGCTTTTCCAAGCTTCCTTAGTGAGTCGTCGACGGTCTGGTGCAGTGATTCCTATAAATGGTGCGATCTCTTTCATGTAGGCGAAAGCACCAGCAGCCTTTTCCTGGTTCCCCCTATTGCGAAAAGCCTTTTTCGTGGCTTCAACGACATCTTGCTTCCAGGTGGTCAAGTAAAGCTCAAATCTGTAACTGGTAGATGAGGCCTTGAGTTGAAGATGAACCGTCTGGACAAGAATCGGAAGCGTTGCCGATCAACGTGAGGCCAGCACGTTCCGCCGTTCGTCGCGAAACAGTGTTTGTTTCGGCAATGGTCGCGTGCAGTGTGTGCGCCTTGCCGATTCTTCGCGCAAGGGTAGGGATGATTCGTAATGCAGTAGATGCAGCGCCAGATTTCCTTCCCCATGGAGCAACCCAATAACCAATGCTTGCGACGCCAT
>CAIOHR010000195.1 GCA_903858115.1 uncultured Pirellula sp. | reverse complement strand
GCTGGCAAGAGCGAAGAACGATTGCCGAGCTTCATGTGACTTGTTGACCGGAAGGGTGAGTGTGTGTTATAGCAGCGCTATCGCTGCGGATGGAATTTGGTGTATGTATGTTTGTGTAAATGTCAGTAGAAGAGCTTCTATGTATCATCAACTTGCGACAACAACGCGTGCGCTCTTGCGAGCCATTAGATGCCTGAAAGTGTGGGGCGGTTCACCTCATGAGCCCTATCGAAAGGTGCCCTTCGCCTTGACCTACTGAAAATCTGGGGGAAGTGGAATGCAGGTGGCAACGATGTGTGCACAGGCAGGCATGCGCAGGAGTTTAGGGCTGGGCGTTGGAGGCGATATACGGCGGCAGGGACGGGGGGGGGGGGAGCGGTGACTGTGTGGCTCATCATAAACTCCCTGCATACTCCCTGCACTTGCCTCCCCTGGATTTTCTTCGCGCCCGAGCAGGACGTTCCCGAGCTGCACCAGGGGCAAGTTTCCCGTCGGTTCAGTGATGTGACTGTGACCGTGACTGTTCTCTTCTGTTTCAACATTTCTGATTTTCAGTGATTTTTGTGACAGAATCGGTAGCGGTAGGGGAGGGAGGGCCCTAGGGAGTGTGAACAAAACTCTCGGCTTCTCTCTTTTTCTTTCATGATTTTGCCCCCTTCGTTGCAGCTGATGGGCTAGTCCGAGAAGTGATCGATGGTGTTGATTCAGTTCGATTTACTCGTAGTAGAAAGCCATAATGTTCGCGTGCGCGCGGGCGCGCATAAATAGTGCGGAAGAGCGGTGTGGCCACACAACCGCGACCCTTCGTTAGGGGCCTTCTCCACCGCAGGTTTGACAGGTGTGGCTGGTGACACGACTGTCAACTGGAGTCCGTCAACCGTTCTAAATGCGAAAACGACCCAATAATGCGAAAAAAGGGGTGGCTGGTGACTCGAGTTTTCGGGGCTGTGACTCACTGTGCGTTCAGTGAAAGTCACTGGGCTGCGGCCGCCTCCGAAAAAGAGCGGCAAACAAGTGTCAGTCGAATCCACAGACTGACAGCAGCAGCTCCTTGGATGCAGTGGCCGGTGCCGCGAGCGATGGCAAGGTGCGTTCCCTGCCGCGGAGTTCGCCTGCGCTTGCAAATTGCTTGCGAATGCAAAACACGTTTCAAAAACTCTGCAAAATTCGTCTCACATCTTCCAATGCCCATCACGCGCACGGATTTGGCACGGAGTCGGGCTCTTGGCGATTGCTTGGGAGAAATCAACAGAATGAGGCGTGAGCTAGAGTTGATGGAAGAGCACAAAAATCTCCTGTTCTCCAGCATGTCACAAAATGCGCAAGAATCTCAAGTGGTGAGTGCTCCAAAATTTTGGCATGCGGAAGCAGTTCTGAAGTGGGTGGGAGAGGGCAACATCGCGAAGGAGCACCGCACAGTCTCACGGGCAGTGAATTTGATGAATGATGGGTTGCTGCCAGGGGTTTATTTTGATAAGAAGATTAAAATCAGCAACAGATATGTCAGCGAGGTAAAGGGCAAAATTGGAAATGGCCAAGAGTTGTATGATACGAAAGGAAAACCTTCTCACCTTGATAATTTTGATGTCGAATTTATTAGAGATGTTTTGGAATCGCAACAACTTCGCTGCAAATCTGTCTTGCTCTCAACAGTTCAACTGCTTGTGCGTGTCATCGTCTTGATCAAGAAGAAGCAAGTTACCGTCGACGCTCTGGACGAACGTGTCGAGATGAAGATGCAGCGTCCGAAAAAACGACTGAAAAAGAAGGTGGCTCGTGCACGTCCTGCGGATGATTCGAGCGACACTGATTCTGGTGACGACGATCCCGATGCTGCTGCCACTGCAGAATCTTTCGAAACAGTCAAGAAAATTTTGGGTCAAGCTATGTCTATGCAAATCGCAATGCCGAGCAACTCCAGATTCCCGACAAGGAGGCAAGTCAGAAAAATTTGCAAGAAGCACAAATGGTCAGTTCGAAAAGCTCAGCAAACGACTCCTTGGCGCTTTGAAGGCTGCTCTCCCCCCATGATCTCGTGTTATTTTGGAAACATCATCCGCGTCTTCGTCGAATTCGAAATCATGACTCCAGGGCAAAAATCAAACACCGACGAGAAGCGCTTGAACGCTGAATTCGAGAAAAGCGGGCGATGCTTGTCTGTTGTTTGCGTGAAACCATCAGAGAAATTGAGCGGGCATGGACGTGTTGCCATGACCTCGTCAGCATCATCAAGGAGCATCGTGGGGTTTACATTTCTGCCGTTTATTCACGCTGACGGTTCATGTCTGTTAATGATTATAATCAGAAAAGGTGATCCCAATTCGCCAGATTCCAAGGTCAAAGAAGCCGACATTTGGAATAAGTGTCATGCAGCCTATGAGAAAGAAGGCATCGAGCTTGTTATCATCACAACGCCATCTGGGTACATGGTGAATGAGGCTTTTCAGAAATGCGTCTGCCATTACATGCGTGTGCTGCTTCGTCGAGATGGCGTCGAAATCGTGTTTGAAGATCCACGTAATCCACAAATTTCTGAGCTTGGAGCCTT
>CAIOHR010000194.1 GCA_903858115.1 uncultured Pirellula sp. | reverse complement strand
CAGCGTGATGAAACTCGTCCACTACGATGTATTCAAATTGATCCGAAGGTTCTGCGATCAGATTCCGTGAGTTGTAACTCTGAATCGAACAAAACAAATGATCGCGCTGTGTTGGCTCAAAACCGTCGACCAGCAAGTCTCCGAAATTTTGATCTCTCATGACACAACGGAACGACGCTAGGGCCTGATGAAGTATTTCCTTGCGGTGAGCAATGAAAAGTAACCGTGGCCTCCTTCCAGTTTTGTTTGAAAAACGTGCGTAATCGAACGCGGCGATCATCGTCTTCCCCGTGCCGGTCGCCGCAACCACTAGATGACGATGCTTGTTATGCACTTCCCGTTCGGCAGCAAGGATATCGAGAATCTCCTCTTGGAACGGAAAAGGACGTAGATCAAAGTTGATCGCTGGAGACACTGACGATGACACTTGCCGCTCGCGCTTGATCGCCTCTCGTAACCGGCGTTCCGAATGCTCGTCGTATCTTTGGAACTCATCATCGTGCCAATAGGTATTGAATGTTCCAATCAACTTATCCCAGAGATACGCTAACTCGTACTGACTTATTTTTGTCGTCCATTCAAGCCCCTCACTCAACGCCGCATTCGAAAGATTCGCAGAGCCGATGTACGCGCTGCCAAACCCAGTGTTTCGATGGAAGATGTACGCTTTTGCATGAAGCCTCGTGCGCTTCGTATCGTAACTTACCCGAACCTCGGTCCGTGGAAGTTGACGTAACGCCTCGATCGCTTTGGGATCTGTCGCTCCCATATAGCTCGTGGTAATCACTCGAATCACCGGGCCGTCGCCCGACGATCGATTCACCAGCTCCTGAAGGTTATCCAAGAGAACTCGTAACCCACTCCATTTAATGAAGGAACACAATATATCCACCCGATCACAAGTGGCAATTTCCTTGCGTAATTGGCTTCCCAGACTTGCATCCAATCGAGTGCCGGTGAAAAGCGAGGATCGAGAAAGCGGACTATCCGGTCGATCCAAACTTACAGAATTCTTTGCTCTGTGTATCGCTAAGAGTCGCTGAAGTGGAGTCGCGATACTCAGCTCGATCGACTTTTCTTCAGACAGGGCGACAGATATCGTCTCGATAATACGTTCCACAAGTTGCTGTTGTCTGTCAGCTGAATCTGATCCACGATAAAGAGCCAAGCTCGATGCGATCAGACGCTCCAAGTACTGAGCCAGCACCATGTGCGACTCTTCCGGATCGACCGGAGTAATGGTCGCTAAACGTGGATCACCCAGCTGAGCGATTTTCGCTTCGATGGCCTTGGTTAAGATGTGGTCGTACAGTCCAGGTTTCACGGGCCTTAATTCGCCTTTTCGAGGTCTTCATCGGGATACTTACGAAGTCACTAGTTTAGCGAATTTGTAACTGGATGATCTTTTGCACCGATCAACAGTAAAAAGAAAAATGCAATTCATTTCCCAATCATGATCCGTTGGGAACGCCAAATACCCTCCCGCGCGACCAAGCTGACGAATGGACCGCAATGCCCCTTACCAATCGGAAATCCGTAGCCGGTAGCCTGATCGATTTCTTTTGATCGGAATACAGCTCGCCTTCTGAAAGGGAAAAGCGGCCTCGCCGTTGGCTCGAGACTATACGACTGAAACACAAAGGTGTCGATTCGTCACATCTGGCGAATATGCCAAACGTCGCCCACTTGGACTAACTCCACTTCGAACCGCGTGCCGCGTTGGCCTACCGTTGGCCCATACCAGCCCCGCAGGATATCACCTAAGACGTTCTCTATCGAATCCAGAGTCTCTACTACCTTGTTGATGTACTCCCTGGCAAATTTGGCTACATATGTCTTTTCGTCGATCTCGACCGAAATCAAATCGGTTGGAATGTTCGTCGCACGGGCCCTGTTGGGTAACTTGATAATCGGTCGACCACCCGCAGCTATGATCCGGCACACATACCCATCTCGCTTCTTCCCCCGATACAAATACTCGGCTAAACGCCAATCGACCAACTCCCGCAACAACTCCGCGAAGCGGGCGCGGTGTGGGCCGAGGTCGCCCCCTATCCAACGGAAAATACCATCCCGATAATCGAAATAGACCTTACCAGTTCCATCCTCGCCGTTACGCCGTACACTCCCGGGATTGGTCCAAGCCTTGATAGGATTGTCCTCCAAATGCTTCCGTAACTTGACGTCACTCTTTAAATGACTCTCCCCCAAATCATCTCGCAACACCGAACTGCGATCCGCCATCCTGCGAACCAGTTGCACTATCTCTCCTATCTCTATCTCCACAACCCCGCTACCACTCCCACCACCCAACGACTCTCTCCCAAACGCTTCACTCTGCATCATCGCTAACAATACGAGCATCTTGTAACTCTTGGTCATCGCCGTGGTCTCAATCGAATCTAAAAACACTCGCTGATGCTCCCAAGCCGCCCGATCCTCGGCGGTGAGCCCACCCATCGAATCGACATACCCAAACCAACTACCATGCGTCGCACGCACTGCCCTCGGATTGTAATTGGCATGATAAGCCTCCCGGGCCGT